>NZ_JBYZMP010000001.1:0-717225 GCF_058216375.1 Pontibacter sp. GD7 | reverse complement strand
AACAGGAAAGCGGTGCAGGAACACTCCCACGCCGCTTTACCGCATCCGATTGGCACTGGCCAACCTCTTCGACGAACTTAGCTATTACTCTAGGTTAAAAAGTTCGGGATGATTCATGTTTCAGTGGATAAGTGGATAAGCTTTTCAGAGGCTTAGCGAACGATCACACGCTGTGTGTTTACATTGCTGCCATCCTGAATTCTTACGATGTATGTTCCCTTTGCAACTTTGCTCAGGTCTAACTCCACAATGCCATTCACATTGTTTTTAGTTACAACGGCACGTCCCATCATATCAACAACCTGAATGCTGGCATTTCTTGCCTTCACTAGGTCAACTTTAACGGCTCCGGTTGTTAACGTAGGGTAAACTGCGTAACCACCTTTTTCGAAACCTTTCTTGATGCCAGTAGCAGTTAGCGCCTCTACGCTCTCAGAAGCTGTGGCCACTACCGCACCGCCATCTACATTCACCAGAGCTAAAGTATAGGCATAAGTACCGGCAGCATTAAAGGCAACTCTAAAGCCTAAAGCGTTTACATCGCTCATCGCCATTCCTTCTGCAGGGCCAATTAGCGCAACACCATTTGTAAATGTTATTGGCTTATAAGTGGCGTCAGTGTCCAGATACTCCAGGGTGATATTGGCAGCCTTTGAAGGATCGGCCAGTGTAAGGCGGCCACGCACCATGGTGGCAGGGTTTACGTCATTGGCAGTTGCCGTAACTGTAAATGTTGTAGCAGCATCTTTTTCAACTGATCTCTGGTCCAATGTAGTTGCTACAGCAGCATTCACGAAAGCAGCAACCGTTACATTCTCGTTAGAGGTAGCAAGTATAGCGTTGTTAGATGCATTTACCAGTTCCACCTTGTAGCCATATGCCGCTGCATCGTTAAATGTAGCTCTGAACTTCAGGCCGTTGATATCGCTCAGGGCCATACCGCCAGCAGGTCCGATCATTGCCACACCATCAGTACCAATGGCGATAGGCTTGTAAGTGTTGTCTGTGTCTAAATACTCCAGAGTAATGTTGCCTCTTTGAGAAGCGTCTGTAAGGGTCAGGCGGCCAAGCACCATGGTGGCAGGGTTTACATCGCCAACGGTAGTTGATAATACAAACTCCTCTGTTCTGGTTGTTTTAACGTTGGCTCTTGCATTAAGCGTAGTTGCAAGTGTTGCATTCTGGAACGCATCTACCACCACACTCTCACTCGATGAAGCCACCACTGTTTCGGTTGTACCAGGAGTTACCAGTGCTACAGTGTAAGTATAAGTGCCGGCTTCAGCAAAAGTAACCCTAAGCGGCATTACGCCATCTGCAAGCGGGTAACCACCAGTTGGGCCAACATACGCCACACCGTTCGCATCAATTGCAAGCTGCTCGTAGGTGTTTTCGCCTGTTTGCAGTTCAACGGTCATGTGCTCTTTTTGTGCAGCATCTCCCATTGTAAGTTTTGCAAGCACCATATCGCCGGCATTGTCGTTGGCAACAGCTGTTACCGCAACATTCTGGGCTACACTCGTTTTAACACCAGCCTTATTGTTCAGGTTAGAAGCAATGGTAGCATTGTCAAACTTAACGGTAACCGTTTCCTGTGTCATAGTGGCTACCTGCAAGTCTACTTTTTTGATCAGTTCTACTCTGTAAGTATAAGTCCCTGTCTCGCTGGCCACTGCTCTTAGTTTAAGGGTACCATCTGCCAGGTTTATGCCCTCTACAGGGTCTCCGTAAGTTGCCACGCCTTCTGTGTTAAAGGCAAGGGGCTGGTAATCACCGGGAGCAGCCTCGTAGAACAGCTGTATGTTGGCTGCCTGCGCAGGGTTAGCAAGTATAACTTTTGGAAACACCTTGGTTGTGTTTGGCCAGGAACCTGCATCAACGTTCAGGTCAAAGTCTACTGTCTTACCTTTTACTACAGTTGTACCACCCAGCGTGGTGGCAACAGTTGCGCCTTCCAGCACATTAACGGTCTCAGTAACATCGGCCAGTATATTTCCGTCAATTCTCACAATCTCTACTTTGTAAGTATAGCTGCCGGTAGCATTAAAATTGATCTTCATTAATTGGTCAAAAGCAGTACTAAACTCAAAGCCGCCTTCAGGACCAAATAAAAGCACACCGTTATCGCCAACAGTGAGCGTCTCAAACTCATTGCCGGTTGTGTTATACTTTAAGCTAAACTTATTGTATTGAGAAGGATCTGCTAAGGTAAGTTTGATATTCACCATGTCACCTGTCCTGTCATTCGGGTCAGCATACAGCCTGAATAGCACATCCTCCTTGGTTCTGATCTTGTTAACACCCTCGCTTACAATGTCAAGGGTTGTGTTAACGGTTGGCTCCATGAACTCTACCTCTGTGGTTTTGCTAACACTGGCAAGTACTGCCTCATCAGCAGTATTACGTAGCTCCAAAGTATAGGCAAAAGTACCAATGGCATTGAACTTGGCTGTAAACGCCTTACTGAGTGTCGCATCAAATGCATAGGTACCTAGTACTGCTTCGCCGTTTGCGCCAACTGCAATGGCAGTTGCATCGCTGTCTTTTAGCTCAAGCTGTGTCGCCTGCGTGGCAACGTTATCGCCTGTTAACTTAAAAACAAGCTTTACATCCGTTGCGGTTGCGTCGTTTTTCGTGATGTTCACTGAGTACGGCACCACAGTATGCGCTTTAGCCGAAGCCGGAATATCTGTGGTTATTGTTGAGGGTGTTGGGTCTGTTTGAGCCCAGGCATTGCCTATGGCCCCGATCATGGCCAATACGGCAATCATAAGAAAGCGTAAATGTGTTTTCATCAAAAAAGTTAGTTATGTTAAAATATAAGAGGATTAATCGCGTGATGCGTGGCAGGCCATACATAGTGGCCCGGAGAAGGGTTATGCTTGTTTCATAGGCTGTATTTTGTATTATAAAGTAAAAATAATATATATATCTTTTAATGCAAACTATTTCAACGTTAAAACATTCAATTTAAACTATTAATAGCTCTGCACCGGCATTTAGCACATTATAAAGCATTATTTTACCTACCCCTATTAAAATACAAAAAGCCCACGGCGTTTACCATGGGCTTTTTTGCCTTTTAGAAGTATGGTTACCTTACAACGAAGCGTGCGCCTGCCACATCGTTGCCTTTAGTGATTTTAACGAGGTATGTGCCTTTTGCAAGACCGTTGGTATTCAGGTCTACAACTCCGGTTTTGTTTTTGAGTTGCATTACCGTACGGCCAAGCAAGTCTGTTACTATAATGCTGGCATTACGCACATCCCCCAGGTCTACTCTTACCGCATCGCTTACCAGCGTTGGATAAACACTGATGCGGGTGCTACCGATCATATCATCCATTCCGGCCAGGCCTGTAACGGTCACGGTTTCGTTTACAAAGGCAATAATGTTACCATCGTCTCTTCTTAACCGGATGGAGTAAGCGTATGTGCCTGGCTGTGTGAACCGGATGCGCATGATCTGGTTGATATCCGATGAACCTGCTATGGCTGTCAGCGTTTCACCTTCCGCCGGACCGATCCGGGCAATGCCATCTTCATTAAAAGTAAGCGGCTGGAAATTAACCGGCTGGCTCGGGTTCATGATGGCTCTGTTCACGTCATACTCCAAAACAAAGTTGTTGCGCTGTGCAGGAGTTGCCAAGGCAATCTCAATATTGGCCTTGTCGCCGGCACGGTCATTGGCTTCCACAAAAATTTGCCACTCGATGTTATTGTTGGTTTCCAGGGTTGGGTAATTATCCAGTGTGCCGTCGATGGTTGGCTCTTGTAGGGTTGTTACTGCCACACTGCCCGTTGCAGCTGCGCCAACAGGGTTGGTTGGGTTAGCCGCCTCAAACATTCTGAGCGAGTAGCTATAGTTGTCAGCTCTGTTGAACAGGATCTTGAAGTTATGCACCGCATCGGTTTGGGTAAGTGCAAAAGGCCCGAACGTAGCAATACCATTGGCATCCAGGGTAAGGGTTGTAAACTCTGTGGCACCGGGTGCCTGGTACTGCAGAATGATATCGTTGGCCTGATACGGGTCGAAGTCTAGTTTACCGACCACAGACTGTGCCGTTGGGCCGCTGGTTGTTACGCTAAACTCCTGGGTGATACCTGTTTTCACATTTGTCAGGCTACTTAGCGATGTAGTGATGGTTTGCGCAAATGCGTAACTCTGCGCCAGGGCCATCAGTACCAATACAAGGCATAAACGTAAAGGTGTTTTCATTGGACTAAAATTTCAGTTATTAATGATTTAATAAGTACAAAAGGTAAGGCATACACGGCTCTCTGTCCGTAACTGTACATTAGGTACAATACTGTGTTTAGCGAAAAAGGATGTGGTAATTTTCACGAACAGAGACTAAACATCTAATTATCAACATATATTTTTTTATATATAATTTTTAAGGCTGATAAAATTGGAGCACCGTGTAAAAAAATACACCACAGGAATAGCGCATATAACAGCAGATAAACTATATTTGAAGGTTATATGATGCAACAACAGAAAGAATTAAGGAGAAAAGCACAGGATTTACTGCTAAAGTATGGCCTGCGCAAAACAAGCTGCAGAGTAAGCGTGTTGGAACTGCTTATGCAGCACAACTATGCCCTGGCGCACGCCGACCTGGAAAAGCAACTCGGAAGCGACTATGACAGGGTAACGCTCTACCGCACACTTTATTCTTTTAAAGAGCAGGGGCTGGTACACAGCGTAACCGACCTGAACGGCATTATGAAGTATGCGCTTTGCCGCGACAAGGAGTGCAGCAACCTGCAGCACCAGCACGACCACATCCATTTTAGCTGCTGCAAATGCGGACAGACCTATTGCCTGGATGAAGTACGGCTTGGCCCTATCACGCTGCCAGAGGGCTACCTGGCAAGTGATGTGCAGTTTTCGGTGCAGGGGATTTGCAGAAATTGTAATACCCAAAGTGTGGCGCCAGAGGTTACTACTTAAATAAAATTAAGTATATTATCGGTGAAGTTAACCAATAGGTTTCTGCTAAAGTATAAGGCAGCAACCCATACTATGCGTACACTATGGCACAACTCACCCCCTCTGCAACTACATTCCTGAACCTTGTAAGCTCCCCCAGCAAATTCAGGTTGTTTCTGCTATCAAAATTACCCATGGCTTACCTGGCAGGGTTAAAGATAACCTCGCTTAATTCTGATAATGCCACAGTTACCATACCCTATAAGTACCTGAACAAAAACCCTTTCCGCTCTATATACTTTGCCGCATTAAGTATGGCCGCTGAGCTGTCTACGGGTGTGCTGTGCATGATGCACGTGTACAAGTCCAACCCTGCCGTATCGATGTTGGTAACGCACATGGAAGCCGACTTTACTAAAAAAGCTGTGGGTAAGATTGCCTTTACCTGTCACGATGGCCAGGCCATACACGATGCCGCAGAACGCACCAAGGCTACCGGTCAGGGTGTAACAGTAGTTGCCACCAGCATAGGCACAGATGAGGCCGGAGACAAAGTGGCCGAGTTCAAGTTTACCTGGTCGTTAAAGGCGAAGAAGTCTTAGGCTTGCAACTGAAAAAATAGCGTTTAGCTGCTCCCTTAAAGTATAAAAAGCCGAGTCTTCTTCGGGTTTATCTAAAATCTGTACCGCCTGTCCGTCCTTGCTACTTGTTTCACCAGCAAGTATCATAACCAATGCCTGTTGATTGTTGGCTAAATACACCATTATGGTGAGTTTATACTTTTTAACCAAATCTCTAAACAGCTTTGTATCTTAGAGCATGAAAAAAGTTATCAGCTTTAATCAGGCGGCCATAATATGCCTGTACCTGCTCAGCCTTCTTGTCTTGTTTCATTTTGCTGTGATTGTAGGCATACTTGTTTTCGAATATGCACCTGTGGCGTTTTTGTGGGGTGGGCAAATGCAAACATCAGAGCAATTGTTATACTTTGAGGGTGCCTCGCTGGTAATCTCGGTACTCATATTTCTTGTGGTAGCCGTTAGAACTCAGAAGTTGTATGCCCCAAAGCTGGCAGGCATAGCGCACATGGCCACCTGTCTATTGTGCCTGCTGTTTTTATTAAACACGCTCGGTAACTTGCTGGCCCAAACCTCCTTTGAGAGGTACTTTGCTTTGGTTACAGGCCTTTTGGCTTTTCTTCTGCTTAGAATTGCATGGGAAAAGCTGCCAAGCTAGGTTTTCTGGTTGTTGAAGGCGAAGAAGTCTTAGAGACTGATTATACTTTTATTGCTTCCAAACTTCTATATTTATTAAGGGTTTACTCCGTTTAGCCGCCGGATTTGGGTGAGTAAGTGGAATGGGCTTCCGTTTATACTACGGTTACAGGTAATTATGAAAAGACTAACGATCATATTGATATTGACACTTTATAGTTGTCTTTCTTTTTCGCAAAGTGAACAAGAAAAAGCGCTCCAAAAATGGATTGCCCAGAATCATATTGATTTTAATTCTCCGACTTGTCTCGATGGGTTTGAGCACTTTGTGAATTGTAATGAGAAACAGGCATATCGAAAGATAATTGGTGATACAATAATCACATATTCGCGCGGAAATAGAATCGCTGAGAATATTGATAAACTAAATAAAAGTATTAAAGACAAAGAATTTAATGTAATGCGGTATCCTGCATACACTCAAAAAAATGGAACAATTGTAATTCAAGAAATGAGGAAGTGGGTATTTATTTGTAAGCAGGACACATTATATCTTTTGGATGAGCGTGATGACCGAAAAGCTGAAGAATCAAATAAACTACTTCAAGCCATGTTAAGTGGTAAAATATCAGGCGAAGAATATTATAAAAAACAACAAGTAATTGAGAATACAGATTTTAATTTCAAACCTAAATTTAAGATGATTTATTTCAAGGGAATTTTTAATAATTCAAATGAATTTTCATTTTCATCGAATCAAAATTTCAGAGAAGAATCTGTCTTGTTGCTAGACACTTGGATGACAAATAATAAAAAATATTATAAGATCAGATTAAAAACGTGGACTGCAGGCACTTATGTTTTTTCAGAAGATTTTGATTTTATAAACACTGAAATCTGTGAAAATAACTACCTGTAATACAGTACATATTACAGAACGGGATTAGGTGGTACGCCAACTGCGGATCCTCGTTTCGCCGTTCCGTGTCCTTTGGACAGGAACACGCTCCGAAATCCGCCCCGACAACATGTACCAGCCGTTAGCCTTACATTCATACCCGAATCAAATGAAAACTCATAAAGCAAACAGGAAAGGGCTTATCAATTATTTTTTAGTTGGCTACGCTCTGTTGCCGATAGCCATATTCTTACTCAACAAGAATACTTTCATTGAAAAACCATTCATCCTCTTGCCTTTAGCAATTCAACTAATTTTAATCTTTTGGATCTACTTTGACACCTATTATAAAATCGAGAATAATGACTTGATCTATCGATCCGGATTTTTAAGAGGTAAAATAGAGATATCAAAAATCAGAGAAGTACTGAAAGGAAAAACCATGTGGAGCGGCTTAAAGCCTGCTTTAGCTATAAAAGGTCTGATCATCAAGTTTAATAAGTATGATGAAATATACATTGCCCCGGAAAACAATGATGAAATGATTTCAGACTTATTAAAAGCTAACCCAACAATCAAAATATCGGAATAGGTTTTAACTGAGCGCCTGATTAGTTAAAACCTAGGTTGTGTTCTTCTAGAAACCAAGCAGATGTAAACCCACCCCTAACCCCTCCCAAGAGGGGAATTTTACTCGTGCATGTAATTCCCCTCCTTGGAGTTAATCTTGTAGGGAAAAATTAAACATGTCGCAAGTTTAGCGTCAGCGCAACTTGTGACTTGCCATGAGGCCAGTTTGCAACTGGCAGAATAATCGTTCTTACACTTCCGCCAGTTGCAAACTGGCCTCATGCTTAACCACCAGTTAACGCTTCGCTCAAACTGGCGGCATTCAAGTGAATGAAAACAGCTGATTGATTTTCCCTACAAGATTAGCCACCTCGGAGGGCCAAGAGTGGGTTAATCGCAACTTGAGCTTTTTGCCCAACACCAACACTAGCTGCTTTTGGTGCAGGCCCTTACCAGCAAGTATAAGTCCCCTTTCCATTGTTGGTGAAAAGCACCAGCAACAACGGTGAGTTTAGGTAAACAGCAGCTTTGGCCGGCAGGCTCGGCATTACTTAGAATCGGACCCACCAAACGCCACACCCACAGATTTATACTTATACTTGCTGGCAACTACAACCAAACCCCTTATATTTGCAGCTTCAAAGCCAGATTATACTTTTGGAACAAGCAGATAAGAAGAATATAGTCATTTTCGCTTCCGGATCGGGGAGCAATGCGCAGCGCCTGCTCGAACATTTTGAGCACCACCATCAGATACGTGTGGCTGCCTTGTTCTCCAACAACCCGAAAGCCTATGCCCTTAAAAGAGCCGAGACCTACCACGTCCCGGCTCTTTTGTTTTCCAGGGATGAGTTCTACAACTCCGACAAGGTGCTGGAGCAGGTAAAGCAATTTAAGCCCGACCTGATCGTACTGGCTGGCTTCCTGTGGCTGGTACCCGAAAAATTCCTGCACGCTTTCCCGAACAAGATCATCAACATACACCCTGCCCTGTTGCCAAAGTATGGCGGCAAAGGCATGCACGGCCTTAACGTGCATACTGCCGTGGTGCAGGCTGGTGAGGCGCAGTCAGGCATTACCATTCACCGCGTGAACGAGGAGTACGACAGAGGCGAGTTTATACTTCAGGAATACTGCCCGGTACTGCCCGAAGACACCCCCGAAGAGTTGGCTACGCGCGTACTGCAGCTGGAGCACAAATACCTGCCCGAAGTAGTGGAGAAGTTATTAACCCAAACCCCTGACAAGCATTAGCACATTAAAAAATTAACCCAATAGCACATTAACCCATGCAACCAGTTCAAATAAAATCGGCGCTTATTTCGGTTTACTACAAAGACCGCCTGGAGCCACTCGTGGAGCTCCTGAAACAGCACAACGTTACCATTTACTCTACAGGCGGCACGCAGGCTTTCCTGGAGGAGCAAGGTGCTGAGGTAGTAGCCGTAGAAGACCTGACTGACTACCCGTCTATTTTCGGTGGTCGTGTAAAAACGCTACACCCAAAGGTGTTTGGTGGCATTTTGCACCGCCGCGACAACGACAGCGATCTGGCTGAGCGCGAAAAGTTTGAGATACCAGCTATCGATCTGGTAGTGGTAGACCTATACCCATTTGAGGAAACCGTAGCATCCGGCGCATCCGAAGCTGATATTATCGAGAAGATCGACATCGGCGGCATTTCGCTTATCCGTGCTGCTGCCAAGAATTTCAAGGATGTGCTGATCGTATCGTCGCGTGAGCAGTACGATGACGTGGTGGAACTGTTGAAAGAGAAGAACGGAGCCACTGAACTGGAAGACCGCAAGCGTTTTGCTGCCAAGGCATTCGATGTATCGTCGCACTACGACACGCACATTTTCAACTACCTGAACGCTGGCAACGAAGAACAGCCATTTAAGCAAAGCGTACGGGAGGCAACGCCACTACGTTACGGCGAAAACCCACACCAGAAAGGCACTTTCTACGGTAAACTGGATGAGCTTTTTGAGCAACTGAATGGCAAGCAGCTTTCTTACAACAACCTGGTAGACGTAGACGCAGCAGTTGCCCTTGCCGCTGAGTTTGAAGAGCCGGTTGTAGCTATACTGAAGCATACCAACGCCTGCGGTTGCGCCACCGGCGACACTGTAAAAGACGCCTATCTGAATGCCCTTTCTTCTGACCCGGTTTCTGCTTTTGGAGGTGTGATCATCGCCAACAGAAGTATAGACATGGCCGCTGCCGAGGAATTGAACAAGCTTTTCTTTGAGGTATTAATCGCGCCTAGTTTCGATGACGATGCACTGGAACTTCTGAAGACAAAGAAAAACCGCATCCTGCTGAAGCAGAATAATGTGGAGTTGCCGAAGAAGCTGTTCAAGACCTTGCTTAACGGTGTGATTGAGCAGGACAAAGACCTGGCTACTGAAACAGAAGCTGACTTTAAAACTGCAACCAAACGCGAGCCGTCTGCTGAAGAGAAGAAAGCCCTGGTATTCGCCGCTAAAGTTTGCAAGCACACCAAATCAAACACCATTGTGCTGGCTACGGATAAAATGATGTTCTCCAGCGGTGTAGGCCAGACCTCACGTGTGGATGCCCTGCGTCAGGCTATTGATAAGGCAAAGAGCTTTGGCTTTGATGTAAGCCAGACTGTTATGGCTTCTGATGCATTCTTCCCCTTCCCGGACTGCGTGGAGATTGCCGATAAAGCTGGTATTAAAGCCGTGGTACAGCCGGGTGGTTCTATCAAAGACCAGGACTCTATTGATTACTGCGATGCACACAACATGGCCATGGTCATGACAGGCGTGCGTCACTTCAAACACTAATTCTCACCCTAAACATAAATCCCGAAGCCCTCTCCGTTTCTGACGGAGGGGGCTTTTTTTGCAGGTGCAGCACCCAAATTTATGCTCTTACCACCCCGTTTGTTTCCAGAGAGCTAAGTTCTAAAACCTCCTGTTACTCCAGATAAAAGAATTCAGGGTTTATACTTAATTAACTCAAGCTGCGTGACGCTTATTCTTAAACTGTATCCACCCACCCCTAACCCCTCCGAGGAGGGGAATTTAGTTACACTTTTGTGAGAATCCCCTTCTCGGAGTAGGGTCGTTTCATTCTAAGAATAATTGTCCCCTTGAGGGGACCGCAGGGGTGTAAAGCCAGTTGGAAGGCCCTTTCGTAAAAAGCTAACAGCCCTCTGTGACCTATGGTCGCAAGTTTCAAACTCACGTTTTCACTTGTCCTCAAGGGGAGAATTGATACCTAGCTATATTAAAAGCCAAGGTGCAAATATTTAGAATGAAACGGCCCTACTTCTCGGAGGGGCTACGCTTAGGACACAAGTATAAAATTCTCTATCTACCGCGAGTTTTCAACTCGTGGTTGTCCATGTGGGCAAGCTTTCAGCTTGCGTGAGTCGCTTTTTATACTTTTGCATACCTACGCAAGCTGAAAGCTTGCCATATAATAAGCCACGAGTTGAAAACTCGCGGCAGGAATAACAGCGAATGTAAATTTGTGTCTTAATAGTAGCCTCGGCGGGGTTAGGGGTGGGTTGCACATCTCAGAAATCAAGCTGTTGTTGTATCTCGCAACTTGAGTTAACCAACGTTGCTCAATTTTATACTATATGTACCGTTATAAGCCTGAATGTCAGCTTCAGATACATTTTTACACCTTATAAGTATAAATTACAGCCGTATCACCAGTACTTTATTATTAATTCTGTTGAAAATCACTAATTTTGCGGCGAGTTTATACTCAATTTTTATAGTATATTTGAAATATAACAAGGGCAACCGCACGCCCGCACATAGATAGAATGGGACTTTTCAATTTTCTAACGAGTGATATAGCGATCGATTTGGGTACAGCCAATACCCTGATCATCCACAACGATAAAATTGTAGTAGACGAGCCATCGATCATCGCCGTTGACCGCACCTCTGGCAGAGTACTAGCCATTGGCCGCAACGCGATGCAGATGCACGAGAAAACCCACGAGAACATCAAAACCATTCGTCCGCTGAAAGACGGTGTAATCGCCGACTTCCACGCAGCCGAGGAGATGATCCGTGGCATGATCAAGATGATCGACACGGGCCGTCGCTTGTTCCAGCCATCGCACCGCATGGTGATCTGTATTCCGTCGGGCATCACAGAAGTTGAGAAACGTGCCGTACGTGACTCTGCGCAGCATGCCGGCGCCAAGGAAGTATGGATGATACAGGAGCCAATGGCAGCCGCTATCGGTATCGGTATCGACGTGGAGCAGCCTATCGGCTCTATGATCGTGGACATCGGGGGTGGTACTACAGAGATTGCCGTGATCGCCCTTTCTGGTATCGTATGCGACCAGTCTATCCGTATTGCCGGCGACGTTTTCACGAAAGACATCCTGGATTACATGCGCCGCCAGCACAACCTGCTGATCGGGGAGCGTTCTGCTGAGAAGATCAAGATCGAGGTGGGCGCTGCGCTTACAGAGATCGAGAACCCACCTGCAGACTACGAGATCCGTGGCCGTGACCTGATGACAGGCATCCCGAAAGTAATCAAAGTTACGTACCAGGAGATCGCCATTGCCCTTGACAAATCGGTTTCTAAGATCGAGGAAGCTGTACTGAAGGCGCTTGAGATCGCACCACCGGAGCTTTCTGCTGATATCTACGACAACGGTATTCACCTGACAGGTGGTGGCGCGATGCTGCGTGGCCTGGATAAGCGTTTGGCTGCCAAAACAAAACTACCTATCCACATTGCCGAGGATCCATTAAGAGCGGTAGTGCGTGGTACAGGTGCAGCCATCAAAAACATCGAAGGTTTCAAGAATGTCCTTCTAACCTAAAAGGACTAAATGCGGAATCTTTTTGCTTTTATATACCGGTTCCGTGCATTCCTGGTATTTGTGTTGCTGGAGGTGCTGTGCATTTTCATGATCGTGCGCTATAACACGTATCAGGGTGCAGCTTTTTTTAACTCGGCAAACAAGTATGTTGGGGAGGTACTGGAGTTCCAGAGCGGCATAACCGACTATTTCAGGCTGGCTAATGTGAACAAGACATTGGCCCGTGAGAATGCTATGCTGCGCCAGGAACTGCTGCAGTTCCGCCGTGCTGCCCTGATAGACAGCACCAGCACCCTGGACACGACCTTCTTTGCCGAGACGGATACACTCAAAAAGTATCCGTTCATCCTGCATGCCGGCCGTGTGATCAACAACTCAGTAAGGCGCACCAACAACACGCTTACACTGGCAGTGGGCACAGCAGATGGCGTGAAGCCGGGTATGGGCGTAATTGCCAGCCATGGAGTGGTGGGCCGCATCAAAACCGTGTCGGAGAACTATTCTACGGCTACCTCGCTGCTGCACTCGCAAATGCTGATATCGGCTAAGATCAAAAAGAACAATACCTTTGGCACAGTAAAATGGCAGGGAGGTGATTACCGCACCGCTTTACTCGACTACATACCGCTACACGTGAAACCAGCCAAAGGCGACACTGTGGTGACCAGTGGCTTTAACACTGTGTTTCCGGAAGGCGTGATGATCGGCACCATCAGCTCGGTGGCTAAAGAGCCGGACAGGAGTTTTTATACTATAAAGGTTAAGCTGGCTGTGGATTTCGCGCAGCTGTCTTATGTGTATGTGGTGGAAAACACCAAAACCGCCGAAAGGGAAAAACTAGAACAAGAAGCAGGCATACTTCCAAATGAAGAGTAGCATCGGCTTAAATAACATTCTGCAGTTTATACTGTTTGTGGCACTCCAGGTACTGCTAATGGACAACCTGGTGCTTTACAGTACAGGCTTTTGCTACATTTACGTGGCTTTTCTGCTATTCCTGCCTATTGGCATAAACAGGCTGTTGCTGCTTTTCCTTGGCTTTCTGGTGGGCTTTACCGTGGATGTGTTTTACGATACCATGGGCATACACGCAGCGGCCAGTGTTTTGCTTGCTTTTTTGCGTCCTCACCTTTTGAACCTTCTTACACCCCGCGATGGTTACGACATAAGTGATTCGGTAAACATCCATACAATGGGCAAGGGCTGGTTCCTGACTTATACTTTCACGTTGCTTCTGGTACACCATGCAGCAGTGTTTTTCCTGGAAAGGATAAGTTTTGACGACTTCCTGCACACACTCTTAAAAATTGTGTTAAGTGTATTGTTTACCGGTGTGGTAGTGATCATACTACAGTTACTGTTCTTTTCACCTAAGAGAACAAGTAGAGCGTAAATGAACTATTTAGAGAACAGAAAGTACGTAATTCAAGGCATCTTCTTATTAGTGGGCATGGTGTATGCCCTGCGCCTTTTCTACATACAGGTAGTAGACAGCAGCTACAAGCAGGCTGCCGATACCAATGCCATCAAAACCATCATCCAGTACCCGTTCCGTGGCCTGATCTACGACCGCGACGGCCAATTGCTGGTACAGAACGCCCCGGTTTATGATCTGATGGTGGTGCCCAAAGAGGTAAAGCAACTTGACACGCTGCGCCTGAGCACTTTACTGGAATTACCGTTGGAGGATGTGCGTGAACGCCTGAAGAAAGCACGGAAATTCTCTTATGTGCAGCCTTCCATCTTTTACCAAAAGCTTACTACAAAAGACCTGGCGCATATCCAGGATAACCTCATCGACTTTCCGGGGTTCTACATTAATGCCCGTACGGCACGCGGTTACCCACACCAGAGCCTTTCGCATGCGCTAGGCTACATTGCCGAGATCAGCCCGAAACAGCTGGAGGATACCACCTACAAAGGCTACCGCCCCGGCGACTATATTGGCAAAAGCGGCATTGAGCTGGAGTATGAGAAATTTCTGATGGGCCGCCGCGGCGTGAAGTATAAAATGGTGAACGTGCGCGGTGTAGAGAAAGGCCCTTTTAAAGACGGCGCTTACGATACCCTTTCCGTTGCCGGTAAAAACCTTGTAAGCACCATAGACCTGGACCTGCAGGCCTACGGTGAACACCTGATGAACGGCGCCAAGGGAAGTATAGTAGCCATAGAACCCGCCACCGGCGAGATACTGGCTTACATCTCAGCGCCGTTCTACGACCCGAACCTGTTTACGGGCAAAGACTACGGTAAGAATTACATGGCCTTGCTGCAGGATAAGGACAAGACCATGTTCAACCGTCCTATCATGGCCGACCAGAACCCGCCAGGCTCTATCTTTAAACTGGTGCAGGCCCTGATTGCTTTGGAAGAAGGCGTGATCAGCCCAAAAACACAGTTTGCCTGCAACAAAGCACTGGTGAACTGCCACCCGCACCCATCGCCTCTGGACCTCAATGGCGCTGTGCAGCACTCTTGTAACCCGTGGTTTTTCCAGGCATACAGGTTACTGATCAATCAGGGCAAGTCTAAAAACACATTTACAGATACCTCCATAGGCTTAAGGGACTGGCGCGAGCAGGTGCTTACGTTTGGTTTCGGCCAGAAACTAGGTATCGATATCCCTGGCGAAAAGAAAGGCATCATCGCCTCTCCGGAACTTTATGACCGTGTATATGGGAAAAACCGCTGGAAGTACTCTACGATCTACTCGTTAAGTATAGGTCAGGGAGAACTTGGGGTAACGCCGCTGCAAATGGCAAACTTTATGGCCATTGTGGCCAACCGTGGCTACTACGTAACCCCGCATATCATACGCTCTGTGGGTGAAGACGGCAAGCCTTTAAAAGAGTACCAGGAACGCCACTATACTTCTGTTGGGGCCAAACACTATGAGCCGATCATTGAAGGTATGGCCGAGGTGGTGCGCGCAGGTACGGCCCGCAGGGCAAACCTTTCTAAAGTAGGAATAGAAGTATGCGGTAAAACAGGTACAGCCCAGAACCCACAGGGCCCTGACCATGCCGTGTTCGTAGCTTTTGCGCCAAAAGAGAACCCAAAGATCGCGATTGCGGTTTATGTGGAACACGGAAAATGGGGAGGTCAGTCGGCAGCGCCAATTGCAGGCCTGATGATTGAAAAGTACCTGACCGACACCGTGACCATAAAAGAACAGGAGAAGTGGGTACTTAGCCGCGAGTACCTGAACATTAAATCGAAGTAAGCCAATGGGTGCAGAGCCACAAGTATTACAAAAGTATAAAGTAGCCTCGCGCAGCAGCCACCGCGCCAACAAGCTGCTTACCCACCACATGGACTGGGTAACGATACTGCTGTATTTCCTGCTGGTTGCCTTAGGCTGGATGAACATCTATGCGGCGGTATACAGCCCCGACAATGTGGTGAACATCATGAGCTTCGATATTAACTCCGGTAAACAGCTGGTATGGATAGGCGCCTCGCTTATACTTATACTTGTGCTGTTGGTGGTGGATTACAAAGTATACGAACACCTTGCCTACCCTATTTACGGGGGCATCATTCTGTTGCTGTTGGTAACGCTGGTTATTGCCAAGCCTATTGCAGGCTCCAGGTCCTGGCTGGATCTGGGAGGAGGCATACGCCTGCAGCCTGCCGAGCTGGCTAAATTTGCCACGGCATTAGCCGTTTCCAAGTACCTGAGTGGCGTAAACCTGCGCCAGCAAAACTTTAAGGACCAGATGAAACTGGCAGCCATTACCTTTCTGCCGCCTGTCATCATCATCCTGCAAAACGAAACGGGATCTGCGCTGGTGTTCGGGGCATTTATACTTGCCTTCTTCCGTGAAGGCATGTCGCCGCTTATACTTATAATCGGGTGTTCTGCGGCAGCCATTTTTATACTTACCCTGCTGGTACCAAAGCTATACCTGATCATCGGCATTGCCGCCTTAATGGGCCTGGCCACCTGGATGGATTACCGCCTGATGCGCCGCCTGAAAACAATGATCGCCATGTTCCTGCTGGTAGTGGGCATGATCTTCAGCGTAGACTATTTTGTGAATAACATCCTGCAGCCGCACCAGCAAAACCGTATCAAGGCGCTTATCAACCCCGAGGCTGACCCACTGGGCTATGGCTGGAACGTAACGCAGTCTAAGATCGCGATCGGATCTGGTGGTTTCTGGGGTAAAGGCTTTTTAGAAGGTACGCAAACCAAGTTCGATTTCGTGCCCGAGCAAAGCACCGACTTTATCTTCTGTACCATTGGTGAGGAGCATGGTTGGATAGGCAGCACTGTTCTGATTGGGCTTTTCATCTTCCTGCTAATCAGGATCGTGGCCATTGCGGAACGCCAGCGCACTGTATTCGGGCGTACGTATGGCTATTGTGTGGCTTCCATCATCTTCTTCCATTTCTTGGTAAACGTGGGCATGACGATAGGCCTGGCGCCTGTTGTGGGTATTCCGTTGCCATTCTTTAGCTATGGTGGTTCCTCGTTGTGGTCGTTTACCATTCTGCTGTTCATACTTATTGCCCTCGACGCCAACCGTGCCAAGGACCTGGCCAGGTAAGTATAGCTGTTAAGGTGCCGATGCTTTCTCGGCCTGTTTAATGGTAAGGTTTTCCGTTGCGATTGACTTAGTGCTTGCCTCCGCAACAGCCGGCGCAACAACGGCCTTCGGAGCTCCCATTCTGCCATTGTACCAGGCCTGAAGCTTCTTCTTTACTACACGCGAGGTGTTTTGCTCTACAGTGCGGTTAACGATAGTCGCCAGTAAAGTAATCGCCACAAATATCACTGCCACCAAACCAATGTGCACCCATATGTTATCAGTGGCAAACAATCTCCTGAAAGTAAGGCCTATTTCCTGGTGCAGCAGGTAGAACGGGTATGATATCTCCCCCATAAACAACACCCACTTATACTTACGCAGAAAGGCCAGCTTGCCAAGCACCAGCAGTGTGAAAAGGGCGAAGAAGCTACAGATCAAAGCTATCTCGATGCTATGGTTAAAGTATGGAAGGTAGCTGCCATAGCCATACATCAGCGCAATACCCAGGCAAAGTATAAGGCCGGCTACACGCGCAGGCTTTAGCCTTTGGTCGAGGTGGATATGATAGAAAATAATGCCTGCCGCAAACAGGTTAAAGTACTTTACAACTGCCTGTGCATACTTTGGTATGCCTCCCAACTCCGGATCCAGAAAGAGTCCCCCTAGTGCCATTGCAAGCATTGCACCCGTCCAGAGGCGTACTTTGTTTATAACACCCAGCATCAGCGCAGCAAAAACCACGGCATAGAACACCAACTCCTCGGTAAGGCTCCAGTAGGCACCGTCTATGTTCTCAACACCCATAAACTCCTGGAACATTGTCAGGTTATAAAGCAACTGCGGGAACGTAACATCGCCACGACCAAAGTATAAAACGGCAAAGGTTATGAACAGGCAAACCCAGTAAGTGGGATATAGTCTGGAAAAGCGGGCAATCACAAAGTCCGAAGGTTTCTTTACGTTTCGGGCAGTCATGAAAATAACAAACCCGGATATGATAAAGAAAAGGTGCACTCCCAGGTAACCGTAGTCAAATAGCTGAAAGTGAAAAAGGAAGACGGCAAAAGCAGCCAGGCCGCGCAATGCATCGAGTTCTTGTATTCTCATTATAAAATTGTAGAGGGCGGCAAGCAAGTATGGCCTACCAAAGCGCAGCCAGCATTATACTGCACGTAATATTAGAAATATAGGTATATACCTGATGTAGCGTATTTTGTTGCTAAGCAACCGTGATTATCTGAAAAAATGGATGCAAATGAGGGGGACAACCAAAATTGTTGCGAAAGTGTTACAAAACGAAAAGCCCCTTATACTTTTTAAGGTATAAGGGGCTTTATATTATCAAGATTGGGTGCATAACCCTTAGATATAGTAAAACAAGTACAAGCAAATATCCGCCTAAAACACTCTTAAAAGTAGCTTTACAGTTTTGCTGACCTTCATACTTTCCCTTGTTTCGCTGATGCCTTAAAGTATGAAAAACAGTGACACAGCCTTAAAAACAACTATGTGTTTAGTATTTATGAAAAGCTGTTTAATGATGATAAGCATTATGAAAAACTATAAAGCAAGCACTTTAGAAAATTCTATGCAACTAAGCCTACCAAGCATTACTTAAAGTTAATGCAGGGTATGAGAGCAGCTGAGAGAGTGCCTTATACTGAAGCTGAACTGATTGTTATGTAGTGAGAAAGATCAATAAAAACTTACCTCACTTTTTAGCAAACTCTTCTTTTGATGTATCAACAAGGATATAATCTGTGAAAAAAGATATTTCATCAAACCCTTGAGTTTTTTCCCACCTGATAACATTTGAAGGATTATGAAAGCTAGGTTTAGCTTTTTTTAAACCAATTACCTGAAGAGCTTCTTTATCTGCTGTAAAATCAGGCACACCGTAAATAGTAATTCTGTTAGCAACTCCTTGCGAGAATATCACTTCATATTTACCACCTTGAAAATGAGCTTTTTCACAGTAACCGGCTATACGTGGATATTCAGTATGTCTATCAACTATCTCAGCTTCTCCTATTACAGTTTCAATCACATCTAATGATTTTCCAGCAATTTTTGTAATATCTATTATTTGTCTTGGAGTTGAATTAGTATTGTTCATATATATTGACATTCATTCGTTTTACATTTTCCTTTTTGCCTCGCTTCTTCTTTTCCTTTACAAACAGGCCTGCCGTATACTTTTCATACAGCTCAAACAGGAACTCCATACGCTTAGCCTCTGACACAAAGGACTGAGGGCGGTAACATAAATCAACCGCTTTATCTAAAGCCTGATGAGCTTTAACAAGTAAAGGCGGCATTGTAAGCGGGTCGTATAGATCTGCTAAGGAGCTATTAGGAAACAGGGCACGGGCATCTAAAACGCTTTGAGCGGCTTTCTCTACGGCTTTAATCTGCTTTTCGCTAGGGTTTTCAGGCCAAGGATAGTTATTATATACTATATCACTAGAATATCTATAATCACTTTTAATTCTACCACACACTTTTCTAACCCAAGTCATGTGCATATCAGATATCAACACTCCGAAAGTATACAGCGTAGCGTTAGGTATAGCTGTACAGGAATTTCCTATAATATAGTCCGGTGTAAAAAAACCAAATGGAATGTATTTTCTATTCTCCGAAGTATGTAGTGGAATTACAATATATGAAAACTTAGGTTGTCTTATCTCTGCAAATAATGTAGGATAGTTTGCTAATTTCTGAGTTGCTTTCTTGCTACTTTTTGCGCGGAAGCTTCTTACATTATTAACACGCTCCATAATATTAGGCAACTTTCTAAGCTTATCAGGCTTTGCATTCTCTAACCATAAACACCATCTGTTTTTAGAATATAGAAACTCTTTATTACTTATAAATGGCTTGATAAATTTGTTTGCTTCAGGCTCTGATTGCAGAAAAAAACTTTTCTCTTCATCAGTAAAGAAAAAATTTCCATCATCTACAGGTTTGTTTCCATATAATGTGGCAGGAACATTACTTATAGGCAATCTTCTTGAGGATAGCACAATGTCATTTCCCTCAATTAAATACGGGTTTATATTTTTTACCCTAATCTCATGAGGCTCTGATTTGATATTTTCATATTCATAAATAAACTTTTCAGCTATATCAAAGTTGGCAAATCCTATAATCACTACATGAACTGCTGCATTTCCTTTAGCTTCGTTACTCCAACTAAATGTGCGATGTGCGAAATGAATTTTAATGTTATACTTGTTAAACATCTCATTCCAAAGAACACCTACCTGCTCACCTTGAGCAATAGAATTAGTCGAAACGAAAGCTACTTTTATTTTAGTACCATTAATATATTTTGCTGCTTTTAGATACCAACCAGTAACATAATCTAGAACTCCTGCTGCTTTTACCCCTACAAATACATTATCCATATCAGCATTTTGCTGGTCGTTTTGCAAATGCTTGCCTATAAAAGGTGGGTTACCGAGGATATATGATAAATCACCATTGGACACAACAGATTCCCAATCAACTTGCAAAGCATTACCAACAGTAATATTAGCTGATTTCTTTAATGGCAGGCGTGCAAAGTATTGTCCGAACTCCTCACTAATGAGCATGTTCATTTGATGGTCTATAAGCCACATGGCAACCTCAGCAATACGGGCCGGAAACTCCTCGTACTCTATGCCATACACCATATCTACATCAAGCCAGATAATATCACTCACATTCAGGAAGCCTTGCCCGCTCCTGTTCATGGCCCGCAGGATCTCTATTTCCAGCAAGCGCAATTCACGGTACGTAATAATCAGGAAGTTGCCGCAACCGCAGGCAGGGTCTAAAAACTTAAGGGTGCTTAGCTTTTTATGGAATTCTGTTAGCTTGTTACGGTTGGTTTTGATGCTCTCAAACTCCTGCCAAAGTTCATCTAAGAACAGCGGCTTTATAAGCTTCAGGATGTTCTTTTCTGAGGTATAGTGTGCCCCCAGGTTTCTACGCTCCTTAGGGTTCATTACACTCTGAAACAATGAGCCGAAAATAGCAGGAGAAATTTTGCTCCAATCCAACCCGCAGCACTCCAGCAACAAAGCCCGCATAGTGCTATCAAAGGCGGCATAGGGCAAGTGCTCCTCAAACAGTTTACCGTTTACATACGGAAACATAGTAAGGTGCTCATCTATGTTCTTTAGCCGCTTATCTACAGGCGTATTCAGGATATAGAACAGCTGAGACAGATGAGCGGCCAAATCAGAACCATCCTCAGCGGTTTTCTGCTCTATGTAGTCCTGAAACAAACGTTTATCAAAGATGCTGGTATCTTCAGCAAACAAACAGAACAGCATACGCACTAAGTATACCTCCAGCGCGTGCCCCTCATATCCTATAGCCTTTAGTTGGTCGTGCAGCTTACCCATACGCTCAGCTGCCTCTACGTTTACAGGGTCTTCACTCTTATAGCTTTTGGTTTGATACCCTAGCATATAGCCAAAGAGCTTTACATTCTTATACAGCTCGTTTAGCAAAAACTCCTGTTGCGTGTTTTCCTCCAGATCGTAGAGCCGGAACCGCTCAAAATCTGATACCAGTATGTAACGGGGTAATTCGTAATCCTTAAGACCGGGGAAATAGCCTAAGGCTTGTTGGTAGGCTTTGTCTAGGTTCTTACCCTTAGACTTCATCTCAATCAGTATTACTCCTTTCCAGAGTAGGTCTATATAGCCATCAGATTGGCTCAGTTTCTTTACTTTGTGCTCAAACGTGGAAACGCGCTTGCTGCTAATTCCAAACACGTTAAAGAACTCCACTAAAAAAGGTTTAGCATCTGCCTCCTCCCGTTCTGTATCCTGCCACTCTTTAGAGAATCTTACAGCACGGTCTTTTATTTCATTCCAGCTAAGGGCCGCCATAGGTTTGTTTTCTGTTTATTGCTTTATCGCAATATAGAAAATAATTTAACCTATAATTCTAACAAAATTTGTATACTAAGAAATATCAATCCTAAAATCGATTCGATTGAGAGCTTTATTTCTCTATCTTGTTTGTTATATGTATTAGAGCTTAAAACTTAATCAATACTTCTTTTAAAGACTCCCTTTCAACTTTTAAGCTATCAGTAGTGATATTTACTGTTGAGCCACTACTTTCGCCACTCCGTTTTTCTTTAGGGAAATCAATATCATTGGGACTTTTAATACTATCAATAAGTATATAAGTAAACAATAGGTAGGAAAGAAAAATAGCAATATGTATAGGGGTTATTTTAACAATGCTATTTCTTGTAACTACCCAAATGCAGATAACAAATAGACCTAATGCATAAGCAAAAGCTATCATGAACATCACAGCTTGATTGAAATTTTCAACATTATCGTACAATTGTATATTTCCTATTGCAAATAGCACAATAGCAGCAAAAATGCTTAATATTTCAATCTGCTTTCTATCATGTCTTCCTATCTCTTGTCTAATTTCTTCAATTTTTTCTTTTTCTTCATAAATCTCAGTCTTAACCTCAGATAAGCTTTTCAATTTATCTAGCTCATTATTTATAAGCTTCAATTCCCTTCTAACCTTTTCATAGTTTATAGGGAGAATAAATGAAGAAGCCATGAAAATTGGCAGCTCTTCATTGCCTATAGATACTCGCCCAGTAAGCGTACATTCCTCCAGAGGTAATTGATAGGCCAAATAATTTTTATCTTGGCACCACTCAAAACATTCGTAAGCTTTTTCAATCTTGCTTTGCGATTTTTGCAAAAGTTTCTCAATTAAGCTAAAATTTGGCTTATTCTTTTTTAACTCAAGTCGTACTGCTTTAAGCAAATACTCACAGAATCTATAATAAGGAAAATAGTTTTTTATTGAAGTCTCTTGCTGAACAATTGAAATATGTTTTAAGAGTTTCTCTAGCTCAGATGTGAATTCTTCACTAAACTTATTTCTGTAGATAAGTAATGAAAGCCTATTATTTAAGATGTAGTTATATGAAACATTTAATGCCTTAGTATCAAAAGCCCCTGCCAAAAACACTTGCCTTTCTTTATATATTCCACCAAACTCTTCTACTAAATTATGTACTAGCTCTGGGCTCTTATATTTGTCTTTATAATAATTTATCAGAGTATGATATTCACTTAAATTGAGAGAGTCTTGATTATGCAACTTTCTGTTAATTCCATCAATTAAACCTTTATAATAGGAGCCAAACCTATCACCTGCTTTATAATGGTTCTCAGACTTCTCAAGGAAAGGTTCATAATACTTTACAGACTGTTTAACTTCAGTTATATCTAGCTCCTTATCATTATACTCATATATATATAAATAATTCTTGTTATCTTTTTCTAGCCTGTTTAATATTTTAAATAGAAGATAATTACATTTATCTAATAGAATCTTAACTAGAGATGTTATTTCTTCAGGAATAGCTGTGTCTATAATAGCAACTTCTAACTTCTTTTGAATAATTAGTAAAGCTTCTAAATATTCACTCTTAACAACTATATTATGATCTACTTCGGCTAGCTGTATATTTAATGCAAAAATTCCGTTAAGCTTGGCAGTAATCGTTTCTAAAGGATTCGGATATACATTTAAACTATTTTGAGTAAGGATTACATCAGTTAAATGTATAGCATTAGATGAGGACAGATTAACTTTAATGCGACTAACAAGAAGTTTATACTGTGATATAGAGTCTAATACTGGAGCATTGAGAGAATTCTGTAGCCCATCGTATAACTCATAAATAGTCTCATCAGGGGAAGTTGCAATGGTTGGTATTGAATTCAAGATTTCACTAGCAGATAATCTTATATTTTCTAGTCGTCCTGCTAATTCATCTACATTTATATAGTCACCAGTGATGATAGATTTAAATAAAGATGCATATATAGATTCTGCAGCTTTATTAATCTCACTTGTAAAGTTAGGGGCAAAACCTTCCCTTTCTGGCTCAGAAAGACTTAGATAAGAAACCCTTAGTGACTGTTCAGAATAAAAGCTAGCTAAATTAGCCAGCTTTTGTTCTGTATCATTAAAATAGGAGAATGGATTATGCACTTTTTAAACTATAGAATTTCTTCTCAGCCTTAATTATCTCTTTAGGAATTTTTAGGCTATACTTTCTGAAAGACCGAGCCAACTTGTATGTTGATTGCCATGAATACCATGTATGGCTTAAATCAACCAAATCAGATGCTGAATAGTTGATTAAATCATCATTATACAATTTTATAGCTTCAAAAGATTTGTCAATTTCATTCTTGACGGCTAGGGCTAAGCCTTCGGAAGACTTTTCTGTATCACTTCCTATTATATCCAGCTTTTGATTATCTATTCTTAAGAACTCTAACTTATCTAAGCTATCATAAATATCACTTTCAACATGCCCATAAGGCAATGCCCAAAAATTATCAAATACACTTAGTAAACCGTCTTCATTTTCATTAGCCCTACTTGCACATATAAAGAAGTGCAGCTTAACCACCTTAAGCTTACTCAGATCATTATTTAAAAAATCAGCCTTCTGTTCCTTATACCAATCAGCTAACTTATTTATAAAATATTCAAATGCTTTTAATTTTACGTCTTTTAAGGGCATAAGCAAGTTAACCTCCTTTAGCTCAGCATAGTAAGTATTCAACTCTTGTCGTTTCATCTTTTACTATTATTCTTTCTCAACTATACGAGGATATAAAAATTTGAACAAAGGTTCTTTACAACAAAGATCAAAATTTATTCAAATATAATATAATATATATTTGAATCAATGGTATGGAATCCCCATAGTAAATTTTTTAAAGAGTGCGCCTCAACCCCCTATAGTTAGAAGCCAACAATCATAATTATTTGTTACCAGTTTGTTACCTACACAATAAAAAAGGGCTATAAGTTATTCACTTATAGCCCTTTAGCTTATTAATGTAGTACCAGGAGCGGGAATCGAACCCGCACGAGCTTGCGCTCACAAGATTTTAAGTCTTGCGTGTCTACCAGTTCCACCATCCCGGCAACCCACCAGAGCGTTTCCGGTGTAGTTCTTGCAAAAAACAAAGACGTTGTTCTTCACAACGTCTTCTGCCGATATTTTTGCTGAGCGGGAAACGGGATTCGAACCCGCGGCCTCGACCTTGGCAAGGTCGCGCTCTACCAACTGAGCTATTCCCGCTTTTGTCTTTTCTAAACCGCCGTAGTGATTTAGTGATGCAAAGATATAGACAAAATCTGACTTGTCAATAGCCTGCCGTAAATTTTTCCAGCATTTTTAGCTTTGCTACTGATTTTCAGGTAGAAAATTTTTAAAAATATTTCTCTTGTTATGGTTTACCCACCCCTGGCCCCTCCGAGGTGGGGAATTAGGGAACGATTATCATCCCCCTGCCCCCTTCGAAGAGGGACACTTAACCAGGACTTCTCCCCTCCTGTTTTTAGGAGGGGCTGGGGGAGGTAAAATTCCCCTCCGAGGAGGGGAATTTTTAGGTACACCCTATACTAGAAAAGCTACTTTAAAGCCTCCTGCCCTTTGTCCTGCAGCAACATCTTAAGCTCGTTCAGCTTTAAAAGTGCCTCCACCGGGGTAATGGTATTTATATCCAGCTGCTCTATAAGCTCCTTGGCACGCTCCAAGTGCGGGTTGCTTGGCTCGAACATACTTAACTGGTAGTTGTTCTTTGGTGCGGTTTTCATGCGCTGTTTCGGCGCGTGCTCCGATACTTTCTCCTTTTCCAGGTGATGCATGATCTCATCGGCGCGCAATACTACACTGTTCGGCATACCTGCCATCTGGGCCACATGTATACCAAAGCTGTGCTCACTACCCCCTGCCACCAGTTTGCGCATAAACAGAATCTTGCCACCGGCTTCGCGCACCGACACATTATAGTTCTTAACCCTCGGGAAGTCCTCGGCCAGCTGGTTTAGCTCGTGGTAATGCGTGGCGAAAAGTGTTTTGGCTTTATACTTTGGGTGGTTGTGCAAGTGCTCTACAATTGCCCAGGCAATGGAAATACCGTCGTAGGTGCTCGTACCACGGCCAATCTCATCCATCAGCACCAGGCTGCGGTCCGAGAGGTTGTTCAGTATACTTGCCGTTTCGGTCATCTCCACCATAAACGTAGACTCGCCTTTAGACAGGTTATCCGAAGCACCCACGCGGGTAAATATCTTATCAATGATGCCTATACTTGCTGCTTCGGCTGGTACAAAGCAACCGATCTGGGCCATCAGCACGATCAGGGCCGTCTGGCGTAGCAGGGCACTTTTACCGGCCATGTTAGGGCCCGTAATGATGATGACCTGCTGCTCTTCATTGTCTAAGAAAATATCGTTTGGCACGTAGGCCTCGCCTAGCGGCAACTGCTTCTCGATTACCGGGTGGCGGCCTTTTTTAATATCCAGCACATGGCTGTCGCTTACCTCCGGCTTCACGTAGTTATTGGCCAGGGCTATACTTGCAAAAGAGCTCAAACAGTCTATCACGCCAATAACTTTTGCGTTTTGCTGTACCTGCGCCACGTAATCCAGGGCGTGCAGCACCAGCTCATTATATAACCCAAATTCTATACTAAAGATGCGGTCCTCGGCATTCAGGATCTTCTCCTCGTAGGTCTTCAGCTCTTCGGTGATGTAGCGCTCAGCATTAACCAGCGTCTGCTTTCGTATCCAGGATGCCGGCACTTTATCCTTATGCGCGTTGCTAACCTCCAGGTAGTAGCCAAATACTTTGTTATAGGCTATCTTAAGCGAGCTGATACCAGTGTTCTTGATCTCACGCTGCTGTACCTGCGCCAGGTAATCTTTACCCGAGAAGGCAATAGCACGCAGCTCGTCCAGTTCTGCATGTACACCATCGTTTATCATGTTGCCCTGGTTGGTGAGCATTGGCGGCTCCGGCTTTAGCACATTCTTTATCTCTTCGCGCAGGCCTTCGCATGGTGCCAGCTGGGCAGCCAGTTTCTGCAGGGCCGGAATATCACTCAAGGCCAAAGCTTTTTGTATCGGCACAATGGCATCTAATGCTTTAGACAACTGCACCAACTCCCGTGGATTTACCCTACGCACCGCCACTTTAGAGATAAGGCGCTCCAGGTCGTTTATTTGTTTCAGATGCTGTGTCAGCTCCTGTAACAGGTCCTGGTGTTTCGTAAGCGCTTCTACGGTATCTAAGCGGCGGCGAATCTGTGCTACATCTTTTAATGGCAACACCACCCACTTCTTCAGCAAGCGCGCACCCATTGGCGTTACCGTCTGGTCCAGCACATTAATCAGCGGCACGCCTTCCTGGTGCTGCGGAAAAACAAGCTCCAGGTTACGCACGGTAAACCTATCCAGCCAAACATACTTGTCTTCCTCCAGGCGGGAAATGGTGGAGATATGGCTGATCTCATTGTGCTGCGTTTCGGCGAGGTAATGAAGTATGGCTCCTGCTGAAATGATGGCCTCGGTCATACCTTCAATACCGAATCCTTTTAGCGAAGCGGTTCCAAACTGGCGGGTAAGGTTATCGTAGGCGTAATCATACTTAAACACCCATTCATCCAAGGCATAGTATCTGAAGTCGGGGCCGTAGCTTTCGGTAAAGGTTTCCTTTTCGCGTTTGCAGAACAGCACTTCTGATGGGGCCAGGCTTTGCAGCAGCTTACCTACATAATTTTTATCGCCCTGCGCCGTAATAAACTCACCGGTAGATACATCCAGGAAAGACACACCCGTTTCGGTTTTGCCAAAGTGAACGGCAGCCAGGTAGTTGTTGCTACGGCGCTCCAGCACCTGGTCGTTAAACGACACGCCTGGTGTTACCAACTCGGTTACGCCTCGTTTTACAATGCCTTTAACTGTTTTCGGGTCTTCCAGCTGGTCGCAGATGGCTACGCGCTCGCCGGCACGCACCAGCTTGGGCAGGTAAGTGTCTAAAGAATGATGCGGGAAACCGGCCAGCGCCGTTTCGGATGAAGAGCCAGCTCCGCGTTTTGTCAGTACGATATCCAGTATCTTACTTGCCTTGATAGCGTCTTCGCCGAAGGTTTCGTAAAAATCGCCTACCCTAAATAGCAGTAGTGCCCCCGGATGCTTTGCCTTGATGGCGTTGTACTGTTTCATCAAAGGGGTTACTGTGCCTTCTCCTTTCATACCTTTTTATGGTTAAATGGCTGCATGGCTAAATTGTTGATTTCGTGTATCAATGAATTTATACATTACAGCCTTATACTTTATACTTCTTAGGGAATGGACCTAACCCACCCTACCCCTCCGAGGAGGGGAATTTATACTTTAATGCTCTTTCGGACTTCCTAGTCCGAAAGCACTCTGCCGGGGACTTCCTAGTCCCCGTGTTCCTGCTAACCTACTGGTTTGCTGTTTCGGTTTTCTTTAACCGGAACGAAATAAAAGCGGATCTGCCATCCGCCTGCTGGCCTGTAGCTACTGCATTTGCTATTGCGGATTACAAATCCGCGGCTACTATACTTCCGGATTGCAAATCCGAAAGAGCAGAGAGAGCATGCATTTAAGTTATACTTCTAACAATTCAGCCATCCAACAACTTAACAGTCCAACTCGAGTTTGAATTCTGCCATCTACACCGGAACTTTGCGGCAGCGTTGGCAATGCGAGGTCTTGTGTCTTGCATCTTAAGTCTGGCGTCTAAAAACAATGCGCAAACTCTCCATGGATGACCTTAACCGCGACTCGGTTGAGGAATTCAAAAATAAGAAAAAAATACCGTTAGTCTTGGTACTCGACAATGTTCGCAGCCTGAATAACGTGGGCTCTGTTTTCCGTACAGCCGATGCCTTTATGGCCGAGAAAGTATACCTCTGCGGCATTACCGGTACCCCACCCCACCGCGACATTGAGAAAACCGCGCTAGGCGCTACAGAATCTGTGGAATGGGAACACGTAACAGATACATTGGAACTGGTGAAGCAACTGCAGGCCGATGGCTACAAAGTATGCTCGGTGGAGCAAGCGGAGAACAGCACGATGCTAAATGAATTTAACCCGGAGCCGGGACAGCATTACGCTTTTGTACTGGGCAACGAAGTTTTTGGCGTGGAGCAGGAAGTGGTAAGCGCTTCGGATGTGGTGCTGGAGATTCCGCAGTTCGGCACCAAGCACTCACTCAACATCTCGGTGGCCACCGGTGTGGTGGTATGGGATTTCCTGAGCAAAACGCTGGCGCAACAGGTCTAACTAAACTACCTGCCACAAGTATAACCAAGTATGGCCGGCAGGGTTTCTCTGGCCATACTTGCTCTTCTTAAACAAGTACAGCATTTCCCTGTTGCTGTCTTACCAAAACCCGGGGAAACCCATGAGTTTTCCACAGCCATTAAACCCTGCTGTCTTTTTATAGTCCTGTATACAAGGCTTTTGCATTTGTGGCGCATGTAGTCTTCGGGAAACAGCGCCTTAAAATGCTCTAAATCAATGTTTAAACAATATAACACCTGCGTTATATACATGCTATGAAGATCACTTTTCTACACATATTACTTTCTGCGATTTCCTTTATCCTTGCTTTCCCCTCATCTGCGCAGCAGCCAGTGGCCGGCAGTGGGAAAGTAAGCGGCAAACTGGTTGAAGCTGAGACCAAAAAGCCCATAGGTTTTGCCAATGTAGTGTTGCTAACAGCCAAAGACTCCAGCCTGGTAACCGGAGCCACCACCGATATCGAGGGAGTTTTTATACTTGAGCGCGTGCCAATGGGAAAATTTATACTTCGTGCCTCTATGGTGGGGTATCCAACAAAGTACATCCCGGCCAACGTAACGGCGCAGCAGCCGGAGGTTAAGCTCGGAAACATCACCCTAAGCGCCGCCTCCACCAAATTATCAGAAGTGGAGATTGTGGCAGAAAAGCAGCTGGTAGAGTTTGAACTGGACAAGCGTGTGGTAAATGTAAGCAAAGACATCAATGCCCAAAGTGGAACAGTGGCCGAAGTGATGCAGAACCTGCCTTCTGTAACAGTAGACATCGACGGAAATGTAAGCATGCGGGGCAGCTCCAATGTAACCATACTTATCGACGGAAAGCGTTCTGCTCTCTCCAACCTTACCCTCGACCAGATACCGGCCAACCTGATCGAAAGTATAGAACTGATCACGAACCCCTCTTCCAAGTATAACCCCGAGGGCACATCTGGCATTATAAACCTGGTGCTGAAGAAAGAGAAAAAGCCCGGCCTGAATGGCTCTGCCTCGGTTACGGCAGCCACTTACGACAACTATAACGCCTCGCTTTTTCTGAACTACCGCTACAACAAGTGGTCATTAAACACCGGTTATGATTTCAGGCAGCGTAACAGGCCCGGAGTCCGGAACAGCACCACCACGAACTTCTACTTTAATGATGCCGGCCAACTCGACAGCACCAGTTACCGCCTGCAGGACGGCGACCGCAGCAGCACCGATGTTTCCCATAACTTCCGGTTAGGCGCCGACTACTACCTTACTCCTAAACATACTTTGTCTGCCTCTGCCGTGTACCGGTTTGGACAGGATGAAGACACCAATGACATACTTTACCGGTTTCTGGACGAGAACCGGACACTAACCAATACCAGCAGGCGCCTGACCGACGAGACAGAAGACGAGAAGGCCATGGACATTACCCTGGGCTACAGGCAAACCTTCGACAAAAAAGGACAGGAACTGACCGCTGATTTTGTATACAACATTAACGTGGATGATGAGATAAGCAATTTCAGGGAGACCGGCGACTTTACACCGGAAGTACAGCAAACCTTAGTAGACGACGGCAACCGTGAGATCATAGCTAAGGCCGACTATGTATACCCGATCTCCGATGACAGCCGCTTCGAAGCAGGTTTCCGGAGTTCTTTTGAGCGGCTCGATGAAGACTCCCGCTTTTTTGACCTGAACAATGAAAGTGGTCAGCTGGAGTACAACGCCTTACAGAGCAATCATTTTGTTTTCGACCAGCACATTTACTCACTTTACAGCAACTATAGCAACAAGTATAAATCCATCAGTTACCAGGTAGGGCTGCGTGCCGAGCAAACTGTTACCAGAGCCGACCAGCGCACCCAGAACATCAAGGACGACAACAGCTACTTCAGCCTTTTCCCGACGGTGTTTGTGACCAGGGATTTTAACCCCGACAACAAACTGCAGTTCAGCTACAGCCGCCGCATTAACAGGCCCCGCAGCCGCTTCCTGAATCCTTTCGTGGACCGGTCAGACAGGTTTAACATCCGCTTTGGCAACCCGAACCTGAAGCCGGAATATGTAAACTCGCTGGAACTGGGCTACCTGCGCTACTGGGGCAAGTCCTCCCTTAACGCCACATTCTTTTACCGCCATACTTTAGATGAGATAGAACGGTTCAGGCAACCCACCACTGTAATAGTAGACGGGGAGCCGGTGCCCGGAAATGAAGTTACCTTCCTGAACGTTTCCGATAATCGGTCGTATGGTGCCGAGCTTGGCTTCAATCATCCGGTCAGGGACTGGTGGCGACTGAACGGCAGTGTATCCGGTTTCAGGACGCAGTTAAACACCACTCAGGGCGATACCGAGTTAAGTGCCGCCCGGCTCAGCTGGAACGCCAAAATGAACTCCACCATGACCGTATGGAAGGACCTTGACATACAGGTTTCAGGATTTTACCGGGCACCGATGGCCGACATACAGGGCCGCATGGAGCAAATGTTCAGCACGGACCTGGCCATGAAAAAAGATGTGCTGAAGAAAAAAGCCACTGTTTCGTTGCGGGTATCCGATGTGTTTAACACATGTCAGTTCAACTTCCTGAGCTTCGGCCCCGGCTTCCGGACAGAATCGGAGAACCGCCGCCAGAGCCGCATAATCTACCTTGGCTTCACTTACCGCATCAACAGCGATGACAATACCAGAAACCGCCGCAGGGAGCGCAGCAACGATGGAGGCGGGATGGATGAGGATGACTTTTAGATGATAAGTGTGGATTCATTCTCACCATGCACTACTTTGGTTTAAGCATCAATGTTCTTCCAAACTGCTGTGGATTCCTACATCCGCGCTTCTAGCTAGGTAACTTAAAGTGAGTAAGAAGTCCGGAAAAGCAAATGCCTTTGTTGAAAAACATTTGTATCAGAAAAAGTCCTCCTCCTTGGACTCTAAAGGGGGCCCCTTCACCCCTAGAAGCAGGGCTGTTGCATTCTAAATATTTGCACCTTGGCTTTTAATATAGCAAGGTATCAATTCTCCCCTTGAGGACAAGTGAAAACGTTAGTTTGAAACTTGCGACCATAGGTCACAGAGGGGTGTTTGCTTTTTACGAAAGGCCCTTCCAACTGGCTTTACACCCCTGCGGTCCCCTCAAGGGGACAATTATTCTTAGAATGAAACGACCCTACCTTCGAAGGGGGTAGGAGGATGATAATCGTTTTTTGAAAATCCTTGCCAATGCAAAACGGCCCCGTAAACCACTTCGCAGTATAGAAAGTATAAGTTTATTGCCTAACTTGATTTATACTTCACTAACAGCTATAGACTGAAACATGACACAACAGCCTGCCCACCGCCTGCCCATCATAGACCTGCACTGCGACCTGCTGGTATACTTGACCGATGTGCCCGGCTCTAAAATAGACAATGTGCTGGAGATAGGCTGTGCGCTGCCTGCCTTGACGGAGGGCAATGTAAAGCTACAGGTAATGGCCATTTACTCGGCTACTAAACCAGGCAGCACAGGTTATGCCGGTCTGCAGCGCGACATGTTTGAGTTATTGGCCAAAGACCCCACCAACAACCTGCATGCGGTAACCACTGCCGAGCAGCTGCAGCAGGCCCTTCAGAACAAGGAAGGCATTGGCATGGTGGCTGCCGTAGAAAACGCCTCTGGCTTTTGCGAAGAGGATGAGCCGCTGGAAGACGGTTTCAAAAAACTGGAAAAGATCATTGACGCCTGTGGCCGGATCCTGTACATCAGCATGACGCACAACGACGAGAATCGCTTTGGCGGCGGCAACTTTTCTGATAAGGGCATAAAGCGCGACGGGCAGATGCTGCTCGACTACATCCATGGCCGCCAGATAGCCATTGACCTGGCCCATACCAGCGATGCCCTCGCTCACGACATTCTACTGCACATCGACAAAGAACGCCTGGACATACCGGTAATCGCCAGCCACTCCAACTTCCGGAAAGTATGGGACCACAACCGCAACCTGACCGACGAACTGGCACAGGAGGTGATTCGGCGCAACGGCCTGATTGGGATGAACTTTCTGCGCCATTTCCTGCACACCGAAGACCCGGAGTCGCTGATTCACCACATTATGTATGGTCTGGAACTAGGCGCGAAGGATGCCATTTGTTTCGGGGCCGACTACTTTTACTTCGCCGATCACCCGGACCCGGAACGTTTTCCGTTTTACCACGCGGAGCATGAGCAGGCCGGGGCAAGTTATAATTTTATAATTGAGCAGTTGCGGCAGAAGTTGCCACAGGAGCAGTTGCAGAGCTTAGCTTACGGCAATGCCCAACGGTTTATAGAGCGCATCTGGCAAATAAAATAGGATGCGCTGCCCATATTTTAGGGCTTAACAGGAAACCCTGAACCCGGCAAACAGTACAACTACTTAATAGCTGTATGGTTTTGCCATAGTTTGGATGCCATCGCCTTGATGTTGCTGCATTTATACTTAACATAATTGCAACTTAGCCCTTCCACCAAGACCTTAGCCCAAATTATATATAGAAAAATCGCCATAAGGCACTATTCTCCGTATACGCACTAACCATACCTGTATAAACACGTACAGGCAGCTTAACAGACGTTGTACTAACAAAGGGCCAGCCTATGGATGCAGAGGAATATTCGCCGATTTACGTACAGATTAACGAACTGTACATTGACACCGTGGTGATAGATGACACAGAATTTATCACGCTTTGGTGCTTTACAGTGCTGGACGATGAATACAAGTTTATATACATGGGCTGCGACTTTACGCAGTTCAACCAAATGCTTATTGCCGCCGGCGACAAAGGCAAGGAGGTAGCCCTGCACATGGCAGACATGCTCAACAAATCCTGCGAAACACCCACCATTATTCCAATAAAAGAGCAGTTTGATGAATACCTGGAGCTGACCGGGCACGACATTATTGTGTATGAGCCCATGGCTGTGGAAGATGATTTTGAGATAGAGGATGAGGACGAAATGGATATCGAGCAGCTGTTTAATAACCGCCAGAACAAAACACAGCAACGCTACCTGATCTACCAACTGGATAAAGTATACCCATCCAAAGTATTTGAGCCAAAGAAAGCCTCCCGCGATGACCTGGCGGAGTGCTTTGAGGATGACTCCCTGGAAATGGCACAACTATACTATGATTATCTGAATGCTGTTGAAAATGGCTATACTGAGTGTGAAGCACGTCAGGTAGCTGGTTTGGAGCGCGATCTTTTCTTCAGGATGGCGCGTAAGGCTTCTGAGATCTGGCGAGATAACACCTAAAACCCTACTCCGTTTACTGCACAGGCTCTCCCTGCAAACTATCAAGCCTGCTTAACGCTGCCAACTCCTGGCGCAGATGTTCCAGCATGGCGTTCAGAAACCTCCTGATCTTTTGATCTTCTACCCTTTGCAAGGCCTCCTGATAACGCGTAAGCTGATTCTGATGCGTGCTTCTGATAAATGCCCTGTAACGCGCCTCAAGCTCTTCTCCATCCAATTGCTTAAACTCATTTACCAGGTCGCGGTCTGCTCTGCTCAGACTATCGGGCAGCGGTGCGGAAGTATGTCCCTTTGCCAATGACTTTAACTCCCGCAGCGCCTTGCCATGATAACTTGCTGCCTGGCTGGCCAGCGTTTTTACCTCCAGGCTAACCTCTTTTTCGTTTACCAACTGCCCTATTTCCGTTTGCAGCAGGTTACTACTGAAGGCGTAATCCCAAAAGGCTGGGTCGTCGGCCAGTGCGCGCACTGTGGTATCCCCCCGCTCTCCTGTTCTGTTACCCGGCCCATCGCAGGACAGCGCCACCAGGAACAGGACACCAATAATAAACGATAACATTTTATCAATCAGCATGCTTAAAGTATAAGTAGATGTTATAGCTACCTATACTGCAACCCGCCTCCGATTGATACTTGCCTTTGGCAGATTCCTTTAAAAATGCAGCAATACCTTTACAGTTTGCAACACCGCTAAAAAGTATAGCGCTTGCGCATTACCGTCAGGTTGCTGGTGCGGCCTTGCTCTGCAATTACATGAGCAGGTTTAGGCTTTTTTACCAGTTGCTCCGGCAAGCCTATACTTTGGTCGTACAGATAGAGCGTTAGCGGGGAGTCGGCTTCTAACCGCACCTCCAGCTGTGTTTCCTTTTCTTTTGGCAGGCCATGCACTTGGGCATAGTATACTTTTCCGGCTTCAGTGTCCTGTGGCTTAAGCTGTAGCGGTTCTCCGGCCAGTTTTATACTTTTAATGGCATCCGGGTTTTCAGGCATTAACACGAGCTCCATATGGGCCGCACCACGCTGCGACACCAGCTGCAACCTAAGCAGCCTTTCATCACCTGCAACAGAATCGGTTAAGACCTCGGCCACCGGGGCTGCCACCGGAAAAATTTCAGCTTCGCTTTTAAGTATGTTTAAAGAGGCATGGGGATAGATCTCGCGGAGTGGTTCCTGTCTGGCATTTTTAAAAAACTGCTGGTTCCAGTCGTCGATGGTTTTGAAGTAAGAGGCCCAATACGCCTTGCTGCTGTCGGTGTCCACGTAATAGCTTACATGGCTGTGCAGCGGTTTCATAGCAGTGGGCTTCTCGTTTTGCACGGCAAGTATAATCGTGATACCTCCAGCCAACACCAGCAGCAGCGGTAAAACGGGCACGCGCCCCCACCTCAGGCCCTGCTCTGCCAGAAACAGCAGCGGCAGCAAAAAGCCCAGCAGTACTATAAACAGTGCGATGGAGCCTATCGGCAACTGCAGCCCAAAAGCAACGAAAACAACATGCACAATGGGCATCATGATAAAAATGGCAGGCAATGCAGCCACCAAGAATGTCAGGATAACCTTTAAGTTTAGCTCAGGTGCCTCCTGCAGGTCTTTTAAAAGTATGACGAGCAACCCTACCAGGCAAAACATAAGCGGAAACACAAGCAGGTACGTTGCGCTCGGGATAGTAAAGTATAAAATCAGTGTAAGTATAAACTGAAGTATAAATACGCCCATTGCCATATCCAGTACTTGCAGCCAGCGCAAAGTTAGCCAGCCCAGCAATAGGAACAGCCCCAGCGCCAGCAGCAGATAGGCTACAAAAAAGTAATCCGCGCTATACACGCCGTTTATCTGGTGCGTAAATGGCAGTAAATCCAGCACCAGGTTGTTTATCGGCACAAACAGGCCTGCCACCACGATCAGCATCACAGTGAACACCACAAAACCTATAAGCGCCCTCGCCAGGGTAAAAGCACCCTTCCGGACACCCACCACAAACACAGCCACAAAAAGTATGGCTGTAAGCGCTACCCAAAGTATGTTTAGCCCTTGCGGGTAGTTTATCACCCAACCGTTAATGGCATTAAAGAATACTGAATCAGGGGCCTTGGTCTGTTTTAGGGAGATATTGCCAAAGTGCTGCAGCAGTGCCAGCAGGTTGTCGCCGTGATGCTGCACCGTGTTCAGGCTAAGGTTTTCCGGGGAGTCGGTTGCCTTGTGGTAATGCACCAAGCCATCAATAAAAGCGGAGTTTAGGCCGCTGTAGCCGGCATCTTTAAACACGGTAAAGTCGGTGTCGTTTGGCATGCGGCTGTAAATCTCGTATGCCAGTGAGCTTACAAAAGGGTACGGCGCGTGCTTTATGTACTGCTTTGCCACCCACCCGTTTTCAGGACTCAGCTCAAAGGTCATGCTTGGGCCTTTTGCCCCACGGCCCTCCAGATTTAGCACCAGTGCCACGTCCTTTGCCCAGGGGTGTTTTAAAAATGCCTTTGCGCCATATAAGCCATACTCCTCACCGTCAGTAAACAGCACGATCACATCATGCTCTGGTTTCTTGGTTTGCTCCAGGGCACGCACTGCTTCAAGTATAGCCGCCACGCCTGCGCCGTCGTCGCCTGCGCCGCGTGCATTAGGTTGCGAGTCGTAGTGCGCAATTACAAGTATGGCTGTATCGGAGTTGCTGCGACCTTCCAGGCGGCCTATCAGGTTGTAAACATAGCCAACAGCATGCTCATTGGCTGCAGTGGTTTCCTGTACCTGTGGGTTTAATCCGAGTGCCAGCATCTGGTCGAGAAGGTATTCGCGCACCTCGGCGTGTGGCGGAGTACCCATGGCATGGGGCTCTTTGGCTATCTCCTGCACATGGCGCATGGCTCGCTCAGCAGAAAACTCGTCTACCGGGGCATTTGTCGGTTTCGGGGCAGGAGGCTGTAGCAAGTATATGCTTAAAAGCCCAAAGGCTACCAATGCCAAAAGTATGAATACAGCGTATGGACGGTGACGGTATTGCATGGTGTAGGTATATATCTCTTTCCGAATGTAGCGATTTTTCCGGATTAAAAGTGTATTGGGCGGTTAGATGCTGTACTTACTATTGTTCTTCCTCAGTCTTACATGCTGTACTGTTTCACCTTAAGCTTTAGTGCCCTCAAGGCTGGGATGGACACTGCTTGGCTGAAGCCTTTGCAACAGAATACAAACTCGTAGGGACAGGTCGCGACCTGTCCGGGGAATGGCAGCGGTTATGAAACTATGCCTGTACTAGTGCAGTAGCGAAAAGTCCCCCTTTGAAGGGGGTGTAGGGGGATGTGTACACCTATGGATAACTTCCGGCCTTAATCAAGGATGGGTTAGGGGCAATGTCGTAAACTTAAGATTAATACAAAGCTGATCCGGACATCCCTGTCCGCATTCCAGAATACGGGGACAAGGATGTCCCCTGGCAGTTTTGCTTTCGGACAAAGAAGTCCGAAAGAGCTTTTGCTTAAATTGAACATTGGGGGTTATGAGTAATTGGGCCCGGCACTGCAAAAGCGAGTCTGGAGACTCACACCCACCCCAAGTCACCAACAAGATGCTGGCGCCAGGAATGGCTGTTTGTACAAAAATCACAAAAAAGGCAGCACCTGATGTAGATGCTGCCCTTCTTATTGCTTTTATGTACTATACTATCTCTGTCTTTTCCGGCTCTATTACCTCGTTCTGGCGCAGATGTACCGGTGTGGTTTTCTTGCGAAGCTGCATGTTCAGGAACTCTACCAGCAGTGAGAAGAACATGGCAAAGTAAATGTAGCCTTTCGGGATGTGCTGGTGCAGCGCCTCCACTACCAGCATAAAACCGATCAGGATCAGGAAGGCCAGTGCCAGCATTTTCACGGTTGGGTGTTTATTCACGAAATCGCTTACATACTTGGCAAAGATCAGCATAATGCCCATGGCCAGAATCACAGCAATAACCATAACAATGATTTCCTGTGCCAGGCCCACGGCTGTAAGTATGGAGTCGAAAGAAAAGACAATGTCGATGAGGATGATCTGGATAAGTACTCTGCTTAACGAGGCATATACTTTGGCATTCCCGTGCCCTTCTTCCTCTCCTTCCAGCTTGTTATGGATCTCGGTAACAGACTTGGCCAGCAGAAACAGACCACCGGCAAAAAGTATAATATCCCGCCACGATACGGCAAACTCATCTTCCGTAAATGGCAAATCAATTGAGAAGATCGGTTTGCTTGCCCCCACAATCCACGAAATGAACATCAACAAGATAATACGAAAAACCAAGGCTAACGCAAGACCGATATTACGGCCTTTTGCCTGCTGCTCCTTCGGCAGCCTGCCTACAATAATCGAGATAAACACGATGTTATCTATACCTAACACTACCTCCATAAAGGTTAGTGTCAGCAGGCTTATCCAGGTATCCGGATTCGCAAAAATTTCCATAGTTTTCTATTTTACTGTTTAATAGTTCGATTGCTAAATTGTTGTTACTGTCAATCAGTACCTGTGGATAGTTACCTAACAAACAGCGCCTTAAAACGATGTAACAATTTAACCATTAAACAATTTAACAATTCAACAATCACTAACTCTTCATATTCACATACTGCAGCGGCATGCCTATTTCTTCGCTGTTGCTGCGCATCAGGGCGATAACACCCTGCAGGTCGTCGATCTTTTTACCTGTTACACGGATCGTTTCGTCCATCATGGCAGCCGATACCTTCAGCTTGCTGTCTTTGATGATCTTCATGATCTTTTTGGAGGTTTCCTTATCGATGCCGGCCTTTACTTTGATGTCTTTTTTAACCATGGCACCGCTCTGGTAAGCCTCTTTCGAAAAGTCAAGCGCAGTGGCATCCAATCCCTGCTTCACCATCTTACCGATCAGCACATCTTCTGTATGCTGCAAGCGCATCTCGTTCTCCATGCTGATGTGCACCATGTTGTTTTTCTTGTCGTATTCCAGCGAGCCTTTCGTGTCGCGGAAGTCGTAACGGTTCAGGATTTCCTTGCGGGCAACGTTAATGGCGTTGTCCATGGTTTGCGGGTCTACTTTGCTTACAATATCAAAAGATGCCATAGTTTTAAGCCTTCTGTTTAAAAATTGATTTTACCTATATTTAGCAGACAAAGTTATTTTATAATTGTTAATTGTTGATCGCTATATGGTTTAATTGTTATACTCACCATAATAAGGCAAATAACAATTTAACCATCCAACTATTTAACAATTCCAAAATGCGCATCCTAGAACCCAGCACCCCGGAGCAGTTTGAAGAGTACTATAAATTACGCTTCCAGACCTTACGCCAACCCTGGGGGCAACCAGAGGGGAGTGAGCGCGCAGACGATGACAGCACTGCCATACACGCCATGCTGGTAGATGAAGCCGATGAGGTTGTAGGGGTGTGCCGCATGCACCTGGCCACTCCTGAAGAAGCGCAGATCCGCTTTATGGGCATTCGGCAGGACATGCAAGGAAAAAAGCTAGGCGACCAGCTGCTGCAGTACCTCGAAGAACGCGCCAGGCAATTAGGGGCTACCCGCATGATGCTGCAGGCCCGTGAAAATGCCGTAAACTTTTACCGCCGCAACGGGTATGAGGTAGAGGAGAAAACGCACTTGTTGTTTGGCAGCATCCAGCATTACAGAATGACCAAACAGCTGTAGAGTGCTTTACAGACGCTATGAGTAAAAAAACGAAGTTTATACTTACGGCCGGCGCGCTGGCTCTTGGCGCGTTTATAATCAGCAGCTGCAGTAAAAAGTATGCCCCCTTAGAAACAGTGCCCAGCGTAGACCTGAACAAGTACACCGGCCGCTGGTATGAAATTGCAGCCCTGCCCCAGCGCTTCGAGAAAGGCTGCCACTGTGTTCATGCCGAGTATACGTTGAATCCCGAGGGATATGTGGAAGTATACAACTACTGTCGCAAAGGCGGGCCGAATGGCGAGGTATCGGATATTAGCGGGAAGGCTTTTCCGGTGGAAGGCAGTAACAACAGTAAACTAAAGGTGCAGTTCTTCTGGCCCTTTAAAGGTGACTACTGGATTTTAGAGCTGGACCCCGATTACCAACATGTGCTGGTTGGCTCCCCGGACCGCGAAAGCCTCTGGATCCTCTCCCGCACACCTGTTTTGGATGAATCTGTTTATAACCTAATGGTGCAGCAGGCAAAAAGTAAGGGATTTGATGTGGAGCAATTGGAGAAAATGGATCAGAGTTGTTATGAATGATTAGCTTCACTTAAAGGCAATGCATAATCTGTTTAATCGTACACTATTCCTATCAATTGAACTTAAACACTTAGATAAAGAGCCTATTTAGAGTTTATTAAAACCCATACTGCCTGCCCTTGCTGCGTGTTCTCACCAGCAAGTATATAAGTCAGTGTTTTTAAGTTTTTAGTGAAATAAACCAATAATGGCAGGCTTATACTTTTTAACCAAACCTCTAATCAGCTTCATATAATATATTTATATTAAAATGATTTAAAATTGACTTATTCAGTACTTATATATAACAAAAAACAATATTTATACACCCCTTACATCCGCCTGTTTACTTAAACAAAAGTTCAAAATACCCAATTATAAGTAAAAATAAGTCCAATTAGCTTCTTCCTTACGTATCCATAACTACACCACCGGCGCAAAGACGCGCAATAACTTAATTGATTAGCACCCAATTATTTTTAATGATCTTTTAAAATGTTTTAAACTCAAAACACGAGTATAAGCAGGTGCTATTATCTAGTTAATCTAACTTTAAACAATACAAAACTTTACACAGCACACTTTATAAAACTGGTTTACAACAGTTTTGCCAGAAAATGTATGTCTGATCATAAGAAGGGTAAGCATGGAATATCACAGTCTAATCTTCCTGGTAATAAGCGACTCATCCTGAAAATCACGGTCTTTTCTGCTTGATGATCAATTGATCTTAACAAGCAAGTTGTCAAAATCACTAACGGTTAGAAGCTGTTGGGCTGGTACTATTATGCCCTACGGTAACATCGGATAACAATCGAAAATCTTTTTTAACTTAAATTTTAATACCTATGAAAACAAGAATTTTAAGTCTCGTTGTTGCGCTAATTGCATTATTAAGTTTTGAAAACATTTATGCACAAGGTGGTGGGAAGCCGCATTTTGTAGGCCAAGTGTGTTTCAATGAATCAACCGGTGAAATTACAGGAAAGATAGCTGGAGTTGGTAGTGACCTTTCCGATATCTCAATTATAATTTCTGGAGAATATGGTTGTAGAAATAATGGTGGTAAAATGCCTAATCCGTGGTCTCAGTTTAGTATCGCAGGTACAATTTCAAATCAACCAGATTCAAATGGTCATTATTCTTTTAGCGCTAGCGTGAGTCCTCTTCAAATTGAATGCCATGAAAATAACTGGACAGCTGTTTTTAGACGTTTAGTTGCAACTGTTAAACGAGGAAATAAGTCATCAACTTCCAATGTTACTATAGGTTGTAATTAAAAGCTCTTTCTAAACTTTAATTGTATATAGTATATAAACAAAATGCCGGGACTAATGTCCCGGCTATTAGCCTTATTACTCAAAGGCTGATAATTTTATTTATGAACTAGTGCATAGTGATCAACATGGTTGACACAAAATTTGAGCTAGTCTTATGAAAGCACTAATTTTGGTTCTGCTCCACATTATTTTGGCTATTCCTGCTTTATCACAACGTTCTATACTGAAAAGGGTAAATGCAACAATGATACAGGGAACGGCCAAGGATTCAATAACACAATTTACCTTAGGCTACGTCACAGTAGTTGTTCAAGAAGTCGAAGAGAAAAGTATAATCAATACCACCCTTACCCAAGAAGATGGCTCTTTCATAATAACAGACCTTCCAAACCAAGAGTACCAGCTTATACTTTCCTATGTAGGTTACAAAACCAAAGTTATAAACCTTCCACAGGCAACCTCAGCAGTAATTGATTTGGGCATAATACAGCTAATACCCACAGTTACCCAATTAAACGAAGTCCAGATTATAACAACAAGGCCCATAATTGAGCGGAATACAGACAAACTGATCTATAATGTAGAATCCGACCCGGAAAGCAACATCCTGAACACTTTGGAGATGCTGCGCAAGGTGCCGCTGCTAACGATAGATGGTGACGATAACCTGCAATTGAATGGCAATAGTAATTACCAGATTCTGATTAACGGTAAACGGTCATCTCTTTTCGCTGTAGCCCCAAGCGATGTGTTAAAGCTTTTGCCGGCGAACTCGGTTAAAAGAGTTGAAGTGATCACCAATCCATCTGCAAAGTATGAGGCGGCAGGAACCGGAGGTGTTATAAATATCATAACGCACAAGAGCAGGATAAGCGGCTACAATAGTTCTGTAAACCTGGGTGCCATTACACCTAGAGGATACTCAGCCAATGCCTATACAAATTTAACTTTGGGCAAAACCAGCCTGTCCGGGCAGGCAAGCACCAGAAGCACCGCAATACCTCAGAGTAGCAATTACTTCTTGAGAACTAATAAACATGAGCAGCACAAGCTTTTGCAGAAAGGAGAAAGCAACAGCAGAAGCACTGCCCAAACAGCTTTTGGAGAGCTGAGCTATGAGCTGAGCCCGCTAAGTATGATATCTGCCAGTTACAGCACGAACTGGAGCAATAGTACCCATCAGGCCACACAGCGGGCAGAGCAACGCAACAAGCTTGGCCAGCTAACGCAGGCTTATCTTAACCTGAATGACAGTGAGAGTAACGGAAGTAGCAATGACATATCCCTTGATTACCAGCAGAGCTTTCAGAACAACGATACCCGGCTGCTTTACCTGACATTTAACATGCTCCAAAATAAGTTTAACAACGAGTCATCTTTTATACTTCAGCCGCTGCTAAATTACACAGGCCAGAGAAGTATAACGGATGTAGCGGATAAGACAAAGGAATACAATCTGCAGGCAGATTATGTGCAACCAATCGGGAAGCAAACGCTGGAGCTAGGCTTGAAATCAATTTTTGAGGAAAACAGTAGTGAGTATTTCTATAAAAACCAGGATAAGAAAACCGGAGCCTTTTTGCTTGACCCAGTGCAAAGCAGCGATTACAGCTACCGCCAGCAAATACATGCCGCTTACCTTTCTCTTAATCTGATGAAAAATAAATGGGGAATAAGAGCAGGTGCTCGCCTGGAAAGAACCAAGCTGGATGCAGACTTTAAATCTTCTGGCACTGAAGTCACACAGGAATACCACAACCTGTTTCCGAACATCTCCCTATCCTATAAAGTAAGCGAAAGCAGCATGTTGCGTTTGTCTTATAACCAACGGATTCAGAGGCCTGGACTTTATTTATTAAACCCGTACGCTGACTTAAGCGACCCGCTCAACATAAGTTTTGGAAATCCCAACCTAAAGCCTGCATTAAGCCATTCTTTGCAGCTTGAGTACAGCACTTTTATCAAAAACACATCTGTTAGCACTCTGGCCACACATAACATAACAAATAATGCGATCGAAAGCTTTACCACACTGACCAAAGATTCTGTGGCGCACACTACATTTGGAAACATCGGCAGCAACAAAAACTATAACCTGGCATTAAACGCAAATACTACCTTTTTCAAAAAGCTTTCAATAAGCATAAATGCCAGCACTAATTATTCAGTTTTCGAAAGTATGATTGAAGGTGTAACGCAAACCAACGAAGGGCTTTCTTATAACCTGCGGGGGGCTGGCAATTACCGAATTGGCAAAGGTTGGCGAGCCAGCGGAAATGTAAGCTACAGCTCCTCTAACATTTTTTTACAGGGCAAAAGCAATGGCTACTCCTGGAGTAGTATGGCTATAAGCAAGGAGTTTCTGAAAGCCAACAAAGCCAGCATTAATCTGTCGGTACGTAGTCCGTTTCGGAAAGAGCGTTTAAGCAGGGTTGAGTTGGATACGCCAACATTTCACCAGATCAGGGAATCGGCTTCACCACTTCGCCAGTTTACATTAACCCTGAATTATCGTTTCGGGAAACTAAGATAACACTTGCTCAGCCCTTAACCATTAGAGGCAAAGGTTGCATGTCTTCTTCATTTTCGTTATAATAAAGACTAAGCTACCCTGTTGCCATGGAAAAAACCGCTATAGCTCAAAACCTACTACAACACAGAAAACAGAAACACCTTACGCAAGAGCAGCTCGCCGAGAGTTCTGGCGTGGCTGTAAGAACTATACAGCGGATCGAGAATGCAAAAGTGGAACCCCATGTACAAACCCTTACACTGCTCGCCCAATCACTGGAAATTGAGGTGCAGGAACTCTCTTACTCCCCTGTTGCTGCTATTGACGTTTCGCAAAGTATAACTACCTCCAAAAAGTGGCTCCTGCTGCTACACCTGTTACCTGCTGTGGGCATCATCATACCTTTCGCAAACGTGGTGTTCCCGCTTATACTCTGGGCTTATAAACGCGATGAAAGTCCGCAACTCGATGCACAGGGAAGGGCCGTTATCAACTTTCACCTGACTATAACACTTGCCCTTATACTTGGGCTGACGCTATTGGTTTTATACTTTCATGTTGGCTTGGTGCTTCTTCTTCTTACGGTAGTAGTTGCGCTTCTTTCCGTTTTCCGGAATACCCAGCGTGTGCTGCAAAACCGGCCCTGCCAGTACCCACTATCCCTTAAGTTTCTATAAAAACACCAGTGTCGCTTGTGGTTAGGTGCAGCTGCATCAAACACACAAAAAGGGCCTAAAACGGCCGCTAGGGTAATGTGTCGTGTACATGACGGGCAGGTGTCGCGTGGATGAGCCCCAATTTAAGCTAGTTTTGACATGAACGCTTTGTTAAACGCTTAAAACCGAAACGACATGCTAACACACATCACGCTTACACTCATAACTATACTTTTATTCTTAAGCACGGCCTTTGGTCAGGGCAGCAGCATCCGGAGAATAGACGGCAGCAAAATATCCGCAAGCCACTTAGATAAAACTATCCATCGCCTGATGGACACGGCAAAGGTTACAGGGTTGGGCATTACCATCTTTAACAACAACGGAGTTTACCAAAAAACCTTCGGTTACAGCAACACTGCCACCAAGACACCTTTAAACCCAAACACCATTTTCTATGGAGCCTCACTCAGTAAAGCTGTTTTCGGCGTGCTGGTAATGCAATTGGTGGAGGAAGGCGTGATTGACCTGGATATTCCTCTTCAGAGCTACCTCGAAAAGCCGCTTTCGGAATATGAGTATACCAAAAAGAATACGAAAAGCTGGAACGGATATATAGACCTGAAAGGCGATAAACGCTATGAAAAAATTACGGCGCGCATGTGCCTGACCCATACCTCCGGCTTTCCGAACTGGCGATTTCTGACCAGTACCGGGTATAAAAAAGATGGCAAGCTATACTTTCAGTTTGACCCGGGTGTGCGGTACAGCTATTCAGGAGAAGGATTTGCACTACTTCAGTTTGTGATAGAGCAGGTAACAGGTAAAGGCCTGGAGGAGCTTGCGCAGGAACGCATTTTTAAACCGCTTGGTATGGACAGGACCAGCTATATCTATGTGTGGCAGCCGGGACAGGAAAGCCAGTATGTTTATGGCCATGACCGCCAACAGAACCCGATCCCGAAAGACGAGGTCGACGATGCCGGAGCAGCGGGCAGCATGGGCACCACACTGGCAGATTATACCAAGTTTCTAGAAGCTGTACTTAATAAAAGATTGCTAAAGAAGGACTCGTATGAGGAGCTGTTTAAGAAACAGGTTGCCATAAAAAGCAAAATGCAGTTCGGCCCTGATGCTTTGGTTGATACGGACGATAATGAAGACATAGCCCTGGGCTATGGGCTGGGCTGGGGTGTATTGAAAACGCCTTATGGCAAGGGGGTCTTTAAAGAAGGAGGCTCAGAAGGCTACAAACACTACTCCATACTTTTCCCTGAAATCGGTACAGGTGTGCTGATCATGACCAACAGCAACAACGCCGAGAGCATATTTAAAGAACTACTGGAAGTAACCATAGGTGATACTTATACTCCGTGGCAATGGGAAAATTACATACCTTATAACCATAAGTCGCAGGCAAGGCAGTAATTTTTTATTAATTTTAAGGAAATTGACTTGAGTAAGTAAATCAGATAACATCCGGCTGCAAAAGCAAAATAAAATTTATTCTAAAAATAAATCAACTTGTTACCGGAATCAAAAGTATACATACTCTTGTTAGTGTAGCTACCGTAATTAAACCCTCTGATCCATGAAAATACTCTCCCGTATTCTTTTGCCTGTTGCCGTATTGGGATTTGTTGCTTGCTCTTCTGAGAAAGAACAAAAAGTTAACAACACCCCATCAGCCACAGCACCTTTTGCCACACCTGCAAGTACAACTGCCCAGGGCGAAACAGCTGCTCTAAACCCGGCACACGGCGAGCCCAATCACCGCTGCGATATTCCGGTTGGTGCGCCATTAAACTCACCGGTACAGCCAAAGCTAAACGTGCCTACTTCTACCGTAACACCGCCGGCTTTGCCGCCATCTCAGGTACCACAAGGCGCTGTAGCACCAGGCACGAACCCGCCGCACGGCCAGCCAGGCCACGACTGCTCTAAGCCAGTTGGGGCTCCGCTATAAGAATAAACTAACTTTTTAAAGAATTGTCATTTCGAACGCTAGTGAGAAATCTGGAAATTTCCTTTACCCGGCTACATTCCAGTTATCTCACTAACGTTAGAAATGACAATTTTCTATTTGCTTGATTGCTGTCCTGCTTCGTGCCTAAACCTGGTAAGACATAAAGCTACATACCTGCTGCAAAGTATAATTCTGAATTTATAGCAGATTGCACCGGTTTACTGCTTACGCATTTCCTGTTGCCGCATCGGCATTTGGTCGATCAGGGCATAGATCTTTTCCAGGGGAACTGCGGTGTTGCTCCTATACTTTTCGGTTCCGTCTTTGCCAATAAGCAATATGGTAAATGCATCAGGTGCAATAGCGAATTGCTCACGCAGTTGTTTTCCTTGCACTCCTTCCTGCTCCTTACCGTCAATCCATACTTTATTTTCACCCTCAACCTCGATTAACACCATATCCCGTTCGGGCATGCCTGTGGCGTTTGCACTGATAAGGCTTCTCTGCTTCACATACTTTCCATTGTCTGGATCAGGAGTGAACAAGAGTAAAACTCTGTTTTTCCATTTGTATTCATTCAGGTCCATGGCTTTTGGTTGAGTTTGTAAACATGCCGCCTGGCCAAGCATACAGGCTATTAACAGGATGGCGTGAAATTGTATCATACTATACATTACGTCAAAGAGCTGAATTACAGTTAAGACCTCAAGTTGTCCGTCACGCTTTAACAGCACCTCAAGACATTAATAGCCTTGTATAATATATTGCTACAATTATACTATCTCTTTGTGATCTAATCCCTACCTTTGCGCCCTGTTACGAAAAAACACCTACTTATATAAAACTATGAAGATTAAAGTATACTTCAAGCACTTGCTTGGGCTAGTGCTGCTTTTCTCCTGTATTTGCGCCTCAGCACAAGACCTTTCCCAAACCATCCGTGGCCGTATCATTGACAAAGAGTCGCAGGAACCGCTTATCGGGGCAACCGTAGCTATACTTACCACCAACCCTGCCATGGGTGCTGCCACCGATGTAAATGGAAATTTCAGGCTGGACAAAGTGCCCGTTGGCCGCCACACGTTGCGCATCAGTTACATTGGCTATGAAGAGCAAATTCTGCCAGAGCTGCTGTTAGGTTCTGGTAAAGAACTGGTGCTGAACATTGGCCTGAGCGAGTCTTTTAAAAAGCTGCAGGAGGTGGTGATCAGTGCGGGAGAGCAAAGCAAAGGCAACCCGCTGAACGAGATGGCTATGATCAGTTCACGCTCCATTGCCGTTGAGGAAACCAAGCGCTACGCAGCCAGTATGAACGACCCGGCCCGTGCCTCCCAAAACTACGCCGGTGTAGGTATAAGCGCAGACATGAGCAACGAAATTGTTGTACGCGGCAACTCCCCACGCGGTGTATTATGGCGCCTGGAGGGAATCGAAATACCCAATCCAAGCCATTTTGCAGAGGAGGGCGCAGCCGGAGGTGCCATCAGTATCCTGAGCGTTAACATGATTGACAACTCCGACTTCAACACAGGTGCTTTTCCGGCTGAGTATGGCAATGCGCTGTCCGGGGTATTTGATATCAGGCTGCGAAACGGCAACAATGAGAAACGTGAGTATGCTTTCCAGGCTGGCTTGTTAGGCGTAGATTTTGCCGCAGAAGGCCCGTTTAAGCAAGGCAGCAAAGCATCATACTTAGCCAACTACCGCTACTCTACCCTAGCCATGCTTAACCAGATAGGCGTTAAGATATCAGGCGATGCCACCCCCGTTTTCCAGGACTTCTCTTTTAAAGTATACTTGCCAACAACTAAATCCGGTATTTTCTCTTTCTGGGGGATTGGGGGTCTGAGCAAGCAGGATATGCCTGCCGAACGCGACGCAAGCAAGTGGGAAGGCTATTGGGACCGCTTCGATGAGAGCTTTAAAGCCAACATGGGGGCCGCCGGTGTATCACACACCTTGTTTCTGCCAAAAGATGCTTACTTAGAGTCTTCGCTGGTATTATCCGCCAACAGCAATCAGGCTACAGTAGACTCGCTTACCAATGACTTTGCAGTGATCCCCTATTACAACCACAGTTTTGCTTACAACTCGGCACGCTTTTCCACGCTTTATAACCGCAAAATCAACAACCGCCATACTTTCCGGACCGGCTTGATCCTGAGTCGCCTAAACTATGATGCTTTTTCAGAAGGACAGAATGCAAACCGGGAGCGAGGCAGATTTGTAGAGCAGAATGGCAGCACCGCCCTGACACAGGTATTTGCTCAGTGGAAACACAGGTTAACAGAGCAACTCACTTTTAACTCTGGTCTGCACAGTTTATACTTTGGCCTGAATGGCAGCGCCAGCCTGGAACCACGTCTGGGGCTAAAATGGCAGGTAAACGCAGCACGCTCATTTAGCGCCGGCTTTGGCCTGCACAGCCGCCACGAGGCCATGACCACCTACTTTGCACAGCAACGCCAGGGAGACACCTTTGTGCAGCCTAACAAAAACCTGGACCTTACCCGCGCCGCCCACTATGTGCTTGCCTACGACCAGATGCTGCGCGAAGACCTGCGCCTGAAAGTAGAAACGTATTACCAGCAATTATACAATGTGCCTGTGGGTACAGCCAGTAACGGCTCTTTTTCTGCCCTCAACTACGAAGATGGCTTTACTACCGACAGTCTGGTAAATAAAGGCACCGGCCGCAACTATGGCCTGGAACTGACGCTTGAAAAATTCTTTACCAACAATTACTATTACCTGCTTACCACTTCGCTGTACGAGTCTAAGTATACCGCACTCGATGGCATAGAGCGAAACACACGCTTTAACGGTAACTACATCGTAAACCTGCTGGCGGGCAAAGAATTTAAAGTGGGCAGCAACAAGCAAAACCTGATCAGCACTAACCTGAAACTGATGTTAGCAGGCGGCAACCGCTATACCCCCATCGACCTGGAAAGATCCAGAGAGGCTGCAACGGAAAAACTCGTAGAGGAGAAACGCTTTAGCCTACAGGCTGATGATTACTTCAGGTCTGATATCCGCATCAGCTACCGCAAAAATAAACCAAAGGCTTCCTACATTCTATCGCTGGACATACAAAACGTAACCAACCGCCAGAACATGTTTACCCAGCACTACGACCGTATGAAAGAGGACATTAAGACCTATTACCAGATGGGAATGGTACCCGTACTGAATTACAGAATTGAGTTTTAGCATACAGCAGCGGCAGGCCATAAACCTGCCGCTTTGCTTTTAGCCTGAAAAGGTGCATCTTAGTTACAGTAATTTATACTTGTTTGTGCCTACTATGCTACACCGATTTATACTTTTGACCTTGCTCACCGGCGCTGCCTGCCTTACATCCTGTAGTTCTGAGCAGGAGTCCGCTGAAAGAGCTACCCAGGAAACCCCTGACACTGCCCAGACAATAGAACAGCCGCAGCCTGAGGGTGCCAACGAGATCAGTTACAAAAAGCAGCTGAACGAAGGCGGCATGCTCTTTACCGTAACTACTACAGGCACCGGCTCGCAGCGCAGCCTGGCCATAGTAGTGGAGCGCGACGAGCAACCTCCTGTGCGCATTGATGAGGCCATAGAGGGCACGGTGACCAACAGCGTGGTAACAGACCTGAACAGCAACAAAAGGCCGGAACTGCTGGTGTTTGTGAGTGGCAGCGGCAGTGGCAGCTATGGCAAAGTATACGGCTACGAGTTTGAGAGTAAATACTGGGGAGAACTTACCATGCCCGAGCTTACTCCCGAACTGCAAAAAGACTACATGGGCCACGACGAATACCGGATCGCAAACAACAGGCTGGTGCGCACCTTCCCCGTATACCTTGAAACCGACCCGAACTGCTGCCCTACCGGCGGTAAGCGCACCATCGTTTATACTTTGAACGATGCCCTGAACCTGGCAGTGGAAAAAGTAGAGTAAATATCACATACAGGTATAAATACTCCCTCCTTGGCTAAGGCTACGATTAGAGCATAAGTATAAAATATCAATCTCCCGCGAGTTTTCAACTCGTGGTTGTCCATGAGTTGAAACCCTAGTCTTATCTCACAAATTTACTGGACTAGGCCTTCATGTATAAGAATTGTCTCCTTGAGGGCAGGGTCGTTTCATTCTAATAATTTCTATACTTAGATCATAAGCAGCCATACTCTTAACCTGTGTTATTGGCCCTCTGGGCCAGTTGAGTCGGAGACTCAACCTTATTTGTAAGTCACGAATCTGGAGATTCGCGCCAGAAAATAGTAGAATGAAACGCCCCTTCCCTCAAGGGGACAATTTTGAAAATAGGGTTAAATCTAAAAAGTCATGGGACAGGATAAGGTTGAAAACTCACGGCAGGAATTAAATCGCAACTTGAGTTACCGGTCAAATTAATTTGGGCACGCAGCCCCGTTTCAGCCTGAAACCCGTAAACAATTGCAGTACACTGTTTCATTTGATCCACCCCCGCCATGTCAGAAGAGGAATTAGAAAAGCTAAAATACCCGATAGGCAAGTATAACCCGGCCAGTTACCCAAACGATGAGCACCTGGTAGAGCAGCACATACTTGCCATAGCACAGTTGCCCGCCAAGTTACGGGACGCTGTAAAAGACCTCACCCCGGAGCAGCTAAATACCCCTTACCGGCCTGAAGGCTGGACAGTGCTGCAAGTGATACACCACATACCGGACAGCCACATGAACGGGTACATCCGGCAGAAACTGGCCCTTACCGAGGATGTGCCAACTATACGTACATACCATGAAGCCGAGTGGGCCGAGCTTCCGGACAGCAAACTGACCAACCCCGAGATATCCCTGAACCTGTTGGAGGCATTGCACCAGCGATGGGTGGTGCTGCTAAAAAGCCTTACACCGGAGCAACTGGAGTATAAACTCATGCACCCCGAAACAGGCGAGTGCAGCATCCGGCAACACATCGGGCTTTACGCCTGGCACGGAGAGCACCACCTTGCCCACATCACAGGGCTAATGACCCGCAAAGGCTGGGTTAAGGAACCCCAAAGCTCGGATATCCTGGAGTAGCGTTTATCAAGCTGATACGATTGCCCGTACCGCATCTTCCGGGGAAGTAGGCGTCAGGCCAAAGCGTGCCTCAAACTTGCTGCTGTCGAACACATAGTCACGGTCGTACTGGTACAGCATCTCCTTAAACTCGCGCATGATCGGCATAAACAGACCCAACACAGGCACCATCCACTTAGGAAGCACAGTGAGCTTCGGTTCTTTATTCATTGCTTTTGCAATCAGGCTTACCCAGTCTTTGGCTGTTAGCTGTGCATTGCTGGTAGGCAGGTGCCATACCTGGTTGTAAGCATCCGGTGTGTTTCCCAGTAGGGCTGTGGCTTTGGCGGCATCCGGCGTGTAGGTAAAGGTGTGTAGCTTATCGGCGTTGCAAAACCACATGGCTTTTTTGCCGTTTTTCATGTTCTCGTACACAGCCGAGTAAAGCAGGCTGTTTTTGGTTGGCCCAATAAAATCGGCTGCACGGGCAATCAAGGCTTCCAGCTTTCCGGCTTTAGCTTCATTCAGCAGCATTTCAGCGATGTGTGCCCGTACTTTTCCTTTTTTGCTGATGGGGTTTACCGGGGTTTCTTCGGTCATGTGGTGAAGGCGCGACGGGTCGTACATGTACATGTTATCGAAGAAAACCAGCTTTGCCTTGTGTGCGATGCAGGCATCCAGCACGTTTCGCATCAGTGCCGGCCACTGCTTTTGCCATACTTTGGTGTTGTATTCAAGTCCCGCTACCAGGTATACGACCTCAGAGCCTGCTACTGCCTTTTTTACCTGCTCCGCATCAAGCAGGTCAGCAGCAAACAGTTCGTCGGTGGGGTTTACTTTTTCCGGTTTGCGGCTCACCAAGCGTATTTTGTCTGTGTAAGCCGAAAGTTCTTTGGCCAGTGGGGTTCCGATGGCGCCTCCCGCGCCTAAAATGGTTTGCATGAATGTTTGTTTTGATGAACGCTTTAGTAGTACTTCATATTGGTTAGGTCGCGCAGCTCCACGTTCAGGTCACGGGCAATTGCCTGCATCTTTGCCATGGCTTTTTCCTTGTCCTTATATTGCAGCAGGTGCAGCTTTACGCCGTCTGCCAGTTTTAGGTAGCCATCATACTTTTCCAGTTTTATACTGGTCATCGAGGCCCTCGACTCAAAGGTTTGGCTGTACCGGTTGTGCTTCAGGAAAAGAAAGTCAAAGCCTGTGAGCGGCAGCTTCTTCCCGATAACAAATTTACCCAGCCCTACCCCTTCGCGGTAAAGCATGTTCTTCAGGTCAAATTCAGTGCGATAGTGCGCGTAGTGTACCACCACCCCAACAGGCAGCAACAGCCAGGCAGAATAGGAGCCATCCAGTATGGTTAAGAGTCCGAAAACGGAGGTGATCCAGCCCATTACCCGGGCAGCGGTCCCGAAGTATTTCCCGGTGTTGTAGCTGTATTGGTTTGATGTCATTTTGTTTTCTTTTGTGCTTTGATATGGTAAGCTACTCCTTTATGCGTTCCGGTTTTATCAGCTGCTGCCTTTCATCATACAAACCTACTAAAATACTATTGCCTTTTTCATCTACTTTAAGTCCGCCATACTTTGCCTGCTCAAACACCTTTGCCTGCCCCTCCTCAAAAAAATATGACTCTGCACCCAGATTTATACTCCAGCTGCCTTTGCTATACTTTAGCAGCTGCTCCTGCGGGTTAAGCGGGCTTTCCTCCTCCTGAAACCTTACCAGTTCCGCAACATTGTCCTGGTTCAGTTTTAGAACGGCATAGCCTTTAAGGGGCAGCTTCTGTAACAGTTCACCGTCTTCGGGCCTGCTGATGGCGTAGCTCAGGCGCATGTAGTCGCCCTGCATCAGGGAACGCGGGTCTACGGGGGCCAGTTCCAGCAATACCAGTTGTCCTTCATTCAATATCTCCTCCTTCTGCACCACCGACCAGTTAAACAGCGCCAGCACCAGCACCAGGTTGGCAAGTATAATCCATCCTCTTTTAGTCAGCATAGCTCTTCAGAAATTTGCTTATCAACATAAATCCGCCCAGAAATAGCAGCCCGCTTGCCACCAGTACTCCCGACTTTGCCAGTAGCGTCATGTTCAGGTCGTAGTAGTACATGATCACAAAGTATACCAGTGCCAGCAAGCCCACCCAGAAGCCTGTTTTATTGCCTATGTAAAAGCTTGTGAGCAGCACCAGCAGTGCACCCGGTATGGATGGCGTAAGTATGGTTGGGGCCAGCACCAGGGCGCAACAAGTATAAAATGCCACCAGCGTTTTGGTATTGGTAATGGCTACCTCTTTCAGTACGCGGTGCAACAGCAACAGCACACACCCGATCTGGAACAGGCCGGATATCCAAAGGTAGTCTATGTGCGTGGAAAGAATCTTCTGGTGCACGAACATCCCCAGCGAAAATACCAGTGACAAAGCAATGCCAATTCTAACTGGATTGAACCTGGTGTTAAGTTTAGAGGAAGCTGCGATGAGCTTTGCCTCGTGCAGGCTCATGTAAGTAAGTATAATAGCCTGCAATATCACAAGCCCATGCGCCAGGTTATACAGTTCTCTTTTATCAACGATAATAGCAAAGAGGCTCCCGTTAAGTACCAGCACCGACAGGAATACACAAATAGCACTCTCCGATACAGCTATTACCAGCACAGCCACACAGGCAAGTATAGCCGCCACCACCGAATCGTTCTGGATCAGTTGGTTCAGGCCTGCCAGCAGCAAAATATAGCCTACAATATTCAGCGACACCCCAAGCGCATCTGCCGAGGCATTCTCTTTGTACCGGACCAGCCACTCTGCGCCTGCCAGCAGCATTACCCCCAGAACGCTCAGCGCAGCCGGGGAATCGTATAAGCCAGCAGCTAGAAAGAAGCCCAGAAAGGTGGAAGATGCCAGCAAACCACCAAGGATAGTCAGGATCTTAATGGCCAGCGCAGACACCTTGAACTCACCATGCAATTCCTCCTGCGCTATCAGTTCCTGATCATAGGTAAAGCCCTCGCCCTGCTCCTGCGCTATACTTTGCAGCAGGGTGTCCAGGTAGTTTTTATCAGTATTTTCCATGCCACTCGCGGTTAAGTTTCACCAGGTATTGCGCCAGCATCGTAATGCTGCCAATCACAAAAAGCGTGGCCAGCATCAGCATAAACTCCATAAAATGCTCCCCCAGCCGCACCAGCATGGCTGTAAGCACCGCAATGGCGCTAAACGGAATAGCCGACAGGTAAAACAGATCCCGGGTTCTGAGGCCATACCAAACGCCCGTGCCATACATGCCCAAACCGAGCAGGTAGCACAGGCCATAGTCATCGTTAAAGTCGGAGAACAGCAATGTGATCATACTTACCGTGATAGCGATTATCGCGGCCAGGCCCACTACCCTTGGAAACCACTTATGCTGTATTTTTACCTTGCCCTTGGCTGCCAGGTACTCCCAAATAATAACTGCCGATGCGTTAAGTATAAACAGCACATCGCATACAAAATTGAAGGTCCAGTGGGTGGCTACCTGTTGGGTGTAAAGTATAAACGTGGTGTTGAGCAGGGCAAGGAAAATAAACCACAGTGGCTGAAAGTTGGCCACCAGCACCCACAGCACGACGCAGTAGGTCCAGCCCCAGAAAAAATCGAAGGCATTGGCCCCAGTCTGGTAGATCTGCCCGAACACAGCAAACAAAACTCCCACCAGCACGGCGCTTGCCGTTAGCAGCGTGTATTTAATTGTCTCGCTACCTTTCCAGAACAGTGCTGCCCCGGTCGTAACTAAGATCAACAACTCGATCAGGCCCAGCTTCAGAAACTTGTGCATGTCGGCCCAGTTGTAGGCAAAAAAGAAGATGATGCCGGCAAGGGTAAAGCTAGCCCCGGTACCCAGCAAAAACAACTGGGTAAAACTGGCCCAGTCGCGCGGGGTGGCGTAGAGCTTTTCGCTGCGCAGTCTGGCGTCTATACTTTCGGGGCGCCAGTTGCTGTGCCGCGCAATAGTATAGATCAGCTCACGCGTTAGGTTTTGCTTCATGGTTTCAGGGTTTGCCTACAGTAAGTTACACAAGCCACTCCAGATTAGCAATGGATTGATGCGCAGTGCCTATTTCTGCAGCTTGTGGAGTACCTTTTCCAGTCGTTTACGCTTGCTTTCCTGCTCAACTTCCGGAAGCCTTTGCTGCAACACACGCATCAGTTCACACTTGAAAGCTGGCGTAACAACAGTGGCAGTTTGCTCGGCATAACTGGGCAGCTGGTTTAAAGGCGCGTCTTTCAACTGGTCTACCAACAGTATCAGGGCATCGTTCTGGTAAGTTGCATGCGCAGCCAGCTTTACCAGTATCTGCACCGTATGGTCTTTTGTGATAACGCTTCCTTTTGCAGCAGCATCTAAAATAGCAGGCAGGTTGGCATAGATGCCAGGCAGGTTTATACTAGTGATACTGTTTATAGCCGCCATAGCGCCCCATACCATCCGGTTGTTTTTGCTTTGCAGCAGTTTTATAAACTCAGGCAAGTATGGGGAGGTAAGCTCAGGCGTAATGTAACCGACCTCATCCAGCACCTTTATGCAATCGCTCTGGATGTTCTTGTCCTTGTGCTGTAGCAACCGCACCAGTTCCGCCACAGCTTCGCTATCGTGTGTTCCGGCAATGTGCCTGGCCAGTTCCTTGTTGGGCTCTTCGTCGCGGCGGTTCTGGCTGGTGGCAAGGTTTTCTAATACGGTCATTTTGGAAATAATCATTAAGGTATTTTGATATATGCACAGGTAAGACCCTGCAGAAACATCCTGAAGCAACATAGCTACACCTAAAGTAGTAAAAACTTTATATCTTCTAAATACCGCAGGCCTTATGCCATCATATAAGAGAAACCGAACAACCAGAACAAGAGCCACCGAGCAGAACCGTAGCGCAAACCGATACTCTAAGCAAGGCCGCACCACCCAGCGCAGGCAACCCATGCGGCGCAGGGTTAAGCGAAGAAGGGTATCCGGGGCCGGGGCCGTAAAAGGCGCCGAGAACAGGCTGAAAAACTTCAGGCAGGCCTCCATTCTGGCGGTGGCGGTTACGGGCTTTATCATGCTGCTGTTCGCACCCGGCGAAGCCACCCTGGCACAAAACGACACGACACTAACTACTGGGCTTAGAGACACTACCGCCACCGATAAAAGTATAACTGAGGTGGCTGCCGATACCTCGGCCATTGCCTCCAGCAAAGAGGCTGCCGGCGAGGCCATTGGTGCATTGCAGGGCCTCTGGGACAGTTTCTTCTATAACCTGCCCAAGATACTTATTGCGCTGGCTACGCTGGTGCTGGCCTGGTTGGTAATCAAGGGCATCAAGCTTATACTTGAACGCACACTGGGCAAGTGGCAACGGTCCAGCGCCATTATTTCGCTGGCATCCATTGCGGTATGGCTGCTGGCTATTGGCGTGGCCTTAAGCGTAGTGGCCGGCGATATCCGTGCTTTGGTAGGTTCTCTGGGTCTGATAGGCCTGGCGCTGTCGTGGTCCTTGCAAACACCGATCGAGTGCTTTACAGGCTGGCTCATGAATTCCTTTAAAGGCTACTACCGTGTAGGCGACCGCATCAGGGTAAGCGACGTGTTCGGAGATGTGTACCGCATCGACTTCCTGACCACCACCGTCTGGGAAATAGGAGACCCATACCAGCCCGGTTTTGTGCAGGCAGAGCAACCTACTGGCCGCCTGGTTACCTTCCCGAATAACGAAGTGCTGACAGGTACCATTACCAACCTTACCGGCGATTTCCCTTTTGTTTGGGATGAGCTGGCCATAGCCGTTGCCAACGAATCGGATATACCGCTCTCTATGGAAGTGCTGCAAAAGGTATCCGAGGAGCTACTGGGCAATTACATGGCAGAACCTGTCCGCAACTACTCCCGGCTGCTAAAACGCTCAGGCCTGGATTATAACATCCCCGAAAAGCCACAGGTATTCGTTTCCCTTTCCGACTCCTGGACCAACCTGACCATACGCTACCTGGTAGGCGCCCGCGAACGCCGCAAATGGAAAAGCGAGCTTACCCTGCGTGTTACCCTCGAAGTAAACAAGCCGGAATACATCGACAAGATCATTCCGGTTTACCCTAGGCAGCAGGTGCAGTTCATCGATCCGGATGGCGTGCCGGTGGAAGCAAAGTTTACAGAAAACGGAAGCGCCTCTTAGCTTACAAGCTGTCCGCTAACAGTTAGTTAGAGTGATCATGCATGATTTTCCAGCGGCCACCTTCGTGCACAAACACTAAGGTATAACGGCCGCTTTGCTCTGTAGCATCCTGGTTTGTGAGAATGTATTTGCCTGTTACCAAAGCATGGGTGTTGCCCAGCGGCTTCATCTCCAGGCTGTCGAAGCGGAGCGTGGATGTTGGGGTGCCCGTTTCGGTAAAGGCTTCCTGGTAATAGGTTTTCATCTGCTCTACTCCTATCGGTCCGGTTGGCAGCATAAAGGTTGCGGCACTGTCGTAAACAGTCACAAATTTATCCAGGTCACCTTTATTCCAGTCGGCGGTGATGTTTTCCAGGGTTGGGATTACCTGAGTAAAGTCGGGTTTGGCTTGCTGATCTGCTGCATTGGTGCAGCCCGATACTAAAGCAGTAGTGGCTATAACACCACCTAAGAAAGAAAGGACAGTTTTTTTCATGAGTTTCTGGTAAAGAGCCTGTTGAGAGTTTGCTAAAATCTACACTGCCTGCCCTTGCTGCCTGTTCTTAACAGCAAGTATAATAGCCAGCGCCTTTAAATTGTTGGTAAAAAACCCCAGCAATGGCGGGTTTGTACTTTTTAATCGAAAGTCTAAACAGCTTCAAAGTATAAATATGCGCAAAAGGTATAAATTTCAACTATACACCTATCCTCAAATATAACTCCTTTTTATATATTTGCTTCTCAAAATCTTACCTAACAACTTAATACCTAGTACCTATGAAAGCGACCTTTACCGCTACACCGCTGCCCTGTCTATTCTTTTTTCTGCTGCTAACCTCGTTTTCTGCTTCAGCCCAACGGCTATCAAGGCTTATGGAGGAGCGTGATCGCCTTTATGAAGAATGGGAGTACTTTGAAGACCAGAACAATGCTTTTTGGGGCGGCAAATCGAAAGAAGACCTTTCTAACATCATCGGGGTACAAAAGCAGATCATCAGCAAAGACAACGAGATACTCGAGGAAGTCAGAAGCCAGCACGCAAGCACTCAGAAGGGTTTGCGCCAGGAGCTCGAAGCAACCCAGGACCAACTTAGCGCGGCCAAATCCCGGATCGGCGAACTGGAGTCTGACCTGGCCGCCACTACAGAACTTTACAACGATAGCCTGTCCGATATCGCCAGCCAAAGCGGCTATAAGAACTCGTCCTTCATCTTTATACTTCTGCTATTGGGCAGCACCGCTTTTCTGGCGTTTAAGCTCCGGAAAGCCAATAGCAACCAGTTAAGCCTGTCGGGTTTCATGCCTGAGCAGGAGGGCGCCTCTGCCATGGACGCGTATGTGGCACGGTTAGATAAAATTGGAAAACTGAAAGATAACGGCCTCATCACAGAGGAGGATTACAAGGCTCAGAAAGACAAGATCCTGGCAACGCTTTAATTTTTTTAGATTAGAAAACCCCGTAAAGAGGCTTATGTACTAGTACATAGGCCTCTTTTTTAATTACAACCATACGTACAGCTACTACCGGCTAAAATCAGTATATTGTTTTCGGTGAAGTATAAACATGTCCGCAATAAGCCCTGAACCAGCGTGCAACAGTTATCACAGAACAAGGCAACAGTAAAGACCCGCATTGCCCCTACTCCCAGCGGCTACCTGCACCTGGGCAATGTGGTGTCTTTTGCGATAACCTGGGCACTGGCAAGGCAGCAGCAGGGCACTGTTATACTTCGGATCGATGACCTGGACAATGCCCGGTTCAGGCCGGAGTACCTGCAGGATATTTTCGACACGCTGGACTTTATGGGCATTGACTACGACGAAGGCCCCAAAAGCCCCGACGATTTTGAGCAGCACTATTCGCAGCACCTACGCCTGCCACAGTACCATACTTTTCTGGAGCAATTGGTAAAACAAGGGGTGATCTATGCCTGCCCCTGCTCCCGCACCGAGATTGCTGCTGTATCCCCGGAAGGCCTGTACCCGCTTACCTGCCGCAACGAGCAGCTTGCCCTGGACACCCCGGACACCGCCTGGCGCATCTGCATCCCTGAGAATACATTGGTCACCTTCCAAGATGAGTTACTGGGCAATTGTAGGGTAGCCCTGGACCTGGAGATGCCAGACTTTGTAGTGCGGCGCAAAGACAGACTGCCTGCCTACCAGATTGCCTCGCTCTGCGATGACGTGGAAATGGGCATTAACCTGGTGGTGCGCGGCGAAGACCTGATGCTTTCGACGGCGGCCCAGCTTTTTCTGGCACAGCAAACAGGTGCCAATGCTTTTTTGCAGGCAAAGTTTATACATCATCCCATCATACTTACCGGTGAGGGCAACAAGCTATCAAAATCAGATGATGCGCTGTCTGTTACGGAAATGCGGAAGGCTGGCCTTAGCGCTACTGAACTCTGGCAGAAAATAGCGCGTTTGCTTGGCCATGACGCCAACGGAATAACTGATGCCCAATGTTTTCTGCAAGCGTTCCGGATAGAAGACATACCCAGGCACGGCATGCGGGTATAGCACTAAAGTATAGTAAGCACATATCTTTTCACCTGGTTATCCGTCTGCTTATACTATGTTTGTTTAGCTGCACATCAATTCGTAAATAGAAACTATGACACAGTCCAAAGCACCAGCCTCATCGCTCACTCCGCAGATAGCTGTTACTGATAAAAATCAGTTAAGCAAGCTACAGCAGCAGTTCAATAAAAAGGTAAAGCAGATAGAAAAGCTGAAGCAGGACATAAGCGCAAGGCAGGAAAGTATAAACCTGGCCCATAAACGCATCGAAAAAGAGCTGAAGCCCATCATAAGCAATATAATTGAAAAGCGCGTGGAGCTGGTAAAACTGCTCGACGAAGCGTACCCTCTGGCTTTTTTCCGGAAGCGGGAAAAAGAAAAACTGGCCTACCTGATAGCAGACATCGCCTTTGACCTGGTAGGCAAGTATGGCCGCGAAGACATGCTGGAGATACACGACAAATACTCCGACCTTTCGTTCGAAGAAACAATTGCCGAAGAAGAAGAGGATGCCAGGTTCATCGCAGAGCAGCTGATCAGTGATGTGTTTGGTGTTGATGTACAAGTAGGTGACCTGGATGACTTTGACAGCATACAGGCCCAGTTGGACCGGGAGATGGAGCAGCGGGAGCAGGAAAAGCAGAGCCGCCAGAGAAACCGGAAGACCAAGGCCCAGTTAGCCAAAGAGGAAAAAGCGAAGGCAGAGCTCCAGAACATAAGCAAAGCCAGCCGCCGTGTGTATACCGAACTGGCCAAGCTGCTGCACCCCGACGCGGAACAGGACCCCGAAGTACGCATCTGGAAAGAAGAGGCCATGAAGCGCGTTACCCAGGCCTACCACCACGACGACTTTTTTGAGTTGCTGCGCCTGCAAATGGAGTTTACGCAGGAGCAGAGTCAGGTACTTAACAAACTACCCGATGAGCAGCTAAAGTATTACATCAAAATACTCTCTGACCAGATACGGGAGTTACAGTATGAGCTCGATGATTTCCGGTTCACCCCCGAAGCGCAGCTGCTCCACCAGTTTGGAGGCACCCCAAAACAAATGGACCAGAAATTTAAGTATGCCAAAGAAGACCTGAATGCAGAGCTCCAGCAGCTAACCCGCGACCTCCGCAACCTGCAGGACCCACAAGAGATCAGGCAGCTGCTGAAAGAATTGTAGTAAGGAAGTATAAGATTATAGTTGCTAAGAATTTGCAAAAGCAGGTTTATTTTCCTGAATCGGGATTTGAAGAATCTTTGGATTGACAAGATTTCAACTTGACGCCATCAATTGCTTCAGCCTGATGGCATGCTTTTTTGCGGACTAGCATCATAGCATGCCACAAGTTACGCTGTTGCTAAACTTGAGGCATGAGAAGATACTAAAAAAACCTGCTGATGCGGGTATCAGCAGTACTATGTTGAAGAAGTATAGATCGGTATAATTCTGAAAACAAGTAACAGCACCACAGCAAAAGCATCTGAAGTATGCCTTCCCGAAAGTATACTTCATAATGGTAACCCAGAAAGACTTCTGGACTAACTTGCCAGTTTTACATTTACGGCATTTAAACCTTTAAGGCCTTTCTCAACTTCAAAGGTTACTTTATTGCCTTCTTTAATCTTATCTACCAGACCGTTAATATGTACAAAAATAGACTCTTGCGTTTCCTGGTCTTTAATAAAGCCGTAGCCCTTCGAATCGTTAAATAAAGTAACAGTGCCGTTTCTGATCAGATCTGCCTGCGTTAATGCTTCCTGCTTTGGTATGCCTATCTGTATCTCCTCTACTTTAACCACCTTCTTCTTTTTCGGATCTGGCGGCGTAGAAGTAATGTTGCCGTTATCATCAACATAGGCCAGCATTTCTTCTATATCCTTGCCTTTGTTAGAGTTGGCTTTGCGCTCTTCTTTTTTATGCAGCTTATCCTTGCGCTTCTGCATTTTTTTCTTCTCTTTTTCTTTCTTACTAAATGTCTCTTGTGATCTGCCCATATAAAGCGTTAACGTGGTTAATAATTTTTAATGAATTTGCATTTTCTCTTGCCTGGCAAGCTTAGTACTTGAACACGAAGTTTGTACCGTTGCGGATCCACTTTTCAAAGAACGTATTGTCGTTATACTCGCCTGTTAAAAGCTCGTAGTCGGCCTGCTGCGTATTTTCACGCGAGTCTATAAAGCTTTGCAGCGAATCCTGGTTATTAGGCTCCCAATCGCGTCCTTTTTGTATTGCCACACACAGGTACTCACGTGTAGTGGTATCTACTAAATATTTTCTGTTCATCTTGTCTTTACCCGGGCTCCTTAACCCGATTTTATACCCGTCTGGTATTTGTAAAACTTCTTAAACTTTCGAGGACTGCAAATAAAAAAGCCTTACTGGTCGTAAGGCTTTTTTATTAACGTAGTATCCTAAAACTAAGCACGCTTAACATTTACAGCGTTTAGTCCTTTTCTTCCTTCCTGCAGGTCAAAAGTTACTTCGTCATTTTCTCTGACTTCATCAATTAAACCAGACACATGTACAAAATACTCCTGATTTGAATTTTCCTCTTTGATAAACCCGAAACCTTTCGAGTCATTAAAGAATTTTACTGTTCCTCTATTCATTTTTTGTTGTTATTATACACCTACTACATTCACAGCGGTGTATTTGTTCATTATTTCTTACAAAGTACGATAAAAAATTTACAATTATGCGATTTTATTTATCTAAAATCTAAAATAAAGTAGCCTAACTGCCTCAATTCCTCCATTTGAGGCTTTTGAATAAAAAAGTTACACCTACTCCGCTCTTTCGTATTAGCTATCCGAAAACGAATACTACCAAGATTTGTAATCTATAATCCGTCACCAATCACGTATTCAGTTGCATGGGGTTAAAGAACAAGATTCATACTGGCTATTTATACTTCCTGACGCTAACGGTGGTTGATTGGGTTGATGTATTTACTCGCCCGGTGTACAGGCACATTCTCATAGAATCGCTAAAATACTGCCAACAGCACAAAGGACTGGAGTTGTATGCCTGGTGCCTGATGAGCAACCACTTGCATCTCATAGCCAGAGCAAAAGATGGGCATAACTTGTCAGATATACTTCGTGATTTTAAGAAGTTCTCCAGCAAAGCGATCATAAAGGCCATACAGGAAGAAAACGAAAGCCGCAAAGACTGGCTAATCAACCGTTTTGCTTTCGCAGCGGCCAATGATATCAAAACCAAGAATTTCAAATTCTGGCAGGATGGCAACGAAGCCAAAGAACTACATACCAACAGTTTGATTGAGCAGAAGCTGCATTATATTCACCAAAACCCTGTAGCAGCTGAGATTGTAGCCGAACCAGAACATCACCTATACAGTTCGGCACTGGACTACGCTGGTCAGCCTGGACTGCTAGATGTAATTTTACTGGAGTAGAGTCGGATGGAATAGACGTTGGCTTTTTCGGATTTGCAATCCGAAAACAAATACTATCAGGATTTGTAATCCGCTTTTATACTTTTAGTTGCTTTGCTATAGGTAATGTAGTGGTCGGGTTGCAAACCCTCGCAGAAGGTGCTTTCGGATTGCAAATCCGAAAGAGCCAGAATATCGCAGATTGTAAGCTAAGTCATATCTTTAATCTCAGACTTGAAATCCTGAGCTATCATGCTTAATTGCTTCAATGCTTGTTCCTTTTTTCTCTCTTGAACTACCAAAATTTTAGTACCATCACATAGGTTTAAATATCCAGCAAAACATATATATCTAGAAGTTATTTCAGCTACCTCGCCGTGAGTGATATGTGTATGTCTATTTTTATTAAGGTATAAAAACTCTACTCCTGGGTATGGTTCTTCTTTACCCAGTATCTTACCAGCAATGCAATATCCTTCACTATACACACCTTCATATAGTTTGAATTCAACACACTTGCGCACGATAAATGGCAGCAGACCCAGAACTGTAAACATTACACTTACAACAGGATAAGTTAACCCTACGTGCACTCCGCCTAACAACATTAGACAGGCACATATTTTTATAGCCAGTGATGGCCTTTCTGTTACATAGCGAAGCTTATTATTAGTCATGGTAAGAAAACTTTCAGATCTGTAACTTGAAGTTAATCTTTTACAAGATTATAATTCCATTTTTTTAACCCATAGTTATCTCTTCTCCCGCATCCTTCTGCTCCTCCATTCTGTTTTCTAAAGCCTGTATCTATGTAACCTACTTTCGCTCTTTCGGATTGCAAATCCGAAAGAGCGGCAAAGTATTCCCTAATCCCTCCAATCCTATAATCCTGCAAATCCTGATTCAGATAAAAAGCGCAACCTTCTCCCCTTTCATCCTGTTCTGATAAGACATTATCTTGTAGTATCTTTGTAATGAAGGAGTATCATATTTAACCCGCAGAAAATCCTGCGTCTTGTGTCTTGATACTTGTGTCTTATAACTAATGAAAGTAACTGACTTTTTAGAACTGTACCGCCTGGATGGCGTGGTGCAAACCATTGCCGAACGACTGAAAGCCAAGGAACCGCACCGCCTGCAACTGAAAGGTATGGCAGGTAGCCTGGACGCCGTGATGGCCTCGGCAGTTTATACATTGAATCCGCAGCACCAACTCTTTGTGATGCACGATAAAGAGGAGGCGGCCTACTTTTATACCGACCTGAAGAACCTACTCGGAGACGAGAAGGAGATCCTGCTGTTCCCGACATCCTACAAGCGGCCTTATAGTTTTGACGACACCGAGAACGCCAACATACTTATGAGGGCCGAGGTGCTGAACCGCCTTAACAGCAAAGCTGAGAAAGGCGAACTGATCGTGACCTACCCGGAGGCGCTGACGGAGAAGGTGATCAACAAAAAGTCGCTGGTGGAGAATACCTTGGGGGCTAAAGTAGGTGCCAAGCTGGACGTGAACTTCCTGAGCGAGATGCTGGCAGAGTATGGCTTTGAGCGCACTGAGTTTGTGTATGAGGCCGGTCAGTATGCTGTGCGTGGCGGTATCGTGGATGTTTTCTCTTATGCCAACGACCTGCCTTACCGCATCGAGTTGTTTGGCAATGAGATTGAAAGTATAAGAACCTTCGACCCCGACACGCAGCTAAGCGTGGAGACAAAAAAAGCTATCTCTATCATCCCGAACGTACAGACCAAGCTGCTGCAGGAAACACGCGAGGCGTTCCTGGACTTCCTGCCTAAAAACACCAACATCTGGTTTAAGGATGTGCGCCTGACGCTGGATGTGATTGAGGAGTATTTCGATAAGGCTTCGCATCGTTTCGAGAAGCTGATGGCTGGCAGCGGAGGTACCCAGATCGTATCAGACCCGGAGCAGCTGTTCCAGACGCAGAAGCAGTTCAAGAAGCTACTCGACAACTTTAATGTGGTGGAGATCGGCAAGCGCTTCCACTTTAAAACAGCCGAGGTTATCCAGCTGCAGGCCAAGCCGCAGCCATCATTCAACAAGGATTTTAACAGGCTGGTAAAAAACCTGCACGAGCAGCAGAATGCCAACTTCGTGAATGTAATTGCCACAGACTCGCCGCGCCAGATCAACCGCCTCACCACTATTTTCGATGAGCTGGACCACGACGTGCGATTCCAGCATTTGCCGGTTTCGCTGCGCGAGGGCTTCATCGACCAGACACTTAAAATAACCTGCTACACCGACCACCAGCTGTTCGACAGGTTCTACCAGCACAAGGCCAAGGAAGGGCATTCCAAAACCAAGGCCATGACGTTGAAAGAACTGCGTTCGCTGCAGCCCGGCGATTACATCACACACGTAGATTATGGCATCGGCCGTTTTGCCGGACTGGAGAAAGTAGAAGTGGGCGGCCGTTTGCAAGAGGCCATCCGACTAGTGTACCGCGACGACGATTTGCTGTATGTCAGCATTCACTCGCTGCACAAAATCAACAAGTATAGCGGCAAGGAAGGTGGTCCGCCAAGTATGAGTAAGCTAGGCTCACCGGAGTGGGAGAACAAGAAGAAGAAGGTTAAGAGTAAGGTTAAGGATATCGCCCACGAGCTTATCAGCTTATATGCCAAACGCAAGGCTGCCCCGGGTTATGCATACTCCAAAGACGGGTTTTTACAGGCGGAGCTTGAATCGTCGTTTATATATGAAGATACTCCGGACCAGGCAAAATCTACGGAAGATGTGAAGGCCGACATGGAGCAGCCGCACCCGATGGACCGCCTGGTGTGCGGCGACGTGGGATTCGGTAAAACCGAGGTAGCCATACGCGCTGCCTTTAAAGCGGCCTGCGATGGGAAGCAGGTAGCCATACTTGTGCCTACTACCATACTTGCCATGCAGCACTTCCGCACGTTCCGTGACAGGCTGGAACAGTTTCCGGTTACCGTAGACTATATCAACCGCTTTAAAACTGCCAAGGACACAAAGGAAACACTAAAGCGTGTAGCCGAAGGCAAGGTAGACATACTTATCGGTACGCACCGCATCGTGAGTAAGGACGTGAAGTTTAAAGACCTGGGCCTTTTGATCATAGATGAAGAACAGAAATTTGGGGTAAAGACCAAGGACAAACTGAAGGAGATGCGTGTGAACGTGGATACCCTTACGCTGACGGCCACGCCAATTCCGCGTACGCTACATTTCTCTTTGATGGGTGCCCGCGACCTGAGCGTAATTGCCACTCCCCCGCCAAACCGCCAACCGGTAAAAACAGAGCTGCATGTGTTTGATGAGGGGCTGATTCGTGATGCCGTGGTAAATGAGATGAAACGCGGCGGGCAGGTGTTCTTCGTGCATAACCGCATCAAGGATATTGAGGAGATGGCCGACATGATCCTGCGCCAGGTACCGGATGCCAAAGTAACCTACGCCCACGGCCAGATGGACCCTGAAACGCTGGAGAAACGCATGATGAAGTTCGTGAACGGCGAGTATGATGTGCTGGTATCCACTAACATTATCGAGTCGGGCCTGGATATTGAAAACGCCAACACCATCATCATCAACCGCGCGCACATGTTTGGTTTATCAGACCTGCACCAGATGCGGGGCCGCGTGGGTAGATCAAACAAAAAAGCCTATTGTTACCTGCTTACACCACCTGTGGCTGGCCTACCAAGCGATGCACGTAAGCGCCTCAGCACTCTGGAAGAATTCTCCGACCTGGGCGAGGGCTTCAAGATCGCCATGCGCGACCTGGATATACGTGGGGCCGGTAACTTGCTGGGCGGTGAGCAGAGCGGCTTTATCACAGACCTTGGTTTCGAGATGTACCACCAGGTACTCGACGATGCCATCAAAGAACTGAAAGAAACTGAGTTCAGGGAATTGTTCCTTGGCGATAACCTGGCAGAGTTTATAGAGCCGGTGCGCGACTGTAACATAGAAACGGACATGGAAGTGCTGATTCCGGAAAGTTACGTGAGCAATATTTCGGAGCGCCTGAACCTGTACAGCAAACTCGACAGCACCAAAGACCTGCAAGAGCTTGATAAGCTTACAGCAAGTATAATAGACCGTTTTGGTCCGATGCCGGAGCAGGTACAACAGCTTGTGGAGATTGTGAAGCTAAGGTGGCAGGCGCAGCAGCTTGGCTTCGAGAAGCTCACCATCAAGAAGGAAACCATGAAAGGCTACCTGCCAAGCGAGAACAACGACAAGTATTTCCAGTCCGATACGTTCGGCAACATACTAAAGTACGTGCAGCAGCACCCGCGCCGCTCACGGCTTAAAGAGGCCAAACAAAAACTTATCGTGATCGTGGAAGACATTCAAAGTATAGCCGACGCGAAAAACGTGTTTGAAGGATTCGGAGTACGTGAGATCGCTTCAGTAAGCTAGAGGCAATTTCATAAAAACCACAGAGGGCACATAAACCATGTGCCCTCTTCTTGTTTAAAAAGTATACCTGGCCTGTACAACTTGCAATGTTGTTAAAACTTTATTTTCACCTATTCCAGAATCATGTTGATTTTTTTTATTACTTTAACATAAACTAAGCAGCTCTTTAGGCTTTCCCAGGCATGCACCTACCAGAAAACACGATTGTATCAGATCATTTATTGGTTTTTCGAGCATTGCCCGGGCTTTATGTACTGCTTACCCCAGATCTTGCAATAGAAAGCATTACAGCGCAATACGCCGCCACCATAGGGGTCCAGGCAAAGGAGGTTGTCGGGAAAAGTATCTTCGAGCTGTTTCCTGAGAACGGTACGCAGCATTTTGAACTTGTAAAAACAGAACTGAGTGCTTCGCTAGGGCAAGTTGTTAGTTTGCACAGTACCCACACCATCCCTTTTTTACCTGTCAGCCTGCCTCTGGCGGCTGTTACAGACAGCACCACAAAAGAGTGTTACTGGAAAATAACCAACACTCCCATACTTGGCGATAACGGAGAGTTATTGCATATACTTCACCACACCGAAGACATCACCGAAACGCTCCGGCAGGAAGAACGCCATCATCAGAACGAGGAAAAACTGGCCATGCTTACCAACGCGCTGCACACTGTATCGTGGGAGTATGACATCATCAACGATATCCTTACTTGGGACAGCCGCCTTCAGCAGGTGTTTGGATACATGCCGGAGGAGATGGAGGTAAGCGGGGCTTCCTGGGACAAACTGGTACACCCCGACGACTTTCAGGAGGTGCAGCAAAGTATAGCCAGGGCCACCGCAACAGGGAAAAAACTCTGGACCGGTGAATACCGCATGCGTAAAGCCGACGGCACTTACGCGCACGTGCTTGATCAGGGGTACTTCTTGTATGACAAAAACAACAGGCCGCTCCGCACGTTCGGCACTATCATCGACCTGTCGCAGAATAAGCGCACCGAAGAGGAGCTGAAGGAAAGTGATGCCCGCTTCAGGCAGTTGCTGGAAAACTTACCACACATGGCCTGGACGGCAGATAACAAGGGCAAGGTGCTATACTTTAACGATAACTGGTACCAATACACTGGCATGCCTAAGGGGCAAACCGATGGCTGGGCCAGCTGCGTCCATCCCGATGATGCTGCCAATGTACTTACCGCCTGGCACGATGCTGTTTCATCAGGAAATCTGTATGAGATAGAATACCGCATTCGGGACCATATTACCGGTAACTACCGTTACTTTATGGAGCGCGGTGTACCCATGTTGGACCAGACGGGCCAGATAAAGCTTTGGGTTGGCACTTTCACCGACATCGACGACCAGAAACATAGCCTGGAAAGCATCCGCCTGAAAGACCGGCAACTGATGAATCTGCTGCAGCTTTCACCGGCACACCTGTGCCTGCTGGAAGGCCCTGACCATGTTTGCCGCTATGTATCGCCGGGAATATACCGGATGTATGGCAACCGCACCTACACCGGCTTGCCAGCAGAAAAGATCTGGCCAGAGTTCGGGCATCTGGGCCTGCTCTCCATACTTAACCACGTCTACAACCAGGGCGAGACAATACTGCGCAGCGAAATAAGCCTGATGTACGATCGTTTTCAGAATGGTCAGCCCCAGGAAACATACTTTAACTTTAAGTACCAGCCTGTTTTCAGCGACCATGGACAGGTAGAGGGCGTGTTGCTCTCAGCAGTAGAGGTAACAGAACTTGTACAAGCCAAATGCAAAGCCGAGTTAACGACGAAAGAACTCGAGCAGAAACTAAACCAGGGTAAACAGCAATAAATACAAATAAATTTACCCCTTACAGATAACCTTTGGCTGTTTAATCAGTTACACGCCATATCAACTATTGCAAGTCCGTTTAAGACATACTATGAAGGAGAATGCTGATTTAATATCCGCGCTGGACTTTGAGACCCTTTTTAATTCGTTACCAGGCTTATACCTTGTCTTGTCGCCAGACTTGCGCATATTGGCGGCCAACAACGCCTACCTCAAGGCCACACACCTTGACAGCACCGCGATAAACAAACCCCTGTCCGACGCGCTGCCTGATCTTTTTCAGAAAAACGGCAATGGCGAAGTGGCTCAGATGCACGCTTCTCTGGAGCACGTGCTTGAAAGCAAAAAAGAGCATACGTTGCCAGCACTCAAAGTAAGGCTAAGGCACCCGGATGGCTTAACTGAGGAACGCTACTGGGATGTGCACAACAAGCCGATGATATGTACCGCAAGCGGGGAAGTAACGCATATTGTGCAGGAGGCGCTTGATGTAACGGAGCAAACAAAAGCCGAGCAAAAGGTAAGTGCGGCTCAGGCAGCTTATAAGGAGATGAATGAGCGTTTTGCACTCATCGCCAAAGCTACCAGCGACGTGATCTGGGACTGGGACTTACTTACAAACCTGGTCTGGTGGAATGAAGGATTTAAAACCCTGTTCAGCTACCCGCTTGAAGAATTAGAGCCTGACGCAAGCTCCTGGACCAACAGGATACACCCGGAAGACCTGGACAGAGTTACCCACTCTATACATGATGCCATTGACACGTGCAGCAGTAAATGGAACGACACGTACAGGTTCAGATGCGCTGATGGCACTTACAAAGTAATTTACGACCAGGGCTACATTATTGCAAACGAACAAGGGCAGGCAGTAAGGATGCTTGGCGCCATGCAGGATGTTACCGAAAAGGTGGAGATAGAACAACAGCTTAAAAAGCAGTCGGAGCACATCTATAACGTACTAAACTCGCTGCCCCTGATGATCTGGACTGCAAGCCCGGATGGTGCCGCCAGCTTTTACAGCCAGCAATGGTACGATTTCACGGGCTCTAACTTTGAGGAGATGAAAGCATGGGGATGGGATAAGTTTATACATCCTGATGATTTTGAAAACTCAAAGGAGAAATGGTTGGAAGCAGTAAACAGCGGCAAACCGCTGATGCTGGAAAACCGGTTCAGATCCAGGGACGGGGCGTATCGCTGGTTTTTGTCACGCGCTCTGCCTATCCGGAATTCTGAAAATGAGATAACGCTATGGGTAGGCTCCAACACTGACATAGAGGCTCAGAAACAAATGCTGACGGCCTTAGAAAACAGCAATGAGCGTTTTAAAATGCTGGCTGAGTCTATACCGCATATAGTTTGGAGCGGAAAGCCCGATGGTTATGTAGACTACTTTAACCAGCAATGGTATAACTACACTAAATTATCTGAGGCAGAAACGTTGGGCTTAGGCTGGGCCCCTGCCCTGCACCCCGACGACCGGGAGCCTACCACAAACGACTGGCTCAGCTCCATTCGCACCGGCAAAATGTATGAACGCGAACTGCGCCTGCGCGACGTAAATACCGAAGATTACCGCTGGTTTCTGGCCAGGGCCCTGCCTATACGCGATGCCGGGGGCAATATTGTTACCTGGTATGGCACCGCCACCGATATCCACGACCAGAAAATGCTGCGTGAGCAGGTGGAGGCATCAGAGAAAAAATTCCGTTTCCTTACCGAGTCTATACCACAAATGGTATGGAGTGCAAACCCAGACGGCTACATAGACTATACCAACCACCGCTGGTACGAGTACACCAAAATGGACGAAAGCTCGCTGGGCTTTGGCTGGGCGCCAGCAATACACCCCGATGAGTTGGACAGCCTTATGGCCACCTGGATGAACTGCGTTGCCACCGGCGAAAAACTTGAGTTCCAGGTGCGTTTTCAGGATACGGTTGCCAAAACATACCGCTGGTTTTTGCTGCGCGCCGAACCCATGCACAACGAGGCAGGTCAGATCGTGAAGTGGTTTGGCACTGCAACCGACATACACGACCAGGTATTGCTGCGCGAACAGCTACAGGAGTCAGAAAAGCAGTTCCGATTTCTGGCAGAGTCTATTCCGCAGATGATCTGGACCACACGCCCTGACGGCTACCACGATTATTTTAACCAGCGCTGGATGAACTACACAGGCCTTACCCTGGAGGAAAGTATGGGTATGGTTTGGATAGACATGCTGCACCCCGACGACCGCCAGCGCTCCATCGACAGGTGGCAATACTCGCTCCGTACCGGCGATTACTACGAAGTGGAGTATCGGCTTAAAAACGGGCATGACGGATCCTACCGCTGGTTCCTGGGCCAGGCTATGCCTATGCGCGATGAGCACGGCAACGTAGTGAAGTGGTTTGGCACCTGCACCGACATAGAAGACCATAAAAGAGCAGAGGAAGAACTGATAGAGAAGAACCTGGAACTTGAACGGATAAACCAGGACCTGGACAGCTTTGTGTATACTGCCTCTCACGATCTGAAACTGCCCATCATAAACCTTGGCGGCGTTTTCGATGAGCTGATGCGCGAAGCCACTTTTAAAGACCCCGAGGCTCCGCTGCTGATAGAGATGTTCAACAAGTCGCTGAAGCAGCTCCAGAACACTATACAAGACCTGTCGGATGTGGTAAATGTGCAGAAGATCAAAAAGCGCGACCTGGAACTTACCAACCTCGACGAGGTAATGCAGGACGTCCTGGTCAGCCTTCAGCATCCGGTACAAACCTCCGGGGCCATTATCAAAACCGATTTTAGTGCAGCCCCGGCCTTGCACTTCACCCGATCAGGCCTGAAAAGTATACTTTTCAACCTCATAAGCAACGCGATCAAGTATAAAGCGCAGAATCGGGTTCCTGAAATTACCCTTCGCACCAAAATAAAGGATAACTTTGTAGAGTTACGCATCGCCGATAACGGCATGGGCCTGGATCTGGGGCGGCACGAGAAAAAGCTGTTTCAGATGTTCAGGCGGTTCCATAGCCATGTGGGAGGCTCGGGCCTGGGTTTATACATTGTAAACAGGCTGCTTGCAAACCACGGCGGTTACATAAACATAGAGAGTGAAGTAGACAAGGGCACAACGTTCTATTTATACTTTAAGCAAAGCTAAAACTGTATTATTAAGTAAGCAATTATATGAAATCAGTAGATACCATTCTGCTCGTAGACGACGATGACACTACAAATTACCTGAATCACAGGCTACTGACGCGTGTAAAAGCAGCAGAAGACATACGGGTGGTAACAAACGGAGAAGAAGCCCTGGAATATCTTCGGAAGGCATTCGCTGATGAGCCGGACTACCCAAGGCCAGACCTGATTTTGGTGGACATCAAAATGTCTGTGATGGATGGCTTTGAGTTTCTGGAAGAGTACCAGAAGCTGAGCGAAAACGATAAAAACCGCACCGTACTGCTGATGCTAACCTCGTCGGCCAGTTTTTACGACCTGGAAAAGCTAAAGAAGTTTCCGGATGTGCGCCAGCATTACTCCAAACCGCTTACAGAAGGCGATGTGCGGGAGATCATGAATGAATACTTTTAGCGGATAAGCCTACAATCATACTTTAGAAGCAGCACCTCCTGGTGCTGCTTTTTTTTGTGCCTGCCGCTGTGGCATTTGCTTAAACTTCACTCCATATTAAGCTATCCGTTAGCTGTGCATCCATGTTTTGCATTGCAGCTGATACTAACAATAGCCATGGCAACACCGTACATGTATAGACCCCGCATACTGTGGGTTTAACACAAGTAACATCTTAGTAATCAAAATAAAACAATGGCAAACGAAACAAACTATGGCGACCATGGCGCTGAAAACTGGCGCATGGGTCGTAAACCATACGATCAAGACAAGCCACAGCAACGCTACAGCTACCGTGGTAGCGGCGAAGACAACACCAGAAAGTGGAACGAGGGGAATTACTTCCATACCGGGCCCAGCCCACGCGGGGCCCAGGACTCGACGGAGAAACGCTATGGCGAAAACTACCACCACGACCGCAACAGAACATACGCCCAAGAACGCAATGCCCACCTGGCCGACCACTATGGTAGTAGAGCCAACAGCGCTTACCGGAACGAGCGCGACTACGTAGACCATGGCCAGGGCTACCAGCACAGCGACATGCACAACATCCGCAGGCCGCACTCATCCGGTGGCTCTTTGCAGGGTAACACATCTGATGTAAAAGGGTACCCAAATGACAGGTGGCGCGACAGCCCAGACAGCCGCAGCCGCTACAAAGAAACCGATTTCAGGTATGGCAGCGGCTCGCACAACTGGTACCGCGAAGGCCGTTACACACCGGACCAAGAGCCCAGAAAAGACCGCAGTTTCCTGAACCGTGTAAAAGACACCTGGCACGACATCTGGCACTCCGATGAGCCGGGTTACAGGCCACGGGTAAGTTTTGAAGACGCAGCCGACCGTGTAGACTCGCATAAGCGCTATGGCTCAGAGCCTTACCGCGACCGCCATTTTAACAGAGGCTACGAAGGCGGCCCACGCTGGGCAGATGAAACCGACTCCGGATCGGATAATTATTACGATGACATAGATCGCAGAGAACGTTATCGAAGATAAGCCGTATAAAGACCAGATTAGGTAGATTTGGTAGTAGATTAGTTTTAGTTAGTGAATAATGAAGCCGGCCCAAACGCCGGCTTCATTATTTTTGAGCCTGCTGCACCACACACCCGAACCCACTGACTATCAATGCGTAAGTTTAACTAAACACAAGTATGATTTTCATCACCTAAGCCATAAACCATGTATCACGAAGAGAACGAACACAGACACCCACGCCACAGAGAAGAGCATTACAGACATTACCGTGACATGCGCCGTCAACACCGCCCTGAGTATTTTCAGGACTTCGGGAACCGCTGGGGAGAGCCGGAGCCACTCATTCACCTGAACCACCAGGACCGCCACCAGTACGAGAGAGAACGCCAATGGGACCAGCATTACTATCAGCAACAGCAACAGGAGGACTGGCATGACCCAAGGCATAACCAATATGAAAGGCACCAGGAAGAACCGATATGGAGGCAGCGCGACGTATACTTCCATAAGAGCAACCAGCGCGTGGAGGACAGATGGCACGAGGACCCACTGATGCCACACCCGCACCAGCGCCGCCGCACAAGGCCTGACTCGTGGGATGAGGACTGGGGCGAACGCCGCCACGGATAAATGAACTGAATGCAAGGGCCGGGGTTGAAAGCTTCGGCCTTTGTTGCGTTATGTTAGAAGCGCCTCCTAAAACCTGCTCCCACCGAGATCAGTTCCGGCAGTCCGGGCACCAGGCTGACAGACAGATCGGTATTTGGTTTAATGCTGTAATTGTACTCCAGCTCACCGGCATACCAGTAAAATTTATACTGCCACGTACCGTTGCGATTAAAGTACCCATCATCCTGGTAGCCGTCTATGCTGTTCCAATCCTGACGGTATACCAGCGTTGGCCCAACGCCGCCATTCAGAGAGTGGTTGTTTTTCCGGAAGATGAGGGCACGAAAACCCAGGTGCGAGAAACCGGCCAGTTTGCCTGCGCAGTCGGCATACAACCCCTGCTGCACCTTTACACTGAGCTTATCTTGGACTATAAAACGGTCGTAGCCGGCAATGGCACCATAGTTAAAGGTAAGGTAGCCTTTTTCATCCAGGCGGTTCGGGAATATTTCCGGGTAGGGGCTCTCCTTGAGGTGAAGCGATAGCCCGAAGAACTTAAGCGAGAAAGCATTCCTGGTGAAGCCCTGTCCCAGCAACTGCTGTGGAAGCAGCAAAAGTATAAACAGCCAAAGCCTCCCCTTAACCTGCATAGTTTCTATACTTTCTTGATCGCCTTTGTGGTTACCCTTGCCTGGGCTTACGGTTATACGTAGCCTGGCAAGTATAATTTTGTAACTTAGTGTGTTAGTGATATACTATGAACGAGCTGGAAAGTTTACTGCGGCAAGTCCGTTCCTGCCGCATATGCGAGGCGCATTTGCCTTTGGGGCCAAAGCCCGTGCTGGCGGCCAGCACTACGGCAAAACTATTGATAGTTGGCCAGGCCCCCGGCACCAAAGTGCACGAGAGCGGCATCCCCTGGAACGATCAGAGTGGCAAACGCCTGCGCCAGTGGCTGGATATGGACGCGGATCTGTTCTATGACAGCTCACAGGTAGCAATTATACCAATGGGCTTTTGCTACCCGGGCAAGGGCAAAAGCGGCGACCTGCCCCCACGCCCCGAGTGCGCACAGCACTGGCACCAGCAACTACTCTCTCTGTTACCTAACATTCAGCTAACCTTACTGGTGGGAAAGTATGCACAGGATTATTTTCTGGGTAAAGCCGCAAAAGCCAACTTAACTGAAACCGTAGCCAACTGGCACGAGTACCTGCCATACTACATGCCTATGCCCCACCCATCACCTTTAAACCACTTCTGGCTGCGCCGCAACCCCTGGTTCGAATCCGATGCGGTGCCGGCCCTGCAAACATTGATAAAAGATTTGTTCCCCAACAGGTAATTCTACTATTTTAGAGATAGAAAAGAGTAAGTAAGTGGAGTGAAATGGAGTATAAGCAATTAATTATCTAAAGTTGCGATTAACCCACCCCTAACCCCTCCGAGGAGGGGAATTTTGCTCGTGCATGTAATTCCCCTCTTGAGAGGGGTGAAGGGGTGTGTTTACACCTGCCTGGTTTATCATATATCGCAACTTGAGTTAATTACTTTAACAGCTTCAGTCCGAAGTCTTTTGTCCTGTGGCCTGTGTCTTTTGTCTACCATCTTTTGTATAACACCTTATGTCTATAACAAACTACCCAAGCAGCAAACTACCCGATGTAGGCACCAGTATTTTCTCGGTGATGTCGGGACTGGCTAATGAGCACAAGGCCATTAACCTGTCGCAGGGCTTCCCGGACTTTAACTGCCCTGAGCCTTTAATGCAGCTGGTTACCAAGTATATGCACGAAGGTTTTAACCAGTATGCCCCTATGCCGGGCATGCCCCAACTGCGCAACAAGATCAGCATCAAAACAGAGAAAGTATACGGCCACCGCCCTAACCCCGACATAGAGATAACGGTTACATCGGGTGCCACCGAAGCCCTGTTTGCCGCTATTACCGCTGTGGTAAAACCCGGTGATGAGGTAATTGTGCTGGAGCCTTGCTACGACTCGTATGTGCCGGCAATAAGACTGTGCGGTGGCGTGCCTGTGTTCGTTTCGTTGGCGCTGCCGGATTTCAGCGTGGACTGGGACCTGGTAAAGAAACGCATCTCGTCACGCACCCGCCTGATCATCATCAACACACCGCATAACCCAACCGGTGCCGTAATGACGAAGCAAGACCTGGACACACTGGCAAGTATAACCGATGGTACCGACATACTGGTGATAAGCGATGAAGTATACGAGCACATGGTTTTTGACGGGCAGCAACATTACAGTGCCCTGCAGCACCCAGCCTTGCGTGAGCGCAGCTTTGTGATCTCCTCGTTTGGCAAAACCTACCACACTACCGGCTGGAAGATAGGCTATGCCGTAGCCCCTGCCCCACTAACGGCAGAGCTGCGCAAAATGCACCAGTTCATCACATTCAGCTCTGTTACACCCCTGCAGCTGGCCATCGCCGATTTCATGGACAACGAAGCGCACTACCTGCAACTGCCAGACTTTTACCAGGCCAAGCGCGACTTTTTCTGTGAGCAGTTACGCAACAGCCGCTTCGAGTTTATACCTGCCGCTGGCACTTACTTTCAGTTGGCAAAGTATAGCAGCATCTCTGATGAGCACGACCTCGATTTCGCCAAACGCCTGACTCGTGAGATCGGTGTAGCCGCCATCCCGGTATCAGCGTTCTACCACGACAAAACCGATAACAAATACCTGCGCTTCTGCTTTGCCAAAGGTGAGGAAACCCTGAGAGCAGCCGGCGAGAAGCTAGCGAGCATTTAATTGCTGATTGCTGATCACAGATTAAGGGGATTTAAGGGATCTAATTGATTATCATCAGTAAAAATCATTAACTCCAATAGCAAATAACTAACATCAAAAACACCATTCCAATAACGAACAACGAATAACCAATAACGACCATGAATCTGCGCATAACCATTGTACAAACCGAATTGCACTGGCAGGATGCTGAGGCTAACCGAAGAATGTTCTCGGAAAAGCTTGGCGCTGCTGCCCCCGCCACAGACCTGATCGTGCTGCCGGAGATGTTTACCACGGGGTTTAGCATGAACGCAGACGGTTTGGCCGAGGAAGCAGAAGGACCTTCCCTAACCTGGATGCAGCAGGAAGCCCTAAAGTATAAAGCAGTGGTTACGGGCAGTGTGATGGTGAAAGAAGGTGAGGTATACTTTAACCGTCTGTACTGGGTACGGCCAGATGGCACTTACGCGAAGTATGATAAAAAGCACCTGTTCCGGATGGCAAAGGAACACCACACTTATACTTCAGGCCAAGAGCGTTTAATTGTAGAACTGAACGGCTGGAAAGTATGCCCTTTGGTTTGCTACGACTTGCGTTTTCCGGTATGGAGCCGCAACACCAACAATGCCTACGACCTGCTGCTATATGTGGCTAACTGGCCCAAAGTACGCAGCCAGCCCTGGCGCACATTGCTGCAGGCCCGCGCCATCGAGAACCTGGCCTATGTGGTAGGCGTGAACAGGGTGGGCACCGACGGCAACAACCACCCCCACTCCGGCGACTCGGCTATTATACATCCCAAAGGTTACCACTTACTGGAGACAAGCGAGGTGGAAGGCATTCATACCATTACCCTAAATAAACAGGAACTGGAGGATTTCCGGGAGGCTTTTCCGGCGCACCTGGATGCGGATGCGTTTGAGTTGCTGTAGAGACGCAACATTTTGCGTCTCCTGCTGCGGACAAGAATAGACTTTAGCATAGACACTCACAGGTCTTAAAGACGCTGTGAGGTCTTCTAACTATCTGCCGCGGGTATCCAACCCGTGCCGCATTGTGGGTGTGAGTCTCCAGACTCACTTTCAAGGCACTGAAAAAAACAACTTCGCCTCCGGCACTACCTCATCCTCTTCTACAACTTTATACGTTATACTTTCCCTTGCCCCAAACATGCGCTGCAGCCTGGCGTGGGCTCCTTGCAGCAACACCAGTCGGTTTGGTTTTTCCAAGAATAGCTCTTCCAGCAGCGGCATTATCCCTGTTAAGTCATTTATACTTTCATCTGCTTTGACACATACTATAGCCTGCTCTGCCTCTATCAGCAGTTTTAGGGCATAGTGCTGCACCAACTCCCCCGACTTTGCATCCAGGTCAAGTATGGCCAGGTTTGGCAAAACAGCTTTTACCTGATCCAGCAATGGCAAACTATAGGTAGCAGCTGGGGTTAACGCAACATAGATAAAAGCCTGCATCACTGCACCAGAAGTTTAGCGGAAGTATGGCTTCCGGTTTTTGTTGTTGCCCGGATCATGTAAACGCCTGCTTTCAGGTTGCGCAAAGGCAGCAGGTGATTTTTGCTGTATACCTTGTTGCCCTGGTATACTTTGCGGCCAACGGCATCATACACCTGTAGTATAACCGGCTCAGAGGCTTTTACCCTTACCGCATCGCGTTGGGTCTTGTCTGTTGGGTTAGGGTATACTTCAAGGGTTAAGCTAGTGTGGGGTTCTTTAACGGCCATGTTGCCTGAGGTTTGCTCCAGCAAGTATAAACCTCCGCCTTGTGTGCCTATTGCCAGGTAAAATTTGTTATCGCCGCCCAAGGGTGCCAGCGTTATACTTAAGCCTTTTCCGAAGTGGGTAGCCTGCAGTTGCTGCGTCAGTTCGTTCTCCAGTACCTGCGTTTCTTCTGTAAAAGTCGCTGCCAGGTTTTTGGTGATGTCGCGGTAAATCCTGAGGGTTCCGCTGTCGTCTGTTGTCAGTAGATCCGGCTTATCATCTCCATCTATGTCTGCTACTACCGGGTAAGGTGACCTGCGAGAAAGGTTAAAACCGATGCCTCCGAAGCTGTTGTTCTCCAAAGTATAAACCGGATTTGTAGCCGAACCTGTGTTTCGGTAAAAGGCCATACTTCCATCTTTCATGCCTACCAGTAAATCCAGGTCGCCATCAGCATCCAGGTCGGCCAGGGTGGGGTTGGCACCATCAGGTATACTTTGCAGCAGTTTTACATCGGTAAAATTGTAGCCGCTTCCGGCTTTGCCTAAGATGTAACCGATACGGTTGGTACCGGCTTTTTGCTCTTTATAGGTCAGGATAAGATCCAGCAGGTTATCCCCGTTCACATCAGCAAAGGCAGGCTTCAGGGCAAACAGCTGTCTGTTTTTAAGGTTCAGGTAATCATCCGTTACCAGTTCAAAAGCAGGTGCAGTTGTGCTGCCAGTATTTCGGTAAAAACTGATGGAGGCGCTGTATACATTATTTCGGTAAGAGGCATAGTTGCCCACCAGCATGTCCAGGTCACCGTCACCGTCCAGGTCGGCAAAGGCCGGGAAAGCGCCCTCCCCCACATCTATCATCTGCCCCTGCAGAAAGTCATTCTGGATAAAGTTGAAAACCGGTTTATTGGCAGCGCCTGTGTTTTTGTAAAGCAATGTGGAGGTCTGAAAATCCATGTTCCAGATATCGTCTGTTACCTGAGGGGTTACCAGCATATCCGGCACACCGTCAAAAGTAACATCCTCGTAAAAAGCCGCCGGAAACTTGGCAAGGGCAACAGGCTTGGCTGCCGGGAAAATAGGCGTAAAACCCGTCATTATGGCATTGCCCTTGTTCCCTTTATTTTCCATAAATACCAGGTTGTCGCACTGCACGGCTCCCATTATCAGCTCTTTGTCGCCATCGGCGTCCATATCCAGCAGCAGCAGCGAAGACCCGTTATGCCCCGAGTGCATGGGGCCGGCTACACGGCAATAGGCACTAAACACATAATTGTTACAGCCATCACATTCCGAAATACGCCCCCACCAATCGGTTTGCTGCACATATTGCATCGTGCCACACGCCAGACCCAGTTCTTTCTGCACATTAAGGTAAAGCTCCAGCGTTTTGCCCATCGAGAACTCGGCGATCAGTATGTCCAGGTCGCCATCGCCGTCTATGTCGGTAATGGCTGGCACATCGGCACCGGTCATCTGCATGTTAACGCGGTTGCTGTTATAGTATAGAGCACTTTCTGAGAGGGTGAACTTTAGCCTTCCGTTTGCCGCCGGCTCCTGTTTAAATACCCGGATACCTAGTGGCGTACTTGTAAAAATATCCTTCAGTCCATCGCAGTTATAATCGCGCAGCAACACCCAGTTCTCCAGGTCTGCTGGGAAAAAAGCCTCATACTCCGGCGCATATTTATACTTCCATTTGCCGCTTTGCTGCACTGCCAGCCAGGTGTATACTTTTTTTAGCTGGCGGTCGAAGATAAACAGGTCTTCCTGCCCGTCCTTGTTCAGGTCTATGATAGAGAACTGCGGTGTGTTCAGGCCTCCGCTCCAGGGGTCAGGCAGCTGAACTCCAGCAACTGTAACGGGAACATCCTGCCTTAACTTAAACTGCAAGGGCTCCCTTTCCTGGGCCATACTTTGGATAGCGGCTGAAAGTATAAACAGAAGGGTGTAAAGGTTTTTCATGGTATGGCAATATAGTGCTGGCAAGTATAACCTTAGACTATGTGCGAGTGTTTTGTCTGCGTTTTTAGTCTTTCCCGAATTGGGTGTATATTGCCGGCGTGGAAGCAGGCTATACTTTTAACGTATACGTTATGCTCAATAACATCTTGTTACGATAAAAATACACTATTTCATGCAGAACAGCATCGAATTTCTATATCAAAAGTACCTGGAGTGCCGCCACGTAAGCACCGACTCCCGCGCCGACCAGCACGAAAGTATGTTCTTTGCCCTGAACGGCCCTAATTTTAAAGGGGCTAAGTTTGCCACTATGGCTCTTGAAAAAGGCGCAACGTATGCCGTGGTAGACGATGCAAGTATGGCTGCGGACAATGTGTTTGTGGTAGAGGACACCCTGCAAACGCTACAGGACCTGGCCCGCCACCACCGCAAGCAATTAAGCATACCGGTTATTGGTATTACGGGCAGCAACGGCAAAACCACTACCAAAGAGCTTATTCATGCGGTGCTTAGCCAGAAATTCAACACGCTGTACACGCAAGGCAACCTGAACAACCACATCGGAGTGCCGCTTACGTTGTTGCGCATTACCCCGGAGCATGAGATGGCCATTATCGAGATGGGAGCAAACCACATCGGGGAGATCGCTTTGCTCAGCAGCATTGCCCTGCCAACCCACGGTATGATTACGAACATCGGTAAGGCACACCTGGAGGGCTTTGGCAGCCTGGAGGGCGTGGCACGCGGCAAAAGCGAACTATATCTGAACCTGGACGAGCATGGCGGCACCGTATTCGTGAACACCGGCAACGAGCACCTCATGCGCATGAGCCGCCGCATCCAGAACAAAGTAACCTACCCTGGCCCCGAAGATTTTTACCACTCTGAGCTGCTGGAGGCCTCGCCTTATGTGGTGTATAAAGATGAAGAAGGCAACGTGGTGAAAACTCAATTGGTGGGTAGCTATAACTATGAGAACATGGCTGCGGCAGCCTGCATTGGCAAATACTTTGGCGTGCCACTTGCTAAAGCTAACGAAGCCATCGCCAATTACAGTCCGGTAAATAACCGCTCGCAGGTAGTGCACAAAGGCACGAATACTATTCTGCTGGATGCCTACAACGCCAACCCAACCTCTATGGCGGCAGCCGTTCGCAACTTTGGCAGTATGACGGCCCCTTATAAAATGGTTATACTTGGCGATATGTTTGAGATGGGAACCGAAAGCGCCGCCGAGCACAAAGCCCTTGGCGAAGTAGTAGCCTCACAGCCCATAGACCGTGTGCTGCTCTGCGGAAAAGACATGAAGCACGCCGCCGAAGTCAACAGCGACTTTTTATACTTCGAAACCAAACAGGAACTACAGCAATGGCTGCAAGACCACCCGGTACAGGACAGTTACGTACTGGTAAAAGGCTCCAGAGGCATGGGCCTGGAATCGCTGTTGGAGGTGTTGTAATTTTGAATGAGCGGGTGAGTGAATGAGTGAATGTTAACCGCAGATTAATGGGGATTAGATAGATTCGGTATGATTTCCCCTTGTAATGTAAATGAGAAAGCCAGCAAATTTATACTTGCTGGCTTTCTCGTTTTTATGATTAAAGCGTATTAACTAAAGCTTTTCGAAATCCCTATTTCTGTGAATAGACTTAAGTTGTTTCTACAAAGCAAGAGCTAAATCCTTTTAATCCCTAAAATCCCCATTAATCTGTGGTCTAATCTGTGGTCTAGAAAGGCGACTCGAAGTTTTCCAGCACTGGTAGTATCTCATCCTTAGGCGAAACGAGTGGGTTCTCAATGCCCCAGTCAATGTTCAGGGCTGGGTCGTTCCATAGCAGGCCGCCTTCAGTGGTTGGTGCATAAAAATCGGTGCACTTGTACAGGAAAGTGGTATTGTCTTCCAGAGCCACGAAGCCGTGCGCAAACCCTTCCGGAACCCAGAACAGGTTGTTCTTTTCCGCATCCAGTAAACAGGTAACGTGCTGCCCGTAGGTAGGTGAGCCTGTGCGCAAATCCACAGCCACATCCAAAGCCCTTCCCGATGTTACCCTCACCAGTTTGCCCTGCGCATGAGGTGGCTTCTGGAAATGTAGCCCACGCAAAACGCCTTTCTTAGAAACAGACTGGTTGTCCTGTACAAACACCGGATCGATGCCAAAAGGCTCAAACCATTTCTGGCTGAACGTCTCCAAAAAGTATCCACGGTCATCTCTGAAAACGCGCGGTATAAACTCAATCAATCCTTCTATGTGAAATAGTTTGTGGTCCATGGATGTGGTTAATGTGCTAATTTTTAATGTGGTAATGTATTTAATGTGGTAATTGGGTAATGTATTAATGTATTTAATTTCGAGTGTAGTGATTAATCTCCGAATACGATTAACACACCCCTGCACCCCTCTCAAGAGGGGAATCAAGTAAATCGCTAAAAATTGTCCTCAAGTAATATGTTTTGAAAATCACCAAACGTAATCCTTTAAATCCCTAAAATCCCCATTAATCTGCGGTTTAGACTCTCACCTGATGCGATACTTCCTCGATAGCATGCAGGTATCTTTCTATCACGATGCGGTCGTCGAAGCGGGAAACGGCTATCTGGCGGCTGGCTCTGCCCATTTGCTCCAATTCTTCGTCGCTTAGTGCCAGCATTTGCAGCATTTTTTCTGCCAGGTCTTCTGCGCTGCGATGCTTGCACAGGTAACCGTTTATACTTTGCTGCACTACCTCGCGGCATCCAGGCACGTTGGTGGCAATAAGTGGCTTGGCCATAGCAGCGGCTTCCAGTAATGTTCTGGGAGTGCCTTCACGGTAGGATGGCAGCACCACACAATCGGCCTGGTCTATCACACTGGCTACATCGTCGGTTGCGCCTAAGTACTCGATAACGCCTGTTGCCAGCCACTCCTGCAGCTTTGCATTTTTGATGCCCGAGCGGCTTTTCTCGTCCACTTGCCCCAACAGTTGGCATTTTACTTCCGGGTATTTCTCTTGTATCAGCTTGCTTGCCTGCACAAACTCCACCACACCCTTATCATACAGCACCCGTGCCACCATCAGAAAAACAAAGGGCTGGTTGCGTTTATACTTTTCGGCTGGCACAAACTCCTGCAAATTTATCCCTGAGCCTGGCAACACCTCGGTTATACCAGCGCGCACCAGCTTATTGCGCAAAAACAACCGCCTATCGTCCTGGTTCTGAAAAAAGACCTTAGCTGGATATTTAAAAGCAAACTTGTAGAGTTTCAGGGCAATGCTGGAGATATAATCTTTGGTAATGAATACCGTGCCCAGGCCCGATACATTATTGATGGCCGGTATACCAGCCCAGTGTGCGGCTATTGCCCCGTAGATGTTCGGTTTGATGGTATAGTGCAGCACTACATCTGGCCTCACCTGTTTATAAGTTTGGTAGAGGCGCCAGATCAGCCACATATCGGTAAAGGGGTTGGTGCCCTGCTCCATGGCAACCGGTACAAACTTGCAGCCGGCCGCAACCAGGCGCTCTGAGTATGCATCCTTCGGTGCTATTGCCACCACTTCATGCCCCTCAGCCAGCAAAGCCTTTATCAGGCTCATCCGAAAGTTAAAGATGTTCCAGGAAGTGTTTATGACAATGGCAATCCGCATACGTGCTCTCTAGGCTCGCAAAGATACTATTCTTTTAGGTCCGAAACCGTAAGTTAGCCATTTTAGCAGTAGCATCAGAAATTTTAAAGTAAATTGCGGCCTTAATCCTAATTGCTTAGACATGCAAGAGACCGTAACCGTGCTGCACACGCACGTATTGGTAGTTATACTTTTTTTGCTGCTGTTTACCACCAAGGCCTTCATGCTTTTCCTGAATGAGCATAAACAGCTTGACAAGGCCAAGCGCTACACCAAAGCCCTGGACATGGTGTTTGGCACGCTTATACTTGTTACCGGGGGCTACCTGCTATACCTGTACCAGGGCATGCCCGGCTGGCTGATCGTTAAGATAGTGTTGGTGTTGCTGGCCATACCGATGGGCATTGTGGGCATCAAACGGCACAATAAAAAACTTACGGCCATATCGCTGCTGATCTTTATTTATGTATATGCCATAGCCGAAACCAAAAGCTTAACGCTTAGCAGCCCAGGGCCGATCGAGAACGCCACTATAGACCAGGTAAACACACCTGAAACTGATGCCGCTGAAGCACCTGCCGGAGAAGTGGTTGCCTCGCTGGAAGAAGCTCAGTTAGCCAATGCACAGGCCATCTACACCCAGATTTGTGCCACCTGCCACGGTGCCGATGGTGCAAAAGGATTTGGTGGCGCAGCAAATTTACAGGTGAGCAATCTAAGCCTTCAGGACCGTATTAACGTAGTCGAGAATGGCCGGGGCCTGATGCCGGGCTTTGACAGCCAGCTGAGTGAACAGGAAGCTAAGGCCCTTGCCGCCTATACCTTGACCTTAAAGAAGAACTAATGGGGAAGAAGAAATTTTACGAAACCTCCAAGCCGCAGGAAACTGCCGTACTGGTAGCAGTGCCAAGCTACCGCCAAACCGACGAGCAAACCCAGGAGTATCTTGATGAGCTTGCATTTTTAACTGAGACCGCCGGTGCCCAGACGGTAAAACGCTTTGTTCAGAAACTAGACAAGCCGGACCGTGCCACCTTTGTTGGCAGCGGTAAACTGGAAGAGATAAATGCTTTTGTGAAGGAGCACAACATTGATATGGTGATCTTTGACGATGACCTGAGCCCCTCGCAGGTGCGTAACATTGAGCGCGAGCTGCAGGTGAAGATCGTGGACCGCAGCTTACTTATACTTGATATTTTTGCACTTCGCGCCAAAACTGCCCAGGCACACGCCCAGGTAGAAATGGCCCAATACCAGTACCTGCTACCGCGACTTACCAACCTCTGGACGCACTTATCCAAGCAGAAAGGTGGTATTGGTATGAAAGGCCCCGGTGAAACGGAGATCGAGACAGACCGCCGTATTGTGCGCGACAAAATATCCTTGTTGCGTGAGCGCCTGAAGAAATTTGAAAAGCAGAACTTTGAGCAGCGCAAAGCCAGAGCCGGCATTGTACGCGTAGCTTTAGTGGGTTATACCAACGTGGGTAAGTCTACGCTGATGAACCTGCTCTCAAAATCGGAAGTGTTTGCCGAGAACAAGCTGTTTGCAACCGTGGATGCCACCGTTCGCAAAGTAGTTTTGGAAAACGTACCTTTCCTGCTTTCCGACACGGTAGGATTTATCCGCAAGCTTCCTACCAAACTGATCGAGTCGTTTAAGTCTACGCTGGATGAGATCCGGGAGGCTGATTTGTTGGTGCACGTGGTAGATATCTCACACCCTTCTTTTGAGGATCATATTGCGGTAGTAAACGAAACCCTGAAAGACATTAACTCCGCTGACAAGCCAGTGCTACTGGTTTTCAATAAAATAGACCAGTACCTAAAGCAACGCGAGCAGGAACTGAAAGAGGAAGAGGCAGATGTGCGTCCGTCTATCGACGACCTGAAAGCCACTTATATGGCCAAAGAGCATGCCCCTGCCCTGTTCATTTCAGCTACTAACAAGATTAATATAGAGGAACTTCGTGAGGAGTTACTTCGCCGCGTTTCTGAGATACACTTTGAGCGTTACCCGAATAACGCTTAAAGTATAAATTTATACTTTGCTGGAAAGAGGAAGCTGCTGCTGCGGCTTCCTCTTTTTTTTGATTCCTGCCCTAGCCCTCTCCTAGTAACAGGAGGGGAGTTTCGGCAAACAATTAACACACCCCTGAGAGCTACGCTCGCTAGCTCAAAACCCTCGTTTTGGCTAGTCTGCAAGAGGGAAATTTCTGTAAAACCGGGTCAAACCACCCCCAACCCCCTCCTTGTCCAAGGCGGGGAATTTTTTGCCATTACCAATTATATTTCCTCTCCAGTTGTAACAGCCGCCAGCCAAGAAGTGTCAATCCCAGCCTTTGGGTGGGGGAAGGGGCCCTCGATAAAGAGCGCCTTCTATTGTTGCGGTGCCCGCTAGGGCAGCCGTTAGGCAGCTTCAATAGACAGCGCGATGCCCGAAGGCGAGGCCTCGCTTAAAGAGGGCCCCTTCCCCCACCTTGAGGGCACCAAAGCCAGAAGTGAAACAATACATTGTATAAAACTGAGCAAGAAAGCCAGTTCGATAAAAAGGCAGAGAGCACCTCTAAACATCAGCCTTACCGTACTCTACACAACCAATTACCCCTAGTTTCAGTAAGTAGCAAAGCCACTAGTGTTACCAAACCACAGCAACAGTGGCGCAAAAAAACACCAATATGAAGACGCTATATATCCTGAGGCACGCTAAATCGAGCTGGGACTTTGAGGAGCTCAGCGACCACGACCGCCCTTTAAACAAGCGAGGCCGCAACGATGCACAACTGATGGGGCACGAACTGTCAACGAGAGGTATAAAACCTGCCTTGATTGTGTCGAGTTCTGCAGTGCGCGCCATTTCCACGGCAACGCTGGTTGGCAAAGAACTGGACTACGAAGCCGAGGATATTGTGGTAAGCGACCGGATCTACGGAGCCGATAAACACGAAATACTGGATGTGGTGCACGAAACACCAGCCGAGGTTGACTCCTTAGTGATAGTGGGGCACAACGAGCCCATTTCGGAGTTCGCCAACATGCTTAGCCCCGAGCATGTCGTAAGCTTGCCAACCACAGGTATCGTAGCACTTGAATTTGACTGCGACAGCTGGTACGACATCAGCAAAGAGAATGCAAAAATGCTTTTCTACGACTTCCCGAAAAACTATAAGTAAATGGGGCCCCAACTTTACAGGCACCCTTGATCCATGGAAACAGATAAGACAATAGAGCAAAAGACTGCTCCAGAATACCCCCTTACCAACAGAGAGTTGAGCTGGCTGGCCTTTAACTACAGAGTACTGCAGGAGGCCCAGGACAAATGCGTACCGCTTCTGGAGCGCATCAAGTTCATGGCCATTTTCTCGTCTAACCTGGATGAGTATTTTAAAGTGCGGGTAGCCACCCTTAAACGCCTGATCAAACTCAAAAAGAAAACACGCCAGAAACTGGACGAGGACCCTTCTGAAACATTTGACCAGGTAATACAGGAGGTAAAACGCCAGCAGGAGGAGTTCGGGAAAGTGTTCCGGGAAAACATACTGGCAGACCTGCGCGAGCACGACATTCACCTGCTTACCGAAACAGAACTTAACCCCGAGCAACAGGAATGGGTGAAATCATACTTCCATGAGACGCTGGAAGAGCAGTTGCTGCCCATTATACTTGACGCCACCGACACACACCTTTTCCTGAAAGACCAGACCGTATATCTGGGCATACACATGCTGGAGCCGACAGATAAAGCCGAAAAGCCCGATAGGTTTGCCATGTTGGAGATACCTACCAAAAAGCTGGGCAGTCGCTTTGTAAAACTGCCAACGGTGGGCGCCAAGCGCTACGTTATGTTTATTGATGACGTGATCCGCTTTTGCCTGCCCTTGATGTTTCCGAAGTATACTTTGTTTCATGCCCATGCTGTAAAAGTATCGCGGGATGCCGAGCTGGACATTGAGGAGGAAGTATCGGGCAACCTGATGGCCAAGATCAGGAAGAGCCTAAAGAAACGCGAAGCAGGCTACCCTGCCCGCCTGCTCTACGACCCGGAAACGCCCCAGGACCTGCTGGAGCGCATGATGATACACACAGCCATAACAGAAGAGGAACTGGTGGAGGGCAGCAAATACCACAACTTCCGCGACTTCTTCCAGTTCCCGGATTTTAACCTGCCTGAGCTAAAGTATAAACCGCAGCCTACGCTGGTACACCCGGAACTCGAGAAAGAGAAAAGCATCATAGCCGCCATGCAGAAAAAGGATTACATGGTGCATTATCCTTACCAGTCGTTTAACTATGTGCTGCGCCTATTTAACGAGGCCGCCGAAGACCCGAAAGTAACCGCTATGAGTGCCACGCTGTACCGGGTTGCAGATAAATCGGCGATCGCGAAGGCTCTTGTGAAGGCGGCTAAAAATGGCAAACTGGTAACGGTGGTGGTAGAGCTAAAGGCACGCTTTGATGAGGAGTCGAATATTTTCTGGGCGGGTAAGCTGCAGAAAGCAGGAGCCAACGTGATCTTTGGAGTACCCGACCTGAAAGTGCACTCAAAGCTAGGCCTAATCACACGCAACGAAAACGGCAAGCTGGTAAATTACGCCTATTTAAGCACTGGCAACTACAACGAAGACACCTCCAAAATTTACGCCGACCACGCCCTGTTTACCTCCGACCCACGCCTTACCAAGGACATGGAGCAGGTCTTCGAGTTTTTTATAGACCGGCAGCCCGACAAAAAGTTTAAGCACCTGTTGGTGGCCCCAATAAACATGCGCCAGAGCTTTGCAAAGCTCATAGACAAAGAGATCAAAAACGCAAAGAAAGGTTTGCCTGCAAGTATGATCCTGAAGATGAATGCCCTGCAGGACGAACGCATGATAAAGAAACTGTATACTGCCAGTCAGGCCGGGGTAAAAATAAAGCTGCTGGTACGAGGCATCTGCTGCCTGGTACCAGGTGTAGAAGGCATAAGCGAGAACATTGAAGTGCGCAGCATCGTGGACCGTTACCTGGAGCATGCCCGGGTATACATTTTCCACAACAATGGCGAGGAGAAATACTACATAGCCTCTGCCGACTGGATGACGCGCAACCTGAGCCGCCGCGTGGAAGTGGCTTTCCCGTTGTACCAGCAAAACCTGATCGAAGAAATAAGATCACTGATTGACCTGCAGCTACAGGATGACACCAAGGCCCGCAACGTAGACAACACCTACATAACCACTGACGAGAAAACAGATGTGCGAGCGCAGTATGCCTCTTATGAGTACCTCCGTGGGTTAGTGCCAAACGATATGAAGCCTGTGTGCAAATAGGCCAATCATAAAACTAAAAGGGCAGTATTTAACTGCCCTTTTTTGTTGTATACTTTATGCATGTGGCACTTACTACCGTCCGCGTTTTTCCAGCCATTTTCTCGGGGCCACAAAAAACAGTTCCACGTTTACGTAGCCGGCTCCGGCCAGGTCATTTGTAATCAGTTCATCCCGCGAGCCCACTTCGTCAAAAACCCGGTGCCTGTAGTATTGCCTGAATCCGCCTTCCAGTCCAAACCACAGAAAATCGTAGATCTCTCGTTCCAGGCGAAGCAGTCCTTTAATGTCAGTTCGTCTTAATTCAATCTCCCCAAATTCTGAGAGTGGGGTACTGTCTACAAAAATGTCATAGCTTGAGCCTTCCAGCCTGTAACCGCCAAACAAGTAAGTTTTATCGTTCAGGTTATAGCGGAGGCGGGCATTGGCCGGAAAAATAGACTCTACGCCCCACTTGTTGTTGAAGGTGCGGTTGTAAAGTATGCCGGGGTAAATGCTTTGCCTGCCGTAAGTATAACCAAGCTGCAAGCCTACCCCAAGTGCATAGTCAGGGCTGCGCTTCCAGCCATAGGCCATGTCCAGGGTTACTTTCAGGTAATCCGAAATATTGATATTGTCACGGGTATAATCGCCGTTGAGTTCGCCTTTAACCCGTGCCAGGTAAAACCTGCGCGTATCAATAGAGTGCAGATAAGCGAATTGCAACCCAAGGCTTTGCAGGTTTTTATCTTCCAGGTAGCGGTAAAGTGCGTATGAGTTTGGGGTTAAGTCTCTGAAGTTAAATTCTTCAATCTGGTAATCGACACCCACCAGCAAAGTAGAATTGGGTTTGCTGAGGACAGGGGCCATTACACGCACATTAAACTTGTTATGCCGCCGCACCCTTCCGCTTCCATCACCTACCCGTGGGTCATCAGACTCGGAGTCGATGTCGAAATTAGGTAGGCGCTCATAACTGATCACAATGCCCCTACCCCGGTTCATGCCACGCACATTCGGGGTTGCAAGGTCTTCAACAACTTCCACTTCCTGGGGTTGCGCCTGTACCTGCTGCACCGCGCAAAAGCAAAATACCCCAAGTAAAATCTGGTTTAGCTTTTTCATAGTTTTATATTGATGCTGTCTGTCTAAGTCGATATACTTCCTGCTGTTGCGCTTACGCTCTACATTTTTAGAAGAAGAAACCGAAATTCAGCATCCAGAGCTTTTCATCTTCTCCTATGGTATAGGTAAGCGAAAGCACGGAACGGTTTAAGGCATCAACCCAAACACCGCCACCATAGCCTGTATGCAGACTACGGAAAAAAGACTGTTTAGGGTCACCATCGTAGTAAACTCTGCCTGTATCTACCAAGCCAAGCACGCCCAGTTTGCCCGGTGCGAGGTATAAATTATACTTGAACAGCTCCAGGCGGGCCTCTCCGTTTGCATAGATGCTGCTCTTACCCGCAAAGCGCGTGCGCCTGTAGCCACGCAGGTTTTCTGTGCCGCCCAGCGTAGCCGCCTGGTAAAACCGGAAATCCCCGAAATTGTAGGAGCCTCCTACACGGCCGGCCCAGGTAAGCTGAAACGGGAAGTTAGGGCTTACATAAAACCTGAACTCAGAGTTGAAATTGGTGTAGTGCAATCCCTCATCGCCTATCTGTTTGTTAAAGCTCAGCCTGTTGTACCAGCGCATGCCTATATCCGGGTTGTTGGCTGTACTTCCGCCGCCCAGCACCTCCATGTTGGCATAGGCCGCCAAGCCGGCATAGTGCTGCGCCTCAAACTCGTCCTGCAGCGGATTGTAGGTGCCCGGCAGCAGGTTGCCGGCGCGGGCCTCGTCCAGCAAAAAGCTTTCACGGGTAGGGTATACCACCTTAAACCGATCGTAAATTGGGCCAATGCCTATTTTAAAGAAAGATGTAAAATCGCGGTACAAAGAGGCATGCGCCGAGAAACGCTCAAACCGTACCCGGTAGTAGCTGTCGTCCAGGTCGGTGGCCTGTGTGGTAAAGTTGCCCAGGCCATAGTAGTTGCGCTGATACTTAGGCCCCTGTAGCAAACCACTGAGCGCCATATTCCAATTACCCAGCACATGCTTTATATCGCCGGTGTAGCGCACATTAAACGAGTTGGTCAGAAAGGCATAGTTGGCTTCCAGCAGATGCTCCGAGGCGTAAGGCGACTTCCTGAACTTGTGCGTGCGCAGCAGCAGGCCTGCCCCCAGAAACAAGCCATCATCTACGTTATACTCCGTGGAAAGACGCGGCCCGAAGTATGGAAGCTTGTAGTTGTCGCGGTCGTAGTTGTTTACCTCCGGGTATTCTTCTGTCTTGTCTTTTGTTTCCGGCCCGAAAGCGAAGGTGTTCCCTTCTTTGGTGTCGTACACAATCGTGTGCTTCTTGGGGCCGCTCACTTTCGACTCATCCCTGATTCCATCAGCATCGGCACCGGCAATTATGCGCACTACTATACTTTCGTCCACATCGCCGGTAACTATAAACTGATCCTGCCCAGCCATGCCATAAACGCGTATCTCCTTGGTTTCGGAGGTCAGGAAAGTACGGTTGTAAAGCTCTTCCAGTATCTCGCCTTCTTTGCTTGTTTTATAGCCGATAACCTGCACCTGCTCGTTGTTCAATCGCTTTATCTCGTAGCGTTCGTGCTTGTCGCTGCCGGCTATGTCTACATACTTTGCCAGGAAAGTATAATACGCATCGGCGGCGGCCGGCAGCTTGTCGCGGCGCGATTTTAACTTGGCCACGATCTCGGGCCCGGAAAGCTTTTGCACCTCAGCGGGCAGGTCTGCAACGGCGGCCTCAATCACATCATCGGTAAGCTCAGTTTTTACATCCTGCGCCAGCTTTCGCCATTGCTCACGCGTTACACGCGAGGTAAAGGTGCGGTCCATGGGCAGTCCGCTCAGGTTAAGGCCTACCACATCATCAAAGTCATACCCAAAATTCTGCACATTTCTTACGCCCCACTTGCGGGTTGCCAGCCAGGGCAATACCCCGTCGATCTTAAAAAAGGCCTGGTCACGGTCTTCGGGTACGGGTATGTATAGTTTGCCCTTGTCGTTTTCTTTTTTGCGTTCTACCCAGCGCCACTGCCCCCCGTGGCGGTCCCAGTCCCCGATCAGCATGTCCACTAGCCTGGCACGCACAAACTCGGGTTGGTCTACTTCGTTATCGTTGTCCTGGCGCAGCTCCTCCAGCAGCTTTTCTGTGCCCACCAGGTTTTTCGCAAAGCCCAGGCTGGCGGTTTCTTCATGGTTCTCATCGGCGTCTTCCTCCAAAAATGCCAGGGTATTACCAAACTCATCCATGTACTGCCTTAAGTATGGCGTGTTGGGTATGTAAACCAACCGGGGGTTGGTATGGAATACACCGGCTGCATCTGCAAGCTTCGGTACTATCAGTGCGCCATAAGGATGCTGTGCTGATATCTGGTCCTGCAGTAAGTCCCGTGCGGCAGACTCCTGGAGATACTCAGGCAGCACCTTAGCCGGATCCTTGTCCACTGTGCGCAGGATATACTCTTTTGCATCGGGGTTCCGCACTTTCAGAGAGGCCGTTTGTTTACCCCCACCTTTCTGATAGGGAGTTAGTCCGCCGTAAACGTTCCTCATATCTAGTAAAGGCACGTTTACAGGAGTGCTCCACTCTTTTCGGTAATGTTTACCAAGTAACTCCTCGCGCATGCTGCCCACCTTATAAGCTGTGTTGGCTGCCACCGTTATCGTACTGTCGGCATAGTTGGTTTCGTCGCGCACCAGCGGCACATCCCTTCGCGGTTTCTTGGCATAAAGCGGTGTCCTGAAAGTAACCCTCCCGGTTTCTCCTTTGCCCTCAGGCTCCCAGAACTCTGCCCATGCTTCGCCGTTTTCGTAATACATCACTTTGGCAAATCCTTTAATGGCCTGGGTGTAGGTTGCATTTCCACCGCCCTTTACGTGTTGTATCTTACAACCGGAGCCGCTTACAATGTGTGCCAGCTTGTTGTGCTTAAAATACTGCAGCGAATGTTCGTGCCCGGCAGCATACACAATGTTGTCATACTTATCAAAGATGTTCAGCAGGCCCTCGATGTATGCTTTGTAGCGTGGGTGTGGGATGTCCTGCAGAATGCCGCCATACTTTCTGGCAAACGGGTAAATGGAGCCGATAATTGGCAAAGGCAAATACATCCAGTCGCGGAGCATGGTAAACGGGAACAGGTGATCGCGCAGGGTGAAGAAACCGCCGTGGTTGCCTCTTGTAAAAAGCGGGTGGTGTGCTATAATGAGAATATCGCTACCACTGTTCTTCTCTACCAGGTCTTCCAGCTGAACCAGAAAGTCTACTTCCGTGGCGGCACCGCAGCTGCTGTTATCGCCGTAGGGCCTGTCGAAGGGATGCAGCCACCATTCCGAGTCAATCGCGATCATCACCAGGTCGTCGCTTAGCCTTACCTCATAAGGACCAGGGCAGCCATTGCCAGGCACAAAGAAATCGCCACCTACCACAATGTTCTCCTCTGTCAGGTATTGGTTTACATAGTTCTGCTCCCGGATCACATACTCCAGGCCGCCGCGTCCGCTGTGGTTCCAGTCGTGGTTACCCGGTATCATATACTTTTCGCCGGCATAGCCTTTTAGGATGTCCAGCTGCGCATTCAGGCGTTTCTCCGATACTTCGCGGTCATAGGCGCCCACCGGGGGCAAGCCGTTGTGGTACACGTTATCGCCTAAGAATATGGTAGTGCTGTTGATGCCGGCCTCTTCCATTTGCCGGCGCATCAGTTGCATAGAAGGCTCTCCATCCAAATCCGGAGACCCTACATCTCCGATCAGGAATACGGTATAGAGCAGTTCATTGGCTGGGTCTGGCTTAGACTGCTCCCAGTCGAGGGCGTTGCGGCTATAGTATGGCTCTGTGGATACGCAAGCTGAAAGTATAAAAACCAGAAGCGCCTGCGACAGACGTACTTTACGAAGTAGTTTTTTGATCATAGGTTTACAGTAGTATAGCATCCGCGGGTGTGCGCTTTTCATACCCTGGGCCGGCCATGCCGGTTCCGGTAGTTGCTTTAGGCTGGGCATACCTTCCTCACAACCTGCCCCACGTATGATGCACAGCCTCTTACCGGGTTTCAATTGCTCCTTCTGCGCACAGTTTTACGGACATCGAAACTGGATTTCATTAACGGATAGGAATAATATTTAGTTGTTGGCCGGGAGCAGCCTGCGGTACCCACCCCGGATGTGGCCCTATACTAACAAAAAACCGTTTTTACCGTAACGGCAAATTAACATGTGCCATGCATGCGCTACCCTTTCGGTAAAGCTTACTGTGAGCAGCATGGCAACATACAATGCACTATGAGAGAACAAAACATTGTTAAACAAGCAGGTGAATTTGTTTTTAAACTGTTCAAGGATAGGCTTTCCAAAAAGCTTGTTTACCATAACTATAAGCATACTTACGAAACAGTTGCAGAGGCCGAAGATCTGGGCAAGCGCACCGAGCTCGGAGAAGAGGAATTACAGGACCTGATCTTGGCCGCATGGTTTCATGATGCTGGCTACGTAGACACTTACGCCGACCACGAGGACGCCAGTGTAGAGATTGCCCAGGCCTGGTTAAAAGAGCATGGTTACCCGGAAGACCGCATTGCTGGCATCTGCGATATTATCATGTCTACGAAGCACGACCGGAAGCCAGAGGGACTGCTGCAGGAGCTGCTCGTAGATGCCGACATGTCTAACATTGGCAAAGAAACCTTTTTTGCTACTGCCGAGTTGCTGCGCGTGGAATGGGAAATCTTTAAAGACAAGTTCTTTACAGACAGAGAGTGGGCACAGTTTCAAATAGACTTCCTGCTGTCTACCACGTTCCATACGGTGCAGGCACAGCGCAAATTTGCGGGGCAGCTGGGGCTAAACATACAGGAACAGCGCAAAAGGCTGCAAAAGGAGGTTAAGAAGAAAAAGAAACAGGAGAAAAAGCACCGCGAAACACTGGCTCAGCCCAAGCGTGGTATCGAAACCATGTTTCGCAACACCTATCGTACGCACCTTAACCTAAGCGCCATAGCCGATAACAAGGCTAACATGATGATCAGCCTGAATGCCATTATCCTGTCGGTTATCATTACCTATTTAAGTGCCAAAACCTCTGCCACAGGCAGCGAGTTTGCACAGCATCGCACCCTGCTGATACCAGTAGGCACACTGGTGCTTACTACACTTGGCTCAGTTATTTTTGCCATTATCTCGGCACAGCCCGAGATCACCAGCTTCTCTTTTAAAAAAGACAAGATGAATAGCCGTAAAATAAACCTGCTCTTCTTCGGCAACTTTACAAACCTGCCGCTGGAGGACTTTCAGAGCGGCATGCACGACATTATGCGCGACAAGAAATCGCTTTACAACAACATGATAACCGACATCTATTACCTGGGTGAGGTACTGAACAGGAAGTATAAGATACTGCGCATCTCATACACTATTTTTATGGTGGGACTGGTGCTTACGGTTATTGCCTTTGCCATAGCGGTGCTGTACTACGGACCTGATACTATTCAGAATGGAGAGGCCGCCTTTTTACAATAATCCGGAATGCTTTGCACAGAAGTATAAACTAGTTAAATTTGCTTTGTTGCCGATAGGCACGGCCCTGTAGTTCAATGGATAGAATAGAAGTTTCCTAAACTTTTGATTCAGGTTCGATTCCTGGCAGGGCTACTAAGAGACTGTGACACAACACGTTACAGTCTTTTTTATTGCCTGTTGTGGTGTGGATAAATGAAAAGTGGCTAACAAAAGTGGCTAACATTTTCTAAATCGGTTGGTTTTCCCTCTCTTTTTTAGTAGGTTTTCATGTGGTTTTTTCGGGGTTATTTGAGGTTTGTATAGTGGCTACCTTTGTGTAAAAAGTACCATAAGGTAGTGTAGATGAGTGACACGGGTATGCTGTGTCAGATTTTGGACGCGTGGGTGTGTTTACCTAGATAAATGAGGGGATGACTGGTACGCAACCGAAACACCCTACAATACCGGGTAAAGGTATGGTAGAGTTTGATTGTAATGTAGATAAGGTGGGTAAGTTGTGCATAACTCGAACAACTTTATAAATTTATTTTGATTTCCTGTTCGTATCTTTGGGTATGTCTACTAAAAAGACAAAGGCTGTGAAGAGGTCACAGCCTTTATCCCGGTGTAAGTGTCGATACTTCTCATTAAGGACACTTACTGGCGTGGTGGTTATGTTGACGCATATACCCCCACTAATTCTTTCCTATTACAGCCTATACCAAGTGTTGACGCACTAACGGTATAGACCCTTAACAACTAAGCACATGCCTTTTAGGTGTGTGCTTTTTTAGTTATAGTGATTACAGCTACGAAAGTAACAACGATTATAGCTATGATTTTCACTACGATAGTAATACTAATAGTAACACTAAAAGTTGCTACAAATGTAGCAAATGTTAACCCAAATGCAAACCAAAGTATAACCAAAGTATAACCAAAGTATAAACAGGATAAAAAGCAAGTTAGGCTACTTTTTAGACATGTTGTAGATACTTTCGGTGGTAGCGGTGGTGTAGTGGTTGATGTTATTGTTGTTAATCCTCCTTATAAAAGTGCCTAAAAGAGGCGATAAGTTTCTTATATAATAGATTTTTATCACCCTTTTTAGGCACTCTTCAAAGTCTAAAACAAACTGTCTGACACGTTAGTGTTTACCGGGTCTTTCCTCTTTATCAGGTCAACGTGTCTTATCTTCCCGGTTATCATGTAGTGCATCTTGTTCTTGCTTCTATCAAAGGTATAGATAACACCTAGACTAGATTCTATGTAGTTCTTGTCTCCCATTGTGAATCCACACTTCGTTATAATCTCCCGTAACTCCTTACCGGAATACGTGGTGTTAACCTGCACATGACGTTCAAGATTTACTAAGCATTGGTAGTTGAGGTACACGGTATCTTTAACAGCGTACCCGGCTTTCACCTCTTTAGATGCTAGCAGGTACGTTACCCTGCTTTCGTATAGTTCGAACGCTGTCTGGGATGTCAACAACTTCATGTTGTCCCGTATATCCTGTTCCGGCATGTATTGGTTAAGGAATCTATAGCGTTTCTCTAATTCCGTTGTCTCTTTGTTCGTTGACTGGTTAAAGATGTATGTGCCGTTCAACATGTCCTCAATCTTCTTTTCGGTTGCTGCCCTTCGTTCCTTGCTGCCGTTCCTTGCTACCTTCTTTAGCTTCTTCACCTCTTCTTCGTTTATGGTCACAGCGTCCGGTGTAACATCGGTAAAGTTGAACAGGTTAAGGTAGTGTTTCAGGATTCTAACGTTGCTGGCTATGTTGGCATTCAGGGTCAGGTACTGGTTATACAACAGACTGAAAGTGTCTACAACGTACTCTCCTTCATTATCCTGAAACACCAAGTCCATACCCTTTACTATCCGGTCAGCCTCTAAGAAGTTAAAGCTAATATCTTTATCCTGTTGCTTCTCTCTCGCCTTCTCTAGTCGCATCTTTTCAAGTTGTATCCGGTCTAACAGGGCGGTGTTATCCGTTAAATATAACTGTCCTAGCTTACCTGAATGTACTATCCGTATTTCGGGGTTATTCTTTCGGAAACGCGCGGTAAACTGTACGTAGTCGATTAAATCTGTGCGTCTGCCATACGTTATAACCACCTCTCTATCTACTGTGTTAATGTTTACACCTGCCTGTATAACACACGTAGTCAACAACACATCATAGCCTATTAAACTGCTATCCTCGCTTATGTTCTTGTACGCTGGCTTGTCCTTGTTGTCCCGGCTAACGTAGGCTACGTTATAGCCCTTATCTGTCAGGTAGGTGTATAGGGTATCCAGTGTCTTTTTGTTGTTCAGGTAGAATACATTCAGCTTACCCCGCTGTATGGAGTTAACAAAATAGTCCTTGTCTGTCACACCCTCTTCTAAGGTCACTATCTGATACTCGTAATTGAATCTATTAGCCTTGTCAAATGTCAACAGGTTCTCTTTGCAGTAACGCCCCTGTAAGGTCAGGATAGACCCGGATAGGTAAATCACATAGTCGTACCTGCTAAGGTTGCGTTGTATGTCCTGAATCGTTTTAGCTTTAAAGCCATAATCAGATACTAAAGAATGTGCCTCGTCTATCACTAGCAACCGGGCTTTACGGGGTTCCAGTTTGTTTACGCGGTTATAGCAACATGCCAACACGTTAGCCTCCAACAGTTCAGCGTCTATACTCTTCTTTCCGGTCACGGTGGCTATATCTCTTTGCTGTTCAACTAGTGCCGTAGTGGGCATCAGCACATCCGTTTTCAGGTTCAGGTCTTTCGCTATCTCCTTTATCAAAGTGGTCTTGCCTGCCCCGGTTGGTGCGTTAATATAAATAATCCGTTTATCCTGTAACTCCTTTATGATAAACTCTTTTTGTTCTGTCAGGTAGTCCGTTATCTGGTAAGGGTTTGTTGTGGCTACGGTGTTGGCTTTCACCTCTTCGTATGCGTTGTGGTATCGTTTCCAGTTATAGGCAAGTATACTTGGGATGGTCTTTGGGGTGTAATCGCTGGTATAGTCTCCGTTTACATACTCTAATACTTCTGTCAGGCATTCGTTATAGCCAACATGAAAGCGTTTAAGGCTGCATACATCCATTAAAAAACCGTCTCGCTTTGTCGGCTTCCATCCTTTGCCTTTAGCCTCTAGCTGTTCTACAAAGCTTTTAAAGATGGCTTTAACGCTGTCTGTGTTTACCGCCTCATAGTCTACTATATCCACCTCTACACCACTAGTTTTATCATTTACAAGGTGTTGGTATCTTTCTATCACATCCTTACTAGGTATGTGCCCGGTGTTGTTGTAGTAAACGTGTGGGTCATGTCCTAAATAACATAACCGGGTAACATCTACACATTGCATGTCTAAGGGTAGGTTAAACATTTCTTTAAAGTAGTGTTCAAAGCATCTGTATAACAGGGTATGTTCACTCTCTTTGCAGTCTGTGTATACAAATAGCTTTAACCCGTTACCGGACGGTGACTTGAAGAGTAACACCGTAGGTTCCCAAGCCTTCAACGCTTGGTAGGCTGCGTTAACCTCATCTGTGGTTAGCTTGTCAAAGTCAAAGCCTATTATCTGGGTATACACCTTGTCTCCTTTTACCGACCTGCTACCCTCAAAATCTGCCGACACGGAAAAGCTAGGTAACGACTTCTTGATGTACTGGCTTTCCTCTTTGGTGTGGGTGCGTATGTAGTCTATCTTTTGTTTGATGTCTTCAACACCGTGTACACCGCCCCCGGCTTTGATGGCTTCGTAAATCTGTTTGATGGTTAGGGAGTGGCTTCTTTTGTAGACCGCATCCGGGTTAAGGTCGCATAGCCCCCGGTTAACGTTGCGGTAAATGCTTATGCTTCTTTCTTCATAAGGTTTGTTGTTTAGAATGTGTTGTGTCATGTGTATAGATTAGTTTTTATTTTCAGTGGGTAGTTCTTCACCCCAATTCGGTAAGGCTTTGAGGTGGGTCGGGTTGGTCTCGCTGTAAATCTCCCCGGTCAGGATTTTGGACAAGGTGTAACGGCTAACGTTGTACTTTCCCATTACCTCTTCCCATTTCATCAATCGGTTAAGGATAAGGTGTCGCATCTGTTCCGCTTGTTCAAAGGTAAATTTCACCGTGTGGTACCCCCTCTCTTTTTTGGTGGCTAACTGTTTGGCTACCATAGCCTTTTTGGTTTCTTCTGTCCAGTTTTTTGTTGTCATAATAGGTCTTTGTTTTTCTTATCAGTGTAAAGTAATTAGGCGCAGTTTGTTTATGATTTATAGACAGGATTTTGAAAAAGTTTTAAAAAAAATGTGACTTTTTTCATCCCTTTTTCATAAACAAATCCCCGGTATTCTCTTTACACTGTCAAGAAAACAAACAGGAATACTAGACATGAAAGAGTTTATAACCGATGCTTACACAGCAGCACAGAAAGACATAACAGTACTGGCGCAGCATACCAACAGCGTTATTCAACAGCTAGACAAGGCTGTGTTGAAAGCGATTGAGGGTAAGACCCTACACGAAATAGGGATAGAGGATATACCAATGGTGTTGAAGACCGGGAAAGTGCAGCACATCCCAACGTTTACAGAACTGTTAGCCGTTGGCGTGGATTTGAGACAACAGGTACAGTTAACCGACAAGGAACAAGCCGATATTGAACAGCTTTACACGCTGGTACAGTCAACCGATAGCAGGTACAGACAATGTGTGCAGGTGGTAAAGGGTAAGGCTATCGTAAACGCTATGGGTCTAACCTACATGGATAGCCTGAAAATTAAGATGAATAAAAAGGAGTACGAGTTATGGTGTAGAATACAGGCTGTCCGGGACTTCATTGTTAAGGACATGGACAACAAGTGGATGTTGTACTCCCTGTTCAGAGACAACCTAGTGAACAGCTACGCGCAGCATGACTACATCCCGATGTCGGAGTACATGGAGTTGATACGAAAGCATACACAACAATAAAAGGAAAGACTATGAAAACAAACGAGGTATTACACGACATTATCAGCAAGTATAACAGGCAAGTATTGAAAGCCAACGGTGTAGATACTGGTATCCGGTGTCGTTACACCTTTAGCTGTTCCGGTGCTGAAAGGGACAAGATAGAACAGCTAACACAAGACTATAACATGAATCTGTCCGAGTTGGTGCGGTATGCCCTACACCACCTTGCAGATGCATTAAAAGAGTAGTGTTTCCATAGGTTAGGGTGTACGGTGCTGGTTCTTCACTTCCATGTTGTCCAGTACCTACACCCGAAACCAAACGGTGTATTATTCTGCTGTAAAAAGGGTAAACGGTGCTGTCAGGAACGCCAAGCCGGACAACACCGCCTTTTTATAAAATATTTACCCTAACCCGGTAAAACTTACCGAGGGAACGAGGTATAAGTAATATATAGATTATGTGATTTAGAATGTGTATAATAGATACGGGGTAGCCACATGGTTACCCTTTATCACTAGAGAGATTCCAGTATTAATGATTGTTTATTTTTACAGTAAGGGGTAGCCAAGTGGTTACCCTTTGTTGTTTCCCTTAGCACGAATATTAGAGGGTATATTTTAGGACAAAAGCAGGTTGTAAATAGAATATTTTTGAGTGCCTAAAAGAGGTGATAAGTTTCTTATATAATAGATTTTATGCACCTCTTTTAGGCACTCTAATACATCCGAGGTTAGAACGTAAACCCGGCTGCTATCTCTTTGTTGATGTCTGTTGACCTGTTAACCTGAATACCCTCTAAATACTTCTGTGTTACCTGTAAGCCTCCCGTGTGCCCTAGGCTTATACCGATGTCGTACACGTCAATACCCTTTAGCTTCATCAGGTAGGCGTAGCTGTGCCGGGATAGGTGGGATTTTAAAACAGTGTCTATCTTAACCTTTGCCTGTAGGTCTTTCAGGTGTCGGTTATACACTACACTCTTATTCTTTAAGGTCTTGTACTGTTCCGGGGTTATCTTGGAAAAGTCGTTCTTTTTGATGTTGCTAAAATCAACGTCTTGCAGGAAGTCAAAAATAAACCTGTCCTTAAAGTCTTTGTGTTGGGCTATAAAACTGATAGACCCCTTATAGGTTGAAAAAAGTTGTTTCTTGGTCAACTCAACATCCTGTAGTATCGGTGCGTCTATCATTTCAGACGTAACCATTTCAACACCGTGTCCTATGCCTTCCTCATTCCTTAGATAAAGGGTTGCCTGTCTTTGCAGGTCTTGTAGTTCGGCTTCCAGCTTTACAATATCTTTAAGTATTATACCCTCCTTTGCTGCTAATTTCTTGAACTGGTAAGTAAGGATGTGCCACACCAAATCATTAACATACACGGTCATATCGGTTCCGGTCTTTAACATCTTGTAGTGTATCTCACCGCCTTTTAACATGTTCCAGCGTAGTAGCTGCAAGTCAGATACACGCATCCCCTGTAGAAAGATTTGGGTTAAGAACTTGTTCCGCGTGTCGTATAATGGGTCGGTCTCTTCTATCCTACACTTTAAAATTTTTTTTATCTCTTCCCCGGTCAAAACATCTTTTTTCAGCTTCGTGTTTTTAAACTCCAAGCCTAGGAACGGGTGACGCAGGTAGGTGTAAAAGTTTTCGGCTATAGCCTTGTCCAGTACTTGCCGTATCAACTTTAAGTAGTGGTTGGTGGTGTTGTCACTACATTTTTTTAAAGTAAAGTTCTTTAGCTGGTGTACTAGGTTAGAATCTATCTCACTAAACAGGATGTCCTTTTTCTTCCTGTCATCCCGGAACGCCTTTAGCTTGTTCAGTATCATCTGATACTTGATGTGTGTACCGGGTTCGCTTTCCTTACGCGGTAGGTATTCGTTCTCAAAATAAGAGATAAAGGATAGCTTGTTGGTCGGGTTCGGGGTATACCCTTCCTGCCCGGTGTAGGTCTCCAACTCTTTTATCTTGTCCCTTATCTTGTTGTTGATGTCTTCGTAGTCTAACTCCTTTGTCTTTCGTACCTCACATGCTTTCTCATTCCACAACCGTACCGGGATTTTGATTTTCAAAGAGACATGCGAGGGTACACGGTTAGCTGTTACGCGGATGTTTATTATCCCTTCCTTGTCTGTCTTGTTCTTTGTCCTTAGCACAGGTTTATAGGTCTTGTCTGTCATGTTAGCTACTTTTCAAAAATCGGGTCCGGTGTATGAAAGGGGATATAGGGTCGGGTCTCGTTTCCGTACAAATAATGACCCCTACCACACATCAAAGATAGCAAATATTTTAAGAGTGGCTAACAAAGTGGCTAACATTTTAATATAACGATAGAAATACGTAAAAATACTATATACTACATATAACTGATTTACAGCATAGTTATAAATTTTATAATAGTATAAAATAGTGAATTTGTGACTAGAAGTTTCCTAAACTTTAGATCCAGGTTCGATTCCTGGCAGGGCCACCAACATCCTCTCACAATACCTTTACTGCAATAGCCTGTTATATATTTTGATAAGCCGTTAGGTTTATGTAACTTATACCTATATATATAGGTACACTTACCTTAACATGAGGATACTTCTACTGTCAGGGATCATAATCTCTTTACTTGCAACTTCCTGTAGCCAAAACGGCCGCGAAACCATGGAGCAGGATTCGTCGGAGGCTACCATGGCAAGCGAGACAGGCACCAGTGTTCCGCTACCGGAAGATGTGCTGTATGCCACCAAGCCCCTTATCAACGGCGAAATGTATTCCCGCCCCGATTTCGAAAGCCCTGCGCTTGCCTCTTTCGACACTACCCAAAGTATACATATCCTGGACTCTACCAACGCTATTTTTGTGTACGCCAGGATAAAAAAAGACACTGCGCTACTAACAGGCTATGTGCCTAAAACCATACTCCCAGAGAAAATAAAATAACAAGCATACAAACTATAAAGCCCCGCCAGACACAATCCGGCGGGGCATTCTGATGTTACAGGGCTTGCTTAATTAGCGCCTCTCCTTCTGCCTTGTGGCCGCTGGCCTTGTTGCCCCTGCTGGTTCTGCTGGTTTTGCAGCATGGCCTCATACTTTTGTGCCTGCTCCTGGGTTAGTATGGCTTTTATGGCGGCTTCGCGTTCTGCACGCATGCTTCTCATCTTTTCCATTTTAACCTGGCGGTCCATGGTCTGGTCGTTGCGCAGTGCCATCACAGCCTCTCTGGAGTTATGGTTTACCTCTTGTATCCTGGCCACCTGCTCGGCAGTAAGACTCAAATGTTTGGTTAAGCGCTCTATTTGCTGCGCCTCCATTTCCTGCTGGTTGGCTGGCCCCTGCTGCTGCCCCTGCGCCATAGCCCCTACCGATAGCAAGCCGAAAGCCGCTACAAAAAACGCTTTAATAATGATGCTCTGTTTCATAGATCTGATCCGTTTTAGTTTTCACTTTGACGCCACACACCCCCAAAAGTTAAATGCAGCCATAAAAAAAGCGACTCTGTTTCCAAAGTCGCTTCTATGCCTATAATCTGTTCTAATATGTAGCGGTGTGCTCTAGCAGTGTTTCGTTATTTTTGCCTTTTATGCGCATGTCTACCTTTACCTTATCGCCCATCCAATCAAAATTGAGCACCCCGAAGTTCAGTTGCTTGATAAGGTTGCCAACACGGTATTTGTTTGGTTCTATGGCATCGCCGCTATACACGTGGGTAAGGCCGCTGCTGGTAATCTCGTAAAGCGGGTAACCCAGGCCGGGTACCGTGGTTTTGGATATCTCAGCAATATGGCGGTCACCGCTTAGAAGTATAACCCCTTTGGCTTTGGAAGCTGCAATAACATCCAGGAGGCGCTTACGTGCTTTCGGGAAATTGGCCCACTTTTCGAAAACCTGCTCTTCCGGCAGCATCTGTATGCCGTTGCCTATCAGGTTAATGTCGGCATCGCTGTTACGCAGTTCCTGTTCCAGCCAGCGCCATTGTGTTTCGCCAAGTATATCGCCGGTGTAATTCGTCTGGTATACTCTGTTTATCCGGGCAAGTGAGTCGCGGTGGTAGCGGCTGTCCAGTAGAATTACCTTTACCCGCTTGCCTTTTGGCCCATAGGTGTGGGCACTGTATACACCCTCCTGTTTCCGGCGAGGGCTGTTGGCCGGCTCACCTATAAAATCCCAGAACAGCCTGGCACTTTCCTCTTTCATTTCATACTCTTTACCAGCATCGTTCTTACCATAATCATGGTCGTCCCATACGCCAATGATGTCGGCGGTGGCCTTTAGTTTCTGGTACCCCGGCTCTGCCTGCACCATGTTATACTTGCGCTGCAGCACGGCCATGGTATCGGAGTCGCCGTAAATATTGTCGCCGAGCCATACCCATACTTGTGGGTTGGTTTGCACAATAGGCTCCCAAAGCGGCTGTGGCAGATCTTCGCGGTTACAGGACCCGAAGGCAATTGTGGTAAGCGGCGTTTCGGTCTCAGATGTGGCTACTGGTTTTTGGCAGGCGCCAAGTATAAGTAGCACCATTGCCGGCAGCCAGGCCGGAGTATGTTTAAAATTCATGGGTAGGGGTTGATGTTTTTGCAAATATAGTGAACACAGGTTGTCGGCTGCTGCCTGGTGTATAAGGATTTTGTTAAATCGAAAAGCGGCAGCCCCTTTTCAGGAACTGCCGCCTCTTGTCACGAGTCTATATCCATTACTTTATCACTACTCTTCTCACAGAACTATAACCGTCTGTTTCGAGCTTCACGTAATAAAGTCCTTTTGCTTTACCAGAAAGGTCTATTGTTTTTGTAAACTGACCTTCGCCGCGGGTTAACGTTTCACGGTAAATCTCGTTACCGATAACGTTTATGATGCGCAACTCAGCCTTTTTAGCAGGCAGGTTGGCAACAGAAATCGTAAAAACGCCATTACTCGGGTTAGGATAAATGGCCAGCTCTTCATCGGGACTTACCTGCAGCGCTTTTTCGTTTTCCTGCACTGGCCCAGCCGTATTTGTTCTGGCCTGTGCCTGCGCCAAAAGCACTGTAGAAATCGTAAAGAGCGTAAGTATAAGTTTTTTCATCTATGTCAATTAAATTCTTTTTCAAAAATACAAAAGTCGTTCCACTTTTAATTAACGGCTTACACAATAATTTGTTCTTGCATTATACACCCTAAAATAGGTGTGTTCACTAAATTCAGAGAACCTAAATTGTATTTAATTTATATCGCCACATACTAAATCAATTGGAGCACACCGTAATCATCGGGGGCGGACTAGCCGGATTAACAAGTGCACTGCACCTGTCCCAACATGGCATCAAGGCAACAGTCATCGAAAAAAAAGCCTATCCCTTCCATAGGGTCTGCGGGGAATATGTGTCTAACGAGGTGCTGCCATACCTTAAGCGTCTGGGTGTAGAAATTGAACAAATGAAACCGGCACATGTTTCAGAATTTATACTTTCGTCGCCTTCCGGCGAAACCCTGGAGGCCAGGCTGGACCTGGGCGGCTTCGGCCTTAGCCGTTATACTTTAGACAACCACCTTTACCAACTGGCACTGCATAGGGACGTTACATTCCGGTTAAACACCACTGTGCAGGAGGTAAGCTTTGCCAACGATCGGTTTACCATAAAGCTTTCCTCTGGCGAAAGTATAGATGCAGCGGTGGTGCTGGGAGCATACGGCAAACGAACAAACCTGGACAGGCAACTGGCACGGCGCTTCTTTACCTCACGGTCTCCTTACATTGGCGTAAAATACCATCTGCACTACCACCAACCCAGAAACCTGATCGCGTTGCATAATTTTAAAGATGGCTATGCCGGCATCTCTGCCGTAGAAAACGACCGCTACTGCTTCTGTTACCTTACCACCCGGCGCAATCTGCAACAACACGGTAGCATACCTGCTATGGAGCAAGCCATACTTTACCAAAACCCACATCTGCGCCGCATTTTCTCGGAGGCTGAATTTCTGTATGATAAACCCGAGGTGATAAATGAGATTTCTTTTGCCACCAAAACCTGCGTAGAGGAGCACATGCTGATGTGCGGCGACGCGGCCGGTATGATTACCCCATTGTGCGGCAACGGCATGGCGATGGCCATACATGCAGGAAAACTGGCCGCAGAAGAGGTGGTTCGTTATTTTAAGGATGGGCAAGACCGGCAGCAATTGGAGCAGCGCTACACACAGGCCTGGCGCAAACAGTTTGAAAACAGGCTACAGGTGGGACGCACGGTGCAGCAGTTGTTCGGGGCCCCCATACTTTCGGAGGTTGCGGTGCATACGCTTAAGAGGTTTCCGGGGGCTGTGCGGTACATTATGCGCCAAACCCACGGACAGCCATTTTAACCGGATACATCTATTCGCTGCCGGCTTGCGTACTTAATGGCGTGTTTCTTTTCTCGCTGGTAGCAGCAGGCACTCAGGCTTACAATTACTTTAAACATATATCCAAAGCACACTGTTTGGCTTTTATACTTTGCCGGCCGAGAAAATACATACCCCAAAACAACACGTTACATGAAAAGCTACATTTGCGCCATAGGTACTGCCAACCCCGCCCACAAAATACCTCAGATGCAGGTAGCAGATTTTATGGCCGATGCGCTGCAGTTTAATGAGCAGGAAACACGAAAGCTAAAGGCGCTTTACAGGGTTTCTGGCATCGGGCAGCGTTACAGTGTACTCGAGGATTACACCCGCCGCAACGGAGATTTCACCTTTTACCCCAACACCCCCACGTTAGAGCCCTTCCCGACTGTGCAGAAACGCATGGAGCTTTACCGCAAGCATGCCGTAGACCTGTCGGAGAAAGCGGTGCGGCAGTGCCTGGAGCAGTCGGCTGTTGCCATGCAGGATCTAACCCACCTTATTACCGTGAGTTGCACCGGCATGTATGCCCCCGGCCTGGATATTGAACTGGTGGAAAGGTTAGAGCTTTCGCCTTGCGTGCAGCGGACTGCCGTAAACTTTATGGGTTGCTATGCCGCCTTTAACGCCATAAAACTTGCCGATGCCATTTGCAGGGCCAACCCGGATGCGAATGTAATGCTGGTGTGCACTGAGATCTGCACCATCCATTTCCAGAAGCACGATGAACCGGACCACCTTTTATCCAATGCCTTATTTGGCGACGGCGCCGCGGCTGTTTTAATGCAGGGCAGACCCTGCGAGCAAGTATGCCTGGAGCTGCAGTCATTCCACTGCGACCTTGCACCGGCCGGCAAACGCGACATGGCCTGGCACATTGGTGATACCGGTTTTGAGATGACGCTTTCCTCGTACGTGCCCGACCTTATCAAAAAAGGCATAAAAGAACTTACTGACAGGTTGCTGCAGGGCCTTAAGACCACTATAGAAGAGATAAAGCTATTTGCCATACACCCCGGCGGCAGGCGCATACTGGAGGTAATAGAGCAGGAACTCGGCATGACCCGCGACGACAACCGCTTTGCTTACCAGGTACTGCGTGATTTCGGCAATATGTCGTCGGCAACGGTGCTGTTTGTATTGAAGGCCCTTATGGAAAGCCTCACGCCAAAAGAGCAGGACCAACCTGTGCTGAGTTTTGCCTTCGGCCCCGGCCTAACCCTCGAATCGATGCTGCTGAAAGTACACTATGCTAAAGTATAGATCTAACGAACCCGAGTTGATGGATGACTTGACGCTATCGGGTGAGGAGCTGCGGCAGAACCTGAAAGAGCTGGAAGTGATCAACAATTGGCTGGGTGGGCACAAGGTGGTACTGAGTGCGCTGGAGCAGATCAAAACCCCTGTAAATTATACTTTGCGCATTGCAGATATCGGCTGTGGTGGCGGCGATACGCTTAAAAGTATAGCCAACTGGGCCAGGCGCAAAAGTATAAATGTGGAGCTGGAAGGGATAGATGCCAACGATTTTATGGTACAATATGCCCGGAAGCACTGCGCCGGTTATCCCGAAATAAGTATAAGTCAGCACGATGTGTTTTCAGAGGTTTTTGCAGCGCATAAGTATGATGTGATCGTGTGCAGTCTGTTTTGCCACCACTTTACAGATGCGCAGTTGGTAAGGCTGTTCCGGCAACTTTACAAGCAGGCAAGTATGGCCGTTATCATCAACGACCTGCACCGGCACTGGCTCGCTTACTATTCCATCAAGTATATCACGGCTGCTTTCTCGGGCTCAAGGTTGGTTAAAAACGATGCACCGCTTTCGGTATGGCGTGCCTTTAAGCGCAATGAGTTGGAGCAGCTGCTAGCAGAGGCAGGCATCCAAAAGTATACTTTGAAATGGATGTGGGCTTTCAGGTGGCAGTTGGTGCTGGAGAAGTGATCGGGGTTAATTTTCTTTCGGATGTACAACCGATTTAATTCCTGATTATATTTAATTGAGGTTGAGATTACTGCTTAGGCGTAAACTTAACCTTCTCATGATGAGAATTGGGGAACGATTGTCATCCCCCTACCCCCTTCAAAGGGGGACACTCAAGTACGAGTTCTCCCCTCCTGTTTTTAGGAGGGGCCGGGGCTGATCGCACTCTAAAAAATAAACAACTGGAAACATAAACTCATGAACAGAACCCTATTCTACACCGGACTTATACTTCCTTTTTCAGTGTTGGCCCTAGCCATGCGCTTCGCCATTGATTTTGAAAGCGGCATTACCGTTTTGCAGTACCTTATCGCAATTTATCTGCCGGTGCTCATATTCGCCAGAATGCGTTACATTGGCTTAAGCTACAAGCAGATGCTTATGACTATTATCCCTGTTTATGGCCTAAAGTATAGATACAAGGTGTTTACCGAAAAGTAGGAACTGCAGGCGTGGTGGGTAAATCCTTAGGCAAGCCAACTACGTTACCGGGTATATGGTAATAGCCTACATGTTAATTTGACACCCAACTTGCTTATACCCTATGACCAAAGATAATATCCGGTTTTGGCTGCTGTTTATACTTTCTATTGCCATATCGGCTGCAGCTATTGCCTTTTTCATAAAAGCCCTCAAAGTCGTACTTTATATCATACTTGTACTGGCACTTACACCGGTAGTATACATTACACTACGCAGCATCATACCCGGCCGCAAAAAACAAGACGACAAGCTAAAGACGAGGGAGTGAGTTGATTGTTAAATTGTTTAATGGTTTAATGGTTAGATTGTTGTTTAGGACTCAGAACGACTATCAAAGTGTAACTCTTTAAGAAAACAACCATTTAACAATTCAACCATCCAACCATTTATTCACTCAATCAAAATTCCTAAAAATAGATCTGCTGCGCCAGCCTGAAGGTATTTGCGTGGGCCTCTACGATGTGGGCAATCTGCTTGGAGTAGCCTCCGCCCATACTTATGGCCACGGGTAGGTTGTTGCGGTGACATAGTTCCAGTACTGTTCTGTCGCGCTCTTTGCAGCCGGCTATGCTCATGCCCAGCTTTCCCAACTTATCGGTTGCCAGCACATCCACCCCCGACTGAAAAAACACAAACTCCGGCTCATGTTTATCCAGCAGGCGCGGCAGGTGATGCTGCAGCAAGCTTAAGTATGTTTTGTCGTCAGTGCCCTCCTCAAGCGGCACGTCCAGGTCCGATCTTTCTTTATGAAAAGGATAATTGTGTCCACCGTGCATGCTGAAGGTAAATACGCGGGGTTCTTGCTCAAAGATCTGGGCTGTGCCGTTGCCTTGGTGCACGTCCAGGTCTACTACCAGTATGCGCTGAAAGCCTTTATACTTTAGCAGGTAGTTGGCTGCGATGGCAATGTCGTTTAAGAGGCAAAAGCCCTCTCCCCTATCGGTAAAGGCGTGGTGGGTGCCGCCGGCTATGTTCATGCCCACGCCATACTCCAACGCAAACAGTGCCGCCTGCAAGGTACCGTTCATGATCACCACTTCGCGGTTTACCAGTTCCTCCGAAAGCGGAAAGCCTGTCCTGCGGATCTCGGATGAGGTTAGCTGCAGGTTTTTAAGCCGGTACCAGTAATCCGCATCGTGGGTATCAAGTATAAACTGCTCGGCCAATGGCTGTGGTTCAAACAGGTTTTTGCTGGTGATGGTACCCTCGTAAAGCAGCTGCTCCGGCAACAGATCATACTTTGCCATCGGGAAACGGTGCCCCTCCGGCAGGCTGTGCGCAAATATTTCAGACCAGGCAATTTTAAGCATATCACAAAGCTAACAAATATCCGGATGCCGGGGTTTAGTACTGCCATAGCAGCTACACAAAACTGTGCAAAAACTAAATTACTTAGCAACAAAATAGTGCAAAGTGGATAACCTTTTACACATGGGTTTCCTGCTATCAGTATCAATACCTTTTGCTGTGGATAAATGTGGATAACTATGTTTATTAACACTAGTTATCCACCGTTTACTGTTAACTTAATGTAAAATTGGGTCAATTATATTAATAATTTCATATTACTAGCCCCTAAAGTATACTTTCACACAGCCTTCTTGCTAAAAATATTATCCATTGCTCAGGCTAATTTCTGTCAGGCTGGTGTGCATCTTCAGCAAACCGGGTGGTTATTTCTGTAACCCTTTAAATATCCTTTATACAACATGCAACATTACAGGCAGCTAAGTAAGTATATGGGTTACCGGGATGAGGCTATCGCGGTATCCGATACTTTAACAAGCATAAAACCATGAAAAAATTAGTTACTGTTCTGTGTCTGCTGCTCTATACTTTTGCAGCCTATTCGCAGGAGGGCCCCACCACGCAGCAACAGGACCACAACCTGTTTAGCGGCCTGAGCGGCCCCAACTCAGGCTTTGGTATTAAAGGCGGGATAAACTTTGCCGAGATCAACGGCAGCGATAAAGGGACACTGGGTAACATAGACAAATACACCGCCTGGCATGCCGGGCTTTTCGCGCAGTTTGCAGCCAGCGATTTCTTTTCTGTGCAGCCAGAGTTATTATACTCCCGCAAAGGCTACGAACGCAACGACTCTACTTTCCGGTTCGATTACCTGGAGCTGCCTGTGCTGGCCGTGTTTAACCTGACAGACAATATCAGCATACACCTGGGTCCGCAGATCGCCACCATGGTTTCGGCACAGGAAGAAGACAAGGAAGTAGACCTGGACCGGTTTAAGACTTTTGATTATGGTGTGGTTGGCGGATTTGAGGGCCGCATTAGCCGCTTACGGGTAGGTGCCCGCTACAACCTCAGCCTGGCCGACCTTATAAAGGAAGACAAAGCAGGCCGCAGCGTAAACCTCGACATAAAACCCGGTGCGATTCAGGTATACATTGGCATTGGCATATTCTAGTTACCAACCTCCATTTAGCAAACCGGCAAATATCGTTTTAACTCTTACAGACGTACAATAGGCAGATAAACCGGGGTAGGCAACCCTGCAATCATTAAAACCATGACGCGTTACCTGACAAAACAGAAGTATGGCCGCATTGCGGTGCTCCTGAGCTTGACGGCACTGGCTGCCTGTGATACCTCTGTGAAATCAGACAAGGCGCTGATCGGCGAACCTAAAGCAATAAAAAATGGCCCCTCCCATACTTCCAGTACCTTTGTTGTGGATACGGCCAAAAGCCAGCTTACCTGGATCGGGGCCAAAATGACCGGAAGGCACAACGGCATCTTTAAAATAAGCCAGGGCGAACTGCACCTCGACGACAGCCTGCTGACAAGCGGCACCATTGTGATAGACATGACCCAGCTGCGATCCGATGACAAAACCATAGATCAGAACGCCAACGCCAAGTTAACCAAGCACCTGCGGTCTGCTGACTTTTTTGATGTGGAGAAGTACAACACAGCCAAATTTGAACTGACCGGCACCGCCCCCTACGACAGCACGCTGGTTAAAAAGCCTGCCACCAGAGCCACCGCCGATGCAGCCCTGCGCGTGAAAAACCCCACGCACTTTGTTACCGGCAACCTTACCATTAAAGACCAGACCAAAAGCGTCACGTTCCCGGCCAGGGTAACTCTGGAAGACAATCTACTAAAAGCCAAAGCCAACTTTAACATAGACCGCACGCACTGGGGCCTCGTATACCGCTCCGATAAATCGTTGGGCGACCAGACCATAAAGCCGGAGGTAAACATTGGTTTTGATATTGTGGCCAGGCCACAGGCCAACTGACAAGCGTGCCCCGCGATCAGCTTTTTTAATGCTCCGTATGCTAAAATGGCATTTGCTTCGTTCCTAGCCCTAAACAACAAAGTATAAAGTATGAGAAAGTACCTCTGCTTGCTGCCCTTGCTGTTGCTAACATTTATGGCACAGGCACAAGGCAGCGCAGCGGCAGCTATTAACCTGGAGCAAAAAGTTATACTTAGAACCGGCATGCTGGTGCTGGGCGGCTGGGCCATCCTTAACATCCTGCTGGCAAGTTTTAAACTAACCACCACTACCCGTGCTCCGCGTTATTTCTTCCAGATGAACCTGTACTGGAACATCGTGAACCTGGTTATTGCCGGCATTGCACTGCACCAGATCGTTTCGCTGGATATAGCCACATTACTTCCCCTGGATAGCATAAGACAACACGTGTGGTACAAAAAAGTACTATACCTGAATGTTGGCCTTGATGTGGCTTATCTGTTTCTGGGAGCTTACTTAAAACAACGCTCTAAAACGGCAAACCTGAAAGCCGAGCAGTTGGAAGGCTGGGGCAAATCCATTTTCCTGCAAGGTTTTTTCCTGCTGCTACTGGATGTGGTGCTTGTGGTGATGCTGGAGAATCTGGCTTCGGAGTTTTTCAGGTTGATGGAGTAAGGGTAAGTATAATTGGCCGAACACTTGGGTAAGTATTGAGCCCAGAGAAAATTTTACATGCCGCAAGTTTAGCGATAGCGCAACTTGTGGCTCCTCATGATGCCAGTTTATAACTGGCGAAACCGCTATTTTATACTTAATACTTTCGCCAGTTACAAACTGGCAATCATACTTAACCACCAGTTACCGCTGCGCTCAAACTGGCGGTATAAGAACAATATTTGAGATTCCACTCCTCGGGAGGGGCAGGGGCAGGGGTGGGTTTATCATATCCAGAGACCAAACACAAAAGCCGCACCCTAAAGTATAAAGTGCGGCTTTTGAAGTATAAAAAGTATAAAATTACCTGTCGTGCTTGCCCTCGGCAAACTCTTCGATCATCTTTTTATTAAAAGCAGGAATATCGTCGGGGTTGCGGCTGGTTACAAGGCCCTGGTCTACTACCACCTCCTGGTCTACCCATTCGGCGCCGGCGTTTTTAAGGTCGGTTTTTAGCGTGTGGTAGCTGGTCATCTTCTTGCCTTTTACTTTTCCGGTTTCTATCAGCGTCCAGGGGCCGTGGCAGATGGCGGCTACTGGTTTGCCGCTTTCCATAAATTTGTTCGTAAAGTCTACGGCCTCTTTATTGGCGCGCAGTTTGTCTGGGTTCATAACGCCGCCGGGCAGCAAAAGTCCGTTGTAGTCTTCAGCTTTTACCTCATTAAGTTTTTTGTCTACTTTAAATTTATCGCCCCATTCGGTGTGGTTCCAGGCTTTAATTTCGCTGTTCTTGTTCGGGGAGATGATGTGGGCCTCTGCACCTGCATCTTTCAGGGCCTGCAGGGGCTTTGTTAGTTCTACCTGCTCAAATCCTTCTTCTACTAAAATGGCAATCTTCTTGCCGTCTAATGTATTGGCCATGCTTAAGTTTGTTATGGTTAAAATTAAATTCGCTTTTACAATAACGAACTAAAGGCTAAATTGTTAAAGCTTCGTATAAGCAATAGCTTCAGCCAAACCATCGTTTACAAAGTATGAATTTAAAAACCATTAAAACACTTGCAGCCGCTGCGGCCCTTTTTATACTTGCCGCTGTGCCATCTTTTGCCCAGGAGGTTAAGGTTATCAAGTTTAACGACCTGCAGCAGCTGCGCAACGCACCCCACGATACCCTGTATGTGGTTAACTTCTGGGCCACCTGGTGCAAGCCCTGCATAAAAGAGATGCCATACTTCGAGGCCATTACGGCGCAGTACAAAGACCAGCCGGTGCGCGTAGTGCTGGTAAGTATGGATGCCGCCGAAGACCTGGACACCCGCGTTAAACCCTTTGTACAGAAGCGTAGTCTAAAGTCTGATGTGATGCTGCTGGACGAGGTGGACGCCAACTCCTGGATAGACAAACTGGAGCCGAAGTGGAGTGGGGCCATACCGGCCACCCTGGTGTTTAACAACAAGCGCAAGCAGTACGAATTTGTGGAGAAAGAACTGACGCAGGAGCAATTGCAGAACCTGATTACAAAGTATAAACCATAATTTTAACATTTATGAGAAAGCCAAAACTACCTTTCGTGTACTTTATCTGCCTGCTGTTTGTGGGCGTGCTATTGGCAGCCGCGCCTGCCGACAACGGTTACCAGGTTGGCGACACTGCCCGCGACTTTAAACTGAAGAACGTGGATGGCAAAATGGTATCCATGGCCGACTACAAAAACGCCAAAGGCTTTATAGTAACCTTTACCTGCAACACCTGCCCTTATTCTGTTGCCTACGAAGACCGCATCATTGACCTGCACAACAAGTATGCGCCCAAAGGCTACCCGGTTATCGCCATCAACCCCAACGATGTAAACGTATCGCCGAAAGATTCTTACACCGACATGCAGCAGCGTGCCAAGGAGAAAAATTTCCCGTTTGCTTACCTCCACGACGAAACCCAGGAAATTACCAAAGCTTACGGAGCCACCCGCACACCGCACCTGTACATTGTGCAGAAGCAGAAAGACGGCAAGTATAAAGTAGCCTACATCGGCACCATAGACGACAACAGCCGCGATGCTTCTAAAGTAGAGAAGAAGTATGCCGAAGCTGCCTTAGACGAACTGGTAGCCAACAAAGCCGTTAGCCAGCCAAACACCAAAGCCATTGGCTGCACTATTAAGTGGAGAGAAGCGTAGTCTATACTACAGCTAAAAGTATAAAGTCCCTGTTAGGTTAATCTGGCAGGGACTTTTTGCATCTGAATTAATACGTTTATAAACGCAACTATACGTTTCATAACACGGCTATAAGTACGCTGGCTGTCAAACGAATAGCATCTTTGTAAGTATCTTACCAGCACAACAGCTTTACAAGCACCTATAACATTCTCAATACCACAACTTTACATATCAATTACTATAGAAATTTATAAGACTTGGCAGATAGTAACTTTAGTATTATCTTGTATTGCGTAAGTACTACATGGTTACTTGAAAAAGCAATTTTTAACCGCGTGGAAACACATTCGCATATAATGCAGATAAACGTCACGGTGACGTATGCACAGTAGTTGCCCACCATTTGAGAAATGACAGACGAAGAATTAAAAAAGATAATAACGGAATTAGAAAATCGGAATGATAAGCAGAAAGCTTATTTCGGATTTTATCAATATGGTGGTGGACCAGATGAAAGTTGCATAAAAGCAAACCGAAAAGGACTTGAACTTTTTGCTGTTGAGTTACTTAAAGTTGGTCTTGAGTCTGAAACTCGTGAATATGACAAAAACAAGGTTGAATCTGTTGGACTAAATATAGATTGGATTGATGAAAATGGAGAATTCTTCTTTGACTATGTGGAGTTAACAGACAAAGACAGAGATTCGAAAGACAAAACTTTCCCTGAACATAAAGAAACTTGGAAAGACAAAGCTTTTAAAATAGGATGTATCGGAATTGGAATCTTTTTAATTGGATTGACAATTATTGGACTTATTTCGGTTCTGAATTGGCTATGACGAATATTAAAAAAACGGTGGGCAACAACGCATATAGCTTATGGCGGGTGAACGGCTGACAGCAAGGTTTGAGCTTCGTAGCCAGCTTAGGTTTCGTTGGACAAGAAAGTGCTCTGAAACCCACACAAGCCATATGCAAACCGTTACTCAAAACCTTCCCCCAACAACTATGAAAAATAATTACCAAACCACCCGATTATCCCTGAGCAGCCTGAACCCTGCCGATGCAGCTTTTATACTTGAGCTGGTAAACACACCCGAATGGGTAAGATTTATTGGTGAGCGCAATGTTAAAACCGAGGAAGATGCAACAGCCTACATCCAGCGCATTATGCAGAGCCCAGATATTATGTACTGGGTAGTGCGATTGAAAGAGCAGCAGGAGCCGATCGGCATTATCACATTCATCAAGCGCGATTACCTGGAGCATCATGATATTGGGTTTGCTTTTCTGGCACGCTATGGCAAGCAGGGCTTTGCCTACGAGGCCACGGCAGCTGTGCTAACCGATGTAGCCCAAAATACAGAGCATACACACATACTGGCCACCACCGTAGAAGACAACGTGAACTCGATAAAACTGCTGCAGAAGCTAGGCTTGCAATTCGAAAAGCAGATCCAGAACGAGAACACTACGCTGCTGGTGTTTGGGGCACCTACTCACGCGTTGTTGCCAAGCAAGGTCGTTTCCTAAAATTTACTCACCCGAAGGTTATCCGCTACTCCGTCTCTTTTTCGTCGGCGGGTAGCGGTAATTCGGTGGGGTTTATAGTGTAGTTGGCTTTTAAGGCCGGGCTCATGTACTTTCGGTGCTTCATGCCTTCTATGCGTGCCTCCACTTCATACTTGTTGTTATAGTACCCCACCCTCCACGACTCTACCAAGTACAGCCACAGAAACCGGAAAAATCCATACTGTTTAAATTGCCTGATGTGGCACAACTCATGCGCCAGCCACCCGGGGTCGTTCATGAAATCTTCGCGGCTAACACCACTTAAATGAATGGTTTTTCCCAGCACCATAGCCACATTGCTGCTCTTTAACACCATGCGTGCTATACGGGCAAATAAAGATCGTTCTACAATTTTAAAATGCATGTGGTCGTTTACTGAATTGCACTTTTACTTATACTATTTATACTTGATTTTGGGTTTTAAGGGTAAACAGTTTAAAAAGCATGGCAGATACACCACATTATCAGGCAAATAGCACATCAAATTTGTTTGCGGTTTAAGATTTTGTACTTATTTTTGCCCGCCGCAAAGCCATATCGGCCTGATAAGCAGCGAGTAAGACAGATTATTTACAATTTTCTGCCTTATTTTTTAAACCAAAGGTGTAACTGTCTGGCCAAAATACCTGGCCTGCTACAAGCCAAACCCATGACCAAAACCATTATCCTTACAGCGCTGGCCGTTATTTCGGTTGTGCTTTCTTTCTTCTACGAGGTAGTACCGGCAAAGTCGGCATTACCTGAAGCTACGGCACCGGCATTCCACATTACGCCATATGCCATTAACTCCGGTGAAGACCTGGTTAGAGCCTTAGAACTGAATGTGCCTGTAGAGGAAGCAGAAGAAACCGGGCAGCTGTACAAAAAACTGAACCTGCGCTTCGCCAAAGCCGACGAGAAGCAACTGGCAGAAACGGTGGCAGGTTGGATAGGCACCCCCTACCGCTACGGCCGCAGCTCTAAAAAAGGCGCAGATTGCTCTGGGTTTGTTTCCAGCATTTACCGCGAAGTATACGGCATCAAGTTAAGGCACAGTTCACATGCCATGTTTCAGGAAGTAGAGCGTGTACAAAAAGACAGCATCCACACCGGCGACCTGGTTTTCTTCCGCCGCAGCCCCAAGCAGCCTGTCTTTCATGTGGGGATTTACTTAAAAAATGGCAAGTTCATCCACTCAGCCTCTAAGGGTGGTGTAAAAGTAAGCTCACTGCAAGAGAATTTTTACCGCAAGTATTATTATGCGGCTGGTAGGGTAAATTAAGGGTTAGGGGTGTATAGTTTCTGCTTTTTATCTAGCTGCTGTTCATCCTCAGTCTTACTTGCCCATCGTTCTACCTCTAGCTTTGGTACGCTCAAGGCCGCGTGGCCTCGTCCTTGGCCATCGCGCGGCTTTCGCTTCCTTTGCTCCTTCGTCGCAATGCCTCACTCCGTTCGTCACCGGAACCCGCTAAGGCGCTCAACGCAAAGGCTGGGATCGACACTTCTTCGTAAGCGGCTGTCGCAACTAGCTAGCAAAGTATAAATTCGATTCGTAGGGATAGGTCGCGACCTGTCCGCTATTGGCTGTGGCTATAAGGATGCATCTGAATTAAGCAATAGCAGAAACTCCCCTCCTTGGTCAAGGAGGGGCAGGGGTGGTTCGACCCGGTAATGCGAAATTCCCCTCCTGTTTTGGGGGAAGGGGCCCTCGACAAAAGGAGGGGTTAGGGGAGGTAATTCCCCTCTTGAGAGGGGCAGGGGTGTGTTAATCGTTCACAGACCCCCAACCTCTACATAATGCTCCAACAACAATTTTACCTGCATCAAGTATAGGAAGGATGCTGTTAGTTAAGCAACTTTGCATTTGCTAGTAGCATAGACATTAACATCGCATATACACAAACGCATCAAGATTAGAGTACGTAGAAACTATGGAGAACCAGAGACCAGATGGCAAGAACGTAGCCGAGAGCAAGATCTTTAAAAACATACTGAAGAAAGCAGAGCAGTACCTGAAACACCCTTCCAAAATCGCTAGCCTGTTAAACGATGCTTTTAAGAAGGCAAGCCAGAGCAAAGGCGTTGGCGCTATCGCCGGCGAAGTATGGGAAAACCTGCAACTGCTGTCCCGAATGATAAAGGCGGCCACATCCGGTGAGTACAAAGGAATACCAACCACTACCCTGGTTGGCGGCATCGCGGTTATACTTTACTTCCTGATGCCGATAGACGTGATTCCGGACTTTATACCTGTGCTGGGTTTGCTGGATGATGCCAGCCTGTTGGCCTGGTTCATGACAAGTATAAAATCTGAACTGGACAGATTTAAAGAATGGGAAAGCCACAAGCCTGCTACTGAGACAAAGCATGAACACAACAACACTACCCACAACGCAGACCCCTCATTTGGAACACCCAAGTACGCCGACAGGGATGCGGGAACTGTAGAGATTGAAACGAACCCAAAAGAATAAACTGACTATTAACCGTGCAACTATGAAAACAGATAAGGCCAATAAGAACAAAATGCAGGCCGGCCAGCCTGAAGAAAAGCAACAGCCCGATAAGAAGCATACATCGCAGGGGCATGCCACAGATGCGAAAGGATCGGCTACCAGCAGCAAGGAGCCTACCCTGCGCGGCTCTACCACCGATAGCAGCCGAACGCATAAAAATCCGCATGATGATCTGCCTACAGGCGGAAATATACGCTAAATTTTATTTCACAAAATAATGGCCGGCTACCCGCGTAACCGGCCATTATTTTTGCACTAAAAGTTGATTTAAAGAATTCCAAGGGCACAAAAGGCATTCTTTAAAACATTAAAATATAGAACAATACTAATAACAAGATTTAAATAAAAACGAACAAAAGGCGCTAAAAGTATAGTTTTGTAAGGAAATTATTCTTTATATTTGGAGACAGGATTTTGTATTTTAACTTTTTAGCCAAAGTGTCTTCTTCATTTTTACGACTTACCTCCGTTAATGTACACATCGACGGAATCGGGAAAGTTCTGATTGAGCGAAGCGATAAAGCAAAACGCCTCAGCATTAGCGTCCGTCCATTAAAGGGCATTCGCGTGGCTGTGCCGCCGCATATCAGTTTCGAAAAAGCAGAACAGCTCATTTATACCAAGTCAGACTGGATAAAAGAGCACCAGGCCCGCATGCAGCAGCATGAGGAGCAGCTAACTGTGTACGATGGCTCTACGGAATTCAGGACCAAGTACCATACTTTGCGCCTGCTTACACATGCCCAGTACAGCATGCGCTGCGTAATACAGGATGGCTACATCAACGTGTTCTACCCTGCCCACAAAGATGTGCGTGATGCGGATGTGCAGAAGTTTGTCCGGCAATCGATAGAGGAAGGGTACCGCAAAGAGGCAAAGCAATACCTGCCTAAGCGTGTGGCTTACTTCGCAGAAAAATTCGGGTTTACGTACGAGAACGTGTTCATCAAGAATGCGAAAAGCCGTTGGGGCAGCTGCTCGCACACCAACAACATCAACCTGAACCTGCACCTGATGCGCCTGCCAGATGCCCTCTGCGACTACGTGATCCTGCATGAGCTGGCCCACACCGTAGAGAAGAACCATGGCCCGAAATTCTGGAAACTGCTCGACAGCATCTGCGGCAACGCCAAAGGCCTCGACAAGAAACTGAAAGCTTACCGTATCGCAATCTTTTAAGCTACAACTATAGCGTACTATCTACTAAACCAAAGTATAATTTTATAGAGTGGCGTGAGTCTTTAGCCCTCTTCTGGCGCAAGTCTTAAGCGCTAGCGTGACTTGTGCCAGAAAATAATGGGAAGTCTTCAGACTTCCGTGAGCCATACTTTAGGAAATTGCAAAGTATAAACTCATACTTTATACTTCCGCAAGTCTGAAGACTTGCAGCCATGTGCCAGCACAAGTGACACTTCGTTTAACACTTGCGCTATGAAAACAAAAAGACGCAAAATATTGCGTCTCTACAGTTCTAGCAACCAAACAACGAATAACAAACAACGACTTTAAAGACATAAGAAAGCCCCGACGAACAAATCGCCGGGGCTTTCTCATTTGTGTGTTTTAATAAACCTTAGCTGGCTACTTTCAGCGTCTGCGTGGATACGTAGTTTATAAAATCGCCTACTTTGTCCAGTGGCACCTCGTCAGGTATGGTTATCTTGAAATTCTTTTCCAACTCCAGGATAATGTCTACCACATCCACCGTATCAAAGCCGAAATCCTGCAGCATTCTGTCAGCCCAAAGGCGGTCTGCGTTTATTTCTTTGGTTTTGCTAATGATACGGATAACCTCTTTCTCAATAGCTCTATCTGTAGCAATCATAGTAAATTAAACTGTGTATTCTCTAACTTTCCCATTAACATGAACCTCTGGCTGCTCTACCATTTTTAACGACTCACGCTTTCTCTTTTTTATTAATCTGTCTTTCAATTTCTCATTCAGCAGGTACATAACCGGCACAATCAGCAGGGTGATGATGGTAGCAAAGCTCAGACCAAAAATGATCGTCCAGGCCAGCGGCCCCCAGAACGCCACACTGTCGCCACCCAGGAAGAAACCAGCTTCAAACTCTGTGAACAACGTATAGAAGTTCAGGTTTAAGCCTATTGCCAGTGGTATCAGGCCAAGTATAGTAGCCGTTGCCGTAAGCAATACCGGGTTCAAACGTGTTTTGCCTGCCTCTACGATCGCATCTTTCAGTTCGCGGCCTTCTGCCAGCAGTATGTCTGTAAACTCCACGATCAGGATACCGTTCTTCACCACGATACCGGCCAGCGCTACAATACCAACGCCTGTCATTACCACCGAAGTATCCATCCCGAAGATAGAGAAGCCTAACAGCACCCCGATGATCGAGAACAACACCTCCGAAAGTATAATGAACGGCTTCGACACCGAGTTAAACTGCGTTACCAGGATCAGGAAGATGATCAGGAAGGCCGCAACCAGGGCTAACAATAGGAACTGCATCGTTTCCTGTTGCTCTTCCTGCTGTCCGCCCATTCTCACCTCATATCCTTCCGGCGTCTGGAAGTTCTGCAACGATTCCTCAATCTGCTGCACCACCTCGTTCGGGTTGTGGTCCGCCAGCACATTCGATTCCAGCGTAACCATGCGCTTCAGGTTTTTGCGTTTGATGCCGCCATACGTAGTAGCATACTCAATGTCTGCCACCGAAGAAAGCGGTATCTGGCGCACACGCCCTGAGTTCATGTCGCGGTACGTGATGCTCATGTTCATCAGGGCATCAATGTTGTCGCGGTAAGGCGCTGCGTAGCGTACCATGATCGGGTACTCCTCCTCGTCGAGTTTAAACTTGGAAGCCTCCCATCCAAAAATCGCCGTACGCACCTCGCGGCCAATCTGACCGGTTGTAATGCCTTCGCGGTTGGCGCGCTCACGGTCCACATTCACAACGATCTCCGGTTTGCTGTCTTCCAGGTCGGAGCGCAGTTCCTCTATACCGCCAATGCCTTGCTCATCAATGTACTGCTCTACCTGCTTCGACAGTGCGATCAAACCTTCAAAGTCTTCACCGGCAATTTCGATAGAGATCGGTTTGCCCACCGGAGGGCCACCCTGCTCTTTGTCCACGGTTATGTCGGCACCCGGTATACCTTTCACAGCTTCTCTGATCTGGCTCAGGTAATCGGCAGTAGAAACATCACCTTCACGGTCTTTATACTCAACAAAGGCAACGGTAACCTTTCCTTTGTGAGATTGTGCCGTTGTACTGCGTTCGTTCTGGTCGCCGGCACCAATCGCCACGTTCGAGATTACCGACTCCACATTCGGGTTATTCTCTCCTATCACGTTGTACACGCGCTTCTCCACTATCTTCGTAACCGAGTCTGTTACAGCCTGATCCGTACCGATTGGCATGTTGATGTAAGCGTAAACAAAGTTCGGGTCGCCGGATGGGAAGAACACCATTTTAGGCGGATTCAGGGCAGTGATCACAATTGAAAAAATCAGCAGACCAATTACACCCAGGAACACGCCAATCGGCCTTTTGCCAACAAGCATCCAGCGAAGTATGTTTTCGTAGCCGGCCATAAAGCGCGGCAGCACGTTGCTCTGGAACTTCTCGATCAGGCTGGTGAACACATACTTGTTAAGCAGTATCAGTAACACTACCAGTATGGCCAGGTTCGCTATACCATAAGAGCCAGTTATGTAGCCAATGGTTGCAATGGCAAAGCCGATCGCTACAAAAATCCAGAATATTTTGCGGGAACGCGGCGTGGCTGCCTTTTCATGCTTTTTCATGAAAGAGGCCGCAAACACCGGGTTAATGATGAATGCCACCAGCAACGACGACATTAGTGTAATGATCAGGGTAATAGGCAGGAAGAACATAAACTTGCCTACCACACCCGGCCAGAACGCCAGCGGCAGGAATGGGGCAACCGTTGTAAGCGTACCAGCCAACACAGGCACAAACACCTCGCCGGCAGCAGCCTTCGCCGATTTAACTATACTTAGGTTGGTTGTATGGAAAATACGGTGCGTGTTCTCGATCACCACAATGGCATCGTCCACTACTATACCAAGGGCAAGCAGGAACGAGAAAAGCACGATCATGTTAAGTGAGAAGCCCAATGTTGGCATAAGTATAAATGCCAGGAACATAGAGATCGGCACCGACAAGCCCACGAAAATGGCATTAGTTGTACCCATAAAGAACATCAGTACCAGCGTTACCAGCACAAAGCCGATGATGATGGTGTTGATCAGGTCGTTCAGGGTATGGCGTGTTTGTTTAGACTGGTCGCCGGTAATGGTTACTTTCAGGTCATCGGGCAGGGTAGTGCCTTTCATTTCCTCAATTGCCTCGTTTACCTTATCAGAAGCCTCGATCAGGTTTTCACCGCTGCGCTTGATCACGTTCAGGGTAATTACCGGGGAGTTGTCCAGGCGGGCAAAGCTTTCCTGCTCCTCAAAGCCCTCCTTAACTTCAGCGATCTCTTTCAGCTGTATGTTAGCACCAGATACCGACTGTATTACTATGTCGCCGATTTTATTCGGGTCTACGTACTGGCCTACCACGCGCACCGAACGCTTGGCCTCGCCAACAGTAATGTTACCACCAGACACCGTAACGTTTTCGCGGCCAACGGCATTGATGATATCGTTGAAAGTTACTTTGGCAGCCTGCATCTTGTACAGGTCCATGTTGATCTGTACCTCCTTGTCCAGGGCACCCACCATGTCCACGCGGGTAATCTCAGAGAACGACTCGATGCGGTCCTGCAGGTCTTCGGCATACTGCTTCAGCTTGTCCAGGCTATAGTTGCCCGACACGTTCACGTACATGATCGGGAACTCAGAGAAAGCCACCTCCTGCACGTTAGGCTCAGAGGTCAGGTCGGTGGGCAGCTCTGTACGGGCCTTGTCCACGGCATCCTTTACTTTCTGCTTGGCCTCTGCCACCTCCACATCAGTATTAAACTCCACCACGATCATGGAGAAGTCCTGCATAGAGTTGGAGGTTACTTTTTTAACCCCGGAGATCGCTTTGATTTCCTTTTCGATGGGACGCGTGACCAGGTTCTCCATATCTGAGGGAGAAGTACCCTGGTAAACGGTGCCCACGAACATGGTCGGAATTACGATGTCGGGGAAGTTTTCTTTCTGTAGGTTGATATATGAAAATATACCCGCCAGTGTAATGATGATGGTTATGATATAGATACTTGTTCTATTATCGATAGACCAACTGGTTGGCTTAAACTGCTTCATAGTTTATTTCTTTAAAAGGAAATTCTTATTTCTGCGTCAGGCTGTTCTGTGTAAACACCACCGGTTGTCCTTCATTCACGTTCTGGTAGCCAGCCGTGATCACCTGGTCGTTGGCCGTTAAGCCGCTCAGTATCTCTACTTTGCCGTTATAGCTCATGCCGGTCTTCACTTCCCTGCGCGCAGCCACATACTTGTCGCCCTCTTTCTTGGCAACATACACATACTCCGACTTCTCGTCTTTCTGCACCAGGTTCACAGGCAGCACAATGGCGCCCTCATTCTTATAATCCTGGATGCGCACCACAGCTACCATGTTTGGCTTAAGTGTTATATCCTGTCCGTTTTTCAGATCCAGCTCCACGGTAAAGGTGCGGCTGGTCGGGTTAATATTGGCACCCACCACGCTCACTCTCGATACCACCTCTTTGTTCAGGTCAGGGAAGTATACCACAGCCTCGTCGCCTTTATTGATCTTGGCCTGATATGCCTCCGAAATTTCGGCAACCACTTTGCCGCCCTGCGTATTTACCACACGGATGATACCCATACCCGGCGCAACAGACTCACCTGCGTTTGGCACTACCTCATCCACCACACCACTGATAGGGGCTTTGATGTTGTACTGATCGCGCTGCTGGTATAAAGTAGCCAGGCTACGCTCCAGGGCCTCTTTGTTATTTTTGGCCGTCAGGTACTGCATTTCTGTGCCGATCTTCTGGTCCCAAAGGTTTTTCTGCTTCTCAAAAGCGATCTTAGCCAGGTCGAGGCGCGTTTTAAGCTCAGCAATGCTCTGCTCCAACACCTGCGCATCAATGGTTGCCATGGTCTGGCCTTTAGATACCCTGTCGCCACGCTCTACGCGCACGCTTGTAAGCACACCCGGCACTTTGGCACTAACCAGCACGTTCTGGTCAAAATCAACTTTACCCTGCGTTTCCAGGTAATGGCGGAATGTATCCTGCGTAACCGGCTCTACGCTCACAGGCACTGTTTTCTTCTGAGACACTACTGTTTTGCCTTCTGCCTTCAGTTCGGCCTCCAGCTGTGCGATCTGCTCTTGCAGCTGCTCCTGCTGTGCCTTCAGTTGCTTTAATTGTGCCTCTTTGTCGTTGTTGCCACCGCAAGAAGCTAATCCCAGCATTATAGCTACAGTAGATATTCCTAGTATTCGTTTCATTTCAGTTTTAGCGATTTGGTAGTTTTTCGATAGTTTTATTTAGTTAACAGCGAGCCAGTGGCTTTTTCCAGGTTCACTTTGGCAATTAATGCGTCGTAGATGGCAGCATAGTAGTTTGTCTGCGCCTCACGGAGTTCGGTTTCGGCAGTGATCACCTCCAGGTTAGAGCCTACACCCTCCTGGAACTTAATCTTAGCCACTCGCGCAATCTCTTCAGCCAGCTCCAGGTTCTCACGACGAGCCTCCAGCACATCCAGGGCGTTGGTAAGTTCTGTTGAGGATTGATCTATCTGCAGGTCTATACTTTGGCGCAGGGTTTCAAAACCATACTTGGTGTTGTCGAGGGTTAGTTTTGCCTGCTGTATCTGGTAGTGCTTGCGCAAACCGTCGAAGATGGGTACCTGTAACTGGCCACCTACATAACCATATTCCAGCCAGTTTCGGGTTTTGGTTATCTGGTCGAAGTCGTTGTTAGCGGCATTATAGCCGTAGCGTGCGTTTAAGTATAGCTTTGGCAGGTATCCTGAACGTTTGTTGCGCAGGTCAAGCTCAGCAAGATCGCGCTGTGTTTCAAGTATAGAAAACTCGATGCGGCGACTGTAATCAAATGCCGCAGGCGTAACTTGTGCCAGATTCACTTCTACCTCCGCAAGTTTGTCCGTCAATGTCAGAGGCTGCTTCTGATCTATCCCCATCTGGAACTTCAGCAGGCTTTCGCTTAAATCCATCAGGCGTTCCGCTTTCTGCTTTTCAACCTGTAAATTGTTCAACGAAACACGCAAACGATCCACGTCCAATTTCTCGGCAACGCCGTTATCAAACATCACCCTGGTCTGCATAAGCAAGGTTTCCAGCCTGCTGATGTTCTGATTCAATAGCTCCATGCGCTCACGGTTTACCAGCACACCATAATATGCTTTTGATACCTGCTCAGCTACTTCTATTTCGCTCTGTACCGTACTTTTTCTAGAAAGCTCAGTGTAAGTTTTAGCAGCTTTCAGGCCAATTAGGTATGTACCATCAAACAAAAGCTGATTGCCGGTTACGATAGCGTTACCAGTGTAGGTTGGTGTAAATGTTACTGGTGTAAACGTACCTGGCTCACCGCCAAAGAACTCCGCTGGAAGGAAATTCTGCTGCTGCACAAAGTTATTACCCACATCCAGCGAACCATTTACCTGCGGCAAACCCATAGACCTGATCTCACCCACTTTGGCTTTGGCGATCTTTTCTTCGTTGCGGGTAGCGGCAAGGCTGGCGCGGTTCTGCAGGGCATAGTTTATACTTTCCTGCAGGCTAAATGCTTGCGGGTTCTGACTCTGTGCGTAGGCACCGCCAAGCAGGGTAAAGACAGCCAGAAAAAGGCTTAGATAGTTTTTCATAATTTTAGTAGGTAGTGTTATTCTTCTTCGATTCTGTGCTTAAACTCATTGATCATTTTATGTCCGCGTAGCGTTGCCATACCCAGCATGTAATGCTCCAGCATATCCACCTGCACTTTCTGTAAATCAAACTCATGTGGCGGGAACAGCCTGTTGTCGTAAGCTAGCTCTATCATACCCAGGCGCATACGCGACATGATCTCCACATCCAGGTCGCCCCGGAACAACCCTTCGGCCACGCCACGAAGTATGTTCAGCTTGATCTTCTCCAGCATGAAGCTATACTTATGAGTAACCCACAGCTGCCAGCTGTCGCGGTGGTACTTCTGTACATCATGGAAAATAGACGGGTGTATTCTACTGGAAATGCTTTTGGTCATCTCCATAAGGCCCCACAGTTCTTCAATAGCGTTGCCAGCATCCTTCATGTAGCTTTCACAGTCACTCTCTATAGCATCTAAAAAGCAGCTGCAAGAGTGGTACACGATCTGGTCTTTGTTATCAAACCACTTATAAATGGTTTTCTTAGACATCGACAAGTGCTGCGCAATATCATCCATCGATACACTTTTAATCCCTTTCTGACAAAAGAGCTCAAAAGCGGCCTGTGATATCCTGTTCTTGATTTCTATGTTTTCTTCGATCTCCATTTCGCCGCAAAACTATGGAAACGTTTTTAATCTCCAAAGTTTCCAACCAATAATATCCCTAAAATGTTTCGGGTGAAAACAGGGCTATCTAACTGTATATAAACATTGTGCAAAGAGGCCGCTAGCAGATAAGAAAAGTACGTAAGTATAAAACCCGCCATTGCCTTATTTAACAACAGCTTTAGGGTGCCCAAGTGCTCTTTGCCAAACCAATCAGGCAAAGGCAAATCCTGAAAATTTTATAAACCCAGCACTGCGCGTAATTTTGTATAGCCACTCTTGCTCAGCGGGATACGCTTGCCGCTTTTGAGTAATGCCATATGGCTGTCTTTCTCAAGGGGTTCTATTCGGGTGAGTTGGGAGAGGGCAAGTATAAACGAACGGTGCACACGCACAAACTGGCTTGGGTCGAGGGTGTTTTCGTAATAGCCCATGGTCTTCTTCTTCAGAAAAGTGCCGTCCTGGGTGTGTATCTTCACGTAGTCGTCGTAGGCCTCCAGGTAGTGCACATCGGCCACAGGTATGATGCGGATGTTGTTGCCCACCTTTACCACAATGCGCACCTGCTCTTCGGGTTGTTTTGCAGGCGTTTCCTCGAGTTGCTTTAAAGTTGCCTCTGCGTTGGCTTGTTTCCGTTGTTCCTGCCACTTTTTAATGGCTGCATCAAAGCGCTCTCTGCTAAAAGGCTTCAGCAGGTAATCCACTGCGTTGGTCTCAAAAGCTTTAATGGCATACTCATCAAAAGCCGTCGTGAAGATAACCGCCGGGGCATGCTCCACCAGTTCCAGCATTTCGAAACCATTTATCTTGGGCATCTGTATATCCAGGAAGATCAGATCTGGCCGGTGCTGCATAATGGCTTTCACTCCCTCAAAACCATCGCCGCACTCCTGGGCTACTTCTATTTCGGGGTGGCTTTGCAGATACTCTGCCACTATACTTCTGGCCAATGGCTCATCATCAATAATCAGGCACTTACTACTCATTTTGTTTGCGGTATTTTAATGATGGTGGTAAAAGTATGATCGTGCTGCTTTGTTTGGAGCAGGTCCTGGCGGGCATACAGCAAGTATAACCTGCGCTGCACCGAGCTTAGCCCAAAACCTGTGCCTTTGTTTGGCCGCACAGTTTCGGGGTCGTAAGGGTTGTGCACCTCCAGTTGCAGGTGGTGGTCGGTTGCGGTGGCCTTAATACTTATCAGGGTTTCGCCGGTGGTGTCGTATAGGCCATACTTAATGGCATTCTCCACAACAGGCTGCAGCAAAAGGGCAGGAAGCCGCATGTTCATAGTTTCGTCTTGTACTTGTATGGCGGTTTGCAAGCGATGCCCGAAGCGTACTTTCTCTATCTCTAAGTATAAACCCAGGTGTTTTAGCTCATCTTCCAGCGTAACCATTTGCTGGTTGTCCTTGCGCAGCGTGCCCCTCAAAAACTCCGACAGCTGGTGCACCATGGTGCGTGCCTGCTCCGGCCTTGCCCCTACCAAAGCACTGATAGAGTTGAGGCTGTTGAACAGGAAATGCGGCTGCAGTTGTTGCCGCAGACTGTAAAGCTCAGCCTCACGGGCCAGTTTCTCAGTGGTAGCCTTTCGTTCTTCGTCCAGCCGGCGGCCCTGCGTATAAAACCACATCCAGCTAAGCAGTAGCATTAGCAGCACCATCAGCCAGGCAAACACAAATCGTACTGCCAGCGTGGCCTCCACAAAGTTTAAGTATACTTCGTCGGACTTAAACGCCCAGTTGGCAAAATACCTGAAAGCAAGTATGCAGATGGCAGCCAAACCAAAACTCCAGCTAAATAAGTAGGCCACCTGCCTTACTCCCGGCTGGTAGTAGCGTAGCCCCGTGCTCATGGCATAGCCCCCCGCAACCAAGAGCAGGTTCGTAACCACTGCGTCAGGTATGGCTTTTTCGAGAGGCAGGCCCACCAGCCACAGCAGCGTGGTTTGCACTATTGCCCAAAGCAAAGCCCAACCCAGGTATACCAGCACAATGCGCATCGGACCCATGGCAGTTTATACTTTAGAAGCTTTTGATCTGAAGACCACCAAACATGGAAGTACCTTTTATGATGAGCACCTTGTTCGGGTCGTAGCCACCGGGCATGATGGGGCGCTTATCATCTATGCCACCAAGTATGGCCACCGCCTCCGATTTTACCTCCCAGTGGGCCGGCACAATCAGCGTGGTCCCTCCAAATATCTGGGTAGCTTCCAGCACGGCAGGCTGTTGCAGATCGGCCTGGCTCATGTTAAGCTCTGTACCACCAAAAACACTCACTACCTCGCCGCCTCTGAAATTTTTAGAGATGATGTTTTTCTTCACTCCACCGAATATGGCCGTAGCATCCACGTAATCTTCCGTAGAGGCATCGCTGCCTAGTATACTGAAGCCTTCGTCAGCCTGATCTGTGGCATAGTCGCTTTCAGGGTAATCGTTCAGTGGTTGGCGTGGCTGCGGCATGTGCCTGGGATATTGGTTTTTAGGTTTCAGCATCACCCATAACCCGATACCGATCAGAAGTATAGGCCAGAAGTAAAATTTCAGGTTAATACCCGGAATCAGGTCGCTTAGCAGGAACACGGTACCAATAATTACCAGCACCAGCCAGCCCGGTTTTCTGAAGTTATGCTTGAACCCAATAAAAAGGCCCAACACGATCAGGAACATCTGCCAGGAGAACACCCAGCCTGGTAAAAAGAAGTAGTTGAGTTTTGTGGCAAGTATTACCAGGCCTATTACAACCAATAATAGTCCGGCCATTACTTTACCATTGCCGCCCCTGTGGCTCGGGTTATCCCAGTTGTCGCCGTAGTTGCTGTTCGGGTTAAAATCTCTGTTATCCATAGTTCTTTTGTTTGATTTATTACTCAAATGTACTTCAAAAGCCATCTGAGGGCTATATCTAATAGGTTACCCCCGGCAAGAAGTCGGTAAACGAGGGGATTGCGTCGGTAAAGGTAGAAATTATATAGTTTTTATGCTATGTTGTTGAGGGTTAGAGTAGTTTTATGACTGGGCCATGGCGCCCAGCCATAAAACCAATGCAAGTCTGTTTTTTGTCTGCTACTGCAACTGCCATGAACTATGCTACCTATTCCCCGCCTTTCTTTCTAGTTGCTGTTCTTCCTCAGTCTTACTTGCCTACTGTTTCATCTCTGGCTTTGGTACGCTCAAGGCCGCGTGGCCTCGCCTTCGGGCATCGCGCGGTGTACCTGAAGCTGCCTCCGCTCTGCTCCGACTGCCTCACTGCGTTCGGCACCGCAACAGCTACAAGGCGCTCAACCCAAAGGCTGGGATCGACACTTCTTCGTAAGTGGCTGTTGCAACTGGCAAGCAAGTGTAAATTAGTAAAGACAGTAACTCCCCGCCTTGGACAAGGAGGGGCAGGGGTGGTTTGACCCGGCATTGCCGAAATCCCCCTCCTGTTTTTAGGAGGGGCTAGGGGAGGTAAATTCCCCTCTTGAGAGGGGGCAGGGGTGTGTCAATCGTTCACAGGAAAACTCCCCGCCTTGGACTCTAAAGGGGGCCCCTTCACCCCCAGGAGGGGCAGGGGTGGTTTGACCCGGTATAGCAGAAATCCCCCTCCTGTTTTTAGGAGGGGCTAGGGGAGGTAAAACCATTTTGCCCGCAGAATTTACGTATTATCCCACAGTAATTTTATCTTTGCATATTATGGTGGAGAACATACAGCGAATAGCACAAGAGATAGAATCGGCACAGCTTACCAATGCTGCCGAGTTGGAGCAGTTCAGAATTACCTACATTGGCCGCAAAGGCCGTGTGGCGGAGCTTTTTGATAACCTGAAGCAGGTGGCCCCTGAGCAGCGCCGCGAGGTTGGGCAGCAGCTGAATGCACTGAAGAACCGTGCACAGGAGCGTTTTGACCAGGCGCAGGAGCAACTGGCCAGCGCAACCGACACCGCAGGTGACACAGGCTTCGACTTTACACTTCCAACTGTACCTAATACCCTGGGTACCCGCCATCCGCTTTCGCTGGTGCGCCGTGAGATCGTGCGCATTTTCGAACGCATCGGCTTTAACGTGGCCGAAGGCCCTGAGATCGAAGACGACTGGCACAACTTCTCTGCCCTGAACTTTCCGGAGAACCACCCTGCCCGTGAAATGCAGGACACCTTCTTCCTGAGCGATGATAAGGACAAGCTGCTACGTACCCATACTTCGAATGTGCAGGTGCGCCTGATGGAGAACAACCAGCCACCGCTACGCAGCATTATGCCGGGCCGTGTGTACCGCAACGAGGCCATTTCGGCGCGTGCGCACATGGTATTCCACCAGGTAGAGGGCTTGTATGTAAACAAAGGCGTTAGCTTCAAAGATTTAAAGGAAACCCTTTACTACTTCGCCAAAGAGATGTTCGGCCAGGACACCAGAATCCGTTTCCGTCCGTCGTTCTTCCCGTTCACGGAGCCAAGCGCTGAGATCGACATCTCCTGCTTCATCTGTAAAGGCGAAGGCTGCAACATTTGTAAGGGCAGCGGCTGGGTAGAGATTGGTGGTGCCGGTATGGTAGACCCTGCCGTGCTGGAAAGCTGCAAGATAGACCCGAAAGTATACTCTGGCTTTGCCTTTGGCATGGGTATCGAGCGTATCACGATGCTAAAGTACCAGATCAAAGACCTGCGCCTGTTCACCGAAAACGACGTGCGCTTCCTGCGCCAGTTTGAGGGGGTTATTTAATTGTTGATTGTTTATTGCTGATTGTTGGCTTCGCTAATAGCACCTTATAGCCTACTTTTCATGTATCAGCCTATATAGGCTATTGATTGAAGTAAGGTTAAACACTGCATATAGCATAAAAGCTTACAGTTTCTCGGCAAAACAATCAACAACCAACAATTAACAATCAACAATTAGAACATGAAGCTAGAAGATATCAAAACGATAGGCGTTGTTGGCGCCGGTACTATGGGGCAAGGCATTGCGCAGATATGCGCGCAGGCAGGTTTTAAAACCATACTTTTTGATATCAATGCGCAGGTGCTGCAGAAAGCTGAGGCTACCACTGTAAAAAACCTGGACAAAGGCATAGAACGCGGCAAGCTTACAGAGCAGGAGAAACAGACTACACTGGAAAACCTAAATTTTACCGGTGATACCCTACAATTAAGCTGCGACGTGATCATTGAAGCTATTGTAGAGAAACTGGAGGTGAAGCAAAGTATTTTTAAGGAATTGGCAGATATTAACACTCCGGATACCATACTTGCCTCTAACACCTCTTCTATTCCGATCACGCAGATAGCGGCAGCTATACCTAACCCGGAGCGTGTGGTGGGCATGCACTTCTTTAACCCGGCTCACATCATGAAACTGGTGGAAGTTATCTCGGGTGCGGCCACAGCACCAGAGATTGCCGAAACTATAAAGCAACTGGCCGAAAAACTTGGGAAAGTTGCCGTTATGGCAAAAGATTCTCCTGGTTTTATCGTTAACCGTGTAGCGCGCCATTTTTACGTGGAGGGGCTTAAGCTGCTGGAAGAAGGCGTAGCCGACATCGAAACCATAGACAAACTGATGCAGGCCAGCGGCTTTAAGATGGGCCCCTTTGAACTAATGGACCTGATCGGTGTTGATACCAACTACTCGGTAACAACATCCATGTTCGAGGCTTTTCACTATGACCCAAAATTCAGACCAAGCCGCATACAGCAACAGAAAGTGGACGCAGGCCACCACGGCCGCAAGTCTGGCAGGGGCTTTTACAAGTATGAGTAGGCTCTGGCCATTGCTTATACTGTTTGTACTTATAAGCTGCAACGACAGCTTTCAAGGGCCCTCCATCCCGGAGGTGCCTGTTAGCGAGCAAATAAACGTAAGTAGCCTGCAGTACCCCGAGTTGCGCCGCGACGGCGGCTATGTATACTTAAATGCCGGTTATAAAGGCATTTTAGTTGTTCGCCAGACAGCCAATTTGTATACTGCTTTCGAACGTGCCTGCCCCTACGACCCCACAGCCGCCTGCGGGCAAGTGGAAGTAGACCAATCCAACCTATTTATAGTAGATAAATGTTGCGGTTCACAGTTCAATTTCCAGGGCAATGTAACCTCCGGCCCTGCAGTGTATGGCTTAAAGCAGTATAGAACCTCTCTATCCGGCTCTATTCTATACATCACGAACTAAAAATTTTGGTTTGATTTACAGGAAATTACATTTTTAGGAAAGATTTTTTTGGGATCATACTTGCACATTTACTTAAACTGCCGTAATATTGCATCATCATTCAGCGGGTAAGCTGCCGAAGATATGTCGAAATTCCTCCTTAGCTCAGTCGGTTAGAGCACCTGACTGTTAATCAGGGGGTCCCTGGTTCGAGCCCAGGAGGGGGAGCAAAAGCCACTCAGAAATGAGTGGCTTTTTTGTTTTATCTGCTACCGTTTAGCAATACCCGTGAACTGCCCCGCTGCTCTGCGCTGATAAAATAAAAGAGCTGCCTGCACATAACATCAGCCAAACCCTTTACCAGTTTAAAACAGAACGCGCAAAAGTATGGCCCTAACAAACTTCAGACGCTAGAGCCATACAATTGCCTTATCCTAGTAAGCCGGGGCATATAGCCATTCCAATGCTGGCTCCTCTTCGTAAAAAAATCTGAATTCAAAAGGCGCCTTATCTCCTTCCGGCAAACTATTCAGCCAGTCCTGAAGGTTCATGGAGTCAAGGGCCATCAGGCTGTTACGGGTTTCGATGCGCGCATAACGCATCACCGACGACTCAACCAACTGCGGCAGGAACGTTTTAAAGAACCAGCGGGCATCCTGGATCGTGGTGTAATGCATTGCTTTTGCATTTCCGAGCCACCTTTTGGGCTTAAACCTTTTTATAATGTTTAGTAAAGCCTGAAACTTCTCTTTAAGCAGATCACCCTCCACGTGTTGTTTCCAATGAACACGCATCATCGATGTGCTTTGATGCATCTCCACTGAGAAGATGTGGTCATCAGCCACTAAAGTTATATCATAGTTTTCCATGTATGGGTTGTTGTGCTAAGGGTAAAGTATGAATGCTGCGGCAGTCGTTTAAACCTAAAAGGTACAGTGTTTCAAATATAGGTATTTATACTTAATAAGATACGTATTTAAGATGTACTAGGCATAATGATTTGGTTACCAACTTATAATGCATACTCCTTGCCCATTTATATTATACGTAAGCGGCTAACCAACCTTTTAAGCTGTGAAACAGTATCATAATACATGATAATATCTTCATAATAAACACACCGGGACATGGTATGATATGGGGGTAATACCTTTAACTAAAAGTCTAAAACTATGAAAAACATAAGAGTATACTTAATGACCCTGCTTGTGCTGCTTACCTTTACACTTAGCAGTTGCGAGCTGGTGGGAGATATATTTGAAGCAGGCATGTGGGTAGGCATTATTCTGGTTGTCCTGATCATTATGCTGATTGCCTGGCTTCTGCGAAAAATAAGACGCTAACTAAAAATAAAAAGGAGCCTTTCGGCTCCTTTTTATATGACTTTTACCTATTACGTTTAGGCATCGTACCCAGCAGGTAATCCCAAAGCGGCGATGATACTCCAAACGCTACTTCAGGGTCTTTGTAATGGTGAATGCTGTGGTGTATCCAAAGCTGCTTCAGGAAGTTTTTAGGAGGCGCATACGCATGCACCGCATAATGCACGAACAGATACATGGCGTAACCAAACAAGATGCCTGCCACCACACCAAACACGTACTGCCCGAAGATCAGCTCAAAAACAAAAAAGAACAGTGTGGCATAAAGCAAGCTAACCACCGGGGGCATAGCCAAACGTTTCTTATCCTTCGGAAACTCATGGTGGTTGCCATGAAACAGGTATTGCATCCGCGATTTCAGAGGCGTATCAGTATCCATATGGAAAACATAGCGGTGCGCCAGGTACTCCAACAATGTAAAAACAAGCCATCCCAGTAAGAAAAAGCCAATTGCCTGCACCAGGTTAATAAGGCTGTGCGCCAAACCGTAGTATAGCATGCCTGTGGCAATAAGTATAAAAATAGAGATAGGGAGGGCGATGTGTGTCCTTGTCATCTTTTCGAGAATAGGGTTCTCGAAGAGTTGCGCACGTCCTTTATGGTTGGGTTTCATAGTAGAATTTTGCTGTATATTTCAGAGCCGCAAAACTAAACTTTTTGATAAAAAAACAGCTATAGTTTGCCCTCATATATTGTTGTATAACGGCGGTGAATTAATAAGGGTTGAGCCTTTGCCTTAATTGTGCCACTGTAATATCGCTGCCCTCAACTTTATACTTTGCCTGCTGATAAAACCATACCCTGTGAGCCAAGGTTTTAGTAATAAAGGAATTTATTTCGTCTGCTGTTTTGCCAGCCAGCAAAGGGCGTGTGCTCAAATCCGCTGACAGGAGCCTGCGGCTGAGTTCTTCGGGAGGCACAGATAAAAACAGGGTTTCACCGTGTCGGTTCATGTAGCTGATATTATCTAAAAAACAGGGAGCGCCTCCGCCAGTGGCTATCACAGCACTTTTATACTCCTGCACGACGGCATCCAGTGCAGCACGCTCCATTTCCCGGAAAGCATTTTCGCCGTGCTCAGCAAAAACAGAAGCTATCGATCTCTTTTCCCGCTGCTCTATGTAGGCATCCAGGTCTACAAAAGTATAGCCCAACTGCTGTGCCAGTTGCCTGCCCAGCGTGGTCTTTCCGCTTCCCATCATACCAATAAAGAAGATCAGCATTTCCTTCAATTATTAATTAGAAATTATGAATTGCTACTGATAGTTAAAGAAAGTACAAAGTTCATTCATACTTCTTAATTCATCATTCATAATTTAAAGACATTAGTCCAGTTTCACACGTGGGTCCAGGGCGGCGTAGAGCAGGTCTACGAGGATGTTTATAAGTATGAATAGGAAGGCCACAAAAAGCGTGGAGCCCATTACCAGCGGGAAGTCGAGGTTTTGCACAGCCTGTAGCGTTACCGAGCCAAGGCCTTTCCAATTAAAGATATACTCAATGAAGAAAGCACCTGCCATAAGCGAAGCCAGCCAGCCCGACACAGCCGTTACCACTGGGTTAAGCGCATTCTTCAGGGCGTGCCCCGAAATCACTTTATACTTGCTCAGGCCTTTTGCACGGGCCGTTCTAATGTAGTCCTGCGACATGACATCGAGCATGGAGCTGCGCGTAAGCTGCACTACAATAGCCAACGGACGAATACCCAGGGCAATGGCAGGCAATAGCAGGTTACGAAGCATTAGTTGCTTTCCCTCGAAGGGGTCTATCTCGTATAGCTGCCCGGTCAGGCTAAGGCCTGTCCAGTCGGACCAGTAAAAGCCGAAGGTAATAGCTATAAGGATGGCAGCTACAAAGGATGGTACCGAGATACCCAGCACCGATGTGGTAATTAACGTATGGTCGAGCACGCTGTGTGGTTTTAGAGAGGCAAACACCCCGAAAAGTATACCGAACACCGTGGCAATAAGCATGGCAGCAGCGGCCAGCCATAAGGTACCGGTAAAGTGATCCATCAGGATATCGGTCACGTTTTTATTGCTCTGAAAAGAACGGCGCAAGTAAGGCGTTTTCCAAACCAGCGCATCATCACCCAAATCAATCAGTTTGGTGTACTCATACTTTGCCTGGTTAGCCTCCGTATCCTCATGCACCGACACCGGCGACACATCGTTCAAGTAGTAGGCCAGCTGTATAGGCAGCGGTTTATCTAGACCCAGTTCTTTGGTAATGGCCTCACGTGTGCTCAGGTCGGAGCGCTGGCCAGCCAGCAAAGCCACCGGATCGCCGGGTAACACATTAAACAGGAAGAATATCGCCACCAATACTCCCAGCATGATCAAAAGCCCGTGCCCCAGGCGGCGAAGTATAAATCCTAGTAGCTTCATTTTGGTTGTTCGTTATTCGTTGCTCGTTATTTGAAGATTTGCTAAACCGTATTCGCCATTCCATTAACCTTATTCTTCCGAACAACGATCAACGAACAACGATTAACGCCTTTAAAGCAAACCCTTCACCTCCTCTATACTTGGCGTGTCGTTGTAATGCCATTTGCCTTTAACAGTGCCATCTTGCAGCAGCAGTATACCCGGGTTAGAGCGCATAATGGTCTTGATCAGGGTGCCGTCGCCAAAGTAGTATGGCACAGCCAGGTTCACTTCATGCCTGAACTCTTCAAATAGTTGGCCGCTGCTGCTGGTTACTACCATCGGCGTTATGCCCTGCTGCTCTGCGGCCTGTACCAGTTTGTTTATCTCCTTAAATGACTCACGATCGGCTTTGGCCGTGTTCTGCACAAGTATGATCAGCTTGTTTCCGGTTAAAACCTCCTGTGTAAAGTCGCCCTGGTCGTTCCAAACGTTAAAGTCTGTTATCTTTGGGCCATCCTCCGGGTTAATGGCCACCATCTCTTTAAAAGTATAGCTTTGGTCGGTTGGGTACTCCTCAAACTCCTGCTCCTCCCCATTTTTCACCATAATGTACTTGTAACGCAGCGGGGCTGTGGGCTTCATCATGGTTGGTATGTTGTTGCCCACTTTGTAAGCACGGAAGTCGATGTAAGGCAGGTGCTCGTAGGCATACCAGCCAATGCCCACCGAAAGTATGGCTATAAGCGCAGTTACCACCGCTCCCACTTTTTGGTTGATAAAAGGAGGCAGATAGCGCTGTGTCATCAGCAGGATCACGATCATCACCAGCAAAATCACATCTTTGGTAAACGACTCCCAAGGTGTTAGTTTAATGGCATCGCCAAAACAGCCACAGTCGGTCACTTTATTAAAGTATGCCGAGTAAAACGTCAGGAAGGTGAAGAACACGATCATGGCCAGCAGCGCAATCAAAACGCTCTTTAGCTTCCAGCGCACCAGCAAAGCCACGCCTAATACAATTTCTGCCGCACTTAAAAAGATAGACAGGAACAGCGAGTATGGCTCAAATGCTTTGAAGAATGGCGCGATGTCGGTAGAGAATACCTCGAAGTACTCTTCCAGTTTAATGGCCGTGCCAACCGGGTCGTTTATCTTGATCAGGCCTGAGAAGATGAACAGTACGCCCACAAAGAGCCAGCAAAACTTGCTAATGTATTTCATGTTGAGTTAGAAAGTTAGAGCGTTAGAAAGTTAAAGAGTTTATACTTTGCCGGGTCCAACCACCCCTCACCCCTCAGAGCTTTGCTCGCAATCTTCGAACTCTCGTTCTCGATTGTCCAAGGAGGGGAATTTGGGAACAATTAACACACCCCTAACCCCTCTCAAGAGGGGAATGAATATACTACCCCCTCCTGTTTTTAGGAGGGGGCAGGGGGAGGTTACTCCGCAAACCCAGACTTGATTAGCGCGAAAACTGCGTAATTGATCATGTCGCGGTAGTTGGCCTCTACCCCTTCCGAGATCAGCGTCTGCCCCTCGTTGTCCTCTATCTGCTTAGTGCGGTATAGCTTCATAAGTATAATATCTGTGATGGAGCTTACACGCATATCGCGCCAGGCCTCGCCGTAGTCGTGGTTTTTGGCGTTCAGCAGCTTAATGTTTTCCTCAATATGATGCGTATACTCCCGCTCCACCTCCTCTGCCGACAGACTCAAAGGCGCATCGACTGGCAGGTTCAGCTGCATCAGGGCTATCACGCAGTAGTTGATAATGCCTACAAACTCCCCGTTAATATCATCTTCCACCATTTGTTTCCCTTTCTCCTGAATAGAGCGGATGCGCTGGGCTTTGATAAAGATCTGATCGGTGATAGATGGTAAGCGCAGCACGCGCCAGGCGGTGCCGTAATCTTTTGTTTTCTTTACAAACGTGTCTTTGCAGCGGTTTACAACGCTATTATATTCTTGCAGTGTTTGGCTAATCAACTTTTTAGATTTAATTTTAAAACGATAGACTGAAATGCCACCATTGGATTCGAAAGATAAGCTTTTTCATAAAAAAAGTACACTTAACTGCCGCGGAAAAATCCTCTCTCTGAGCACTCCGCTGGTAATGGGCATTCTCAACCTCACTCCAGATTCTTTTTATGCCGGCAGCAGGCTTAGTTCAGCCGCCGAAGCTATAAAACGCGCCGAAGCCATGCTAACAGACGGTGCCGACATACTTGATATTGGAGGATACTCGAGCCGCCCTGGTGCAGCCAATATTTCGGAACATGAAGAGATTGACCGCGTGGTGCCTGCTATTGAAGCCATACATGCAGCTTTTCCGGAAGCTATACTTTCTGTTGATACATTCAGGGCCCGTGTGGCGGAGGCTGCCGTGAGTGCCGGAGCTGCCATTGTAAACGATATTTCGGGCGGAAACCTGGACGAGACGATGTTTGAGACCGTGGCAAAACTACAGGTGCCTTACATCTTAATGCACATGCGCGGAACGCCCCAAACCATGACAACGTTGGCTAAGTATGAGGATGTTGTACTGGAGGTGATAGATGAACTCCAGGTGCAAGTATCAAAACTTATCCAGCTTGGCGTAAAAGATATCATACTTGACCCCGGTTTCGGATTTGCCAAAACCATAGAGCACAATTTCGAATTGCTGCACCGTATGGATGAATTGCGTATCTTAGGGCTGCCTATACTTGCCGGCATGTCGCGCAAGTCGATGGTTTATAAAGCACTGGGCATAGATCAGGCGGATGCGCTTACCGGCACAATAGCCGCCAACACAATCGCGTTGATGAAGGGTGCCGACATTTTGAGGGTGCACGACGTAAAAGAAACAAAGCAAACAGTACAAATTTACTCGAAAACAATACTTTGAAATTATTATTCAGCATAGGGTTCCTGGAGATTGAGATGCTCGACATCATCGACATCCTGCTCGTTACGGCGCTGTTGTACCAACTGTACAAGCTCCTGACGGGTAGTGTGGCGCTGAAGATCTTCCTTGGCCTGCTTTCTATTTACCTGCTGTACCTGGTGGTGCGCGCTGCCGGCATGGAGTTGCTCAGTATTATACTTGGGCAGTTTATGGGTGTGGGTGTACTGGCAGCTATTATACTTTTCCAGCCCGAGATCAGGCGCTTCCTACTGCTTATAGGCAAAACCACGGCCTTTAACAACGATCGCTTTTTCCGGAGTTTCCCGTGGCGCCGCGAGCAAAGCGATAAATTGAGCCTTACCCCTTTTATTGAGGCTGCTAAGTCGTTGGCAGGCAAGAATACAGGCGCACTCATCGTGTTCACCAAAAGCTCTGAGCTAAAGTACTATGCCGAGTCCGGCGACTTGATCGACGCGGTTATTTCGAAGCGTTTACTGGTTTCCATCTTCAACAAGAACAGCCCATTGCACGATGGCGCTGTCATCATTTCGGGCAATCGAATCAAAGCTGCCCGCTGTATACTTCCGGTTTCGGAGAACCAGGAGATACCCGCCTCTATGGGTTTGCGTCACCGCGCCGCCATTGGCCTGACCGAGATCACGGATAGCGTGGTGCTGGTGGTATCTGAGGAAACAGGCCAGATCGCGCTTGTGCGCAACGGCGAGGTTTTCCGCAATTTATCCTCTTCCGACCTTCGCGTTAAACTAAACCAGTTCCTGTTCGACACGGACCAACGCGCCAACGCAGCAGCAATAGCCAACGAGAAAACAGTTAGCCCAGCCTAAACAGATCGGTGATTTTGACCACAGATTAAGGGGATTAGATTGATTAGAGGGATTATCTTATAATGTAGGATTTATGTAAAGACGCAATATTTTGCGTCTTTTTCGTTTGGATTAAGATAGCCAGTTTTGCCAACCCTATAATAATGTAGCTTCACTCGGCCAAGTCAGAAATCCAATTAATCCATCAAATCCCCCTTAATCACCGGTTTTAATCCGTGGTCCGCTTATACCAGAAATACCAATAAGCCGCCGGGCCAAGTATGGGCAGTATCCAGAGCAGCACCATCCAGTTAAGGCGCTGTGGCAAAGTATAATTTGTTTTAAAGATGAGATGAAAGATACTTAGTAGCACCACCAGGTAGTTGGCAACTATAAGTATAACCACGAAAGGATATTGAGAAAAAACCTGAGCCATTTGCCGTCTTAAAACATAATCTCACTCACAAACCAAACCAGGTATAGCAGGGCCGGTGCCACTAGCAAAAGTATAGTTCCCAGGTTTACACGGGTCCACTGGGGGTTCAGTAGCATACTGATGTAAGCCTCTGCGGAAAGTAGCAAGGAGAAGTAATACGTGATCTGCAGCAAAGTATAGGTAATATTAGCTTCCCCTCGTATGCCGGCCGTTGCATACGCCAGAAACGAGATCACCAGCCACGACAGCACTGTGCCCAGTAATAACTGCCCCGGTTTTATTTTGATATTGTTCATGCTGCCTGTTCTGATTTTTGACAATATACAAAAAAAAGAAAGGCCACTCCCTTATCGGAAGTGGCCTTTAGTAACACAATCCTTAGAAAATTGTCTTATATAAAATCATTCATGTAAAACCTCACACATGCAATATGGTGCCATTTCAATTGCCAACACTTTCAATGTTAAAAATTACAAAAGCACTCACAATTATAACAAGGCTCAGAAATAGCAGTTCAACTTTTACTTTATCCTGTTTTTTCTCTTTAACAGCAAGTAAAAGGCTACTAATACGCTTATAAAGCGTTAGAAATAACAATGGGGCCAATGCAATATGTAAGATTGACATAATTTCTTACTTAATCACACCCAGTTCTTTACCAACCTCTGTAAAAGCAGCAATACACTTATCCAGATGCTCCTTATCATGCACAGCTGAGATCTGAACACGGATACGCGCCTGGCCTTTTGGCACTACCGGGTAGTAGAAACCGATCACGTAAATGCCTTTGTCCAGCATGCGGGCAGCGAACTCCTGAGCCAGCGGTGCATCGTAAAGCATTACAGGCACAATCGGGTGGTCGCCTGGCTTGATATCGAAACCTGCCTCAGTTATCTTCTCACGGAAGTACTTTGTGTTCCACTCCAGTTTGTCGCGCAGCTCGGTAGTAGAGCTCAGCAGGTCGAGCACAGCAATAGAGGCACCTACAATTGAAGGAGCTAGAGAGTTAGAGAACAAGTATGGGCGCGAACGCTGACGTAGCATATCGATGATCTCTTTGTGGCCAGATGTGAAGCCGCCCATCGCACCACCCAATGCTTTACCAAGCGTACCAGTAATGATATCGATCTTGCCCATTACATTGCGGTACTCGTGCGTGCCACGGCCAGTTTTGCCCAGGAAGCCGGAGCTATGGCACTCATCGATCATGATCAGAGCTTTATACTTTTCGGCCAGCTCCACGATCTTATCCAACTGCGCAATGGTGCCGTCCATCGAGAAAGAACCGTCGGTTACGATGATGCGGTGCTTGGTATTTGCCGCAACAGCTTCCTGCAGTTTTGCCTCCAGGTCAGCCATATCGTTGTGGTTGTAACGGAAACGCTGCGCTTTACACAAACGAACCCCATCAATGATAGAAGCGTGGTTCAATGCATCGGAAATGATGGCTGAGTCAGCATCAAACAATGGCTCGAACACACCACCGTTTGCATCAAAAGCAGCGGCATAAAGTATAGTATCCTCTGTTCCCAAGAACTCCGATATCTTACGTTCCAGTTCTTTGTGGATATCCTGGGTACCGCAGATAAAACGCACTGAGCTCATGCCGTAACCATGCGTATCGATGGCCTCTTTGGCTGCCTCGATCACCTTCGGGTGTGCTGAAAGACCCAGGTAGTTGTTGGCGCAAAAGTTAAGCACATGGTGCTGCTGTGTGGTATCAATATCAGCGCCTTGTGGTGTGGTGATAATTCGCTCTTGTTTATACAAACCTGCCTCTTTTATCTCGGCAAGCTGCTGCTCTAAGTCTGGTTTTAAAGTCTCGTACATAGTCTCGTTTGTCGTTATTCGTTTATCGTTGTTCGATTTAATGTAAGTATAAGTATAGCCAGCTAAACGCCTATTGCTTCGCCGCCCTCTTCTGGCTTAGGCGGAGGTCTCCAGATAATAGGTCGTGGCCGCGGTGGCTTTGGCTTTTGCTCTTCTTCCGGTGCTGGAGTAGCTTCTTCTTTTGCTTCCTGTTGAGGAGCAGATTCCTCAGATGGTTTGTCAGAAGGCACAGGCCGTTTTATGATTGGCCGAGGCCTTGGTGTAGCCGGTTTCTGCTCTGGTTCCGTTGGTGGTTCTGCTGGCGGAATCGCTGCACTCTCCTGCTTGGTCTCTTCTTCAGCAGGTTTCTGCAAGGCCACCGGTCTCTTGATCACTGGCCTAGGGCGTGGAGTAGCCTTTGGAGCTTCTGTATCTTTTTGGGCTGCAGCTTCTTTCTCTTCAGGCGTAGCAGGTGTTTGTTCTGTAGTTGGCTTCTGCAGGGCGGTTGGCCTTTTTATTACCGGCCTTGGACGTGGAGCAACAGGTGTCGAATTGCTTTCTTCAGCAGCAGGCTTTGCTGTCGGCTCTTCACCTTGGGCAGGCGGCTCTGGCTTTTGCAATGCCGCAGGGCGCTTGATCACAGGTCGCGGTCTGGCAGCCGATTTGGTTTCCTCGCTTGTCTGCTTACTTTCAACCTCTCCTTCCACATTTGCCTTTGGCTCTTCAGCCGTTGCCGGTTTACCGATAACAGGTCGCTTGATAACTGGTCGTGGCTTGGCTGGCGCTTGTTCTGTAGCTGGTTTTTCAGTGCCCTCCTCCTTCTTTGGCAAAGCGGTTGGGCGTTTTACTACTGGCCTTGGCTTTGGTGCAGCTGCTTCTGTAGCAGATGTTTCCTGTGGAACAGTAGGTTCTGCGGATTTTTCTGGCTTGGCTGGGGCCGGCACGGTGGCCCTTCTGATAACAGGTTTTGGAGCAGTGGTGGCCGGAGCAGCCTTCGGCACATCTTCCTCGGCCAGATGATAACGCAGGCGAACATTGTTAATTTGCATCTTCACGGCTATCAGGAAGCTATTTGGATGCATCTGGGCATACATTTCCTGCCAGGCCGCAAAGCGAGCCGGATCTCCGGCTTCAAAAGCCGCCTTGTTTATCCGTTTTTTTATCAGGTACTCTTCAAATGTCATTTCTGCGCCTGGCCTGTAACCATTAATGCAAAGTTACGGCCTTCCTTTTTTAAAAATACCCCTAGAAGTATAAAATGCACCTCCGCACCAAACAAATATAAGAAAATCCGACTCCCGAAACAGCCGGGCATTATTTATACTTTAACCTTTTATTAACTCTTTATTAAATCTCCCCAAACCTGTTTCAGCCTCCGGAAAGCCGCCATACCTTTGTGCAAGGTTAGTAACAGGTTAGTTTAGATTAGTGAGTAGACGGAGGTGCCGGCAACAGCTGGCCCCTCCTTTTTTGTACATAAGTTACTTTTAGCTATACTTTTAAGTAAGTATCCGCCATTCTTGAAGCTTATATTTTAACTATTGCCCCGAATTAGGTTACTTTGTGCAAGGAATTTAAGTTTATTATGGCAAATACAACTGACACAGTATTGGTGATTGGTGCCTGCGGGCAACTTGGCTCTGAGCTTACCCTGGAGCTGCGTAATATGTATGGAGGGGCAAATGTAGTGGCGGCAGATATTGCGGCACCAAAGCAGGAAGACCTACGTGACTCAGGTCCGTTTGAGAAGATCGACGTGCTGAACGCGAAAGGGATGGGTGAGTTGGCAGCCAAGTATAAATTCAAGCAGATCTACCACCTGGCGGCTGTACTTTCGGCCACCGGCGAGAAAAACCCGAAATTTGCCTGGCAACTGAACATGGATGGCCTGTTTAACGTGCTGGACCTTGCCCTGGAGCATAAAGTAGAACGCGTATACTGGCCTAGCTCTATTGCCGTATTTGGCCCTAACACACCGCGCCAGAACACGCCGCAGCATACCATCATGGACCCTAACACGGTATATGGTATCAGCAAGCAGGCCGGTGAGCGTTGGTGCGAATATTATTTCGAGAAGTATGGCCTGGATGTGCGCAGCCTGCGTTACCCTGGCCTTATCGGTTATAAAGCACTACCAGGTGGCGGCACCACAGACTACGCCGTGGACATCTACCACAAAGCACTGGAGGATGCCAAATTTGAGTGCTTCCTGAGCGAGGACACTTACCTGCCGATGATGTACATGCCGGATGCACTGAAGGCTACCCTGGACCTGATGCACGCACCAGCCGAGCAGGTAAAAGTGCGCAGCTCTTATAACCTGAGCGCCATGAGCTTCTCTCCGAAAGAGATCGCTGCCTCTATCCAGAAACACATACCTGAGTTTGAGATCACTTACAAACCAGACTCACGCCAGCAGATCGCAGACTCGTGGCCGCAAAGTATCGACGACAGCGCCGCGCAGCAGGACTGGGGTTGGAAACCTGCCTTCGACCTGGATGCCATGACAGCCGACATGCTCCTGAACCTGAAGAAGATGAAGGAAGAACAAGCTGTAGGGCAGTAAGGCTATTTATAAAGTATAAAAAAGCGAAGGCGGCATTTAGATGTCGCCTTCGCTTTTTTAATAACATGCAGTAAGGTAGCAGTATCGCAAATTCAGGCCAGCCACTATAGCTCCTTGTACGTACATAGAGTTCAGTAACAGTAAATGTATATGAGAATTCTAGAGTCTGACGACAACCAGCTAAGGCAACTGATTTTTGAGAAAGATAAAGTGATCGTAAAGTTTGTGGATGAGACCTGCCCCATTTGCCAAAGCCTGGCCCCTACGTTTGAGAAATTCGCGACTAACCCTACCTATAGTGCCATAACGTTTGTACGCATGCATGCCAGCCAAAATCCTGTGTCCAGCCAGAAGGTAAGGTTAACGGGCACCCCTTTCTTCGCCATTTACCAGCGTGGCACCATTATGGAGTGTGGTTTGTTGTCAACGGAAGAGGAAATTGAACACATGCTGCAAAAGCTTAAGTAGTTATAACTCAGGAAATCTTGCAGCACTGACAGTACAAAGTATAGCGCAAATCAAATTCCCGTACTAACTTGCGCCGCTTTTAAAAAACAGGCAAGATCCGTGAAAAAATCTACTACTTTTATCTACCCGCTGTTGCTGGCTACAGCCATGAACATTACCCTGACAAGCTGCTCGAGCACAGACAAGTTAAATACTGCTGCTCCTGAGGCAAAGTCCATGGCTATTCCGGCCTACAAACCACAACTCTCTTCTATCACAGTTCCGGTTTCCATATCTATTGCCGCTATGGAAGAGAAACTGAACGATGAGATAAAGGGGGTGCTGTACAAAGACACCAACCTGGACGATGACAACGTGGCTGTAACTGTATCGAAGAGTGGCCGCATGAGCATCAGGGCCGAGAAGGATAAAGTATACTTTAGCGTGCCGCTGCGCATCTATGCCAAGGGCCGCTGGAAGTGGGACCCCTGCAAGCTTTGCCCTGCCATCGACAAGACAGAGGATACTACTTTTGATATGATCATCAAGACCGAGAGCAAGATCGGTTTAACAGAAGACTACAAGATACAAACCATCACCAGCGGCGACTTTGAGTGGGGCAACACCAAGCCTGTACTGGAACTGGGTCCGCTTAAGATTGGCCTGGCCCGTTTTGTAGAGCCAGCCCTGCGCGGCCAGATGGCAAACCTTTCGAAGCAGCTGGACAAAGAACTGCAGAGCCGCCTGGACATGAAGAAGTATGTTGCGGAGGCATGGCAGATGGTGCAGGAGCCTGTTAAGTTGGACGATGCCATGAACGCCTGGCTAACCGTGGTGCCGAAAGAAGTGAGAATGGCTCCGCTTACTGCACACAATGGTACCTTAAACACACGCCTGGGCATTACGTCTTACATCTCAGTAACTACCGACGGAAAGCCGCAGACGCAGGTAAACAAGACATTACCAAAGCTTATCGTAGACAGCCGTTTGGCAGATGATATCCAGATTGGCCTGACCACTACTATACCTTATGCCCATGCCAGCAAGATGGCACAGGCACAGGTGGCAAAGCAAACGTATAAATTTGATGGCGGCAAAAGCCAGATCACTGTAAACGATGTTGCTGTAATGCCCGGAGGTGAGCAGCTTGTACTGATGCTGGACGTAAACGGTAAAACCAAGGCAGGCATCTTCACGAAGAAAATTGTAGGTAAAGTATACCTGCGCGGCACGCCATACTACGATGCCCAAACAGCCTCCATCAAGGTACGCGACATCGATTACGACCTGGACACCAAAGACAAGCTGCTAAAAACGGCAAGCTGGCTGGGTAAAAACAAGTTCATAGAGATCATTCAGGCGCAGGTGAACATACCGGTACAAAGCCAGCTGGACGATGCCAAAAAGATGCTGCAAAGCACCCTGGACAAGCAAGGCCGTGTGCATGAGTCGCTGCTGCTGCGCGGAAGTATAAAGCACATTACCCCAGACAACATTTACCTGACACAAGACGGCATAAAAGCCGTAGTAAACGCCAAAGGCACACTTACAGCCACAGTGGATAAGCTGTAGAAATAATTGACTAAAGACACAAGATGTAAGACAAAAGACTACTGCTTTTTATATAAACGAGCTCCTATTACTTTTGGCAGCCGTGCATAATTAGTAACATCTTTTTATCATTTATAGATATCTTATGTCTTGTGTCTGACATCTTATGTCTCTAGAACTTCTCTATCGGCGTTGGGCTATTGAATACTTTATCCGGTACATCTTTGGGGGCGGCAATGTTAGTGAGTTTAAAGTCGCTTTGCGGATTGCTGCGATCACTTGCCAGCCTAATACGGCCATACTTCTGGTAGTCGTTCCAGCGGCGGGTAAATGTTGGCTGATCATCGGTGTGGTTGCGGTAGAAAGCCCATTGCGTAACCAAGTCATCTTTCTTGCTTACCCAAAGCCTATACTTGTTCTGAGGCGTTAGGCCAACGCTCTCAAAAGTCATCTCTAAAATATCAGCTTCTTCCCCGGCCATAGTGGTTCCTTCCCAGATATACTTCAGGGTAACCCCATCATCCTTCAGCTTAAACGGCATCACCAGCCAGTAAGAGTTGTTTATCCAGAGGGCATAGGCACGGTCCAGTAGCTTTTGCTTTTCCTCGGGGTTCTGCAACTCCTGCCCTGCCACGTATACTTTGCCGTCTTTGGTTTGAGTATCGATAATAGCCACCAGGCTATCCCGCTCCCACCTGAAGCGGTTCTGATGCTTGTCCCACACCTGGTACTGGTTGTTAAAGGTCCAGGCAAGGTAGCGGGTTTTGTTCCAGGCCTTTTCGCCGCCCATACTCTTCATTACCTTTTCGGCTATACTTATGGCTTTTGCATCGGTTGTTTGTGCCTGCATCCCAATAGCTGGCGCAATCATCAGAAAGCTCAACAGCACTATTTTTAAAGATATGTATCTGCCCATGGCTGATATAAATTGATAGTTGGGTAAGATACATAGCTCCTTTATATAATAAAATAAAGTTAGCCAGATATTTGGGCATTCTAACCATACATAATATGGTGCCGTATCAAGAACTGTATCTAAAAACAGTGGAGGCCTATGGCTAATTATACTCTAAAAGGAATCTTCAGTTTATTAAAGACTTCTGCAAGCGGCTTCATCGAAGCCAACTCGCTCAGGATGGCGGCAGCCCTGGCATTCAACGCCATATTCTCAATTCCTCCCATCCTGATCATAGTTATTAAAATAGCCAGCTTCTTTCTGGGCGAAAAAGCAATCTCAGGAGAACTGTCAGACAAGATTGGAAAAGCTGTTGGCCAGGGTGCAGCCGACAGTATAGAAACCATAATCAAGAACGCCTCCATGGCCGAGTCCACTGGGTTGGCGCTTTGGGTAGGTATAGGCACTACTATATTTGCGGCCACCACTTTTTTCTCCACCTTGCAGGAGTCGCTTAACAGCATCTGGAACCTTAAAGTTAAGCCCAGCAGCGGGTTAATGCACATGGCCAAGGTTAGGGCTTCGTCGTTCGGCATTATTCTAAGCATCGCCTTGCTCATGCTTATCTCGCTGGTTATCAGTGCGGCCATATCCGTGCTCAGCGATTACCTCTCCGAGATAATGCCAAGTATAAGTGTAACCCTTATCCAGCTGGTAGACTTTGTTGTTTCCGTTGGCATCATAACCTTGCTTTTCGGGCTGATATTTAAATACCTGCCGGATGCCTACATCAGATGGAGAGACACTTTGATCGGTGCCTTTATTACGTCGTTATTATTCGTGATCGGTAAGTTTCTGATCGGGTTCTACATCTCAACATCAGACCCGGGTTCCGCTTATGGGGCTGCAGGCTCTATCATCGTGTTGCTTGTCTGGATCTATTATTCTTCGATGATCGTGTTCTATGGCGCCGAGTTTACCCAGCAATACGCCAGAAAGTATGGCCAGCGCATCAGGCCAAAAGAACACGCCGTGTTTGTGGAAGAGCGCGAAGTTACCAAAGACCCCGCAGATACGCAGAGCGGCAGGCCACCTGCAGAGGGTAGGTATAAAGGGTAAATTTCGTTATTCGTTGCTGGTTATTCGTTGTTCGATTTGTAGAATCGGGATTTCGTTATTGGTTGTTAGAATTGTAGAGACGCAATATTTTGCGTCTTGCTGGCTACAAGGCAGTTAGTATCGTTATTCGTTACTGGTTATTCGTTGTTGGAATTGTAGAGACGCAATATTTTGCGTCTTTTCAGCTATAGGGCAGTTAGTTTCGTTATTCGTTGTTGGTTATCTGCAAGATGTATCCGGGATAAGCCTTTAGGCTATCAACTAAAAGACCATTTGAAAAGGCCTTAGAGTATTCTCTTTTGTCCTTTGTCAAATGGTCTTTTGTCACAAAGCCGTGATATGTTAATCAAGCTTATTTTTCCTTCACAGCCAACTGCCCACAGGCAGCATCAATATCTTTGCCACGGCTGCGACGCACATTCACCTGCACACCTCTGTCGGCCAGGTAATAGATAAACTCCTGCCAGCGTTCCTCGTCGGTGTTCTGGTAATCGGCTTTTTCGATTGGGTTATACTCTATCAGGTTGATCTTGCAAGGTATGATTTTGGAGAAGCGCAGCAGCTCTTCCGCATCCTGCAGGGTATCATTGAAATTCTGGAAAACGATGTACTCGTAAGTTACTTTGCGGCCTGTAACCTGGTGGTAGTACTTCAGCGCATCTGTCAGGGCCTCCAACGAGTTGGTTTCATTGATCGGCATGATCTCGTTACGCTTCACGTCGTTGGCAGCATGCAGCGATAGGGCCAGGTTAGCCTTTACGCCATCGTCGGCCATTTTCTTAATCATCTTGGCAATACCGGCGGTACTAACCGTAATGCGGCGTGCAGCCATACCCAGACCATCGTGTGCCGTAATGCGCTCAATGCTCTTCATTACGTTGGCATAGTTCAGCATCGGCTCGCCCATACCCATGTACACAATGTTGGTTAATGGCTCACCGTACTGGCGCATACTCTGCTCGTTTATGCGCACCACCTGGTCATAGATCTCGGCAGCATCAAGGTTGCGCAGGCGGTCCATGTAGCCAGTGGCGCAGAACTTGCAGGTAAGCGAGCACCCCACCTGGCTACTTACACAGGCAGTTTTACGCTCGTTGTGCGGTATCATTACGCCCTCCACGATGTTGCCATCGTAAAGTTTGAATGCAGATTTAATAGTGCCATCGTTGCTTATCTGTTCCGTAGCAACCTCAACGGAATTAATGTCGAAGTGCTGCTCCAGCTTTTCGCGCAGTGCCAGGCTCACGTTGTTCATCTCCGAGAAAGACCGGGCAGAATGCTTCCACAACCACTCATACACCTGCTTTGCACGAAATGGCTTCTCTCCCTGCTCCACCAACCAAGCCTTCAAATCATCCAGGCTAAGCTTACGGATGTCTTTCTTGTTGATAATCTTTATGTCTGCAATCAAATTCATACGGCAAAATTACAAAAAACTTCAGGCTTTAGTTTCAATTTTTGCCTTTACTTCCGCTGGCAGGGCCATTAACTTACGGTTCTGGTAATCAAAGCACAGCATTCCGGTTTTGGCGCGGGCCACTTCTTTGCCATCCTGGTTAACTACATGGTAGGTTATATCAAAGCCATACTTGTTGATGTCGTCGAAAGCCAACTTTATGCTTAGCACATCTCCGTAAAAGCCCTCCCCTTTATACTCTATAGCCACATCGGCCATGATCATACTTGCCCCGCCAATGCTAAGCTCACTCCAGCCAAAGTGGTTCAGCAGTTGCATGCGCGCCTCATGCAGAATAGAGAGCAATGCGTCGTTGCCCAGGTGGTTGCCGTAGTTCAGGTCTGTAACGCGTACAGGAATATTGGTGGAGAAATGCGTATGGGTTGGTATTTGTACTTTAACTCTTGCCATTGCTGCTTATTTGTAGCGGTTTATTTTTTTATACTTGCATAAAGGCGCAAACTCCCGAAATCTTTGTTTTTTTTGTAGTTTGATTTAAAGCGCCTGTATTATTACCATAGGCTTGCAGCCTGTAAGCAGGTTTGCTTACCTTTGTAAAGTAACACAAAAAACATGCATCTCGAAATAAGGCAAACCAAAGACGGTTCTAACACGCTGTATGTACCCGAGCTTAACGAGCACTACCATTCGGTACATGGCGCGCTGCAGGAGTCGCAGCATGTTTTCATAAAACACGGTCTGGAACATGCCCTATCCTCCAAAAAAGACATAAAAATTCTGGAAGTAGGCTTTGGCACCGGCCTTAACGCTATCCTTACATATCCTTTTGCCCTGGCCCAGAAAGCGTTTATACAGTACGACACCCTGGAGAAGTTTCCGCTTAGCCAGGAGGTGGTAGCGCAGTTGCAGTTCGACAAGATCATACTTAACCCGGAGTTGCACGACGTATTCCTGAAGATGCATGCCGCGCCCTGGAACAAACCAACCGACCTGATCCCATACTTTTCGCTGCAGAAAATGCACGAAACCCTGGAAGAGTTTGTGGCCCCTCAGGCATACTACGACCTAGTATACTTCGATGCATTTGCCCCGGAAAAGCAGCCGGAGTTGTGGTCTGAGGAGATGTTTGTGAAGCTGTACGACGCTATACGCCCTGGTGGCGTGTTGGTAACGTATTGTGCTAAAGGGTCTTTTAAACGCAGCCTGAAAGCCGCCGGCTTTACAGTAGAGGCATTGCCTGGTCCTCCGGGCAAGCGCGAAATGACGCGCGGGGTTAAGCAGGTATCTTAATCAACCTTTCCGTACTGCTCTTTTTTTAGTTTAAAACTGAACCTAAACCACGGAAGAACGCTTATTGCAATAATTTAATAAGCAAAGACAGGCCAGGCTTATACTTTAACAACCATTTTGCCTGATTTTATTGGCATGTTAAAGTTTTGTAATAATTTAGTAGGGCACCTGCTTTTATAAAATTAAAAAGTTACATTGCGAGTTCTTTAACCCTTGTTCACAAATAATTTATAATGAAGAAGTTATTTAAAAGCTTTATCAAACCCTTTTTATCGAAGTATGAGGTAGTCTGCACTAACTACCATGTTATTCCGGGCATGCCTGTTAACAAGAATCAGCAAACCCATACTTTTGAGCGTGGCGCTGCTACAGAAGCCAGAGAATTTTACATCAAAGTTGTTTCTTCTGAAATGACAAAGACCATGGCCCCTGTTGAGGTGCAGCTAAGAAAGATTTACCTGAGAGGCAAGACCATCGAGCAGAAGCAGTTTGGCCCGGTAGAGCAGTTGAAGAAAATCGGCACAAAAAAGAAATAAGAAATAACGATTATATAAAACAAAAGGTCCGGCGCAGCTTGCAAGCGCCGGACCTTTTGTTTTTAAGCCGCTTTGCCTAGCCCCCTGAAGGCACTTATTCAACTTCTGCCTGTATTCTCCGTACTGCACACCTAACACCCTTACTTAAACCAGCCGCTACAACAGCACCATGAAAAACGTAGCGATCGTACTTATACAGGCACTTGGCAGCTTTGCCGTACTTGCCACCTTTCTGCCCATACTTCCAAATGAGGAATGGTATGTGCGCGTATTCGACTACCCCAGACTTCAGCTGTTCGGCCTTGCCATACTTTGCCTTATCCTTTACCTGTGGCTAGGCACAAAAAACCGCAAACGCGACAAACTATTTATAGCAGCCTTAGCCATTGGCATAGTTTACCAGGCCATAAATATTTACCCCTATACTTTACTGGCACCTGAGCAGGTAAAGCAAGCGGAACAAGCCGGCCCAGATGCAGACATTAGCCTACTGATCTCCAACGTGCTGATGGATAATACGGAACATGACAGGCTAATGCAGCAGGTCAGGCAACAGAACCCAGACATCCTGCTGATGCTGGAAAGCGATAAAGTATGGCAAGACGCCATGCAGCCTGTTATCCAAAATTATCCGTACCGTGTCGAGATTCCGCTGAAGAACACCTATGGCATGCATTTATACAGCAAGTTGCCCTTGCGCCAGGAAAAAGTAAGCTATCTGCTGGATGAGGACATCCCATCTATCAAGACTTTTGTGAAACTGCGGAGTGGCACCTGGGTGCAGCTACACGCCGTACACCCCAAACCACCCGTACCCACCGAAGACCCAACCTCTGAAAAGCGTGACGCTGAGATCGTGATGATAGGCCGCGAAGCGAAAAAGGCTAACTACCCGGTGGTGGTAGCCGGCGATTTTAACGATGTGGCCTGGTCGCATACAACGGAGCTTTTCCAGGAGGTAAGCGGCTTACTGGACCCACGCCTTGGAAGGGGATTTTACAATACATTTAATGCTAATTACCCTTTAATGCGCTGGCCCCTCGACCACGTTTTCCATAGCAAACATTTTGCACTGGTAAGTATAAAAAGATTGCCAGATATCGGTTCCGACCACTTTCCTATTTACATTAAGCTGCGTTTCTCACCTGAGAACCAGTATAAGCAGCAGGAACCAAAGGCAGACGCAGACACTGAGAAAGAAGCGGCTGAAACGGTACAGGAAGGCCAGGAAGAGGCACAGAAAGAAAAGTAAATTAGTTGGCAGCAGCCTGCCATACCCCATCCGGCATTACCACCGCATCCAGGGGCACATCAAACGGATTAGGATCTGCTATACTTTCCACTGGTGGTTCCACCGAGAGGCCCACTTTCAGTACATCGGGACGGCAATCAGCCAGGAAACGATCGTAGAAGCCTTTGCCGTAGCCTACCCTGTGCCCTGCCAGGTCAAAAGCCAGCAATGGAATCAGCACTATATCTACCTCGTGGGCATGTATGATGTGGGCATTCTGAGGCTCTGGAATCCCCCAGGTATTCTCAACCAGAACAGCCTCTTCGGTTAAGTGGTGGTGGGTAAGTATGTTCTGTTCGATATCGGTTACGGGTACGGCCACACGCACCTCGGGGTGTTCCTGCCGCAGCCGCTCAATAATGGGCCAGGTATCTACCTCGTTGTTCTTGATGATCGGAAGAAAAACATGCACTGTTTGCCCCGGCTGCAGATCGAAGTGGGTAAAGAACCGGTTGGCTATACTTTCGCTTAAACGCTGCATCTCACCAGTAGACAAGGCACGGCGCTTTTGCAGCATTTGTTTACGCAGTTCCGCTTTGCGCATTATTCCTCCTCCAGTATGGTAAACTTAAACTCCAGTGGATCAAAAGCATCCACCAGTGCAGGTATAAAGTCCGGGTTGTTGGTCTGGTAGGTAAGCAGGTTATCGTGGCGTTCCTGCAGCGAGCCGTTCGGGAAGAGCTTCTCTTTCAGGTTCTCCAGTTGCTTAAAGGTTTGCTCGTGCTTCGCGTCCCGCGCCTTGGCTATTTTCTTCTCAAGCATGTGCAGGGCATTCTGGGCTTTCTGTTCCTCAGCGGCAGTGGCCCTTGCCAGCGTCGGGTCTATACTTTTGGCCAACTCTTCTACCTCGGCAAAGGCAGCGGCCACTACCTTACGCTGCGCTTCCAGGTTTAATTCCTCCTCATGTATCTGACTTGAAAGGTGCTTTTTAAGATCGATGTAGGGCTGGAACATCTGCTCCGGCTGCAGCCCCAGCTTGTGCATGCGGCTGGCATTAGCTTTTGTAATGTACATAGCCGAGTTGCGCAGCATCAGAATCGGAAATACTTCTGCGTATGCCTCAAACACTTTCTTCAACTGGAACCAGTAAGCTACCTCTGCCCCACCGCCGATGTAGGCCAGGTTCGGAAGTATAATTTCTTCGTACAGCGGCCTAAGTATAACATTCGGGCTGAAGCGCTCCGGGTGCTCGTTTGCCTCCTGCAGTATCTCTTCTTGGGTAAAACTGATGTCGGTGTTCAGCACGTTATACTTTCCATCTTCCAGCACAATCCGCTCACGCAGTTTATCCGTCAGGTAGAAAAGGTTTATCTCACGGGAGTAAACCTGTGGCTTATACCCAAGCTTTTCCAGTTCTGTGTTTGCTTCTTCTACCAGCTTATTTGAGAGCTGTTCAGTCAGTTCACGCTTTACAACCGGTGTTAAAGCTTTTTTTAACTCTTTGTCATCGCCATCTATACTTACCAGGCCATACTCCCCGAATAGGGCGTGTGTGATGGCGCGAGTGGCATCAGCTAGAGTTTTACTGTTGCGGTAAGCTTCCTCAAATAAAGGGTAAGCCTCTGGCAGCTCTTCCATCAACTTGTTAAGTCCCTCCGTTAAGAAGCGTCCCACAGCACCGGTCTGGTCCGTTTCCCATTTATAGCCCTTGCCAAAAAGGTTGAAGTGGTTGATCTCCGCGAAATCGTGATCTTCGGAAGCCATCCAATATACCGGCACAAAGTTATAGTCCGGGTATTGCTGCTGCAGCTGCCTGCAAGTGTTTATGGCTGTTACTATTTTGTAGATAAAGTATAACGGGCCGGTAAAGATGTTAAGCTGGTGGCCTGTAGTTATTGTAAAGGTGTTTGGCTGCTGTAACAGGTCTATGTTTTGCTGCACCTTTGGGTTGATGGTTCCGATGGAGCTATACTGCTGTTGCAGGGCCTGGTGCAGGACTTGGCGTTGCGAATCACTGAACGTTTTCTCCTTAAGCTGTGCCTCAAATGCCTCTAGTGTAGGAAAACGGTTATAGAACGTTTGCAGCTTTTCATCCTGACAAAGATAGTCTGCCACTGTTTTTGAGAATGCGCCAGTAGAGGCGTAATCCATTTTCGTTACTTTCATAGTTAGTATTTCCATCAGCGTGTGCGGCCCAAGTATAGCCTCTTTAACAGTTTTACCTGAATTGTGTTGCAGCAATCTATACTTTCCGGCTGCTGCGTAAAGTTATAGTTTTTTGCAGAGGCTATCGCAGTAAACACGACATAAAACAAGCTCAGCGGGTTAAGCTACTGCATACAGCTGTTAATAACATTATAGCGGGTAACAGGATGCAAACCTTGTAAGCCACCTTTCTCGTTAAGCTGAACAAGAACTTTTTAAGCAATCTATAAATCAGGTATTAGCTATGGGACTACTTAGCGGAATCATGGGACACGCCTCGGAGGTGTCTATCGAGAAAATATCAAAGGAATTTCAGCCTATACTTTTAGAGGATGAGCGCATCGAGAAAGCCTACAAGCTGATACGCGACATGCTGGTGTTTACCAGTAAGCGGCTCATACTTGTAAACAAGCAAGGCATTACCGGCTCCAAAATCGACTACCGCAGCATACCTTACAGCAGCATTAAAATGTTCTCGAAAGAAAGCGCCGGCATCGCAGACCTGGACGCAGAGTTAAAAATATGGTTAACCGGAGAGACAGAGCCAACCTTAAAGCAGGAGTTCAGGAGAGGCGAGAATATTAACGAGGCGTATCGGGTGCTGAGTAGGCATGTGTTATGACCTCCCCCTGCCCCCTCCTAAAAACAGGAGGGGGTAAGTTAGAGTTTGGTAAAAGTAGAGGCAATCTTTTCAAGCACCAGTTCTGGTACCTCGAATACTTCACTGTTTCTGATGCGGACGACTTTGTAACCTAAAAGCTTTAAGGTTTCGTCCCGCACTAAATCATTCGCAACGGCTTCGGGTGTGTCGTGCACAGAGCCGTCTACTTCTATCACTAATTTTTCAGAGGCGCAGTAGAAGTCTACAATGTAGCTGCTGATGCTATGCTGTCTCCTGAACTTGCGGCCATCTAACCTCTGCTTCCGAAGCAGCCTCCAAAGCTCTTCCTCAGCAGGTGTCAAATTGCTTCTCAACTCTGATCGTGTAGGTTTTAAAATGGGCAAGCTATGTAATTGATCTCTCCTCATATCTAAGGCTTTGCCCACCAACATCCCAAAGACACGATTACGTTCCTCCAAAAACAAAAACCCTCCCCTGTTTTTAGGGGAGGGCTTGGGTGGGGTAAAAGTGCAGGGGCAGTTAACTCACCACTTCCCCATACAAATCAAAATCTGAAGAATCTGTTATCTTAACGTTAGCAAAGTCACCTAAGCGAACATAGTTACTATCAGCTGGCACCAGTACTTCGTTGTCTACTTCCGGAGAGTCGTACTGCGTACGGCCCACGAAATAGCCGCTTTCTTTACGGTCAAACAATACTTTGTATGTCTTGCCGATTTTCTCTTCGTTCAGCTCCACAGAGATACCCTGCTGCAGCTCCATAATGGCATCGGCACGATCCTGTTTCACTTCGTCCGGCACATTATCTTCTAAAGTATAAGAATGCGTGTTGTCTTCGTGAGAGTAGGTAAAAATACCCAGTCTGTCAAATCTTGTTTCCTCTACCCAATCGTACAGCTCCTGGAAGTCCTGATCTGTCTCACCCGGGTGACCTGCGATAAGCGTTGTTCTTAAAGCAATGTCTGGTACGCGCTGACGAATCTGATCTACCAGCTCAATAGTGCGGCGCTTGCTGATGCCACGGCGCATTGTCTTGAGCATGTTATCAGAGATATGCTGCAATGGCATGTCCAGGTACTTGCAGATGTTCTCACGCTCGTTCATCACGTCAAACACATCCATCGGGAACTGCGACGGATAGGCATACTGCATGCGTATCCACTCGATGCCATCCACGTCAGAAAGATTTCTCAGCAAATCTGCAAGCTTACGCTCTCCGTAATGCTGCAGGCCATAGTATGTTAAATCCTGGGCAATAAGTACCAGTTCTTTTGTACCCATACTTGCCAAGCGCTTCGCCTCTTTTACAAGGTCCTCTATTGGGCGGTCAACGTGTTTGCCGCGCATTAAAGGTATAGCACAGAACGAGCAAGGGCGGTTACAACCCTCGGCAATTTTAAAGTATGCGAAGTGCGAAGGTGTGGTCAGTAAACGCTCACCGATCAACTCGTGCTTGTAGTCAGCCTCCAGTTTTTTAAGCAACTGCGGTAATTCCAGCGTACCGAAATAAGCATCCACCTGCGGTATTTCAGCCTCTAAAGAATCTTTGTAGCGCTGCGAAAGGCAACCTGTTACATACAGCTTATCTATCTGCCCGGCTTCTTTTGCATCCGCATAGCGAAGTATGGTATCGATAGACTCCTGCTTGGCATTATCTATAAAACCACAGGTGTTCACGATAATGATGTTAGAATCGTCTTTGTCAGACTCGTGCGCCACATCAAACTCATTGGCACGCAGCTGCCCCATCAGTACTTCCGAATCCACCAGGTTTTTAGAGCAACCCAGGGTGATTACGTTTACCTTATCCTTCTTTAAAGATCTTACTTTCACTTAATCTATATTTATGAAATACGCTACAACCGATAAAAACCCTTACCAGACTGTAATGGTTCGTTTTGATAACCAGTTTGCAAAGGTACAATATGTTTGTGTAATAAAGGGCAGGTAGCTAAGCAATTGATTCTTATACTTGGGCAGCAACATTAACCCCTTAGCGGCTTACTTATTTCTTTTACTCTTCGAACTCTGAAAGAAATTGGTGCAATGCAATTGATTACTTTATACTTTTTCAGTATTTATGTATTAAATTAACAATATGAAAACAGCCTTACTCACCTTATTTAGCTTCTTGATCTTTCTCAATAGTTTCGGACAGCAGCAGACTACAATACACAATGTTGTTTCTATAACGCTACCTAAAAATGTAGAAAAGCTAACAGAAGAGAAGCTATATGCCCTCAAACCAAGTGAAGGCAAGTCTTCTCCTATCGTTTATGAAAATTCTAAAGGTGAGTCTTACAAGGGGAAAAATTTGCTTATTCAACTAAACGCTGCTTCTACCGCTACCGCGCCAAGCCCCAACTTTTTGGAGCAGCAGAAAAGGGAAATGGATGATCTTTTTAGCCTTGCCCTACCCCAGGTTTACAATACTTATATTAAGCGCTTTCAGAACCACGCTGTGGTTATAACCAATTATGAATATGCTGGAAAAGACAAGGGCTACTTCTTGATCAGGAGTTATAACAAAACCGGAGACAGCATTCTGGTAGGAACTTTAGAATATAGCAAGGGCAAGAGAGAGGCAGCAGAGAAGGCTTTAAACAATATGCTGACCAGCATTAAATTCCTTAAGTAAAGCGAAGCAAAAGTACATCACTTTATACTTTTACTTAAAATTTAAAGAAGCACTTTTCTCGGTTGTTTCTCTACACAAATGCACAAAACGAGTGCTATGTAAAACTCTTGGCGAAGTATAAAGCTTAAAATTGAGAAGGAGTGATATTGATTAAGGAGTATTAATAACTTGCTTGATAATTTATCTGAAACTCAACATTTGTTACCTGCCCCTGCTTTACCTCCACTGGGTTGATGTTCATTTGCCCATCAAAGAGGTTGGCAAACATCCCCTTCTCTTCTTTCGAGAAAAGGCTATACTTGCCGGGTTTCAGGCTAACTGCAAAATTGCCGTTAGCATCTGTAACAACCTGAGTCACTAAATTAGTTTGAATGTTGGTGTGAAAAACACCTTCTGTGGTTTTGGCCTGGCTGCTGTTGGTAAGCTCGTAGATGTACAACGTGCGTTGAATGCCTCTGCCTTTGCTTGGCGGCACATCCGGGGATGGCATTTGGTTACCCGCCACCCACAGCACTTTACCCGCTATACCTTGTTCTATGGGAGCTTGCTGATCCTGTGCCTGCGATGCGCTGGCTACAGGGGCTTGCTTCTGGTGTGTGTTTGCCGGTTCGGCCTGCTCCTGTGGGTTAGCAGACTGCGAAGACTTAGAACCGTTGCATTGCATTAACAGCAGTGCCAACGGCAACAACAGAAGCTTTTCCATGACTTTTATACTTTATCTGCGTGAAAAGAAAGACTCTACAAATTCGTGCTTGTCGAACAGTTGTAAGTCCTCAATTTTCTCGCCAACTCCGATATATTTCACCGGAATCTTAAACTCGTCGGAAATACCAATCACCACACCGCCTTTGGCTGTACCGTCCAGTTTGGTAATGGCAAGCGCTGTAACATCGGTGGCTTTGGTAAACTCACGGGCCTGCAACAGAGCGTTCTGGCCTGTACTGCCATCCAGTACAAGCAGCACCTCATGCGGCGTATCTTCCGTTACCTTCTGCATCACACGCTTGATCTTCGAAAGCTCGTTCATCAGGCCTACTTTGTTATGCAAGCGTCCGGCTGTGTCGATGATCACAACGTCTGCGCCAATCTCCACGCCTTTCTTCACGGCATCGTAGGCTACAGAGGCAGGGTCTGTGTTCATGCCGTGCGATATTACCGGCACACCCACACGCTCACCCCAGATGATCAGCTGGTCAACGGCAGCGGCACGGAAGGTATCGGCAGCGCCAAGCACTACTTTTTTGCCAGCCTTATGGAATTGCGCGGCCAGTTTACCAATGGTTGTGGTTTTACCCACACCGTTCACGCCTACCACCATGATCACGTATGGCTTAACACCTGCAGGCAGCTCGAAGTTGGCTCCGTCTCCAGCACGGTTCTCTTCCAGCAAAGCGGCAATTTCCTCACGCAGGATCTTGTCCAGCTCGTCGGTGCCCACATACTTGTCGCGGGCAACGCGCTTCTCAATGCGGTCGATGATCTTTACCGTCGTATCTACCCCCACATCGGCATGCACCAGAATTTCCTCCAGTTCGTCGAGTACTTCTACGTCTACTGTAGATTTACCCACGACAGCCTTGCTTAGCTGCCCGAAAAAGCTGGTTTTGGTTTTCTCAAGCCCTTTGTCGAGCGACTCTTTTTTCTTCTCTTTGCTGAAAAAGTCAAAAATGCCCATACCGATGTTTTTGTAAGGATGAAGACGTTCGGTGATACGGTAATATACTAAAAAAGTCCCAATAGTGGGACTTTTTGATGTTGTCTATCTATGTAAAATAGAGTCGGCTTATTACTTCTTTGCAAGGAACTCCTGCACCTTGTCAACAGGTACCATCTCCTCTTTAAAGCTGTAAGCACCAGTTTTTGGAGACTTCACAGCTTTGATTACTTTCGCCCAATCTTTACCTGTAGCGGTCTTTAGGGTTGCAACTACCTTCTTAGCCATGGTTATTTAATTTCTTTATGTACAGTTACTTTCTTCAATACTGGGTTATACTTCTTAAGCTCAAGACGCTCAGGAGTATTCTTTCTGTTTTTGGTAGTGATGTACCTTGAAGTTCCAGGCATGCCAGTCGCTTTATGCTCTGTGCACTCCATGATAACCTGGATTCTATTACCTTTTGCTTTTTTAGCCATCTCTCTATTGTAATTTTTTATTTAGGACTGCAAATATAGACGCTTAAATCTCTAATTACAAACAAAGTATAATATTTATTGTGAAATTTAAGCCGGATGCTTTACAAACATTACATAAAACGGTGACAAAGTGCCATTAGCGCAGCGCAGGAAGTATAAAATCGTCGAGTGCGCTTGGCTGTGCCATGGTCTTTTCTATGTCGGCAACAGTGCGCGGCGCAAGCTTCGAGAGGTTTTCCCAACCCTTTTCCGTGATCAGGATGTCGTCTTCGATGCGCACCCCTATGTTCCACCATTTTTTGTCGCAGGGGCTTCCCTCGGGTATGTAAATACCAGGCTCCACCGTGATCACAGTGTTTGGCTTAAACACCCCATAAGTGCCGGCATCATGCACATCCAAACCCAGGTAATGCGAGGTGCCATGCGGAAAATACCTGCGTACTTCAGACTTATCTTTGATGATACCCAGCTTTAGCAAACCGTCGGCGATCACTTCCTGGGCAGCTCTGCCTGGTGCCTGAAAATCGTTACCCACTTTACAGGCTGCAAACCCGGCTTCCTGCGCTCTATAAACCAGTTCGTAAATCTCTTTCTGTTCTTTCGTAAACTTACCGTTGGCGGGTATCGTTCGGGTAACATCAGCGGTGTAGCCTTTATACGCTGCACCTACGTCCATCAGAACCAGGTCGTTGCCTACAACCGGCTTTTTACTTTCTATATAATGCAGCACACAGGCATTTTTACCGGCCCCAACAATAGACGGGTAGCCAACATGCTGCGCACCATACTTTTTGTGCACAAATTCGTGTATCCCTTGCAGCTCCATCTCCGACATATTCGGGTGCATGGCCTTCATCACTTCTATCTGTCCAATAGCTGAGATATTCACGGCTTTGCGCAACAGCTGTATTTCCTCTTCGGTTTTAACCTCGCGCAACTCTGCCAAGGCCTGTCCTAAAGTATAAGCATCCAACTTGCCTTTCGGCACAGCAGCAACTGCTTTCGCACGGCTGCGGGCATCATTGGCACTTAGGTAACTGCTCAGGTATTTGTCCTGGCGCAGCGATGGGTTGTACTGCATCATCTGGCTCAGGTAATCTTTCACGGCCTCTGGCTGCGATACCCCCTGCTCACGGATAATACCGTACAGCATGTGTCGTTGCGCATCAAAGTTGGCAGGCACTTTTACCTTTCGCCTGAACTGCTCCAGCAAACTATACAGATCAGCGTCGTCGTTCGCATCGTCGCGCACGTCGTGGGGCAGCTCTTTAATAAGTATGTGCTCAAGGTTTGTGGTATCCAGCTTGAAAGCCGAAAAGGCGGTATTGGGCTGTGTGGCTATGCCTAGTGCTGTGGCTGCGCCTTCTACACCCAAACGCTCACCGTTCCAAAGCTCGGCTTGCGGGTCGTTGGGTTGCACAAAAAGGAGCTCTTCGGATTGCTTACCACCTATACTTTGCGGCTCAGAGAAAAGCAGCAACACCGCGTTCGGCTCATTGTACCCTGTCAGGTAGTAGATATCCGGATCGGGGTGGTAGTAGTAATCCACGTCGTTGGCACGATTGCGTACCGGCGAGGCAAAAAAAACAGCAACGGAGCGAGGCGGAAGCTGCTTGCGCAGTTGCTCTCTCCGTTGCTGATGAAATGTTTTATCTAAAGTATCAGATGGCTTATCCGGTGTAGCGCGTACCTGGGCTGTGGCAGCAGTTACAGCTGCCCAAAGTATAAGTACGCACAGCCGGAAGGCTGCCATTAGTACAGGATATATCCCTGCTCTACAGCTTTCTTCAACACTGCAGTGATACCGTTCTTGTTGATCGTTCTCAGAGCAGAAGTAGAAACTTTAAGAGTTACCCATGCATCCTCTTCAGGGATGTAGAAACGCTTCTTCTGAAGGTTTGGATAAAACTTACGCTTCGTTTTATTGTTAGCGTGAGATACGTTGTTACCTACGCGTGGTCTTTTACCTGTTAAATCGCAAACTCGTGCCATCTTGTATTTTCTTCTAAATTATTTCAATAGGGGTGCAAATATCTACAAAAAGATACAGAAATTCAAAAGCATAGGAAATATTTTTCCTTTAATTGTGTATTCTGCCGCATTAAGGCGCATTTCTGACACAAAATTTATACTTGCTTCTGCGTCTCGGCCTGGATTTTTCCTTTACTAAACCCGTAGGGGCAGTGCTTGCAGGCGTTCTTGCAGCAATACCCGCGTTTTTGCAGGTACTTAGCCGTCAGCACCATCAACCCATGCTCGTTAAAATAAAAATCTTCCCCTTCTGTTAGCTTCTGGCTCACGTTGTATCTGTTTATTACGCTGCAAATTACGCTATTTACTCCTCAATCACCAAAACTGGCTTTACCAAACCTACTAGTCCGTACCTAAATGCCGGACCACACGTTATATTTTAAGGCGCAAGCCAGTTTATACTTTAATAGTAATGCCTATGCCTACCTACAACACGTTTAAAGAGGCCGTCTGCGACATGCGGGACCGCGGTTTTACATGTACCTTCAGCATACAGAACCAGCAACTGTACTGCCCCGAACTAGATGCCACACTTAACCCGGAAAGTATAACACTGGTAGAGCAACACCATGTAATAATGGATGGAACAGCAGAACGGGATGTATTTGGCTTCAGGACCGATGACAACATAATGGGCCTGATGACCAGCACATATGCCGAATACGACCCGGAAGGATTTAACCGTATCTTCAATCGCTGCAAAAAGCAGACGAACAGGAAAGGCTGACCCTGGCCCCCGCAGCCTGGTTTTAAAACAGCCGCCAATTCACTACTTTTACAACTATTAAATCATCGCAGCTATACTTTTATTGTGCTGTTGCCGCTTGTGCGGGGCATACGTATAGAGCATAAAACACATTAACTTAAAACTATGAGTACGCAAACAATTTCTTCGAGCCAGCAGGCCATTGATACCGAACACAAGTACGGAGCCCATAACTATCACCCGCTGCCAGTTGTGCTTAGTCGTGGCGAGGGAGTATACCTCTGGGATGTGGAAGGCAAGCAATACTATGATTTCCTGTCGGCTTACAGCGCCGTGAACCAGGGCCACTGCCACCCAAAGATCGTTAACGCCCTTATAGAGCAGGCGCAGCAACTAACCCTTACCTCCCGTGCGTTTTACAACGACAAACTTGGCCTGGCCGAGAAGTATATCTGCGAACTCTTTGGCTACGATAAGGCGCTGTACATGAACTCAGGCGCAGAGGCCGTTGAAACTGCCATTAAGCTGGCCCGCAAGTGGGGCTACCTCAAAAAAGGCATCGCGCCGCATAATGCCGAGATCATTGTGGTAGAGCATAATTTCCATGGCCGTACCACCGGCATCATCTCCTTCTCCACCGACCCGGACTCTACCAAAGGTTTTGGCCCGTACATGCCAGGTTATAAAGTTATACCTTATAACGACATCGACGCACTGGAGCAAGCCCTGAAAGAGAACCCGAATGTTTGCGGCTTTATGGTGGAGCCTATACAAGGCGAGGCTGGCGTAATGGTACCAGACGATGGCTACCTTGCAAAGGCACACGCGCTTTGCAAAGAATACAGCGTGCTGCTGATGGCTGATGAGATCCAGACAGGTATCGGCCGTACCGGCAAACTGCTGGCCAGCTATTACGACGATGTGAAGGCCGACATACTTATACTTGGCAAGGCATTATCTGGTGGTGTGCTGCCGGTTTCCTGCGTATTGGCCAACGACGACATCATGCTGTGCATACAGCCAGGAGAGCATGGCTCTACCTTTGGTGGCAACCCTTTGGCGGCACAAGTAGCCATCGCTGCTTTAGAAGTTATTAAAGAAGAGAACCTGACGGAGAGTGCTTATAGGCTGGGAGAGATATTCAGAGAGCGCATGCACCGCCTGATGGAGAAACGCCCTAACCTGGTGACGCTTGTACGTGGCAAGGGCTTGCTAAACGCTATTGTAGTGGAGCCAACCGCCGATGGCCGCACTGCCTGGGATGTGTGTGTGGAGTTAATGAACAAAGGCCTGCTTGCCAAGCCAACCCACGGCGACATCATCCGTTTTGCGCCACCACTGGTTATGACCGAAGACCAGCTGCACGAATGCTGTGACATAATCGAGGATGTGATTCTGAATTTTTAAAGCATAAAGTTTACTTATTGATGTTGAAAGGCGAGGCTGTAGTGGCTTCGCCTTTCTTTTTGACCGGTGATTAAGGGGATTAACCGCTGATTAATGAGATTGGTTGGATTAAAAGGTTTTACGTTGTGCAGTTTGATTATGCTTGATTTCACAAGGTTAGATGTGGCAAGATTGGGGCCATCTGCCCTTTCCCAGGGCAAGTCCGGGATTTTAAACTTACCCCAAGTCGTAAAATTTCTGTAGACGATTGACACACCCCTGCACCCCTCTCGAGAGGGGATTTACCTCCCCTAGCCCCTCCTAAAAACAGGAGGGGAATTTTCTGCTAATCCTTATTTTACACTTGCTTGCCAGTTGCGACAGCCGCTTACGAAGAAGTGTCCATCCCAGTCCTTGGACTGAGCGCCTCGAGAGGTTCCGGTGACGAGCGTAAGCGAGGCATTGCGACGAGAGGAGCAAAGGAAGCTAAGAGGGCCCCTACCCCCAGCCGCGCGATGGCCAAGGACGAGGCCGCCCGGCCTTGAGGGCACCAAAGCCAGAGGTGAAACGATAGGCAAGCAAGACTGAGGAATAACAGCAGCTAGATAGAACGGCAGAAAATAGTTACACACCACTCCTCACCCATCATCATATCAATTCATCAATCAACAATTAAATCGTACCTTTGCCAGAACTTGAATTCAAAGAATTTCTGCAAAGAATTTATACTTATGAACAAAAGACCAAGACGTAACCGCCAGTCAGAGGTGATCCGAAACATGGTACAGGAAACCTCGCTGAGCCTGAACGATTTTATATTCCCGCTTTTTATTATTGAAGGACAAAACCAGCGCATCGAGGTGGCTTCCATGCCGGGCATTGCGCGTTTCTCCATCGACAGGCTGCAGGACGAGGTTGCTGCGTGCGTAGACCTTGGCATAAAAGCATTTGCTCCTTTCCCAAGCATACCAGAGCACTTAAAAGATAAGTATGCCACTGAAAGCCACAATCCAGACGGCCTGTTCCCGAGGGCTATCCGCGAGATCAAGAAAAACTTTCCGGAGGTGATGCTGATGACGGATGTAGCCATGGACCCCTACTCTTCTGACGGGCACGACGGCATTGTGGAGAACGATGAGATCCTGAACGACGAAACATTAGAGGTGCTGGGCAAAATGGCCTTAACGCAAGCGCAGGCCGGCGCCGACATTGTGGGACCATCGGATATGATGGATGGACGCGTGGGCCACATCCGCAAAGTGCTTGATGAGAACGGCTTCACAAAGGTGGGCATCATGACTTATACTGCCAAGTATGCCAGCGCTTTCTATGGCCCGTTCCGCGACGCCCTGGACTCCGCACCTAAAAAAGGCGACAAGAAAACATACCAGATGAACCCGGCCAACAGCCGCGAGGCCCTGATCGAGGCAGAACTGGACACAGCCGAGGGCGCAGACTTCCTGATGGTAAAACCAGCACTGGCTTATCTTGACATCATTAAGTTGTTGCGCGATAACTCGCACCTGCCTATTGCAGCCTATAACGTAAGCGGCGAGTATGCCATGGTAAAGGCCGCTGCCCAGAATGGCTGGCTGGATGCAGAGAAAGGGATGCTGGAAGTGCTACTGAGCATTAAACGGGCCGGCGCCGATATTATACTTTCATACTTTGCCAAAGAATTTGCGCAGTACCTGAAAAAGTAAAAGGCAGAATTTCCCCGATCATACTTTAAAGCCCCGGCCAACACCGGGGCTTTTGTTTTACCCCCGAACCCAACACCCATAACACCGGACACTTCTTCAGATAGTAAATTTTAACGATTGCATCCGATAAATAAGGAACTGCTTTGCCATTCTTAGCATTTTGTTATAAATTGAGAGATTATTATATCTACCCAAGCACATATTTATGAGAAGATTACGCCTATGGTTGTTTGCTGCGGCAGTTACAACAGCCACAACGGCACTTGCACAGCGTGGTGACACACCGAATGCGCGTGCCAATGTGAAAGAACTGGAGCGCATTTCTGTTGCTGCAGAGAAAGACTATAAAGCCAACCGCGGCAAAGCACTGCAATTGGCCAAAAAGAACGGGTGGATAGTAGAAAAGACATACGCCGACGGCACAGTTATCTCATTGCAGGGCATCGATACCAAAGGCATGCCCATTTATTACATCACTTACAACAACGTTAGAGCTGCTGCCTCTGTGGGCACAACCGACCTGTGGGCCGGCGGATCGCTTGGCTTGTCTTTGAGCGGCGCGAGCAACAGCGTGGGAGAACGACTGGGTGTATGGGACGGTGGCCGTGTGAGGGAATCTCACCAGGAGCTAACAGGTCGGGTAGTACAGCGAGACAGCCCGTCATCATCCAGCGAACACGCCACACACGTAGCCGGCACTATGATGGCCAAAGGCGTTAACCCTTTGGCAAAAGGCATGTCGTTTGGCCTGAAATCCCTGGCTGCCTACGATTTTAGCAACGATGTATCGGAGATGGCCGCCGCAGCCGAACAACTGCTGGTTTCCAATCATTCGTATGGGGCTATTACCGGGTGGCGCTACAACTCCGAACGCAAAGGCACCTCCGAAGACCCCTATTGGGAGTGGTGGGGAGACGCAGACATCAGCTCAACAGAGGACTATAAATTTGGCTATTACAACGAAACGGCCTCATCCTGGGACCGCATCGCTTATAATGCGCCCTATTACCTGATCGTAAAATCTGCGGGCAACAACCGTTCAGAGAATGGCCCTCAGGCAGGGCAGCCATACTTCCAGCGCGACAATACCGGCAAGTTTACAAGAATAGCCAGCCGTCCGGCAAGTATGAGCAGCAACAACGGTTTCGATATCATCTCTACTTACGGCACTGCCAAAAACATACTTACGGTAGGTGCTGTTAACCCTATTTCCGAAGGATACCGCGATACGTCTGATGTCGTGATCTCTACTTTCAGCAGCTTTGGCCCTACCGACGACGGACGTATAAAGCCTGACCTGGTAGGCAATGGTGTTTCGGTTCTGTCTACTTCAGATAAAAGTAACACGGCTTATACCTCGCTGAGCGGAACCTCTATGGCATCGCCTAATGTGGCCGGCAGCCTGCTGTTGCTTCAGGAGCATTATGCCAGTGTTAAAAACGGACAACTAATGCGAGCCGCCACCTTAAAAGGCCTGGCCATACATACTACCGATGAGGCTGGCAAGCACCCAGGTCCGGACTATAAATTTGGCTGGGGACTGCTTAATGTGAGGCGTGCCGCAACGGTAATCTCCAACAGCAACAACACCCACGCCATACAGGAAAATCTGCTAGCACAGGGCCAGACCTATACTTACCAGGTTACCGCCTCAGGCGCTGGTCCGCTGGTAGCAACCATCTCCTGGACTGACCCAGAAGCCAGCCCGATCGGTGTGGGTTCATCTGCGTTAAACAACCGTGCACCGCGCCTTATCAACGACCTGGATGTACGCATAACCAGGGGCAACACATTGTACCAGCCATGGATACTTGACCCGCTTAATCCTACAAGCCCTGCCACAACCGGCGACAACAAACTGGACAACGTAGAGCAGATAAAGATCATGGACGCCGTGCCTGGCGAAACATATACCATCACGGTTAAGCATAAGGGTACATTGCTGAAAGGACCTCAGGCCTACTCCCTTATTGTGAGCGGCATTGGCGGCACAGCTGTTTGCGAGAGCAAGCCAAACTCTGATCAGGGTGCCAGAATTGCCTCAGTAACACTGGGCAGTAAGTCTTATACTTATGGAAGTGGCTGTACTACTTACCAGAACCTTACAGACAAGATCTTTGCTTTCGAGCCAGGCCAACAGCAAAACCTGGCATTAACGTTAGCCACCTGCACAACCGATGCACCGAAAGTTGTAAAAGTATACATCGACTGGAACGGTAACGGAAACTTTAGCGACGCCGGCGAAGAAGTGGCAGCATCTGCTGTCCTGAATGGGAATGCGACCTTTACCGCACCTGTTTCAGCACCAAGCTCCGTAAAAGAGGGCACTTCCGTGCGCATGCGCATTGTGGTGCAGGAAACAAGCAACAGTACAGAAGTTGCACCTTGCGGTGTGTATAATAAGGGCGAAACCCAGGATTACCTGGTACAGTTTGAGCGTGCTAAACGTGATGTGGGTGTTTCGGCGGTATTACCGGCCGGCTCGTCTATGTGTGCCAACCCGGCGCAGCAGGTGCTTGTAAATATCAAAAACTACGGCACTACGGCTCAGAGCAATATTCCGGTTACAGTACGCGTGCTTAAGAACAACACGGAGATAAAGCAATTCTCTTACGTGCACACTGCCACGCTGCAGCCAAACGCACAGGCTGAGGTATTGCTTAACGGTACATTTGCAACAGAAGCCGGCGCTACTTATGAGCTCATTGCCACCTCTTCGCTTCAAGGCGACCCTATAGAAGAGAACAACAGCAAGATCCGGGCTTTTGCCGTGGGCAGCCCTGCCGGTGCTCCTACCGAGGCTGCTGCTTTCCGCTGCGGCACCGACCCTAACTATGCGCTGTCAGCCTCTGGAAACGGCACGGTTTACTGGTATACTTCTGCTACTGCCACCACGCCAATCGCTGCCGGCAACCAGATACTGGTACCGGCAAGCCAAATCAACGGAAAGCTGTTCGCAGCCTTCAATGATTTTTCGGGCACGATTGGACCAGCAGACAAAAAGTTCGCCACCGGGGGTGGTTACAACACCTTCAGCCCGGACGTGATCATTAATACGAAGGCACCTGTGATGCTGGAGAGTGCCAGGCTATACATTGGCAACAGCGGTAAGATCACGTTCACGGCATTTAACGAGGAGGGCGCACCGGTATCTGCCAAAACACTGTATGTAACTGCCACGCGCACTACGCCTGGCCCAGGCGTGCAGCCCGACGACCCTAACGATGAGGGTGCTGTTTATTACCTGGGGCTCGAGCTGCCAGCTGCCGGCAATTACCGAATAGCCATTTCTTACGAAAACGGGGCTACTATCTTCCGAAACAATGCCGGCGTAACAGGGTATCCGTTCCAGGTGGGCAATGTGGTATCGATTACCGGAAATACGGCTTCTACTACACCGGAGGCTTTCTATTATTACTTCTACAACATGAAAGTGCGCGCATTGGGCTGTGCAGGACCACGTGTGGAGGCGGTTGTAAAAGGAGGTACGCCATTGCAGAAACCAGTGATCTCGCGTAACGGCCAAAAGTTGGTGTCGAGCGCGGATGCAGGCAACCAGTGGTACAAAAACGACAAGCCGGTTGCCGGCGCCACAGGCAAGGAGTTCGCTCCGACTGAAAGCGGCAACTATAGTGTAATAGTATTTAAGGATGGCTGTATCTCAGAGATGTCGATGGCGTACAATTTCTCTTACAAGCCCGGCATACGTGAGCTCGGCACAGAACTGGTTGTATCGCCTAACCCAACCACAGGCCGCTTCCGGTTTGAGCTGGAAACCAGCAAGCCCGAAGACATTATATTTGAGGTGGTGGACATGTTGGGCAACCACGTCTTGTCAGGGAGTGTTAAAAATTACTATGGCCAGTATGAAGGTTTTATAAACCTGAGCAGCAAGGCATCAGGCCTATACATCTTTAAGCTGCAACACGGCGACAAGACCTACACTGAAAGGATACTGGTACAGCACTAAGTATAAAGTATAAAAAGGAAGGCCCTGACAACAGATCAGGGCCTTCCTTTTTATACTTGTTTATCCGCCACTATTCTTTAATTTGGTTGCATGAAGCATCTCTTCCCAACCATTTGCCTGCTGTTTATACTTGCCTGCGCTAAACAGCCATACCAGCTTAGCAAACCGCAGCAATCGTTCTACAAAAGTATGGCCAGCCACTGCGGCAAGTCTTACGCGGGCAAGGTTATTTACCCGGCCGATGGCAAAGACCCTTTTGCCGGACAGCCACTAACCATGCACATCGCCACTTGCTCTGACACCACTATCCGGATACCTTTTCATGTGGGAGAAGACAAGTCCAGGACGTGGGTGCTGCGTAAAACTGCTAAAGGCTTGCAACTGAAGCACGACCACCGGCACGCAGACGGCACTCCGGATGAGATAACCATGTATGGCGGCATGGCACTGGCTTCTGAGGATAAACTAGTGCAGCGCTTTCCGGCAGATGCCCATACCGCTAAACTTATACCTGCCGCCGCAACCAACGAGTGGACACTAGCCTTAAGCCCGGATGGCAAAACATTCAGTTATATACTTAAGCGCAACAACGAGCTCCGTTTCCGCGCCGACTTCGACATGACCAGGCCACTGTAACGTAAACCCAGCTAAAACCAAAAGGGCCATGGCATTAAGCTATGGCCCTTTCAGTTAGCGGGTGCTGCTGTTATTTAGGACTTAGTAAACTTGTCTTTTAGCGTAAGGTAATCTATAAAGTATAGTATCTTGATAGACAATGAGTTTGTTTGCGGAGTAGACAGCGTGCGGGAGAAGTTGTCCAGGTACTCAGGTATAACTTGGTTACCGCCGTTTGAAATTGCGTTTTTCCATACAATGCTGATCTCGCTGCCAGGGGCAAACCACCACGAGTACACCATGTCAATGTTGAAAGCATTGTAATTACGGTCGTGTCTTGCATCCGCCAGACCGTTCCTTTCAATAAATTCTGCCGGGTATTTGTCTGGGTACAAGGATGGAGTTAACCTTCCGTTTTCATTCAGATCAAAATACCTTTTGTAACTGGCACTTGACCAGTAATGGCGCGCACGCAGGCTAACCGACATCCTGTTGTTAAAGATGTAGCTACCCGACAGTGTATTTGTTACCGTATTCACATCCCGCAGGCCGAAGATCAGGTAATGCTGGCCAGAACTGCCCTCAGGCTTGTCAACAAAGTCGTTTGCATAGCCCATGTCATCGTAACGGCTGTTTTTGCTGTAGCTATAGCTAAAAGACAACTGGTCGTTAAACCTGTAGCGCGGCGAAATGGAGTAGTTAATGTTTCTCCTGTCGTTCTCGTCAAACGCCCGGTAATTAGCGCTTAAATCCAGCGCAAACTTTTTGCGGTAATCCGTAGACACCCATGCACCGATGTTATTGTTTTCCGGAAACTCGTAAAAGCGGTTATCTACACGCGGCTCAAAGAAATCGTTGGTTTTTACAGGCTCCATGTTGGCCCACAAACCTGCGCTCCAGAAGTTCTTAAAGGTGCCGCTCAGGTTACTGTAAATAGAAAAGTTCTGAAACGTGTTTGGGCTTAGCCTGCGTTCGTAAACAGCGCCAATGTTGCTTTGCATGTTTAGCAGTTTCCAGAATGGCTTGTAGATGTTATACTGCAGGTGTGGGTTCTCCTCGATGCTGTTAGGCGTGAAAAGTATACCCAGGTCGTTTGGGTTGTATGTTTTAGACTCAACTGTATGGGTATACCTGTAAGTAAAGTTACCACTGATTTTCCCTAAGCTAACGCGATAAGTATAACCCAGATCAGTGCTGTCGGTGAAGTAGCGCTGACTTAGGGCTGCTTTACCACTAAGAGCATACTTGTTACTTTTGTTCGCGAACCTGAACACCACACCCGTAAGGTTGGCATCGTAGGTGCTGCCCTGGCGCATCACGTTCGTATTCACCAGTGTTACAAAGGAGTTGTTCTTCAGCGACTGGTCCAGCACCGTGATGTTATAATTGGTAAGTGGCTGGGTTTCTACCTCTATTCTTTCGCCTTCGTTGTTCTCTAAGGTGGCAAACTGCCTGCCCACCACCGCATTAAACACCCCAATACCCAAACCAGACTGTGTGCGGCCTGATATCTTGGTGCCGTTCAGCATCTTGGTTTCGGCGGGGTTATCGATAACAGTGTAGCCTGCGTATTTATTTTCTGTATCGATGCGTGCATTCACGGGCCTGCCGCCGATGCGTCTGGAGTAAAAGAAACCACCTTTGTTGAACAACTCCGTGCCCTCCATAAAGAAAGGACGGTTCTCGTTAAACTGTATCTCAAAAGGGCTTAAGTTGAGTACCTGGTTGTCCGACTGCACCTGGCTGAAATCCGGGATCAGCGTCATGTCCAGGGTAAAGGCATCGTTTATTCCATACTTCAAATCGAGGCCGCCGCTAAAGTTGAAGTCCTCTTTGTAAGTTGTGTTTGCCTCGTTGCTGGTTGGGTAGCTTCTGGCCTGCGCGGCTACGTAAGGCGTTAGCGATAAACGCAAAGGCGCCTCTACGTTTTTAATGCCTGTAAGCTTACCCCACTGGTTTACAAAGCCGTTCTTGGCCGGATCCACGAAGTTCCAGAAATAGCCTTGCCGTGTAGCCTGCCGGTTACGCATAAAATTAAGCCCCCAGAGCTGCTCGGGTTTGCCACTGAATCGTATGGCCGAGTATGGGATCTTCAGCTCCGCTACCCAGTTGGTTCCCTGCAGGCTGGCACTGCTTTCCCAAACCGCATTCCAGCTAAAGTCCTCGCCATTGGAAGAGTAACGCGCATCTAACTGCACACCGGCCGGTGTAATAAAAAAGCCAAACCCGTTTATCTCGTCGTTATAGGTATCCAGAAACACACCGAAGAAGTCCGTATTGCCGAAATCATCGCGGCTGCTCAGCTGCCGAAGTATACTATCCTGCGACACGTCGTGCATAATAGCACCTACATAAATGGCCACATCATCATAAAGTATGCGCACTTCAGTTTTATGTCTTTCCATTGGGCCGGGAGTGGGCCTGTTCTGTATAAAATCAGTTGCAACCTGGGCGCCTTGCCATACGGCATCATCCAGGTTGCCGTCTATTTTGGGAGGCTCCGAAATGCGTAGTGCATTTAACTGTTTCTGAGGATAGTTGTACTCTTTCTTCTGTTCCTGTGCAAAGGCCTTGAAAGAGAAGCAGGTAGAGAAAAATAAAGATAAAGCGAGGAGCTGCCACGCAATGCGCGTCAGAGGTAATGGTTTCTTCATAGTTTGGTTTAGATGCTTATACAGAACAACTAGTATACAATAGATGAGGCAGACACCACAATGGTTGCTTTTAGGTATACTTTTTTTTCTGCTTTTTAATTTAATCGTCCCGAAAGGTAGAAGTTTTAAGATCGTCATTAAAAAAGAATAGACGTAAGCCCCAAAACCCCAGACAGAAACCGCCTAAACAGGTACTAATATTATGCCTGTTTCCAGCAATACCTGACATCATTAAAAAAATAAAGCGCCACCCTTTTCGGAGTGGCGCTTATAAATGGTATAAAGTATAAACTACAGGTCTTCTTCGCGCACCAGCATCAGCACCGCCGACTGTGGCACGATAAAGTACTTCTCGCCAAGGTAGTTTATCTCAATGGCATCGCGTTGCAGGTAAATGGCCAGATCGCCTTCTTTGGCTTGTAGCGGTATATAGCGCACAGCCTCCTCCTCTTCCTGGCCCCAGGGCTCCTCGTCAAAACCATAATCGGCAGATACAGGGTAACCAGGGCCTACTTTCATAATGTAGCCTTCCTGCACCTTTTCTTTTTCCTGTACGCCCGGCGGCAAGTATAAACCGCTCTTGGTCTGCTCTTTCGAAGACTTGGGCTTGATAAGCACCCTGTCTCCTACAATGATTATCTTCTCAAGCTTATTGTCTTCAGAAATCCTCATGGGTAATGTGTGCATCTTATAATGGGTCTGCGGTTACTTTAAATCGCATGTTGGCCTTAATGGTGATGTCTTTGGTTACTGCCTTGGCCAGTGTGGCGCGTGTACCAATCGTATACTTATCGCCTTTAATGTACTCATCCAGCCTGGCATTTGTGGAGTTCAGCACGATCTTGTTCACATTCTGTGGAATCTCCTCCAGGTAGGCGATCTTCACTTCCGGCTTGCCTTCGGCAGAGATGTAGATCTCAATCTTCTTCAGAAAGTTGAAGTTCTCCGTCTGTGGGTCTGTGATAACAAGCTCCAGCTTATCCAGCGTCACGTTCTTTACCAGCTCAGCGCGTGTCTTATTGTTTTTAAAGTCTTCGCTGGAGTTGGTGGTTACCGGAATCGGGGAAATGGGAGCCACAGTGCCCACCGGGAAGTATGATCTTATAACAATCGTTTCGTCGTGGTTGATATAGAAAGTAAGCAGATCGTCAATTTTATCGCAGGCCACGTTGGCGAAGGCCAGCAGCATTACAAAGGCTAAAAGTAATCGTCTCATAAAAGGGTAAAATAAAAACTGTATAAAATATAAATGCGCCAGGAAAAGCAAGTATAAAGTGCTTTGCCTGACGCAAATTTACAAAATCCTGATTGGATTAATCAAACATATCTCCTTTTCGCACAGTACCGTTACCGCTTTCGTTCCAGCTCATCGGGTAGTTCTTGTCCAGGTACTGTACTGCATCCTGGGTTAAGTATAACGGCTTAAAGGTATCGATCATCACGGCGTATTCGTGGGTTTCTTTTTTGCCTATACTTGCCTCTACGGTACCTGGGTGCGGCCCGTGAGGGATACCACCAGGGTGTACTGTAAAAGAAGCCCTGTCTACACCTTTACGGCTCATAAAATCACCCTCTACATAGTATAGCACCTCGTCAGAGTCTACGTTGGAGTGGTTGTATGGCGCAGGTATGGCATCAGGGTGATAGTCGAAGAGGCGCGGCACAAACGAGCAGATCACGAAGTTATGCGCCTCGAAGGTCTGGTGTACCGGAGGCGGCTGATGAATGCGGCCTGTTATCGGCTCAAAATCCTTGATGTTAAAGGCATATGGGTAAAAATAGCCATCCCAACCAACGGCATCAAACGGACTGAAGTCGTAGTAAAACTGGTGCAACTCCCCTTCCTTTTTCACTTGTACTAAACGTTCGCCTTTTTCAGTCTCGGTGATCAGCTCCACCGGCGGACGCATGTCGCGCTCACAAAACGGCGAGTGCTCCAGCAACTGGCCAAAGTGATTGCGGTAGCGGCGCGGCGTTTCTATCGGGCTGAAAGACTCGATTACCAGCAGTCTTACCTCACCCTCATCGAAACGGAACTTATGTATAACGGTGCGCGGGATAACAAGATAATCGCCGGGCCCGAACGGAATACGGCCCATCTGAGTAAGCAGGTCTCCGGTACCATCATGCACAAACACTACCTCATCGGCCTGGCCGTTTTTATAGTAGTAGTCCATTTCATGCTCCGACGGATTACAGATACTGATGGCCACATCGTTGTTAAAAAGCATTGTTTTGCGGGCATCCAGGTAATCAGAGCCTGTGGTTCCTGCATTTAGCGTGCGCAGGTGGTGCGGCTGCAGCTTTATACCTTCTGCCTTTTTAGGCGCAAAAGGCTTTGGCTCCCCGATGCGGCTCATCTGGGTAGGCGGGTTAATATGGTACAGCAACGATGATACACCACTGAAACCAAGCGTACCTACCAGCTGCTCTGCGTACAGCGAGCCATCCGGTTGCCTGAACTGCGTGTGTCTTTTTGATGGAATCTCTCCCAGCTTATAATAATATGCCATGCTTAGATGCTATATTAGTTTGGATTAATACCTTGTACGGGCAAGTTACAAAAGTATACCGTACATTTTGCCTTACGAGCCTCCCTTTGCCAGCCGTTGTGCCTGGCTAAAGTGCTTTAAGGCCTCCTGCAGCTCTTCGTCCTGCTCGTGCAGTACCGGGAAAAAGCCTTTGTTACCATACAAGCTTCGCGCGATAAACGCCTTCAGGTTATTGCGGATCAAGGCCTTAGAGCGGCTATACTCAGTTGCGCTATACTTTACGCCTGCTTTGTCAGCCATTCGCATCACATCCTGCAGCATCTTATCCGTTACCGTAAAGTTTTTGCTGAACTCCTCAAAGCTCATTTTTTCAAGGGCCTTCCGGTTGTCGCGGTAATAGTTCAATGAGTATTCCCGTATGATGTTGTTATTGTACAGCTGGCTCAGGTACTGTGTAAGCGCCATGGTATCGCGTGGCACAAACACATCCGGCATAATACCGCCACCGCCATACACGGCACGCCCTTTAGCTGTTTTATACTTCAGCGAGTCAACAAACAGGCTGCTATCCGGGTGGAAGTACTCTCCGTTCTCGAAGCGGTGCAGCATGTCCTGCTGGTACTCTTCCGGTTTGCCAGTGTAGGGTTTTTGGATAGAACGGCCGCTTGGCGTGTAGTAACGCGAGATAGTCAGTCTTAGCTCGGAGCCATCGTTTAGCGGAATCGGCATTTGCACCAGGCCTTTGCCAAACGAACGACGCCCCACGATCAGGCCGCGGTCATTGTCCTGCAAGGCGCCGGCCACAATTTCGGAGGCAGAAGCGCTGCCCTCGTCCAGCAGCACGATTAGCGGGCCATTCTCAAAATCGCCTTTTACCTGAGCAAAGGTTTCTGAGTCATACTTTTCGCCTTTACCATCTGTGTACACGATCATCTCATTGCCGGCAATAAACTCATCAGCCATCCGGATGGCGTGGTCCATATAACCGCCCGGGTTGCCGCGCAGGTCCAGCACCAGTTGCTGCATGCCTTTCTGGCGTAATTCTGTAAGGGCCCTCTTAAACTCGTCGTAGGTAGTAGCCGAGAAGCGGCTCACCTTAATATAACCCACCCGGTTATTGATCATGTAATTTACATCCACGGAGTAGGTAGGGATCTTATTGCGGGTGATGGTAAAGTTGAGCGGCTTTTTAGACCCTTTACGGATGATGCCCAAATTTACCTTGGAGCCCTTAGGGCCGCGCAGGCGCTTAAACACGCCTTCGTTGTTAATGCCGATGCCGGCCACTGTCTCTCCGTCCACTTTAACGATCTTATCGCCGGCGAGCAGTCCGGCAGCCTCAGAAGGACCGCCACTAAGCGGAGTGATCACATAAACAGTGTCTTTAAAGATATTGAACTCGATGCCGATGCCTTCAAAATCACCCTCCAAGTAGGACCGGGCCATGGCCATTTCATCTGCCGGGATATATGAAGTATGCGGGTCCAGCTTTTCCAGCATCTTGGTAATGGCGTAATCAGAAAGCTCCTCCACATTAACAGTATCCACGTAGTCGCGGTCTATGTAACTAAGGATGTCGCGGAACTTAAGATAGCTTCTGGCAGTGCCTTGCGGGTTATTTGTTGACGGCGAGAAGGTAGTAGCTCCAATTAAAACACCCACCACCAGGGCCATGGCTATAAATAGCGGCAACCTGATCTGAAATGGCGAATTCTGGATCTTATCTTTTCCCTCTCCGTTTTCGAGCTCTTTCATAGTGCAAAAGTATACGTGCAGCCCTGTTAACCCATTTTGCGAGGCAGCAGGTGCTACAATTTAGCAATTTTGAGTGGGGTATACCATCTATACAAGCAGAAAATAACGAAGGTTACGCTACACTAGCCTGCTCAGTGGGCATACTTTACCTACACAACAAAAGCTTATTTAAAATAATTTTAAATAAGGCTTGCCTAATATAAAGTTCGTCTTTAGCTTTGCATCACTATTTATAATCAGTCTAAATAAAAAATATATAATATGTTTTCAACTTTTAAGCACAAAGCAGTAGCAGTAGCAAGCCTTGCAATGTGCGTAGCCTTCACTTCCTGTACCGACGACAAAGACGAAACTCCTTACAACGTACCGGAAACCTATAATTTCGCAAATGTAGATTACTCTGGCCAGGTTGCCCGCATTAATATGTTAAGCGCACTGGACAGCTACATTAAAACCGGTAACAACGGTGCCGTATTGGATGCTCAGAAAATGAAGAACATGTATGCCAATGCCAACGCACCATTTGCTGATGCAGCCCTGAACACCTCTGGCAAACAACTTAAAGACAAAACAGTACCAACTGTTGTGGCCGAGTATGAGGGTTACTTTAATGCTGTGGCTACTGCCAGCCAGCGTGCAGGCGCACCAGCCAGCAACGGCACAGCCGGTATACTTACTACACTAGACAACAAAAAATACCTTGTTGACGCCAATGGTGTAGAGCTAGGCCAGCTCATTCAGAAAGGCCTTATGGGCGCAGTGTTCTACTTCCAGGTGGTTGATGGCTACTTATCTACTGAGAAAATAGGCCCAGCCGTAGACAACACCACCGTAACTCCTGGCCAGGGCACTAAAATGGAGCACCACTTCGACGAGGCATTCGGCTACTTCGGTGCCCCGATCGATTTCCCTAAAAACAAGACTGGTATCATGTACTGGGCCAACTATAGCAACCAGGTAGATGCAACTTTAGGAAGCAACAAAACTATTATGGACGCTTACCTGAAAGGTCGCGCCGCTATCTCAGCCAAAGACATGAAAGGAAAGGACCAGGCCATTGAGACGCTGCGCACCGAGTGGGAACGCCTTGTGGTTGCCTCTGCCATACATGAGCTGAACGCTGCCAAGGCTAATGTAGCAGACCAGGCTAAAAAGAGCCACTATTTGTCTGAAGCGATAGGCTTTGTAAAAGGCTTGAAGTATAAAACTGATCGCAAGATCTCTGACACAAAGTATAATGAGGTAATGGCCAAGATCGGCACCAACTTATATAATACCACAGCAACAGATATTTCCGCTGCGATTGACTTGCTTAGCACAATTTACCAGATGGACAATATTAAATCACAGCTCTAGTATAGCTGCAAACTCATAACGTTTATTAACTGGAAGCAGCAGCTGGGGCACCGCCATATGTCACAGCTGCTGCCTTTCAAATTTAAAAAGTATAGCCCATGAAAGCTTTCAACAAGTATACTTTTCTGGCACTGGCCGGCCTGGCCATACTTAACAGCAGTTGCTCCGACAGCGACTCAGGTCCGAAATCGGAGTACGACCGCGAGGCAATGCTGGCCAACTACGCCGACAACCTGATCGTGCCGGGTTATCAGCAGTTCAAGACCGAGACCGATGAAATGAACACAGCTGTTGCGGCATTTACCGCCAACCCAACTGTTGCAACGCTAACAGCCGCCAGAAAAGAATACCTGGATGCCTACAAAGTATGGCAGGACGTGAGTGTGTATGAGTTTGGCCCTGCCGATGCGCAAATGCTCCGCAGCAACCTGAACATCTACCCTACCACCACCTCTAAAATTGAAAGCAACATCTCCTCGGGCACTTACAACCTGCAGCTGACTGAAAACTTCTCGGCCAAAGGTTTTCCGGCAATCGACTACTTGCTTTACAGCAATGCCTCTGATGCCGATGTAGTGGCACTTTATACTTCTGACACTAACGCGGCCAAGCGCAAAAAATACTTACAGGATATTATCACACTGGTAAAGCAGGGTGTTGATGCCACTGCAACTGCCTGGATAAGCGGCAACTATGCCCAGACCTTCAAAACATCAACAGGCACGGCAGTAGGTAGCGCTGTCAGCAACATGGTTAATGGCCTTAACGGCGACATCGACCTTACCAAGCGCGCCAAAGTGGGCATTCCTTCGGGCCGTTTTTCGGTAGGCACTCCGCAACCCGACAAAGCAGAGGCGTTTTACAGCAAAAGCTCACTGGAGTTACTGAAGCGCGCCGTTCTGGCCGAGAAAGCCATCTTCCAGGGCATGAACGCTGCCGGCAACAACGGCCCTGGCCTGGATGATTACCTGGACCATGTAGGCGCAAAGTATAACAACGGCACTTTGTCGGCGGCCATCGTGGCGCAGTTCGATGCGGCCCTGGCAGCTATCAATGCGTTACAGAACCCGATCTCGCAGGCGGTTAACTCTAACCCACAAGGGGTGAGCAAAGTGTATGAAGAACTGCAAAAACTGATCGTGCTTACCAAAACCGATATGCCAGCTGCCCTGGGTGTGAGCATCACCTACACCGATAACGACGGCGATTAAGCTTTAAGAAGCACTGATGTTAACTAAGCTGAAGTCATACGCAACAGCACCTGTATCGGCGGCTCCGCTGGCCGTGTTCCGTGTCATTTTTGGTGGCATGATGCTGGCAAGTATACTTCGGTTTATACTTAAGGGGTGGGTAACAGAGCTGTATGTACAGCCTAAAGTATACTTCCCCTACTATGGTTTTGAGTGGGTAAAGCCACTCGGCGAAACCGGCATGTATGCACTTTTTGGCCTAATGGTTTTATCATCGCTGGGCATCATGCTGGGGCTGTTTTACCGCTGGTCGGCGGTGCTGTTTTTCCTGAGCTTCACTTATGTGGAGCTGATAGACAAGACCAACTACCTTAATCACTACTATTTTGTAAGCATCATGGCCCTGCTGATGGTGCTGGTACCGGCACACCGGCATTTCTCGCTGGATGTGCTGCGCAGGCCGCATATTTGGGTGAGCCACGTACCCCGCTGGGCAGTGCTGATATTTCAGCTGCAGTTGGGGTTGGTATACTTTTATGCCGGTGTGGCCAAGCTCAACCCAGACTGGCTGTTGGAGGCCATGCCCTTGCGCTACTGGCTGCCGGCCCACACGCACCTGCCACTTATCGGCCCACTGCTGGATAAAGTATGGGTGGCTTACCTGTTCTGCTGGTTCGGGGCTTTTTACGACCTTACCATCCCATTTTTCCTGAGCTGGCGCAAAAGCAGATTACTGGCATACTTTACTGTAGTTGTATTTCATGTACTAACCGCTGTGCTGTTCCAGATCGGCATGTTCCCATACATCATGATGGTGAGTACGCTGATCTTCTTCCCAGCTGGTTTCCATGAGAAAATTTTAAACTGGTTCAGGTGTCTGGGCAAAGTAAGCATACCGCAACAGCCGGCATTTGCAAAAGTTACCACTCAGCCGCTGCTGCTTAACCTGCTGGCGCTGCATTTTATACTTCAGGTATTGGTGCCGTGGCGCTTCATGCTTTACCCCGACAAACTGTTCTGGACTGAGCAGGGTTACCGTTTCTCGTGGCGCGTGATGCTGATGGAAAAAACCGGGACGGCATTCTTTTACGTGCGCGATCCACGCACCGGAAACGAGGCCGAGATCAACAACCGGGAGTACCTGACAGTGGCACAGGAAAAGCAAATGGCCACCCAACCCGACATGATCTTGCAGTTCGCGCACATGCTCCGCGATGACTATGAGCGCAAAGGAATACCCTCGCCGCAGGTGCGCGCCGAAGTTTATGTTAGCATGAATGGGAGGGGGAGTAAGCTTCTTATCGATTCTGGTGTTAACTTAGCGGCCGAAAAAGAAAGCTTCTTAGCAAAAACCTGGATTTTACCTTTTAATGACGATAAGCTGCAGCAGGAGGCTGTAGGGCAGAAATAAAATGAAGTATCGCTTTTCGTTAACCATTGCGTTTATACTTTGCAGCCTGCACCTGGCACTGGCGCAAACATTCTCTATCTCCGGAAAGATAAGCAACGCCACCACAAAGCAGCCTTTGCCAAACGCTGAAGTGTTGCTAACCAATAACGGCAGCCTGTACCAAACCGACTCTAAAGGAAACTACCTGATCAGCAACCTGGCACCCGGCACGTATACTTTAACTGCTTATAGCGTAGGTGCAGGCTCTGCAACATTACCGGTTACCATTACTAATGCCAACGTGGTATTCAACTTTGAGCTGAAGCCACTGGAGGGCCAACTGAAGGAAGTAAATGTAAAAGGCAATGTTGAAAAAACCTTTGGCATTACCCGTCTCAACTCCGTAGAGGGCGCCGCTATTTACGAGGCAAAAAAAAGCGAAGTGGTTGTACTGAACGACATTACAGCCAATCTTGCCACCAACAACAGCCGCCAGGTTTTTGGCCGTGTGGCTGGCCTTAACATCTGGGAAAGCGACGGTGCCGGCCTGCAACTGGGTATCGGGGGCCGTGGTCTGAGCCCTAACCGAACCTCCAATTTCAATACACGACAGAACGGGTACGACATCTCTGCTGATGCCCTGGGCTACCCGGAAAGCTATTACACCCCTCCCACCGAGGCGCTTGACAGAATCGAGGTAGTGCGCGGCGCGGCTTCGCTGCAGTACGGCACGCAATTCGGTGGCATGATCAATTTTGTAATGAAGGAGGGCCCGGAGGATAAGCCGTTTGAGCTGACCAGCCGCCAGACAGCGGGTTCGTGGGGCCTGTTTAACTCCTTCAACAGCATTGGTGGCTCCAAAGGTAAGCTGCATTACTATACTTTTTACCAGTATAAGCGTGGCGATGGCTGGCGCAAAAACTCTGGATTTGACGCGCATACGGCTTTCACCTCAATACATTACAAGCCAAACGACAAGCTTGAGATTGGCGCAAACTATACGTATATGAATTACCTGGCGCAGCAACCAGGCGGCTTAACGGACGCTGCCTTTGCCGCAGACCCGCGCCAGTCTGTCCGGGACCGCAACTGGTTTAGCGTGAACTGGAACCTGTTTGCCCTGACCATGGATTACCGCATGGGCGAGCGCACTAAATTAAATGTCCGCAACTTTGGCCTTATCGCGCAGCGCACCGCACTAGGGTATCTTGAGAAGATCAACCGCCCCGACCCAGGTCAGGAACGACTTCTATTGCAAGACCAGTTCCGCAACTTTGGCAACGAAACGCGCCTGATCCACCGTTACGATTTCCTGAATGCTTTCTCGACGGTGCTGGTGGGTGCACGCTATTACCATGGCTTTACCGACCAGAGACAAGGTATGGGCTCTGCCGCCTCTGACGCAGATTTCAGATACTACCCAGATAACAACAACCCAAGTATCTCCGACTACGACTACCCAAGCCGTAACCTGGCACTGTTTGCCGAGAATATTTTCAACATCTCTCCAAGGCTTAGCATAACACCTGGCGTGCGTTATGAGTGGATAAGAACTATTGCAGATGGCCGTTATGATGTGGTAAATAAAGACCAGGCAGGTAATATACTGATGGAAGAGCGTGTGCAGGAGAATCGCCAAAACACCCGCGACCTTGTGCTTTTTGGCCTGGGGGCAAGCTACAAGCATACCGAGAACTTCGAGATTTATGGTAACTTCTCGCAAAACTACCGCGCCATTAACTTCAACGACATGCGTGTGGTAAACGCCAATATCCGTATTGACCAGAAACTGCAGGACGAGAAAGGCTATAGCGCCGACCTGGGCTTCCGGGGTGGGATTGCTGAGTTGGTGAACTTCGATGTAAGCTTCTTCCACCTGGCATACGACAACCGCATTGGCTTGCAGCCGGCAAAGGATACGGTTACATACATGAACTACCTGCTGCGCACCAACATTGGCAAATCGCGCAACCGCGGCATCGAAACGTATGTGGAAACAGATGTACTAAAGCTGCTTTACGGCAAAGCTTACAACCGCAACAGTTTGTCTGTATTCTCTAACCTTACCTTCGTAGACGCCGACTACCTGATTGAAGAGCAAGTGTTCAAAGATAAAAAGGTGGAGTTGGCCCCTGCGCTTATCGCCAAGGCTGGCATAACCTTTAAGCGTAACAACCTGAAGCTGTCGTACCAGTATGCCTATACTTCGGAGCAGTTTACAGATGCCACTAACAGTGTAACGGAGCCAACCGCTGTGTTTGGCAAAGTACCGGCCTATTGGGTTATGGACCTTTCGGGCAGTTATACTTACAGGCGCTTTACGCTGGAAACCGGCATCAACAACCTGACGGACGAGCGTTACTTTACACGCCGCGCCACAGCGTATCCGGGTCCGGGCATCATACCTTCCGATGCCAGAAACTACTATGTAACGCTGCAGTTCAAACTATAAGCGGCGCTTTATTTTGAAATCACTATATTTAATCAAGCATTTTAAATCATTATAACTAACCCATGAAACTAGCTAAATTTTTTATCCCGGCACTTGTGGCTGCTGTGCCTTTCTTCTCAAGCTGCGAAGAGAAAACCGATGTTGTTGAGTCTGGCACATACTCGGGCACGCTGCACGAAGTAGAGGCTGACAAGTCGGAGATCTATGTAAAAACTGACGACGACAAACTGTTGGAGTTATACTTTACCGAGACTACAACGCTTACTAAAAACGGCGAAACCGTAGCGTTTGACCAACTGCAAGAAGGCGGCAAAGTAGAGGTTGAGGTTGAGAAAGTAGGTAACCGCCTGGACCCGGTTGCAGTTAGAATTCTGGAATAACCCATGACAGAACCGACCTTTTGGCGAGCTGAGATCTGGCACCCGCTTACACTGCACTTCCCGATAACGCTGTTGCTGGTGGCAACGGTGGTAATGGTGGTGGCTTTGTTCCTGCAAGGTGACCGAAAGATGTTCTGGCTAAAGGTCGGTTCTTATTCGCTTTACGCCGGCTGCCTTGCTGCCTGGCTGGCCATTTACACCGGCGACATGGCCGATGGCATCGTGTCCCGGAAAATATGTGACCCCACTATACTTAAGAGCCACGAGAACGCAGCTTTCAGGCTTACTTACCTGTTTACAGCTGCCACGGCACTTACCCTTTCCCTTAACATCATCCACCTGTACCATAAAGCGCTTCGTGTGCTGGTGGTATTGCTTATGCTGGCCGGCTCTTATTTTTTGATCGAGGCCGGGCACAAAGGCGCGCAGGTAGTGTACGAGCAGGGCGGTGGCGTTAACATGCCTGCCTCCGACTGTGCTGGCTACTAACTACCCCTTCTCCCCTTCTTATACTTTATACTTAGCCATAGCTGCTTGTATAGCTGTTGTAAACCAGCATACAATTTAAATTATTACCTTTGCGGTGCAATTTATACTTATGGGCAGAATACTGGCAATTGACTACGGAACAAAGCGTGTGGGGCTGGCAGCTACGGATGTGCTGCAGATAATCGCCAACCCTTTAGAAACCGTTCATGCCAAAGATGTGTTAGCATACCTGAAAGACTATGTGCAGCGCGAACCCGTTGACGCTTTTGTGCTGGGTATGCCCAAGCGCCTGTCCGGCGAAGACACAGATGCCACACAGCATGTGGTAGGCTTCCATAGGCAGTTGCAGAAAACGTTTCCGGGCATACCGGTACATCTGGTAGATGAACGCTTTACTTCCAAAATGGCCCAGCAGGCGATGCTGGCCGGGGGCATGAAGAAGAAAGACCGTCAGGACAAAGGCAACGTTGACCGTATTAGTGCGGCCATAATTTTACAATCGTATTTAGATAGCAGAACCATATGATTTACCCAATCACCGCTTACGGCGATCCAGTTTTAAAAGAAGAAGCACAGGACATCCCGAAGGATTACCCGAACCTGAAGGAGTTGATCGATGACATGTTCGACACCATGTACTACGCACATGGCGTTGGCCTGGCGGCTCCGCAGATAAGCAAGAGCATCCGCCTGTTTGTAATTGACTCAGAGCCGATGATGGACGAAGGCGACGAGGGCAAAGGCGTGAAAAAGGCTTTCATTAACCCGGAGATTATTGAGGAAAGCGGCGAAGAGTGGGGCTTTGAAGAAGGCTGCCTGAGCATACCAGGCGTACGCGAGGTGGTTTACCGCCCTGAGCGCCTGGTTATCCGTTACTTCGACGAGGAGTGGAACGAGCATGAGGACACGTATGACGGCATGACGGCCCGCGTGATCCAACACGAGTATGACCACATTGAAGGTATACTTTTCACAGACCACCTGAACGGCCTGAAGAAGCGTTTGATCAAGAACAAGCTCACCAAAATCTCGAAAGGTGAAGTGGATGCGGACTACAAAATGAAGTTCCCGGCGCTGGCCAAGAAGAGATAATTTATACTTTGAGGTATAAACCAGAACCGCCTGCTACTTTCGAGTTGCAGGCGGTTCTGGTTTATAGCCCTTGCATCATGCGGGTCATCCCCCTACCCCCTTCCAAGGGGGCCTTTTTGGGATTAAAGACATCCCGCAAGTTTTCAAATTTTGGCTTTTTATGATGTTCAGTTTTCAACTCAAAGGGCCAGAGGCCCAGCATACTTAGTCACGAGCGAGGACGCTCGCGCCATGTAATTAACTTGGCTTACGGAGCTTGAGCCAAGTCCCCCTTGGAAGGGGGCAGGGGGATGACAATCGTGCAGGGCAATCTAAAGACAAAGACCTCGCAGTGTCCCCGAAATACTTCGGGGACACTGCGAGGTATCAATTACTTTTGCTCGTAGTCGTAGTTCACCATCCACTGAATCCCGAACTTATCAGTGAACATACCAAAGTAAGCTCCCCAGAAAGTCTTGTTCAGGGGCATGGTTACTTTGCCACCTGCTGATAGCCCGTTGAAAAGCTGGGTAGCCTCTTCTTCGCTCTCTGTGTTGATAGAAATAGAGAAATTATTTCCCATAACAGTTGCATGACCAAAAGCCTCGGAAGAATCACTGCCCATTAATACAGTCTCTTTACTGATCGGTAGCGAGATGTGCATGATCTTGTTGCCTTCCGACTCAGGAATTGGAGTTTCAGAAGGCATGTCTTTGAAACGGCCCACATACGGGAACTCGCCTCCGAAAACAGATCTGTAGAAATTGAAAGCCTCTTCACAGTTGCCAGCAAAGGTTAAGTATGGATTAATAGATGCCATTTTAGATAGTGGTTTAAGATGTTCTTTGCCTGAAAACTACACCAAATCCAGCTAATACCATCACAAAGTATAAAGTAATTTTTACTTACTCCACCATACTAAACACCCTGCTCCACCTTACCTTGTCCCACCAGTCGGCCTCAGGGTCTAAAGACATCCACACCAGCACTGCTTTGCCTACCAGGTGGTCTTCTGGCACAAAGCCCCAGTAACGGGAGTCGAGGGAGTTGTGGCGGTTGTCACCCATCATAAAGTAGTAGTTCTGTTTAAAGGTATACTTAGCCACTGCTTTGCCATTGATGTACAACCTGCCGTTGCGCACCTCCGCGTTCTGGTTGGGTTCGTAGTCAAGTATAACTTTACTGTAGAGTGGTAATGTTTTCTCGTTGATGGCCACAGTAGTACCATTTTTCGGGATGTAAAGCGGGCCAAAGTTGTCCAGGTTCCAGCTGTATGTGGCAGGCGCCTGCGGAAACACCTCCGGCATGGCCTCCCCTGCAGCTGTTTGTATGGCCTGCACATCTTTTACTATCTCCAGGCTGGCAAGTTGGGCTGCCTTTTCAGAGGTAGTGTGTATGATATACCCACCCGAAGTGCGGTAAGCATCGTTGTTTATGTCCCGTTCTGCGAAAAAGCTTTTATGCAGCACCCTGTCTGTTACTACTGCATAGGCTGTCTGTTTTTGTGTTGGGTTCTCAGTTGCTCTGCCGTTGATGTATACCTGCCCACCACGTACACTCAGCAAATCGCCGGGCAAGCCTACGCAGCGCTTGATGTAATAGGTTTTAAGATCAGTGGGATGATCTGTTTCTACGGGGTAATTGAATACCACGGCATCGTTGCGCTTTACCTCCGAAAAGCCCGGCAAACGGAAAGAAGGCAGTTGCAAGACTCCAGAATACGAGGGAATATCGGTGCCCCAGATGGTTTGATGCGTGAGTGGCACTTGAAGCAGTGTGCCTAGCGTACGGGGGCCGTAATGTAGCTTGCTCACAAAAAGGTAATCTCCTGTCATCAATGAGCCCTCCATAGACGGTGACGGGATGGCATACGCCTCGAAAGTGGCCCAGCGGATGATGGTTGCCACAATTACGGCGAACAAAACGGCATCTCGCCACTCACGGGCTGCACTTTTCTTTTCCTGCCTGACAGGTTTCTTTTTCCAGAACTTCATATTCATAGCCAGTATAGTGTTTATACTATATAAAACTGAACTATTGGCTACAATATTGTGAATCAGTCCTGAAAATCAGGTGGCAGTTTTTTGTTTAAAAGAGGGTCCGACAAAAAGAACGTAGCCAAAGCAAATGGCAAATATTAGATAGAGTGCCGGGGCTACTAAAGCATACACTGGAATGTCAGCAGTTTTTATACCCGATTTTGCCAGGGCCAGTCCTCCAACCATAAAGTGGGCAAAATTCCCGATCGCTACCGGCCTGCTATAGATGCCTCCTATCAGGCTGCCTTTGGCCATCCAGTTTAACATCGCGAAGCCGAAGTATAAAGCTCCAAGCATTTGCAGCAGCACAGGGGGCGTACCCGCCCAGGCCATAGGCTCCAGTAACTCATCCGGAAAGAAGGATAGGGCAATACCTGCCACTCCCATTACCACAGCGCTTGAGGCCATCAGCAGTTTCGTGTTCATCAGGTGCATAAAGTATAAATTAGGGCTAATCTTTTTAAAGATAAGCTTATTGCACCAGCTTAGAAACAGATAATGTATATTTCGTTTTAAAGCGGCCTGCCCTTACTCGCCGCTTTATGCAGCAGCACCAACTGGTTATACCACTCCATAATGGAACCGGTGTCTTTCAATTTACTGTCGAACTCTTTCAGGTAGTTTTCGGCCTTGTCGCTGCCAGACAGTGAGGCGATAAGCAGGCGGTTTGCCAGTACTTTTTTCTCTTCCAGATAGTCATCTGTAGCATCGCTGAACGGTAGCCATTTAGTTTGCTCGTACTCCCGGAGGGTTTCGTTTATCTGGGCCGTGTTATACTTTATACTTGTGTTGAACCGGATGTCGTGTTTCAAACGGTTGCCTCTGTAATAATACACCTCAGTAAGCCAGTGCCAGTCTACGAGTTCGCGGTTGTTGCCAAGGGCAAGTAGTTCCAGTTTATGCAGCTTCAGGGTGTCGTTGGCATAGGCTACCTCAAAGCGTTGGCTGGCTTCCCAGAAATCAATTATCCGCTTATCGCCACACTCGGAAAGCACGAACTCCGAAAACACTTTCTTGCCATCAAGCAGCTCATACGTGCCACAGATGAGCAGCTGTTTACCATTAGAGAACGTGAATGTTGTATCCGGCTCACGCTCTACAGCAAACTCCGATGGTGCACACAGTTGACAACCGGTATCATTGGGGTTTGCCGCAACAACACCTTCAGCGACGGCAACCGGCGAATCGGTGGTCAGTTCTTGCTCTACCGTACAGGCTGCCAGCAGCAAAATGGTCAGGATCAGGTATATCTGCTTCATACTTTTATTATAAGGGTTATGAAAGCATGCAACGTTAACCCGCAAAAATAGTTTTACCTGAATATACGGCTATACTTATACTAACAAACTCATTTCTAACCACATCAGGCTATTTCTCCCTTTATGATCTGATCAAAATAAAGGCCTGCAGATACTGTACCTGCAGGCCTTTAGCATGTAATCCTTAATGGCTACTTCATAGTTGTGCCATAGTATCTGTTATAGCGGGTGTTATACTCTTCTTCAGTGATATACCCATCGTCGTCCATGTCCCAGAGCATGAACACACCCTCTGTGTATTCGTTCTCGTCCAGCATGTTGTCTTTGTTTCTGTCCCAGTCGCGGTAATAATTGTTCTTTGCCATACCTGCCCGGAATTCACTTTCATCCAGCTTCATGTCTTTGTTCTTATCCCAATCGGTCATGGCCTGGCCCTCCATGTTGTAGTGTAAAACAGCGTTGTTCCACTCTTCCTCGTCCAGCATGTTATCGTCGTTCACGTCCCAGGTGTCAAAATAACTGATGTAGAATTCGTTTTCATCAAGCAGGTTATCGTCGTTTGTATCCCAGCCGGCAAAACGGCCACTTTCGTTAAAAGACGTCCGGAAACGCTCCGTGTCCCAGTTCTCCATTACACCGGCATCCTCTTCCACCACTACGGTGTCATCGGCTGTTTCTGTTTCTTCTACGCCGCCACATGCCGCCACGCCTGCTACCAACAGGCAGCTCAAACTGTAACGAAACGTTTTCCCTAATTTTAATTCATTCATTTTCATAGCGTTAAATTTTAAGTTTTAGAAATAGCACCTTCAAAATTTTACGGGCCATACGGCTTTAAAGGTTTAGGCAGCACCGAACAAGCCGGCCCAAGTGCAGGCTTTTACTATAAAAGTATAACTTATTGATAATGCTTAGCCGTACACCGTAATCCTATAAGAACTTGTAGAGTTAAGCGCCATGACCGGACCATATGTTAGCAAGTATAAAAGCGTTCTGTTTTTGATTTTGCTATACTTACTCCCCCTGCAAAGTCATGGGTGGGGCTTTTACGCACACCAGCGCATAAACCGGCTGGCAGTTTTCACCTTGCCCTCCGAGATGGTAGGGTTTTATAAAAAGCATATCCGCTACATAACCGAAAATGCTGTAAACCCCGACAAACGTCGCTATGCCGTGGCTAACGAGGCTCCCCGTCACTACATAGACCTGGATGTATACGGCGACAGCGCCTTGTATAAAATGCCCCGTTTTTGGCAGCAGGCCGTTGCCAGGTATACCGAGGACACTCTGATGGCTTATGGCATACTGCCCTGGCACATTCAGTTTATGAAACAGCAGCTCACGCAGGCATTTAAAGAGCGTAACGTAGACAGGATCTTGCGACTGAGCACAGAGCTGGGCCACTATGTTGCTGATGCCTGCGTACCGTTACACACCACCCAAAACTATAACGGGCAACTAACAGGGCAGCGTGGCATACATGGTTTCTGGGAGTCGCGGTTGCCGGAGCTTTTCTCTGATGGGTATGACTTTTTTGTAGGGCAGGCCCAGTACCTGGAGCAGCCTCAGCTTAAGGCCTGGGATATAATTGCCCAATCGCACCTTGCTCTGGACTCTGTTTTATACTTTGAGCGGCAGCTGACGCAGGAGTTTGATGAAGAGAAGAAGTATGGCTTTGAAGTGCGCAACAACCAAACCGTGCGTGTGTACTCCCGGGCCTTTTCGCAGGCCTACAGCAACAAACTGAAAGGACAGGTAGAACGCCAGATGCGCCTGGCCATACTCATGACGGCCAGTTACTGGTACACGGCGTGGGTTGATGCGGGTCAGCCGAACCTGGGCACGCTAAAATCCAACCTTTCGCCGGAAGAGCTGCACCGCCTGGAAATGGAGAAAAAAGCCTACGAAACCGGCAACCACAAGCCAAGAGAAGAGCACGAACATTAACCCTTCAGCCGCTGCACCAGCCGCATCCTGAACTCACGGAGCAACTTTATACTTTGGGGCAGGCGGTTATACTTTAGCACAGGCAGGGACATGGTCTGCGAGCCAAAACTCCGGTAAAAACTTACGATATCCGGTTCCTGGTCGTCCGGGCTTTCAAAATCAAGTATAAACTCCTGTGCAGCGTATTTTTGGATGATGTGATCAAGTATAAGCGTACGACCATTCTGGCGCCTTCCATGCGCAGCAGCGGCATTAAAGATATACACGATCCGGTTTCGCCACACCCAGAAAAGACAACCGGAATTTTTCAGACCATCCGCATCTTCTGTATAGTACAACTGCGCCAGGCTTCGCTTCCGTGCTTCTTTATATAATTGCCGCAGCAGGTTATAAGCCTCCTCCGAAACACCGCCATATATCTTGCCCGCAGTCTCGGATCTGAAAAATTGTATAAGCGGCTCCAGATCATCATGCTGCCGTAGTGTGAGCCCTGCCCTTAAAGCACGCTTCAGGTTCAGTTTGCGGTCGCGGGTGTAGTGTTGCTTTAGCTGCTGGTAAGGCTTGCTTAGATCGAGGCACAAAGTATACGTTTGCTCGTGCTGCAGCTGTGGTGGCAACTGGTTGTCCTGGTTAAACTGATAGCCTGCCACATACCTGAACCTCCGCTGCACCTCGGTCAAAAACCGCTGATACAGACTATCCGGTATACGATCATCCAAAGTATAAATACCCAATTGCTGGCAGAAAAAAGGCTGCTGCACATAGCGGATACCAAGCTTTTTACGCCAGGGCACAGGCATCACGGCTTTATACTTCCCGGCTTCGTCGAGCGCTGCCACCGCCTCCCAGCCAGGTGCCACCACATCCAGGTACCAGCTCAGGGCATACACCTGCCCCTGCCCTGACTTCTCTATCAGGGCGTCCCATTGTGCCTTGTCTATTTTGTGGTGCAGCAGGTAACGCAAGCTCATAGTTTAGCAATTAAGGCAGGTTTAACTGTGCCGCCAAGATACAAAAGTATAGCCAGCATACTGCCATATCAGGTTTCTGCTATTCTCTAAAAATGAGTAACTTGCTGCTTTCACCTAAATTAACTAACCAATGATACAAAGCCTCACACGCCTTTACAGGCTAAACCTGCTCCTGCTGCTTTGCGCCACACTTGTGCTGCCGCAGGTACAGGCCCAGACTAAAGCAGACCTCTCTAAACTGGATGCCTACTACCAGAAAGCCCTGAAAGACTGGGATGTGCCGGGCATGGCCATCGCCATTGTAAAAGACGACTCAGTAATATTTGCCAAAGGGTATGGTGTGCTCGACAATAAAAAAGGCGGACAGGTGGATGCCAACACTGTTTTCGGGATAGCCTCTAACACGAAGGCTTATACGGCCGCCGCCCTGGCCACGCTGGTAGATGCCGGCAAGATAAAGTGGAAAGACAAGGTAAAGAAGTATGTGCCCAATCTGCAGCTTTACGACCCGTTTGTAACTGAGAACCTGACCATAGAGGACCTGCTGAGCCACAGAGTAGGCTTTAAGACTTTCAGCGGCGATCTGTTGTGGTACAACACCACCTACAGCCGCGAAGAGATCATCCATCGCATGCGTTATCTCAAGCCTACTTACAACTTCCGAGATGGATATGGCTACTCCAACCTGATGTTTATTACGGCAGGCCAGGTTATTGAAAACGTTACCGGCAAAAGCTGGGAGGCTTACATCAAAGACACGTTCCTGAAGCCGCTTGGCATGAACCGCACCTATACTTCGGTAAATGACCTGAAAGGCGTTGCCAACGTAGCCTCGCCGCATGGTTTTGATGAGCAGGGGAAGCCTTACGCCACCACACAGGTTGCGTGGGATAACTGGAACCCGGCTGCCGGCATATTTACCAGCGTAAACCAGCATGCACAATGGATGCGCCTGCAACTGAACAAAGGCACTTACAAGAACAAGCGCATTTTCAGCGAGAACGCCAGCCGCAACATGTGGGCAGCGCATAACCCAACGCCAATTTCTAAAAAATCTGAGGAGATCACCCCTTCCACGCACTTTACCGCCGCTGCCTTGGGCTGGTTTGTAAGCGATTACGAAGGGCGTAAGCTGGTTTATCATGGTGGGGGCCACGAGGGCATGAACAGCCGCACTGTGCTGGTACCCGAAGAAAACCTGGGCATTGTGATACTTACCAACAGCATGAGCAGCATTATGTCGCCGTTGGCCAACTATACCATCGATCAGTTTTTGGGCATAAACAATGGCCGCGACTGGAGCCAGTTTAACTTAACGGCTGCAGAGCAGGCTAAAAAAGCACAGGAAAAAGAAGACGACAAGAAAACAAAAGAGAAGAAAAAGGCTTCGAAACCAATCCGTGACCTGAAAGAATACGTGGGCACTTACCGCAGCCAACTATATGGCGACGCCACCATTGCGCTTACAAACGGAAAACTGGAACTGCAGTTAGTACCGGCCCCTGCCCTGGGAGGCACACTGGACTTCTGGCAGCACGAGATTTTTAACCTGTACTGGAAAAACAATTATCCCCTGTTACACCCGACAAAGGTGCGTTTTCTGGTAGGTGAAGACGGAAGTATAGCCGAAATGCGCTTAGACTCTAACAACCCTGACTTTCATTTTGATGAGTTGGAGTTTGTGAAGTTAAAGACAGCGCCTTCTGCTCAGAGGTAGGTTTATACTTTACAGCAGGGCTTTCGGGCCCTGCTGTAAAGCTTTATTAATAAGTTAAACTTACACTGCGATTGCAGCTACTACACTTATTGCTGCAAGCCAACCAGCAATAATCCAGTAAGCCACAGCTTCATTGCTTGTAGGGTAAAGCTTTTTCATAACATTTTGCTTTTGTAGTTAAACGTTCTATTAATGTTAAAACACGTAAGTGCTTTATTCTTAATGTTATACGTTTACAACACAGGATATGTTAATTCTAATACCTAGCGTTTAAAACAAAATATTACGCGACGCATCCTCAGGCTTAAATTATATATATTAAAAAATTAATAAACCTGATTACCAGCAACTTATAACCAGGCCGGAAAGTATAAATTACTATGGTATGGTTTACATGTAAGTTGGATGTTATTAAGTTTCTTGCCATTTGCGTCACGGCTTCTGCAATGGGCTCACCCGTGGTGCAGAAAAACAGACTCAGCAGCACCTCAGAAAGCACTCTTACCTATGTGCTGGACCATCCCATTCATACCGTTTATGGAGTAAGTGACCAGGTTCGCAGCACGGTCATTCTTGGCGATGCAAACGGCCAGATAAAACAGGTAGAAGTTACTGCTCCTGTTTCGAGTTTTGATAGTGGCAACAAGAACCGGGATAAGAAGATGCTGAAAGTTACCGACGCAGCGCAGCACCCTGCAGTAAAGTTTAAAAGCACCGGTATCACTGGCAGTAAAGAGCTGCTAACCGTTCAAGGTCAGTTGTCTTTCCATGGGGTAACAAGAACTGTTGCGTTTAAGGCAAAGCCCCGCTATATGGCAGATAAGCTTATAGTAGATGGGGAGCTTGTGATCAGCCTTGAGGACTTTAACATAAAGCGGCCATCCGTGTTTGGCCTGAAAGTGGATGACGCCCTGCCCGTAAAGTTTCATATGGTTTACCCGGCTGCCGAAACCAGTCCTTAAGGTATACTTATTGGGTAATAAGGGTTGAACATAAAACGTAAAAGGGCCGCTACGGTATTTGTAGCGGCCCTTTTTTATACTTCAGAAGAAGAAGTTTACTCCTTGATGCTGACTTTGATTATGCAAGTTTCTTATATCGGATACGCTTCGGCTCGATATCACCCATGCGCTTCTTCTTATTCTCTTCGTACTCGGTATAGTTACCCTCAAACCAGTATACTTGTGAGTCACCCTCAAAGGCAAGAATGTGCGTACAGATACGGTCCAGGAACCAGCGGTCGTGGGAGATGATCACGGCGCAACCGGCAAAGTTCTCCAGGGCATCTTCCAGGGCCCGGATCGCGTTTACGTCCAGGTCGTTGGTAGGCTCATCGAGTAACAGTAAGTTACCGCCCTCTTTCAGCGTCATGGCCAGGTGTACACGGTTACGCTCACCACCCGACAGTTTGCCTACTTTCTTTTCCTGGTCACCGCCAGAGAAGTTGAACTTGCTTACATAGGCACGGGAGTTAACCTGGCGGCCAGCCATCATCATGTGTTCCGTACCACCCGAGATCACCTCAAACACAGACTTCTCAGAGTCTAGCTGAGCATGCTCCTGGTCTACGTAAGAGATCTGTACTGTTGAGCCTACCTCGAAGGTACCGGCATCTGGTTTCTCCTGCCCTGTTATCAGCTTAAACAAGGTAGTTTTACCAGCACCGTTTGGTCCGATGATACCCACAATGCCACCTTGCGGCAACGCAAAGTTCAGGTCCTCGAAAAGCAGCTTGTCGCCGTAGGCCTTGCTTACGTGGTGCGCCTCTACTACCTGGCTGCCCAAACGAGGCCCATCAGGTATGAATAGCTCCAGTTTCTCTTCTTTCTTAGATACATCTTCGCTGGCAAGCTTGTCGTACTGGCTGATACGCGCCTTAGACTTGGCATGGCGGGCTTTCGGGGCCATACGCACCCACTCCAACTCGCGCTGAAGTGTTTTCTGGCGCTTGCTTTCAGTTTTTTCCTCTTTAGCCAAACGGGCAGCTTTCTGCTCCAGCCAGCTGCTGTAGTTGCCTTTCCACGGAATGCCCTCACCACGATCCAGTTCCAGAATCCAACCGGCCACGTTGTCCAGGAAGTAACGGTCGTGGGTAACGGCAATTACAGTACCTTTATACTGCTGCAGGTGCTGCTCCAACCAGTCCACAGATTCAGCGTCCAGGTGGTTGGTAGGCTCATCAAGCAATAGTACATCCGGCTCCTGCAATAGTAGGCGGCAAAGAGCCACGCGGCGCTTCTCACCACCCGAAAGGTTTCCGATGATGGCATCTTCCGGTGGCGTGCGCAGAGCATCCATGGCGCGCTCCAGGCGGTTATCCAGTTCCCAGGCATTGTGGTGATCCAGTTTCTCCTGTACTTCACCCTGGCGCTGGATAAGCTTGTTCATTTCATCATCTGTCATCTCCTCGGCAAACTTCATGTTGATCTCGTCGAACTCCTTCAACAAGGCCACCACTTCTGCTACGCCTTCTTCCACTACCTCACGCACAGTTTTGGTCGGGTCCAGTTGCGGCTCCTGCTCCAGGTAACCCACCGAGTAGCCCGGCGACCAAACCACTTCTCCCTGTATCTGCTTATCAACCCCGGCGATAATTTTCAGCAAGCTCGATTTACCAGATCCGTTAAGACCCAGTACGCCAATCTTGGCTCCGTAGAAAAATGACAGGTAAATATTTTTAAGTACTTGTTTCTGAGGCGGGTAAATTTTACTTACCCCAGCCATTGAGAATATAATGGTTTCGTTACTCATATCTAGCTTTATGGTTATTTGCGTAATTTTTTACTGATCCGAGCACACTTCTACGTCAACGGATCGGTTTAACCCGGACTTTCGTAAATTATTCGTGCTGAATTACAAATATCGCAAAAATTCATGTGTTTATGGTTCACAAAATTGCTCCAAATTGTTTAAACTTGTAAAAACTGTATGGGTAAAGTGTGCCCAGACTTACTTTAGCACCAGTTTGGCTTTGTCTGATTTTAATTCGTGCTTAGCGGCAGAAAGAATTATGGAAACGATGAGAACCAACCTGCGTATGTTACAGTTAGTTTAAACAAATGCCTTACCCTAATTTACGACCCATAACCTAATCCAGTAACATGGAATACGACAACCTATTGGAAGAGGCCAAAAAGTATGGCTTTATTCAAGACCAGCAAGTGTGGCTGAAACCCTTCATGAATTACCCTGCCAGGAAGGTGGGTGAGGTAAAAGAATCAGAAGATGATTCGCTGGTTTATTTCGCAAAGCGTTTCGAAATGTTTCAAGGCAAGGTAAACAGCCTGCTGGAACGTATCGCAACCTCCGAGAACAAAGGCTCCTTTTTGATGAAAGTGCTCCACATGAAAGAGCAGGTAGGCAACTACGATGCCCTGGGTGATTTTGAGCAGATCTACCACACGCTTTCCAAAGCAGAGGAAGACATCAACGAAACCATCAAGCAGAATCGCGAGAAAAACCTGTCAACCAAAATAGCCCTGATACAGGAAGCTGAGGCGCACAGCAACAGCATTGAGTGGAAAGAAGCCACTGAAAAACTGAAAGACCTGCGCAGCACCTGGATCAAGACCGGCCCTGTTGAAAAAGAACTTACAGAAGAATTAGAAGAGCGTTTCCGAACAGCCATCGACAAGTTCTTTGAGCGTAAGAAAAACTATTTCGAGGATAAGAAGCGCATGCTCAACCGTACGTATGAGCAGTATAGAGACCTTATCCGGCAATCTGTGGCGTTGCAAAACTCTGATGAGTGGGAGGCTACTACAGCCAAGCTGAAGCAACTGCAGAACCAGTGGAAAGATGTAGGCGGCAACCTGCCACGCAAAACCACAACCAAACTCTGGACCGAGTTCCGCAAAGCCCACAACCACTTCTTTGATCGCCTGAAGCAGAAGATCAATAATGAGAAGAACGAATCGAGGGAGAAATACCACGAGGTTAACTTTGAGCGCAAAAAAGAACTGGCCATTGAGGCAGAGAAGCTATTGCAGCAAAACAGCCTGAATGATGCCGTTAAACGCGCCAAAGAATTGCAGGCCGAGTGGAAGAAAGTAGGCCCGGTGCACCCAAGCGTGTCTGATATGATTTGGGAGCGCTTTATTAAAGCCTGCGACAGGGTGTTTGAGATGAGCAGCCTGGAGCATTACATACGCAAGCGCCAGCAGGCCGGCAACGAAACCTTTACAGAGATCGATGGCCTGCAAGCCCGTATCAACGCTTTGAAGGACTTTATCAAATCTGATAAAAACGAACTGAGCCTGCTTGAGGAAAACCTGGGCAAGCTGAGCGATGCACCTGGCAATGACTCTTTTAGAAATATGCTGAAGGGTAAGATCAGGAACTTTAACCGCAAGATCAATACAAAGCAGGAGCTGATCGAGATGTTCCAGGGCCAGTTAAGTGCAATAAGCAAATAGCCTTCACATACTTTGTTTTGCTGAAAAAGCGTCTGCTATATATGTAGCAGGCGCTTTTTTATGGTGCAATGCCGCCTTGTACAACTATTGTTATAGCATCGCAAAAAAACTTATCCTATTTTGAACATTTCCTGTTTAATTGCGTTGTGTTGTTAAAAACAAACAAAAAAGCAATTTTTTCAGCTAAAAAATTTTAGTTTTTATATTTATTCATACTTTTGCAATCCATTCAAACAGCCAATAATTAAAGGAGAAAATACTATGTACTGGACACTTGAACTAGCTTCATATCTGGAAGATGCACCCTGGCCAGCAACAAAAGACGAGTTGATCGACTTTTCTATCCGCTCAGGTGCCCCAATGGAAGTTGTAGAAAACCTGCAAGCCCTGGAAGATGACGGACAGCCTTACGAGAACATCGAAGAGATCTGGCCTGACTATCCTACAAAAGAGGATTTCATGTTTAACGAAGACGAGTACTAAGATTAATTATGAATGATGAATTAAGAATTATGAATGGCTTACTTCGCTGTCTGTAATTCATAACTCATAATTTGTAATTCATAATTGAGCAAAGCTTGATCGTCGAAGTAAAAAATCTGGTTGCGGGTTATGGCCAACGGGTCCTGATCCGCAACCTTTCTTTTTCTATCCCCTCTCCTGCTTTTGTGGCTATCATCGGCCATAACGGCGCTGGTAAAACTACGTTCTTCAAAACCTTCCAGCAAAAGGTGCCCTACCAAGGGCAGTTACTGGTGCAGGGCCATGACCTGAAACACCTCCGCAACCCCGCTGAAAAAGGCATACTCTCTTACCTGCCTCAGAAAAACGTTATCAATTTCCCGATAAAGGTACACGACCTGGTGGTAATGGGCCTGTTCCGGAAGAAGCGATTCTTTGAGAACTACGATGCAGCCGACTACGACCTGGCGGCACAGGTACTGGAGCAACTGCAACTCACCCACCTTATAGACCACGATTTTACTACCTTATCCGGTGGTGAGCAACAACTGGTGTGGCTTGCACAATTAATGCTGCAGGATGCCGATATCATACTTCTGGATGAGCCTACCCAACAGCTAGATGTATACTACAAAAACCAGGTCTTCAGCCTGCTGCAGGATTGGGCGCTTACCAAAGGCAAAACCATACTTTGCATCACCCACGACTTGTCAAACCTAACCCCATTGCAGGGCTATCTACTCAATCTTTCTAAACCAGAGCCTGTACTTGAGCCTATTTCTGCCACGGCAGTGCAGGAAAACCAGGTATTTCTGGAGGCAGGGCGACAGGTGGCGTTGTAGTCAGAATTAGGATTTGCAGGATTTGAAAGGATGGATAGGATTACCTTCAATACCAGGTCCAACCATTCCTTTCTTTATTAGCTAGGACAGAGAGCTTACTATATAAGATTGCAGTGGTTATTGGGTATTCAGCACTTATTTGCTTTGATATCGAGTTGCTTCTATCCCTCAGTCTTGCTTGCCAATTGTTTCACTTCTAGCTTTGGTGCCCTCAAGGCCGGGAGGCCTCGCCTTCGGGCATCGCGCTGTGTATCTGAAGCTGCCTCCGCTCTGCTCCGGCTGCCCTTACGGGCACCGCAACAGCTACAAGGCGCTCTTTATCGAGGGCCCCTTCCCCCACCCAAAGGCTGGGATCGACACTTCTTGGTGAACGTCTGTCACAACTGGCCAGCAAGTATAAAACTGATACTTCCCTACATTAAAGGCGAAGATTCCCCTCTGGGGGTAGGGGCCCTCTTTTAAAGAGAGGGGTGCAGGGGTGTGTAATCGTCTTCAGAAATCCCCCTCCTGTTTTTAGGAGGGGCTAGGGGAGGTAAAATTCCCCGCCTTGGACAATCGAGAACGGGAGTTCGAAGATTGCGAGCGTAGCTCTAAGGGGTTAGGGGTGGTTGGACCACGCTCACTATGAAACGATAAGCAAGATACTGTGAGGACCAATCCTTCTAATCATTCTAACCCCCTTAATCTGTGGTCCAATCACCAGCCGCAAAAGCTTCTGCAAGTATAAGGTCCTCGGGTGTGGTTATTTTGATGTTGCGGTAGCTGCCTTCCACTAAAACTATACTTTCGCCTATACTTTCCACTACAGAAGCATCGTCAGTGAAATATTCCTGCTCGGGTTGCTCATAGGCTTTGCGAAGTATACTTGCCGGAAAAACCTGTGGCGTTTGCACCAGTTTATACTTTGTGCGAGGCACGGCGCGACTTCCCTCATCCGTCAACTCACGGATAGAGTCTTTTGGTGATACGGCCACCACTGCCCCGCTTCCCTGGGCGGCAACTGCATAAGCAGCTTTAATTATTTGCTCTTCCACAAAAGGTCGCACCCCATCATGCACTGCAACCAGGCCCTCTCCCATCACAGCGCTCAAACCATTCTTAACCGACTGAAACCGCGAGGCACCTCCAGCCACTGTCATATGAAAAAGCTTAAACCCGTGTTTGCGGCACAGCTCACGCCAGGTTACAAGCTGTTCCTGAGGCAGTACCACAATCAGCCTGACATCCGGGTTATACTTATAAAAGCGCTCAATGGTGTGCATAAGTATGGGTTTGCCCGCTACCTCAATAAACTGCTTGGGTAAGTCGCTTTGCATTCTGCTGCCACTGCCACCTGCCACTATAATTGCGTACTCCGGTATTTGGTTTGCCATGTTGCAAAGGTACAAAGTTTGAGGGTATTGAAGTCAGGAAGTTGCTTTACTACTCGCAGCTTGCCAGGGCTTCCACGTTGTCAGAATGGATCAGGTGCAGGTTACGGCTGATCTTTTCTGCATCCCAGTTCCACCAGGCTATACTTAGCAGTTGTTCTATCTGCTCCTCTGAGAAGCGCTTTTTCACTACCACGGCAGGATTACCGGCTACTATGGCATAGTCGGGCACATCTTTGGTTACAACAGACTTGGTGGCTACCACAGCTCCATTGCCAATTCGTAAGCCAGGCATAATTACAGTCTCTGTTCCGATCCAAACATCGTTTTCTATCACCGTGTCGCCTTTCATGGGGTAAGCCACCTCTTCTGCGATCCGTTCCCAGCCGTTGCCAAATATCTGGAAGGGGTAACTTGACACTGGCTTTGTTTCATGGTTTCCGCCGTTCATGATAAACTTTACACCGGACGCGATGGCACAAAACTTTCCAATAAGCAGTTTATCTCCTATAAAATCGAAGTGGTAAAGCACATTCTTCTCGAAGTTGTAAGGATCCTCCAGGTCATCGTAATAAGTATAGTCACCAACCTCAATGTTTGGGTGCTGGATAATGTTTTTCAGAAACACCAGCTTTCTATGGTGCGACAGCGGGTACAATGTGTTTGGATCTGGCCCGATCATAGTTTTATAGTTTAAGACCTCGCAGCGTGCGCGGCTCCTGCGAGCGTCTAGCATTTGAAACAAGTAATTCTGAATGAGCGAATGAGCGAATGAGTGCATATATATTCACCCTAACCCTCTAACTCCCAAACTCTCTAACTCAAAAGACGCTCACAGGAACTGCGAAGTCTGATAAATCAAAGTATAAAAAATGCCCCAACTTTATCGGCTGGGGCATCTGTATTTTTTTGCAAAGTATAGCTTACAGGATCAGCATTACGTCGCCGTAGCTAAAGAAGCGGTACTTCTCTTTAACAGCCTCTTCGTAAGCTTTCATTACCAGTTCGTAACCTCCAAAGGCAGCGGCCATCATCAGCAGTGTGCTTTCAGGCATATGGAAGTTCGTAACAAGTGCGTTAGCGATCTTAAAGTCATACGGAGGGAAGATGAAACGATCTGTCCAGCCCTCGTTTGGCTTCAGGCGGCTGTTTGCTGAAACTGAAGACTCAAGCGCACGCATTGTAGTGGTGCCAATGGCACAAACGCGTTTCTTGTTGTCCAGTGCTTTGTTTACCAGCTCGGCAGTATCAGCAGGAACCATGAAGTTTTCAGAGTCCATCTTGTGCTTAGTAAGGTCTTCCACATCCACCGGACGGAAAGTACCCAAGCCTACGTGCAATGTTATCGGAGCCATCTCAACGCCTTTTATCTCCAGGCGCTTCATCACCTCTTTTGTAAAGTGCAGGCCGGCAGTTGGGGCAGCCACGGCACCTACGTTTTTAGCATATACTGTCTGGTAACGCTCTCTGTCCTCAGGCTCAGCTTCACGCTTGATATACTTTGGAAGTGGCGTCTCGCCAAGGTCGTTGATAGTTTTATAGAACTCCTCATCTGTACCATCGAACAAGAATTTGATAGTACGGCCACGAGATGTTGTATTGTCGATCACCTCAGCTACAAGGTCGCTGTCGCCGAAGTATAGCTTGTTGCCTACACGAATCTTACGGGCCGGGTCTACCAGCACGTCCCACAGGTGGATGTCTTTGTTAAGCTCACGCAGCAGGAAAACCTCGATCTTGGCACCAGTCTTCTCTTTGTTGCCATAAAGGCGGGCCGGGAAAACTTTTGTATCGTTTACCACCATCACATCACCATCGTCGAAGTACTCCAGGATGTCTTTGAAAATGCGGTGCTCTATTTTGCCTGTATCACGGTGTACTACCATCATACGCGACTCATCACGGTTTTCGGAAGGGTGCGTTGCCAGTAGGTTTTCCGGCAGGTCAAACTTGAATTCTGATAATTTCATAAATTTAATATTACGGTATTAAACTTTTAGGTAAATGTTTCTGGTGGTAAAACAGGCAAAATGCCTGTAAGGGTTCATAGCACCCTATAAGGCAAAAAATCTAAAAATTGAGCCGCAAATTTACTTATTTTGGCCGAAATATTCTTACTTTTAAGAAAATTACTTCGGATATTGCCCGATTACTGATCATCAGAATGATATACCTGCGCTTAATAGCTGAGAGTTTCCGGTTTGCATGGCAGGCGCTGCGGTCTAACCTGCTGCGCACTGTACTTTCCTTGCTTGGGGTTACGATCGGTATATTCGCCATTATTTCTGTTTTCACGCTGGTAGACTCGCTGGAACGTAACGTACGCGATAGTATGAGCTTTATTGGCGACAAGGTGATCTATGTGCAGAAATGGCCGTGGGCGTTTGGGGGTGACTACCCCTGGTGGAAGTACTTCCAGAGGCCGCACCCCAACATGCGCGAGTTCAGGCTGCTGGAGCGCAACCTCACAAACGATGCCGGCACCGCTATTTTCGTAGACAGGGGCAACAACACCTTTAAGCAGGGCAGCAACAGCTTCTCCAACGCCGGCCTGATTGGGGTAACTTACGAGTACAACAAAGTATCCGAAATTCCGATCGAAAAGGGACGCTATTTTATTCCGCAGGAAGTGGACGCAGCCCGAAACGTGATCATTATCGGGCATGAGATGGCAGCGGCTCTTTTCCCTTACACAGAGCCCATGGGGCAGATAATAAAGGTAAAAGGGCATAAATTTTCGGTGATCGGGGTAATGGAAAAACAGGGCGAAAGCATGTTTGGCATGCCCAATTTCGATCAGATGGGCATCGTGCCCTACGGAGCCTTTGCCAAAGTATATGATGTGGGCCCCGACGGGCTTGGCTCTACCATCGCGGTTAAAGGCCGCGAAGAGGACCCAGGCCTGATGGAGCTGGAGTATGAGATACGTGGCCTGATGCGCAACATACGTGGGCTGCGCCCCCGCGACGAAGACAACTTTGCCCTGAACCGCCCCGAAATGGCCACGCAGGCTATAGGCGGCTTCTTCCAGGTGGTGGGTTTGGCCGGCTGGGTGATTGGCGGATTTGCCATACTTGTGGGAGGTTTCGGTATTGCCAACATCATGTTTGTGTCGGTAAAAGAGCGGACCAACATTATCGGGATACAAAAATCATTGGGAGCTAAGAATTATTTCATACTTTTCCAGTTCCTGTTCGAGTCGGTGTTCCTGAGCTTAATTGGCGGTGGCATAGGCATTTTCCTAGTGTTCCTGCTCACGCTCATACCCCAGGACATGATGGAGGTAGGGCTATCGGCAGGTAACATTATACTTGGACTGGGCGTATCGGCGGTTATTGGAATGCTTTCCGGGATTATTCCGGCAGTTTTAGCTTCTAACCTGGACCCTGTTATTGCAATCCGCTCCAAATAGATATATTTACACCCTTGGTTGATTTGCAGTGCTTCCTCACTTGATGCAAAACACCCTTAAATTTTATTATATTAATTGAGATGACATGCGCCTGAGAGAAATGGCGCACAGGGGCACACGCGCCTCTGCGATGAAGATGACGAATAATTATGACAAAGCTGAGAAAGACAAGTAAGACAAAGCTCCAGGATCAGGAGATGAACACAGGCAGCGGACAAACTATCCTGAAGCCTGACGTTAATGAGAATAAAGCCAGATCGGTTACCGACCTGCGCGAAAGCGGCCAGGTTACTGCGCCACCAGCCTCGCCGGAAGATAAAAAGATCCGCCAGGCGTTTGTAGACAAAGACTGGAACGAGATCAAAATTGCTGACTCGTGGCAGATATTTAAAGTGATGTCGGAGTTTGTGGAGGGATTTGAGAAACTGGCCAAGATCGGCCCCTGCGTTTCCATTTTCGGTTCTGCACGCACTAAAAACACGCATAAGTACTACGTAATGGCCGAGGAGATCGCCGCTAAACTGGTGCGCCATGGCTATGGTGTTATCACTGGCGGTGGCCCGGGCATTATGGAGGCCGGCAACAAAGGCGCTCACTCTGAAGGCGGCAAGTCTGTAGGCCTTAATATCCACCTGCCGTTCGAGCAGTTCAACAACATTTATATCGACTCTGACAAGCTGATAAACTTCGATTATTTCTTTGTGCGCAAAGTAATGTTTGTGAAGTATGCCCAGGGCTTTGTAGTAATGCCGGGCGGCTTTGGTACGCTGGATGAGTTATTCGAGGCGATCACGCTGATCCAGACGAAGAAGATCGGTGCATTCCCAATCGTGTTGGTAGGTCGTTCTTACTGGGAAGGCCTGTTCAAGTGGATCGAAGACGTGATGCTGAACGTGGAAAGCAACATCAGCCCTGAAGACCTTGACCTGGTACACATTGTGGACGACGCCACTGAGGCCGTTAAGGTAATTGACGATTTCTACAGCAAGTACCTGCTGTCTCCGAACTTCTAAGAGAAGAAAGTTTTATACTTACACGAAAGCCCGCTGCCCTGGTAGCGGGCTTTTTGTTTTATAAACTCTTGTGTCGCTATCCACAGCACTTAAAGTATACTTAACATGGCCATGCCCGTATATTTTTCAAAAGGTGTGGTATCGGTGCTATGCAAGATAAAGACGAGATAAAGCGACTCAAGAAAAAACTGAAGGTTCAGGAAAAGAAGAACAGCGAGATCAGGGATCACATGGCGCTGGAGCGGACTGTTTTTGCTAATGAGCGCACCTTTATGGCTTATTTGCGCACAGCCATGGCCATAGTGGGTGCGGGTATTGTGGCTGTCAAATTCGCCAACGACCTCTACCTTAAAATTGCAGGTTTTGTGTTGCTGCCGGTTGGCTTTGTCTTGGGGGTATATGGCTTTTATCGCTATCGCCAGAAGCAGAAAATCATCCTGAACCACCACCAGCATTACTCCAAAACCAGCCACCACCACGCCGAAATACATGAGAAAGAAGCCAGCTGCTACGGTAACATAGATTAGCCCTTGTTACTTTAATTGGGAATGGTAAACCAATTGGTGTCATTTTCTGTTAAGAGTGGTTAGGGTTTTGCTGCTGTAAAACCCTCTTGTTTTTGTAAATTGCGACTTAAAACCACTTATCCTGAATGGATCTCAACCAAGAGCAACCAACTGCTTTAACAGGCACAGCTACTAACACGCAAGTCCCAAGTATAAACGGCGATGCGCAGCAGATAGAAGTATACGGTGCCCGTGAACATAATCTCAAAAATATCTCCATCAAGCTTCCGCGCTACCAGCTGGTAGTATTTACCGGCATTAGCGGATCGGGCAAGTCTTCTCTGGCTTTCGATACGATCTATGCCGAAGGTCAGCGACGCTACATGGAAACCTTCTCGGCCTATGCCCGCTCGTTTATGGGCGGACTCGAAAGGCCGAATGTGGACAAAATTGAAGGCCTTTCGCCGGTAATTTCTATCGAGCAAAAGACCACCAGCCGCAACCCGCGCTCTACCGTAGGCACCATTACCGAGATCTACGACTTTATGCGATTACTGTGGGCACGAACCGCCGAAGCATTCAGCTATGTTACCGGCGAGAAAATGGTGCGTCAGAGCGACGAGCAGATCGTGAACCACATCCTGGAGAACTTCGATGGCAAGCGCATTGTAGTGCTGGCACCAGTGGTAAAAGGCCGTAAAGGCCACTACCGTGAGCTGTTCCAGCAGATCCGCAAAATGGGCTTTATACGTGCCCGTGTGGATGGAGAGTTAATGGAGATCGCGCCTAAGATGCAGGTGGACAGGTATAAGATCCACGACATTGAGATCGTAGTGGATAAGATCGTGGTGAAGGAAGAGGACCGTTTCCGTCTGTCAAGCTCTATCCAAAATGCGCTCACGCATGGCAAGGGCACGGTACTTATACTTGATGCTGATGCAGATAAGACGCACTTCTTCTCACGCCACCTCATGGACCCTGCCACTGGCATCGCTTACGACGATCCGGCTCCGAACTCTTTCTCATTTAACTCGCCTTACGGAGCCTGCCCTACCTGCAATGGCCTGGGCGAGATACAGGAGATCACAGAGGAATCGGTTATACCGGACAGGAGCCTGAGCATACGCCGTGGTGGTATCGCGCCGCTTGGCGACTATCGTGACATCTGGATCTTCAAGCAGATAGAAGCGCTGTTTAAGCATTTTAAAGTATCGGTTTCCACGCCTATAAAAGACCTGCCCGAGGATGTTTTAAAGGTGTTGCTTTACGGCCTCGACGAGGACCTGGAGGTGAATACCAAAAAGGGCAGCTACATTGTGGAGTTTGAGGGCATCGTCAATTTCCTGAAGAACCAGATGGAGTCTGATTCCGACAACATTCGCTCGTGGGTAGAGGATTTTGCGCAAACTACCACCTGCCCTGATTGTAACGGCTACAGGCTTAAGAAAGAGTCGCTGCACTTTAAAATAGACGGCAAAAACATCGGTGAGCTTTCTGTGCTGGACATCAACAAACTGGCAGCCTGGTTCGAAGGGTTGGAAGAAAGACTGAGTGAGCGCCAGAACGTAATTGCAAAAGAGCTTTTAAAGGAAATACGCAAGCGCATCGGCTTTTTGCTGGATGTTGGTCTGGATTACCTGAGCCTGCACCGCCCTGTAAAAACACTTTCGGGTGGCGAGAGCCAACGTATACGCCTCGCTACGCAGATAGGTACGCAGCTGGTGGGTGTGCTTTACATTATGGATGAGCCAAGTATAGGCCTGCACCAGCGCGACAACGAACGCCTGATAAAAGCCCTGCAAGACCTCCGCGATCTAGGCAACTCCATTATTGTGGTGGAGCACGACAAGGACATGATCCTGCAGTCGGATTATGTAGTAGACATCGGCCCAGGGGCAGGCATACATGGCGGCCAGGTGGTAACAGCCGGCACGCCAGAAGATATGATGAAAGCCGGTACCACTACCGCCGATTTCCTGAGCAACCGCAGAGGTATACCTGTGCCACGCAAAAAGCGTGAAGGCAACGGCGAGAAACTTATACTTAAAGGAGCCACGGGCCACAACCTGAAAAACGTAACGCTGACTTTACCGCTGGGTAAAATGATCTGCGTAACGGGTGTGTCGGGCAGTGGCAAGTCATCATTGATACACGACACCCTGTACCCTATACTTAACACGCACTTTTTCCGGGCAAAGCGCGAGCCGCTACCTTATAAAAATATAGAAGGCCTGGAGCACCTGGACAAGGTAATCGAGGTAGACCAGTCGCCGATTGGCCGTACGCCGCGCTCTAACCCTGCCACTTATACTGGTGTATTTACAGATATACGCACCTTGTTTGCGCAACTACCTGAAGCCAAAATAAGAGGGTATTCGCCGGGCCGCTTCTCGTTTAACGTGAAGGGCGGACGTTGCGAGGCTTGCGAAGGAGCCGGTATGCGTACGATCGAGATGAATTTTTTACCGGATGTATACGTGCCATGCGAAGTATGCAAAGGCAAACGCTACAACCGCGAAACGCTGGAGGTACGCTTCAAGGGCAAAAGTATAACCGACGTGCTGGACATGACCGTGGAGCAGGCCGTGGACTTTTTCGAAAGCCAGCCGCGTATACTTCGTAAGATTCAGACCCTGAACGATGTTGGTCTGGGCTACATTACGCTGGGCCAGCAGGCCACTACCCTGTCGGGTGGCGAGGCGCAGCGCGTGAAACTGGCCACGGAATTATCCAAAAAAGACACCGGCAAAACGCTTTACATTCTGGATGAGCCAACTACCGGCCTGCACTTTCAGGACATAGAGCACTTGACGGAGGTACTGCACAAGCTAACCGACAAGGGCAACACGGTATTGATCATCGAGCATAACCTGGACCTGATCAAGATAGCCGATTACATCATCGATATCGGTCCGGAAGGCGGCGAGGGCGGCGGCACAATTGTAGCCGCCGGTACACCGGAAGAAGTTGCCAAGGTAAAGAAAGGCTATACTTCGCGCTTCCTGAAAGAGGAACTCAGCACGAGCCACTATACCGATAACGGCGAGGCATAAAGCAAAAGGGCAGTTATGGATCCATAACTGCCCTTTTGCTTTAGTCTATTTTTTCCTCAAGCCTGTCGGCGGCCTCGCTGTGCTGCCGCAGCAACGGTAATTGCCTGGATGCAAACTGCTTCACCTCCATGCTTTTACCATGCTCTGATATGTCTTCGTAGCGTTTCAGCAGTTCTCTGTGCTGGTTCCGCATTACCCTGATAAACTCCACATCAAAGGCAATGCCCTCTTTTTCCAGAAGGTCGTCGTAGATCTTGCGGTCGTGTTTGCCTAATGTGTTAGGCAGTACCAGGTTCGTCTGGCTTGCCAATTCCTGGAGCTCGTTGTTAAGCTGCATATGTGTATTCTCGGCACGCTGCGCAAAACTCTTAACCTCAGGGCTTACGCCCCGGTTTATGGCTGCCTCGCTCATCTGCACCAACAGCAAATTGGCACTGGCTGCTTCGGCTGCGAAAAGCGCATCGTTCTCCATATCTTCGATACCGGCAGCCTCAAATTGCTGCACACTCAGCTCTTTTGCCTGTTCCACACTGTCGTCTGAGTCGCAGCCTACCAGGAAAAGGCAAAGCAATAAGCCATAGACTAAATTATTTTTCATAGTGTTGGTTTAAATAAAAAGCATCTGTAAGTACTGATACTCACAGATGCTTTTATATGTTTTATTTATTCACGGCAAGGGCCTCGCTATTTCTTTTTCTGCACCATGTCGTTTACCTGCTTGGCGCGGTCGTGGTGCTGGCGCAGGGTGGTAACCGTGTTGCTCACAAAGGTCTTCAATTGCGGATCTTCCAAATCTTTTGCAGCATTTTCAAACATTTCCACGTCTTCTTTATGGTCCGATACCATCAGGTCCATGTAGGCCTTGTCAAACTCAGCCCCGGTTTTTTTACGCAGCTCTTTCACATGCTCCATGTGCTTTTCGCCCATACTGTCCGGCAACATAATGTTTAGTCGCGCAGCGTGAGCCTTCAGCTCCTGGTTCACCTTCTGATGATCGTTCACCATCATGGTGCCGAAATCCTTAACTTCTTTCATCTGCCCTTTTTGCTGCGCCAGCTTTCCAAGTTCTACTTCCATCATGCCCCCAGAGGCTGCCTTGGTCAGGAACTCCGACTGCTCCTCGATCTGGTCTTCCATTTCCATGCCTTCAGCCATTTCCTCATTTGCTTCCTGTGCCTCTTCCACGGCACCTCTTTCCTGGTTACAGGATGCCACGCCAAAAATCAATGCCAGCAGCAACAAACCTGTCGAAGATACTTTTTTCATAGTTTTAAAGCCTTTATATTTAATAAATTATCACTTACACTGATAGTTCTACGTCTGGGTTAAAATCATGTTCTCGCTTTTGGATTATACTTAGCTGAAGTCAATTTTAGCAAGGTGAATGAGGTTAAGTATAAAAACCGCCTGCGCCCACTAAAAAAAGCCATAAGCCCGGAACCATTTTTTACCCAGACACTTTATCAGTTCGTTTATACTTACTATTTATTTATGAATTTAAGGAGATTTGCAGGGGGCCTGTTAATTGCCGCCGCTTTTTTTGTAGTACCGGCAGGCGTTGCACAGGCACAAGGCCACAATGATGAGGACACCGAAGACAAGGTGCTGAACAAAGACCATGACCGTATCATCAAGTTCAGGCCTTTCGATATTGGCCAGGTTAGCTTCACGTACGAAAAGCTGCGTTCGTCGCGGGTGTCTAATGAGCTCGGCATCGGGTATATCTACAAATCTTATTTAAAAGACTCCGGCTTTACGCCTGTCGATAAAAAAGTGAACGGCCTTAGCGTGCGCATGAGCCAGCGCCACTATACTACAAACAAAAAAATGGCCCCGTTCGGGTTCTACCATGGCCCGGTGTTTGGCTATCGCCTGCTGATTTTTGAGAAAGACGTATTCGGCACCGAATCCACTCCACCATCTGACCCGAATTACCGTTATATAGGCCGGCTTTACCAGAACTCCATTGACCTGAGTTACCAAATAGGCGGACAGTTTCAGCTGGGCAAGCACCTCACCTCGGAGATAGGCCTTGCCTTAGGCGGCAGGCTAAAGTATGCCCGCTCTGTTGGCGCAGAAGAAATTTTGGCGCAGCGCATTATAGGGCATGAACTGGTGGCGGAACAAAACTCAGCCATTTTTGGGGTGCCACTGGCACAGTTCAACTTTTCGGTGGGCTATTCCTTCTAGTATTTGCTCTAAGTATAACTATTTTTTAATATAGGATTTAACTTTTAAATATCCGGCTCATCTAAGCGTTATACCTACAAAGCTAGAATGTTATGAAGAAACAACTTTTCAACTTTTTAACGCTGATGTTGCTGGGAAGCACGTTGGCCATCACAGCCTGCCAACGCATGGACGACGCTCAGGCCGCGCTTGAGGTAGAGTCTGCCGAGGATAACGCCGTTGCTGAAAACGAATTGACATCCGTTGACTCTTTCGTGGAGGATGCCGCTGCCGCAGAACCTTTGCTGGCCGGAAGTATGGCCGCAGCCGAAAGTCTTCCGTCCTGCGCCACTGCAAGCTACAACAAAGACACTCGCACCCTTACCATCGATTTTGGCACAACCAATTGCCTTTGCCGCGATGGCCTGACCCGCCGCGGTAAGATCGTGGCTGTGTTTAACGGGCCGTTTGGGACAGTAGGCTCAACGGTAACCATTACGCCACAAAACTACTTCGTAAACGACAACCGCATACAGGGCACTAAGGTTAAAACAAACCTGGGCAACAGAAAGGTAAGCGTGGTGGTAACCGGTGCAAGTATAACCACCCCGGAAGGCGCTACTGCTACCTGGCAGGCAAACCGCGTGGTAGAAAAAATCGCGGGCTACGACACGCCACGCATCTCTGATGATGTGTGGGTGATTACAGGTGAGGCATCCGGTGTAAACCGCAGGGGAATAGCCTATACCGCTAAAATTGAGCAGCCGCTTAAAAAGGTGCTTAGCTTCGGATGTGCCAGAAACTTCGTATCCGGTATACTTACTATTACCAACGAGCGCGGTGGCACCCTGTCTGTAAACTACGACCCCGTAGGCGGCGAACCATGCGACAAAATCGCCGAGGTAACCATCAACGGCAGAAAGAAAATCATACAGCTGCGATAATTGCAGCCTCCCTTAAATCAAAAGCCGGCCATACCTGAAGTATGGCCGGCTTTTGATTTGGGTTTAAAACTGCAATGGCTAGTTACTCACCTTGCTTAAAACACTGTACGATACCAGTTTGCCATTGCGGTACGTTTCTGAACGCACCATGCCTATGTTCGGCACATAATACTCTACTGTCTGCATTTTCATACCCGGCATCTTCATGCCCATCGCGCGGTTTTCCATCTCGGAATTTTGCCTGATCTTGAAGCTGTTGTAGGTACCGGCCGGCACTTTTATACTTTCTTTGCCCTCTACTGTTCTGTCTGTGATCTTCATGGTCATGGTGGTTATGGCCTGGCCGCTGGCCTGGTCTTTCACGGTCATGGTCATGGTGCCGTTCTCGAGTTTCTGGCCGACCCTCAGGTTGCCAGGGTATAGCATTTTGTCACCTTCCATACTTATCTCCATGTTCTTGTAGGCCTCAGTCATACCGGGGTTCATCAGCGAGCGCATATCCATCGAAATCGTGCCGCCGTCGCAGGCCACGGTAAACTCCCCTTCCGATACCGGCTTGTCTTTATTATCGTATACTTTCGTGTGGATGATGGCCTCTAGCTGTCCATTGCTGCGGTTCACACTTTTAACCTGGTAGGTGGCTTTTGTCTCCAGTTTGTCTTTGCTGTTGTAAGTCAGGATCTCGTACTGCGCATTGTTCTTGAGCAGCATAAAATCATTGCAGTTCTGGGCTTTCGCTTTGGGTGCTACTACCAACAGGAGCAGCAGAAGGATCAGTGTGCTGTATACATTCTTTTTCATAACTGAGGCTGTTAAATCATTAAACTATATTAAACGAGACTCACCTCACGCCAAGCCCCTTAAAAGTTTGTATCACAAGTATAAATGACCGAATACTTCGTAAATAGCTTAAAAAACTTAGCATAAAAAAAGCCAGCACTGTGGCTGGCTTTCCTGTTATAACTTGTTGCTTAAGCTCCCTTAAATTGCGGCTTTCTTTTTTCGTTAAAGGCGGTTACTCCTTCTTTATAGTCTGCGGAGTTACCGGCAATTTTCTGGCAATAGGCCTCATAGTCCAGCATCTCATCCAGGGTAGAGTTAAAAGACTTGTTCAGCATCTTCTTCATCATACCGATAGCCTTTGTTGGACCAGCGGCATAGCGTGCGGCAAGCTCGGCCACAGCGGCATCCAGCTCTTCGGGTGTCACTACTTTGTTTACCATGCCCAGTTGCAGCGCTTCCTCAGCCGAAACCTTAGAGCCAAGCGTGCTAAGTTCAAACGCTTTTAAAGAGCCAACCACACGCGGCAGAAAGTATGAAGACCCGGAGTCCAGCACCAGCCCCACGTTCACAAAAACCTCGATCATGCTGGCAGCCGTGGAAGCCACTACCATGTCGCAGGCAAGGGCAAGCGAGCAACCGGCACCGGCAGCCACGCCATTCAGTTTGCAGATAATTGGCTTGGGCAAATTACGCATGGCCCTGATGATCGGGTTATAGCGTTTCTCCAACGACTCTGACAGATCGCGTTTGCTTGCACTGGCAATTGCCTTCAGGTCCTGACCAGAGCAGAAAGCCTTGCCTGCACCCGTTAATACTACCACACGCACCTGTTCGTCGCGGGCTACTTGCTTCAGGGCATCCTGCAGGTCGTAGCTTTGCTGGTCGTTAAAGGCATTGAAAACGTCTGGTCGGTTTAGCGTGATGGTTGCAACGCCATCCTGCACATCATATAATAAGCACTCGTAAGCCATACTTGTCTTTTTTGTTGTAGATAGCCAAAGTTAATAAAACAGCCGCTTATGGCAAGCCACAACCCTAGTCGAATCATCCCACACCCTGTGTTAATATTATTTTAACAAAATTTATAACTAATAACATGCAACTTAATTCCCGGTAGCTTATATTTGTCGGATTACAGCTCAGTTCATTCTGAGTATCAGGGCTATAACTCGTTTATAGTTTACTGTGCTACCAAACCTATAAAACTATATATTACTATGAAAAAAGTGTTTACAGTACTGCTGTTCGCAGCAGCCTTATTGGTATGCCCTGCCCTGCAGGCTCAAAAATTATCCGCCTTAACAGGCAAATCCATCCTCCCATCATCACTTAAAAACAGCAGGCTTACCGCTACAGAAAAAGCCCAGATGGCATTTGCCGAGGCTGTGCGGGTGGCGCAGACAGAAGTATACAGCACCTGGGGAGATGATAACCAGTGGGAAGAAGTAACCCGCACCAACATTACCTATAACAACCGTGGTCTGAAAGAAACCGTGACCGTGATTAGCCTACCAGACAACGTAAATCAGGCACAGTATACTAACACTTATAACGCTCAGGGAGAACCAACAGAAACAGTTTTGAAGCAGTGGCAGAACAATACCTGGGTGAATGCCATGAAGATGACGATGAGCATGGACGGAGAAATGCTGAACAGTTTTAGTGTATATAACTGGGCAAACAACTCCTGGGTACTGTCTATGGGCATACGGAGGACTCATACCCGTACAAACGGCCAGGTAACAGAAACCATCACAGAGTCTTATTCATCTGTTACCCCTGTATGGACTTTGGACGAAAAAATAAACTATACTTATAACGGCAGCGACAGCAGACCTGCAACTACAACTACTTATGAAAGACAGGGCGAAAACTGGGTTTTGACTGAAAAAGAAACAGATATTGTTTATGCGGGTAACTCCTTTGAGCGCAGCAGCTATTTCCTGGAAGAGTTGGACGCCACCACCAGCACCTGGAACAAGTATAAGTATGAATACCAGTACAGCCAGGACGCAGCCGCACAAACCAGAACAGTTGTAGAAACTGAGTATAACGTGGAGGGCAGCAACCTTATACCAAACCTGCGTTATACTACAAAAGAGATTACCTCTGGCGAGACATACTTAACAACAACTTCTTTTGGCACATTGGAGGAAGCGTATGAAACAAGCACCAATAGCTGGGTGAGAAGCAATGAGGAAAAAGCCATCATAACGAGAGATAATAATGGCAGCATTACAGAGATTGTGGTGCAGGAGTTTAGCCCGGCTACAGATGCTTTTGTGAATTCTGAACGCTATGTGTACTCTAACTTTACAACGCTTACTGTTACAAGCGCAGCTAACGATGTGCTGGCACAGGCCACCGAAGTATACCCTAACCCAGTACAGCATACACTGCGTATTTCGCTGGATGCTACTAAGGTTCGAAACGCCACGCTAAACATCTACAGCATAACAGGGCAAAAAGTATATGAACAAAACCGACTGGCAGCCACTACCTCTGTAGACATCAGCAAGCTGCCTGCCGGTGTTTATATGGTTAAAGTTACCGATGAGAACAACGCTAACATTACCCGCAGAATAGTGAAGCAGTAAGGTGCCGATACTAAGTATAAACAAGGAAGACGCTCTTAAACGGGGGCGTCTTCCTTATTTTAAATAGCGATATAGGCTGTGATGATCACCAGTAGCAAACCGGCACCGTAGCCGGAATACACCTGAGAAGGCGTGTGCGCGTGCAGTGCCAGTCTTGCCGAAAGCACTGCCCCGCTAAGTATAATCGCTACAATTATCGCCATTGTGATAGAGCCGTCCGGCATCAGGCGGTTTAGCACCATAAGCAAACCCAGGGCACCGCCCATGCCTACACTATGGGCACTTACTTTCCAGAACAGCGAAACAAAGTAGGTCAGGAAAACAGAGGCTGCGATCAGGCCCATCACAAAGAAAAAGATCTCATCCAGAGCAGAGGTGTTATAAAGTAAATAAGCCGTGACGCCATAGCATGCCCCTGTAAAAAGTAAAGGTAAACTTCGCTGCTCACGCTTTTCCATTGCAAGGTTATCGAGGTAGCCCATACGCACCATCGCGTAAGCACCTATCCCTGGCACCACAAACGTTGATAATACGATCATGGTCATCACTACCCAGCGGCTCTCTAAAGGCAGCGTGAGCATAGATGCCGGCATGTAGTATAGTATAAAGGCAAACAAATATGTAGGCAGAAGCAGCGGGTGAAAAACAACGGAAAGCAACTGCGCCAGGGAACGATTCACTTTGGAGTTAAAGAGTTAGAGAGTTAGAAAGTCAAAGAGTTAAAAGGCCCATGTTGAGGGAATCATTGCTAAACCTGTTTAAGTAATACACACCGATAAACAATTTAACAAGCTAACAATTTATCAATTAATTAGAGTTCTTTACGCAGGCGGGCCACGGGTATGTTTAGCTGCTCCCTGTACTTGGCCACGGTACGGCGGGCAATGTTGTAGCCTTTCTCGTTCAGCATCTTCTCAATTTTCTCGTCGGAGAGCGGTTTGCGCTTGTTCTCGTTGTCGATGATCTCCTTTAAGATGTGCTTCACCTCGCGGCTGCTGGCGTCCTCGCCGGAGTCAGTGGCGATACCCTCTGAGAAGAAGTACTTGAGCGGATAAATGCCAAACTCTGTTTGCACGGCTTTGCTGTTAGCCACGCGGCTCACGGTACTGATGTCCATGCCAATCTCCTCGGCAATGTCTTTCAGGATCATGGGGCGCAGCATACTTTCATCGCCTTCCAGAAAAAAGTCGTGCTGGTATTTTATGATGGCCTCCATGGTGCGTAGCAGTGTGTTCTGGCGTTGGCGTATGGCATCAATAAACCACTTGGCTGCATCCAGTTTCTGCTTCACAAAGGCAACGGTTTCCTTCAGCTTCTTGTCCTTTTTGTCCGACTTGTCATAAGCATCGAACATGTCGGCATAAGAACGACTAATGCGCAGGTCCGGGGCGTTGCGGGCATTAAGCGACAACTCCAATTCCCCGTTGTTGTTGGTAAGTATAAAATCCGGGATGATGTACTGCACGCGTGTCATGCTGGCCCCTGCCCCACCCGGTTTCGGGTTCAGTTTGATGATCACGTCGATGGCTTTTTTCAGCTCATCTTCCGACACCCCGAACTTGCTCTGTATCTTGGAGTAATGCTTTTTGGTAAACTCGTCAAACGATTCTTTGATGATGCGTTCGGCAAGTATGGTGGTGTCGTCCTGCTCGCGGCGTTCCAGCTGCAGCAACAGGCACTCAGGCAGATCACGGGCAGCAATGCCGGCAGGGTCAAAGGTCTGGATCAGTTGCAGCACCTGCTCTATCTCCTCTTCCGAGGTTTCAACGTTCTGCGAAAAGGCCAGGTCGTTGGCAATAGAGCGCAGGTCGCGACGTATGTAACCATCATGGTCTATACTTCCGATCAGCTGCATGCCAATGGTGTATTGCTTGTCGTCCAGGCTCAGAAAACCGAGCTGGTCCATCAGCGAGTCAGTTAGCGTAGACGACATGGCAATAGGCATTTCCCTGTCTTCCTCGTCGCCGCCACGGTCGCCTTGCATCTTGTAGCCGCTTATCTCGTCGTCGTGCAGGTAATCGTCTATGTCAAGGTCATCATCCTTGCTGTAGTCCTCTTCGTAGTCTTCGCTATCGCTATACTCTTCGGTAGGTTCTTCGCGGCCCTCTTCCAGCGCGGGGTTTACTTCCAGTTCTTCTTTTATGCGCATCTCCAACTCAGCAGTAGGTATCTGCAGCAGCTTGATAAATTGTATCTGCTGCGGCGATAGCTTCTGGGATAAAAGTTGTCTTAAATCGAGTCGCTGCATAGTTTTAAAAGAGAAATTAGTGCTGTATCGTGCACTTCCAAAGTTAGGATAATTTTACTCTCATTTAAAAAAAAGGTTAAAATATCGTTACTTTGAGAAATTATTAGAAGACACAAGTATCAGGACGTTAGACACAAGACTTTTAAAGTATAGTTTCACCGCTTGTCTATAAAGGTAAAGTAGCCAAAACGGCCTGCTTTATACTGTGTAAGCAGGGGTTGATTTTGTCTTGTATCTTGCTACTTGTGTCCTGATACTCTATAAACCATTACACATGCAACGCACAAAAGTAAAAGATCTGCTACAGGGTGCCTTGGTAGACCAGGAGGTTCTGCTCAAAGGCTGGGTGCGCACAAAGCGCGGAAATAAGTTTGTGAATTTTATCGCCGTGAACGACGGCTCTACGATAAATAATTTGCAGGTAGTGGCTGACGCTGAGAAGTTCAGCGAAGAGAATCTGAAAGACGTTACTACCGGTGCGGCCGTTGCTGTAACGGGCACACTGGTTGCCTCGCAGGGCAAGGGCCAGGCTTTTGAGATACAGGCTTCAAGTATAGAAGTACTGGGCAAAGCCGACCCTGAAACATACCCGCTGCAGAAAAAAGCCCACTCGCTGGAGTTTTTGCGTGAGATCGCGCACCTGCGCTTCCGTACTAACACATTTGGTGCTGTATTCAGAGTGCGTAACTCATTGGCTTTTGCCGTGCATAAGTTCTTCAACGAGAAGGGTTTTGTGTACATGCACACGCCTATCATCACGGCTTCTGATGCGGAGGGTGCCGGTGAGATGTTCCGTGTAACTACTTTAGATCCGGTTAACCCGCCACGTACAGAGAATGGAGAAGTAAACTACGAAGAGGACTTCTTCGGGAGAGCCACCAACCTTACTGTGTCCGGGCAGCTGGAGGGCGAGTTGGCAGCGATGGCCTTCAGCGATATTTATACTTTCGGACCAACATTCCGTGCCGAGAACTCCAACACTACGCGCCACCTGGCCGAGTTCTGGATGATTGAGCCGGAGATGGCTTTCTACGACCTGAAAATGAACGCTGACCTGGCCGAGGAGTTTATCAAATACATTATCCGCTACGCCCTGGAGAACAACCGCGAGGATATCGAGTTCTTAGCGCAGCGCCAGGCCGAGGAGGACAAGAGCAAGCCACAGAACGAACGCCAGGAAATGACCTTGCTGGAGAAGCTGGAGTTCGTGGTGAACAACGACTTTGAGCGTGTAACCTACACCGAGGCTATTGACATCCTGCTTAACTCGAACCACTACAAGAAGAAGAAATTCCAGTATGAGGTTAGCTGGGGCATCGATCTGCAGAGCGAGCACGAGCGCTACCTGGTAGAGAAACACTTCAAGAAGCCAGTGATCGTGACCAACTACCCGAAAGATATCAAGGCTTTTTACATGCGCCTGAACGACGACGGCAAAACCGTAGCTGCCATGGACATACTTGCCCCAGGCATCGGTGAGATCGTGGGTGGTTCGCAGCGTGAGGAGCGTTTAGATATATTGGTGGAGCGCATGAAAGGCGTTGGCATTGAGGAAGAAGCTCTGTGGTGGTACCTGGATACCCGCCGTTTTGGTGGCTGTCCGCATGCTGGTTTCGGACTTGGCTTCGAGCGCATGGTGCAGTTCGTAACAGGCATGGGTAACATCCGCGACGTGATTCCTTTCCCGAGAACACCACAAAACGCAGAGTTTTAAAAGTATTTATACTTTACAAGAGAGCCCGGCCAAAGTATGGCCGGGCTTTTTTGTTTTAGATAGATACTACCGAATAGATTTTCACCTATATTCAGCGCATCATACCAACACGAAATAAATGAACAAACTTTACACTCTTCTTACTGCTTTACTGGCAGTTACAGGCACTGTGTTCGGGCAGACAGAATTCGCCAGTTTCCAGGTGCCTTTCCGCACAGCGGATTACCTTAAATCCTCTGTTTCCGCTGATGGGGAGATCTGTCTTTATGCAGTAACGCAGGAAGAGGTTCATTTTCTGCACTTAAACAATAAGGGAGAAGTTAAAGCTCGTCTTTCCAAACCTAAGCCCCTGGGAAGTATGCCCGAACTGCTCGGCGATCTACCTTTAAGGGATAAATTTGTGTACTTTGAGCGCAGGAATAGTTCCGGAGGAGAATCCATACAGCCTTACTACCTCAATAAAAATACTGGCAGGCTGGTGCATATCGAGTCGGTATCCTTGCCCTTGGACCCGCGTAGCCAGCTGTTACAGGCCTTCACCTCCGACAGCACCTTTTACGCTGTATACTACAGCAAAAAGACCAACACCATGCAGGTAGCTGCTTTTACCTCGGAGCAACACTACACCCTGAAGAAGTATAACCTGAATGCCTACATGTACATGGAGGACCGCTTGTTTAAGCCTACCACCTCTCCTGTTTACATAGGCACAGACCTTGACAATGAACTGTATCAGGCACAATTCCCTAAAAAACTGTTTCTGCACCAAGGCAAATTATACTTCCTTTTCGATGGCTTTGCGGGGCCAGGGGTTAGCCGCAGGAACCTGACCACAGAAATCCTTACGCTGGACCTAAACACAGAAACCTCTGCTTTTAATGTATTGCCTTATATAGAAGACACCAACAATGAGAACTTTTCCTCTTACCTTTTCAATAACGCACTGTTCAGGTATGTGATGACAGGCAAAGACATCGTACAGCTGGAAATATATGATGCCGAAACCCTTGCTCCTAGCAAAAGCTACAAGTTTACCGGCGACGATAAGATAGCACTGCAGGCAACGGCAGTAGTACAGGCCAACAAATTACCAGATGCCAACCAGGTAGAGACAGCCCGCACCATGATCCAGAAAATGCACAACGGTTTGGTGGCCGTAGTGGCTAACAACGCACCCGGCAATACTATTGAGCTGCAGCTTGGCACCTACGACGTAAAAAATAACCCGGCCGCCATGCTACCCACCGGTGCCGGACTTATGAGCTCCATGGGACCGGGGGCAATACCGGTTATGGCGGCTCTGATGTTTATAAAAATAGCTGCCAACGAGGCTCCCCCGAAAGAGAAAAACACGTACTATAGATCTTACCTGGATGCAGAGACTTTTGAGATTGTGAACGGGGTGAGCAGAGTAGGCACATCCGACCTGATTACCCAGCACACTAACCGCCTGATAACAGGGAAGGCAAGTATAGGCGCTCTTGTAACCTACGCCTATAAAGGCAAGCTGCACTACGGATACCTCGAAAAGAGAACCAGGCAGCTAAAGATAGTTGCACTTGAGCCGCAGCATAATAGTATACAAGAAGCCACGAGCAGTGCCGTTAACTAAGATAAAATCAACGCTTACACAGCTTTAGCTATACTTTGGCTAGAAATTTGCTCAACTTATTAAGTATGATTTTTAAGCTCCTTACTATGCGTAAACTAATCTTTAGCCTGCTCCTGGCTGGCGCTACAGCATTTACAGCTAATGCCCAACAGGAGTTTGCCACAATAGAACTGCCCATGAACCGCGCCGAGGACCTGGTTACCCTGGCCGATGATCATGGCAACGTGTGTATTTACTACTACCAGAACCGCGCCCTGAATTTTGCCCTGATCGCACCGGATGGCAAACAGATTGCGCGACACGAAATACCTTACCGCTATTCCCAGGAACCACAGTTGCTGGGTACCCGCGTTACCGACGATGAGTTTGTGTTCTATAGCCGTTATGTGAATGGCCGCCGTGAGTACCTGCGCCCTTTTGCCATTAACCGCGAAACAGGCGCCTTCCGCACCATGCAGGACGAGCAGATAAACCTGGAGCGTAATGTAACGTTTGTGGGTGGCTTTGGCGACAAGGAGCACTTTTACATGCTCTACACCGACAGGGACAACGACATGCACCTGTACCGTGACTCAGATGCCGATGTGGCGCATATGGAGCACAAGATATTCAGGTCGGAGGAGATGCCGCGTACCCGTGTGCGTAATGCCCGGGAATCTGATATGATCTTTGTGCACCCTGATATGCAGCACAATGTGTTCACAGGCTACCACCGAAGCAAGATCTACTCGGAAGGCGATAAGATACACATGATATTTGACGGCTTCCACCTTAGGGGCAAAAGCAGCGATGAAACTACCACTGAAATTCTGACCCTGGACTGGAACACCGGTAAGACAAAGTATAGAACACTGCCGGCAGCTGACCAGCGAAGCACGCCTAACTTTAATTCTTTCCTGTACAAAAACAAGTTATTCCGTGTGCACCTGAACAAAGACCAGTTTAAGCTGGCTGCCTACGACTTTAACTCGCTGCAGCCAATTAAAGAGTATAGTTATACAGGTGATGAGGAGATCACGATTAAGTCTACGCCTGTTTACCAGCGTGGTGCCAGAAGCCTGTTCTCTCCGGACAATACTGTGATCGAGAAAACATCCAAAGTGATGAAGAACCTTGCCAGTGGTGTGCCGGCCATTACCGTGGATACGTATGATGATAACTCGTTGCAGCTTACCATAGGCTCTTACAAAGCACCTGATACGGATAACGCTTTTAACCAGGACCCAACCAGGATGGTACGCACCCCTGACAGGTATGTGCAGACATCACGTGGTTTGATGATGTTGCCAGGCCGTTGGGTGCCAGCTTATAACATTCCGAGCTATTACCTGAACTCACCATACTATAGCCGCTTTTTCTACGACCCTTTCAGCAGAGGAAGCAATATTCCGTCAGGCCCGGGCATCAGCACATACTTTAGGTCAGTTATTACGACAGATGGCCTGGCAAAAGTACCTGCTGAGGACGGGAAAGAACCAGTGGTATTGCAGGATAAAGTTGAAACCTATGAGCAGGAACTAAAGCCTGAGCCGGAACTAAAGACGGTTTACAAGTATGGCGATAAGCTGCACTACGGTTACTACGACCGCCGCAACAAGACTTTTAAAATCGTGGAGTTTGCCCGTGGCCAGGAGCCCTCAGCCCAGCAGCCCATGGAGTAAAGAGTTTTCTTTTCTATAGTTGAAAGGCCCGCTATACCAGTGGGCCTTTTATTTTGCTGGCAGCTCTAAAAAACTGCATCAATAACATGCTTCATAAACTCCCTTAAGGCGCAACTATAGCAAAACAGATGAGCAGGTAACAGATAGTAAAGAAAGCAGCCAGAAAAATTTGTGCTCAGGCAATTTATTGTATAAACATTATTAGCCTAACTTTTGGAGACTACGTAAAACATCTCATTCACATTATCTCACTTTACCCTCATCTTATGAAAAAACATTTACTCAGTCTAATCTCCTTACTGGTACTGACAAGCACGCTGGGCTTTGCACAGCAGGGGCTGCTGAAGAAAAGCTGCGCCACCATGGATGTTTATGAAAGGCACCTAAAGGAAAACCCGGGCCTTGAGAAAAGAATGGAAGCCATTGAACGCTTCACGAAAGAAGTTACTGCAAACGGCAACGGCAAAGGTAAGCCTTCAGACCCAACCGACCCAGGTACACCCGGACCAGAGCCCGCACCAACGGGCGTGATCATCAAAATACCGGTGGTCTTCCATGTGTTGTACAATACTACTGCTCAAAACGTTTCGGACGTTATGATAACCGAGCAGTTGCGCGTGCTGAACGAAGACTTCAGAAAGCAGAACGCTGATGCATCCAACGTACCAAGTTTGTTTGGCACCCTGGATGCCGACTCTGAGATCGAGTTTACGCTGGCAGCAGTTGTGAGAAAACAAACTTCCGTTACTGCATTCTCCTCAAACGATGACATGAAGTTCAACAACAGAGGTGGCAGCGATGCCTGGGACTCGAGCAAGTACCTTAACTTCTGGGTATGTAACCTGAGCAACAACTTGTTAGGCTATGCGCAGTTTCCGGGGGGCAACCCGGCCACCGATGGTGTAGTGTGCTTGTACAGCTCACTGCCTGGGGGCACTGCCGGCAACTATAACTTAGGCCGTACTGCCACGCACGAAGTGGGCCACTGGCTAAATCTGCGCCACATCTGGGGCGACAGACGTTGCGGCAACGACTACGTGGACGATACCCCAACCCAGCAGGGCTCCAACGGTGGCTGCCCTACCTTCCCTAAGCCTTCCTGCAACAACACCAGCGACATGTGGATGAACTTCATGGATTATACTTATGACCGTTGCATGTACATGTTCACGTATGGCCAGAAAGACAGAATGAGAGCGGTATTTGCCTCTGGTGGCCCAAGAGCAACCTTTGCCGGTGCCAAAGCAGGCATGTTTGCCGAGGCCTCCAGTTCAGCCTCAGCTGATTTTGGTTTAGCAAATGAGGTGTTGGTTTATCCGAACCCTGCCAATACAGAGGCAACCGTGTCCATTACTGTAGCAGACAGATCTTCTTCCGTATCGCTACAGGTAGTGGATATGAGAGGTGTAGTGGTTCACAGCGAGTCTTGGTCTGAAGCAAGCGGCACTTTTGAGCACACGCTTAGCCTGGAGAAAATGGCGCGCGGCATTTATTTCGTATCAGTGCAGTCAGGTAACGCGAAGGCTGTAACAAAGCTTTCAGTTTTGAAGTAAAGCGATCTCACTTATAAAAGACAAGGGCAGTACTTCTACTGCCCTTATTTTTTTTCTTAACCTATACTCTCTCCAGCATTCCGCTATACTTCGAGTCTGTATTTTTCCATCTCGCGGCTTTCCTACAATTCATCCATTTGATCCGGCGGTTCGTCGGGTTTTAATTTACTTACCCTTATAGCCTATGCACCTTTGAGTCGAAGTTTACACGCTACGACTATGAAAAGGACATTTACAGGCATACTCTTATTTTGGCTTACCCCACTGCTGGTACTGGCACAAAGGCAATATACTGTTTCGGGCCAGGTACTTGATATGCAGGGGCAGCCGGTTATTGGGGCCAATGTTTTTGTGAAAGGGAGCTACAACGGGGCATCAACAGGCACAGATGGCACTTTTGAGTTTAAGAGCACCGCTGCAGGGCAACAAACAATTGTAGCAAGTTTTTTAGGCTATGAGCCACAAGAGCAAAGTATAGATCTTGAGGCAGCGGGCCCTGTGAAAGTATACTTTAAGCTAAAAGAAAAACAGAGCCAGCTGAATGCGGTAACCATAACAGCCGGTGCATTTGAGGCTGGGGATGAAAAACGCAGCACTATACTTAGCTCGCTTGATATTGCGACAACAGCCGGTGCTACTGCTGATATTTATGCAGCCATAAACACCCTGCCAGGTGCGCAGCGCATAGGCGAAGAAGGCAAACTGTTTGTGCGTGGCGGCGACAGCTACGAAACCAAAACCTTTATTGACGGGCTGCTGGTGCAGCGGCCTTACAACTCTTCAGTGCCGGATGTGCCTGCCCGGGGCCGTTTTTCACCTTTCATGTTCAGTGGCACTACCTTTAGTTCGGGGGGCTACTCTGCCGAGTATGGCCAGGCACTTTCGTCAGCGCTGCTGCTAAAAACCAACGGACTACCCGATAAGACAGAAACCGGCCTGTCATTGATGTCGGTGGGACTAGGCGCTTCGCACACACTGCGCTGGGAAAATACCTCCTTTGCCCTGACTGCCGATCACAGCAACCTGGCTCCTTACACTGGCCTGGTCAATCAAAACATCAAGTGGCACCATGCCCCGGAAAGTATAGGCGGTTCATTGGTTTTCAGGTATAAAACATCGACAACAGGTATGGTTAGGGCCTACAGCAGCTACAACACCTCTAAACTTGCCTTAGAACAGCCCACACCTGACGGCCACACAAACAATATAAACCTATCTAACGACAACTATTTTGGCAATACCACTTTCCAGGGCTTGCTTACCGAAAAGACTACGCTGCAAGCCGGTGTTAGCTATATGCGAAACAACGATAAGGTACATGTAGATGAGCAGCACATAACAGAGCAGGATAACACGCTACAGTCAAAGGCGATGCTGGAACACCAGGCAGCAGACCCACTCTGGCTGAAAATAGGTACAGAGCTAACCCTTCGAAAGTATGAGCAGCAATACCAACAGACACGACAGCAACAAAGTATAAAAGCCGGTTTCACGGAATCGTTGCCAGCCCTTTTTGCCGAGGCAGACTGGTACCTGAGCAACAGCTTCGTGGCACGTGTCGGGGCAAGGGCAGAATATTCGGCGTTACTACGCAAAGCCAACCTGGCTCCACGGCTGTCTTTGGCCTACAAGCTGAACCAAAGCAGCCAACTATCTGCAGCCTATGGCAGGTTTTACCAGCTACCTGAAGCGCAGTTTCTTAAGATCAATGATGAGTTGGGATATGAGAACGCCACACATTACATTCTTAATTACCAGCATCAGCAAGACGAACGCACTTTCAGGGTAGAGGGCTATTACAAGAAGTATGATGATCTTATAAAGTATAACCCCGAGCAACCATACCTGGCCACTGCCTACAACAACCAGGGCAACGGTTACGCCAAAGGCCTGGACATTTTCTGGCGCGACCGCAAAAGTATAAAGCACGGAGACTACTGGGTGTCTTACTCGCTACTGGACACACGCCGTAACTACCGAGATTATCCGCAGCAGACAAGCCCAGCCTTTGCATCCAGGCATAACCTGGCTATAGTATACAAGCACTTTGTACCCAAGCTGCAAACACAACTTGGAACCACGTATACCTTTGCGAGTGGTCGGCCTTACCACAACCCAAACATGGCTGGCTTTAACCAGGGGCGCACTCCAAACTACCACGACCTCAGCTTTAACGCCAGCTACCTCACCAATATCCGGGGAAACTTTACGGTAGTGTACTTATCTGTTACCAATCTACTGGGAACTGAGCAGGTGTTTGGTTATCGCTACGCCGGCTCCCCGGACGAAACAGGCCACTACCAAAGTATGGAAGTAGGCCCGCCGGCCAAGCGCTTCGTCTTCGCAGGTGTCTTCATCAACTTCGGGGGGAAAGGCATTCACCACTAGGGCTGCGCCTGATTATGAATTATGAATCAACAATAAATTTTAGAGACCATGAGAAAGCACATTATTCTTTTTGCAACTGCCTTATTTTTTACACTTACCGCCTTTGCGCAAAACCCCGCTTTCGAGTCGGCTATGGGCCAGAACCTGGAAGCTTTGGGCAAAGCCAAAACAGTAGAAGAGTACCAGCAGGTTGCCAACCTGTTCGAGCGTATTGCCGGCACAGAGCAAAACCAGTGGTTACCCTTGTATTATGCCAGTCTGAGCTATATCAATATGTGTAATCACGAAAAAGACAACGATAAGAAGGATGCCTACCTGGACAAGGCGCAGGACTACCTGCAAAAGGCCCAGAAGCTGGAGCCGAAAGAGTCGGAGCTGCATGCCCTACAAGGACTGCTGCACATGGTGCGCATACAGGTGTCGCCGATGGCACGGGGCATGAAGTATAGCGGCATGGCCACAGCAGCTCTGGAGAAGGCCAAAAGTATAAACCCAGACAACCCGCGTGTACACTACCTGATGGGCTCTAACCTGTTTCATACGCCATCCATGTTCGGGGGCGGACCGGCAGCGGCCAAGCCTTACTTTGAGCAGGCTAAAACAAAGTATGAATCGCAAAAACCGGCCTCTGCGTTTGCACCCAGCTGGGGCAAAGCCCAAAACGACTCCATGCTTGCCAGGTGTAACTGATCATTTTAACTCCCAGCTTCAAGTAGTAGCCGCATCAGGAGGCTTTTTCCCTCCTGATGCTTATATTTAAGGATATGCAGGAAATTCAAATCCAACAGGCTTTATGTACCGACTCTGGTAAACCGGATGGCCGGCATACTTTCATTAAAAACCTGTTGGCCATGCTTGCATTGGCTGTTTCCCTTCAGGTATTCTTTGATTTAGGTGAGGAGTTCCGCTTGAAACGATTTCTCATAAACGCTGCTTTTAACTTTGCACTTATACTCCCTATCTGGTTAGGAAACGGATACATTGCCGAAGGGCTAAGTAAGTATGTAAGCTGGCTGAAGGAACCCGGTAAACGCTTTGTGCTGTCGGTGCTGGCTATGCTTGTTTACTCTACGCTTGTGTTTCTGGTGATTGATATCCTTTACTATGTGGTTGTAAAAGGCAATGATTTCAACATCGTTGCTACACCAGGGTTCAGAAACATGCTGCTTTTTCAGATAGGCATAACCTCCCTTATCACTTTTATTATGTACAGCCTCTCTTTTTTCCATAGCTGGCGTGAGATGGCCATTAACGTGGAGCGGCTTCAGAAGGAAAACATCCTGTCACAGTATGAATCGTTGAAAGCGCAGGTAAATCCTCACTTCCTGTTCAATAGCCTGAATGCCCTGACCAGCCTGGTTGAAACAGATCAAAAGCTGGCTGTAAAGTTTATCCGGAAACTATCGGAAGTATACCGCTACCTCTTGGATAGCAGCCAAAAGGAAGTGGTGCCGCTGCAGCAGGAGGTCGATTTTATACAGTCTTACTTTTACCTGCAGCAGATACGGCACGGCAATGCCATACTTTTACAGAACGACCTGCCGCCAGATGGCAACATCGTAGTGCCTCCGCTGGCCCTGCAGCTGCTCCTGGAAAACGCCATCAAGCATAATATAGCCCTGGAGGAATCGCCTTTAAGTATACATTTATACCTGGAGGAAGATTACCTGGTGGTACAAAACAACCTGCAGGAACGCCGTGCCCGGGAAACATCCACTGCCACTGGCTTACAGAACATTAAGTCGCGCTATAGCTTCCTGACGAACAAGAAAGTACAGATACAACAAACCGATCAGCACTTTACGGTAAAGCTGCCAATCCTGCACATAAAAGAAAATGCGCATACTTATAGTTGAAGACGAAAAGCTGGCCGCAGACAGACTGACAACCCTTCTGCAACGACTGGATAACTCAGCACAGGTTATTGCCACTACCGCTTCTGTGGCCAAAGCAGTGGAGTTGCTTCGCCTCAAACCCCAGCTGGACCTGATCTTTATGGACATACAGCTGGCCGACGGCTTAAGCTTCGAGGTATTTGAGCAGGTGCAGGTAGATGTACCCGTCATCTTCACGACAGCCTATGATGCCTATGCCATAAAGGCCTTTAAAGTAAACAGTATTGATTACCTGCTAAAACCCATTGATGAAGAAGAACTACAGGCTGCGCTAACAAAATTCAGGAAGCTGAACAGCCACGCGGCTTCCCCCCAGGTTGGCGCACTGGAGCAGGCAATGCAACTGATAAACGGGGGCAAAAGCTATAAATCGAGGTTTGTGGTAAAGGTAGGCGAGCACCTGCACACGATTCCCGTTGAGGAGGTTGCCTGCTTCTACAGCTACGAGAAAGCCACTTTTCTGCAAACTATAACCGGAAAGCGCTACGCCATAGATTATACTTTAGAACAGGTGGAAGGCCTGGTAGACCCTGACTGTTTTTTTCGGGTGAACCGTGGCTACCTGATAAGCCTTAAAGCCCTGAAAGACATTATAGCCTGGTCTAACAGCCGCTTAAAGCTGGAACTACACCACCCTACCCCAGCCGGAGATGTGGTGGTGAGCCGCGAGAAAGTACAGGATTTTAAAGCCTGGCTGGATAAGTAAAAGCAACTGAAGAGCTGCGCGGTTATACTTCCTGTGTCTGGTAAGGCTTTAGCTTCTCTTTGCGCACCAATTGCTTTTCCAGTAACTTCTGTACTTCGGGTTTGTAGTAGTCATCCGTGCTTTGGATGTGCTTCATCACCTTGCGCATGATCTTATCCTGCATTTGGCCGGTTTCCAGGGCGTAAGAGTAAGGGTAATCGGAGAAAGTAACCATGGAGTACAGTGGCACCCATTTATCCGGGAACTGCTCCGAAATTTTGGCCTCTATCTTTTTGCGAAGCAGGAAGCGCGGGTCTGCAACCTTGTCGCGCATCTCTATAAAGTTCATCACGGCAAGGTCGGCGATGGCATCGGCATTAGGTTTGCGGCTGCGCTCAAACGCCTTGAACAACACCTCCCAGTCATCTCCGTCAAAGCCATCGAGCATCTGGTCCAGCACCGTAATGTCTTCAAAGCCGGCGTTCATGCCCTGCCCGTAGAAAGGCACTACCGCATGGCAGGCATCCCCGATCAATAGCGACTTATCCTCATAGCTCCATGGGAAGCACTTTATCGTTACCAAAGACCCGATCGGGTTAGAGAAATAATCTTCGGCCAGGTTCGGCATCAGTGGCACCGCATCCGGGAATACCTCCAAAAAGAAATTAAGCAGGTCGGTATCGTTTTTGATGGCTGCAAACGAACGCTCTCCTTCGTAAGGGAAGAAAAGCGTGCAGGTAAAGCTGCCGTCAATATTAGGCAATGCAATCATCATGTAGTTGCCGCGAGGCCAAATGTGCAGTGCGTTCTTCTCCAGCAACCACTCCCCTCCTGGCCCGGCAGGTATGGTCAGTTCTTTGTAGCCATACTCCAGGTAACTCTGCTCGTAGTTAAAGCGCTCTGTTTTCTGCATGGCGCTGCGCACTACCGAATAGGCACCGTCAGCCCCGAAAAGCAGGTCCGGCTGTATGGTTTCCGTTTCATTGGTTTCGGTGTTAAGCAGCTGCACTTTGTTTTCGCGCAGGTTCACATCCAGTGCCTGGCGGTTAAAATGGTAGTTGATCGCATCGTTGGGCTCCGACAGGTTCATTAAAGCTGCATTTAACCCACCCCGCGATACCGAGTAAATAAACTGCCCCTCTTTGCCATATGGCTGAAAGGTAAGCTTCCCGGATTCATCGTGCATCATGCGCCCCTGCATCGGGATAGCCACTTTGCGCACATCCTCCTCAATGCCAATGCCGCGCAGGGCACGCCAGCCTCTGTCGCTCAGGGCCAGGTTAATCGAACGTCCGCCATCCAGGGTTGTTTTGCGCATATCAGGCCGGCGTTCGTACACATCCACTTTATGGCCGCGCTTAGCCAGGTACAAAGACAGTAACGAGCCAACCAGTCCGGCTCCCATAATGGCGATGTTCTTTCTTTTGGTCATGATAACAGAGGTTGCGCAGTTGTTTCTTGTAAAGTAAAGATTTCCGGTGTTTAATGCCAAACCTTTATCAAATCACTTTACGAAAGGTCAGGTTAATTCTGGGCTCTACGGTGCGTGCGGTCTTTGAAACCTGGTGCAGCCAGTGGTGCTGGGTTGGCCCACGCATCAGCAGCAAGCTGCCGTGGCTCAGGTTTATACTTTTGGGCTTTATGCTTTTGTCGGCTCGGTGCCTGAAGCTAAATTTCCGCTCGCCGCCAAAGCTAAGGCTGGCTATATCCGGCTCTGGCCCCAGTTCCGCTTCATTATCAGAGTGCCAGCCCATGCTATCCTGCCCGCTGCGGTACAGGTTTAGCAGCACACTGTTATACTTTGCGCCGGTTGCCTGCTCTACCCGCTCTTTCAGTTCCTGTAAAACGGGAAGCCAGGGCTGTGGTTTGTTTTGCAGTCCAGAGTAAGTATAGCCTTTATCGCCGTACCAGGCCGTAAGCCGGGGCATGGGCAGCAGTTTTCCAAACATCTTTATACTTTCCTGCTGCCAGTTCACCTCCTCCATCAGCCGTTCAAAGTATGCGTCGCTTTCATCCTTATTAAAGAAATGAGGGGCAAAGTATACTTCGGCGTCGGGCAGATCCAGTTTGTTGAGTAAATGCATGTATGGCAAGTATGGCTTATTGATGATTTACAAGATAGGCAAAAGCAAAACTATACTTTAATCATCTGTGCTCATTAGGTATTAATTGATAACATCCTCAGCAGTTGCCCGCTTTCTTTTGCGGCGCTTGTCCAGGTAGCCCATGGTTTTGGAGGCAGTAAACCCATGTATGATAATGGAGATCATCACGATAAACCCCACCACCGACCAAAGTTGTGGCGCATCCACAAAATCAATTTTATCCAGGGCAAAGGATAGGTAAAAAAAAGAACCGATACCCCGTATGCCAAAAAAACTGATCGCCATTTTTTCGTGCAGGGGCACTTTTACCCCCAGCATACCCACTAACCCAGCCGCCGGCCTTATCAGGAACAGGAACACCAGCCCGACCACTGCGCCCTGCCAGGTAAGGTAGTTCAGCAGGCCGTACATCAGGCTACCCCCGAAGAGCAGCAGCAGCATCACCATCAGTATCTGCTCCACTTGGGTTACGAAGTCGTGCATCTCGGTGTGGTACTTATCCTCCGGCTCGTAGCTGCTTAGGGTTATGGCCGTAACAAACACCGCAATAAAGCCATAGCCATGTGCCAGCTCCGTTATGCCATACGATACCAGCGTGGCCGAAAGCGCCAGAAAAGCATCCTCCGCTCGCGGGAATTTTGACCGTCGGGGCAGTTGGAAGATAAGATAGGCCAGCGCGCGGCCAATAAGCCAACCAATGGCCAGGCCAGCCACAATGCGGTAAATAAGGTCGCGCCATAACCAGTCTGCCAGCCAGTCGCCTTTCGTACCGGCGGCAATGGCTACCACCACGGCCAACCAAGTAAACGGAAAAGCCATACCGTCGTTCAGGCCGGCCTCCGCAGTAAGAGAAAAGCGCACATCGTCCTCTTCTTTCTCGTGGGGTGGGCCCACCTGTACCTGCTCTGCCAGTACCGGGTCGGTTGGCGCCAGCACAGCGCCTAAAAGTATGGCTGCGGCAGGCGCCATGCCCAGTACGCCCCAACCCAGCAAGGCCAGCCCGGCAATACAAAGCAGCATGGTTATACTTACCAGCCTTAGCGGTATCTGCCAGTTTTTCCAGCTTACCTTGCGCCTGATCTTCAGCCCTGAGCCCATCAGCGAGATGATCACGATTAGCTCTGTGAGGTGCACCACATACTCCTCGCGCCAGATCGGGTCCGGCTGCGGCAGCTCGTATGGCAGCAGGTACACCAACATCCCCAACAGCATGTATACCATGGGGTAAGAAATAAATGTGCGTTTCAGCAGCGAGGGCACCCATGCCATAGAAAGGGCGGCAAGGCCTACAACCGTTAAAACAATGATGTATGTTGACATGACATTACAATGAATCTTGATGGTGCAGCCTTGCCTAAAAATTATACTTGCAGGCAAGGCAAGTATGCACGTAGCATACCATACGTTGTTTTGCGATTCATGCCTATATTCGTATCTTCATCAAAAGTATATTTACCTGATTTGGAAGCATTAGAGAAGATTTTTGCTGCGTTCAGCGATGCAGCCTGGGGCATGCCGCTGCTTATCCTGCTAATGGGTGGCGGTTTTTACTTTATGCTGTACTCCGGCTTTTTACCGTTCCGCTACCTGGGACATGCCATTAATGTGCTTCGCGGCAAGTACGACGACCCGAACGACCCCGGCGATATCAATCATTTCGAGGCTTTGTCAAGTGCGTTGGCAGCTACGGTGGGCATGGGTAACATCAGCGGCGTGGCGGTTGCCATAGCCGTGGGAGGGCCGGGTGTGCTCTTTTGGATGTGGGTAAGCGCCTTTGTGGGCATGGCTACCAAGTTCTTTACCTGCACGCTGGCTGTTATGTACCGTGGCCGCGACAGCAGAGGCCACCTCGAGGGCGGGCCGATGTATGTGATCGTGGAGGGCCTGGGCAAAAAATGGAAACCTCTGGCCATATTTTTCTCCATAGCCGGCTTGTTTGGCACCCTGCCTATTTTTCAGGCAAACCAGGTAACACAGGTAGTACGGGAAGTACTGCTAATGCCCAACGGCATCGTCATGGACAACGACCGCAGCCTGCTTTATTGGAACCTGGGCATTGGCATAACGCTGGTTATGATCGTATCCCTGGTAATTTTCGGGGGCATCAAGCGCATCGGGCATGTGGCCACCAAGATGGTGCCTGGCATGGTAGTGCTGTATATGCTGGCGGTATTTTATATCATGGCCATGAACTATGCAAGTATACCTGCAGCGTTCAGCCTTATTTTTGAGGATGCGTTTTCTGCCAACGCGATGCTGGGTGGTGCTGTCGGTGCCATTATTATAGCCGGTGCGCGCAGGGCCGCTTTTTCTAACGAGGCCGGCATAGGCACCGCCGACATGATGCACGGCGCCGCTAAAACCGACGAGCCGATCCGGGAAGGCCTAGTAGCCATGATGGGTCCGTTTATTGACACGATCGTGGTTTGTACGCTTACTGCCCTGGCTATTATACTTACCGGCACCTGGCAAACCTCCGGGGCCAGCGGCGTAACCATGACGGCAACCGCCTTTAACAATGCCATGCCGGGCTTTGGCAGCTATGTGCTGGTAGTCTGCGTAATGATCTTTGCCTTTACTTCGCTGTTCTCTTACTCCTACTACGGTACCAAATGCTTCAGCTTCCTGTTTGGGGCAAAGTATAAGCACCTGTACAATTACTTTTATGTGCTTACCATCATTTTCGGTGCAGTGGTTTCTATCACAGCCGTTATCAACTTAATAGATGGCCTGTATGCCATGATGGCGATTCCAACAATGGTTTCGGGGCTGCTGCTTTCACCTAAAGTAATGGCTGCTGCCAAAGATTATTTTGTGCGCATGAAAGCATTCAGGGAAGAGAAGGTGAAAGTATAATTCCAGCTCTGGTGCTGTTAAGTTAAGGCTGTAGCTACTTTGCCATTCTGAATCAGGATTTGCAGGATTATTGGATGAACAGGATTTTCTGCAGCACCGGGGTTCCACCCCTGTTTCTCTTGTGGCTTATGGGTTTCTTTTCATGCCAAGAGTTCAACCAAAGTATAAACCGGTTTTTATTGCTGCTACTACCGCGAGTTTTCAACTCGTGGTTGTCCATGGCTTTTTAGATATGAGACTATTTTACCATAGGGGTGTTTCATTCTATTTTTTGCTGGCGCGGATCTGTGATCCGTGACTTGTTATACCGTTGGATTTGCAATCCAACTGGGCCAGAGGCCCAGCCATAGCCCGACACGAGCAAGGACGCACGCGCCATTACCGTGTAATTTACTAGAATGAAACGGCCCTGCCCTCAAGGGGACAATTCTTCTAAAGAAGGGCCTAATCCAGTAAATTTATGGGACAGGATAAGGTTTTCAACTTGCGGCAGATCGTAATTTTATAGTTATGTCCTGATTGTATCTGACCCTACTTCAACTATAAGTCCAGCGATTTTGCCTTTGGGTATTGTGAGCGAAACCTGATTCAAAAGAGAATGTGCTTTTACGGTGGCGTACTGACATTTATACTTCAAGCAACAGACTTAAAGCGGCCGGAGGCCAAACTATAGCGCACACTCGCCAGAGGCAAGCGAGGGCGAGAGAATCAAAACAAATAGAATAAAATAGCCAATGCTTTTAAGCAAAATTATACTTTTTACCCTAAGTATGATTTTGCTCTAAGTATAACCTAAAGCCAAACACAGGCAAATCTCCCTGCATAAAGTCCAGGTCTTCTGATCTTTTAAAGCCCAGGCTTTCGTACATGGCCCAGGCAGTTTGCATGGCTTTGGTGCTGTGGATGATCACTTGAGCCAGGCCTTTTTCTTTTGCTTTGCTGATACATGCTATAGTTAACAGCTTGCCAATACCTTTGCCTCTTTGCTCAGGGTCTACGGCCAATAGCCTGAAGCCTGCGGCGTTCTTCTCCTGGGTGGCCGTGCCCCCTGAGCCATAGTGCTGCATGTCGCTGAAGTATACTACACCGCCTGCAATTTTGCCATCTTCAGCTACAGCTACCAAAAGCTCTGTGTCTGGTTTCTGCGCGAAGTCTCCGATATTGGCAAGCGTAGTATAATAAGCCGGCTGCTCCGTTGGCTTCGGGAAACCTGCCAGTTGCGAGTACACTTGTACCATTAACTGCCCTAAACCGGCAAATTCATCTGCCCGGGCGTGGCATACCGTATATGGCTGTGTGGTCATTAAAGCTGGTTGTTTATACTTTGCAAAGGTAACCTCATCACCCTAACAAGGAAACCAGTAACTGAATTGAGTTAGATACCCTCTTTTATCGAACACAAGTATAAAAGCACCATCCGTGGGTTGTTTTGAAGTTGCAATATTTACCCAAATTTCATTCCCTTCATCTCGTGCTTCCTTTACTGCATCAGGAAAGCGCTTTTGAAACGCTGTTAAAGTTGTTCTGTGGTCGAGGCGCATGTTGCCGCTTTGCAGGAACAGCGCTTTATTCCTGGAAAAATCTGCCGACCAGAATACGAGGCTATCGTTTAACTGCTCGAAATTTACGCCTTTAATGTATACTTCTTTAAAGGGCGGCATTTCTTCGGTACAGAAGTGGCAGTTATGGCAAATGTTATCATAGTCCGGCACAACTACGCTGTCTGGTTTGCCAAACAGTGCTTCTACCTCACGCAGATTGGCTTCCAACAATAGCTGATTGTTTAGCTTTAAGCTGCTCCATTCAATGTATTCCGTTAGCTCTGTTTCATTTGTGGCTGGCTCAGGAAGATCAACTGTGGCTACCTGGTTGGTTTCAGGGTGCGCCACGGCTTCTGCTGTCGGCTCCGATGAGTTGCAGCTGGATAGTAAGCTTATGGCTACAGTTAGCAGTAACAAAAGTTTGAGTTTCATAAAAACAGCAAGGGGTTAGTAGGACTATTTAATAATGATAATAATAATTGCACTGCTAAGAGGCTTAAAATACCTTACCTGTACTTTGAGTACTGGGTTAAAGCGCAATTAAATCTGCTTCAGATTTAATTGGATACAAGATTATTCATCTGAAAGAAACCTTAATACAGTTTCATTAAATAATATAGCATTTTGTTGAGGCACGTTGTGTGTTTGGCCTTTGAAGATTCGAAGTTCAGCATTATTAATGCTAGCTGCTATAAGTTTGGTATGCTGCTCCTTAATGACATCTTTCTCCCCTGCCATCACCAATGTTCTGGACTTTATCGTTTTCAGTTCTTCCAAAGAGATATTAGGCTCTGTCAGTAGCATAGCCAAGAGCCTTGCGTTTGGGTCATTCTTACTTTTCAACATAATGAGATCTTTGGACGTCTGCTTTAAGATGTTCTTTTGAACAGCGTCTGTAGAAGGATTAAGGTTAGCTCCCATCACTGCTATCCTATTAACATAATCAGGATATCTGATAGCCATGGTCAGGGCAGTGTTCCCGCCGTCGCTCCAACCCACAACATATACCTTTCGGAGGCCCAATGAGTCCAGCAGCACTTTCATATCCTCGGCAAACAGCTTGTATGACAGGGAGGTGGAAACTGTGTCCAGGCTTCTGCCTTGTGCTCTGGTATCCACAGCAATCACGCGATATTTCCCTGCCAGCGCTATTATCTGCTTTGCAAGGGCAGAGATAGACTGGCCGTTTCCGTGCAACAGCAGCAATGGCTCCCCCTCCCCGTATGTTTCGTAGTAGATGTTGATACCATTTATGTTGCAGTATTTCCCTGCCGTTGGGTTGGCTCCGTAGTGTGTCACCCATTTTTTCTTGGCGCCCTCGGCCGAAATCAAAAGCGCTTTAGATTGCAAGGGATTCGCAACAGGCACGATGGAAAGTTGTGTACCTACAGGAAGCTTTGCAGTTCTCTGAAATCCCTTTAGCGGGTCTTTGTTTTCAGCCAGCTCAAAATCACCGGATGGGATGGGAATAGAAATCCAGCCTTCATTCTCTTTTACCTCCAGCCTGAGGTTATCTATATAGAACTTGCCATTCCCTACCTGATTCACATAGAACCATATTCTGTGCGTCTTTTCTGAAAGCCTTCCTGTTATAATACGTGTATTCCAGAGTGTATCCTCCTGGATGCTGACAGGATGGTTGTATTCAATAAAGTCATACTCATTTTTGCCAACCTGTAGCGCATAAGTTCTTACCTTGCTAGCTGTATCTGCAGATAGCGATTTTATATCTATTTGGAAGCGGAAATCTTTACCAGCATATTTTTTTATAGATATATCCGGCAGGAAGTAAGTGGAGTTGGTGTATTTCTCGACCTGCCCCATTGTAGTCAGAGACAAGAGGATAAGGATGAATGTTAAAGTTTGTTTCATATTAAATTAATTAGTCTAGTGCCTAACGGTTTTGCTATGGTGTGTTTAGGCACTATAGGTCTTGTTGGTGTTTTGTTGTTCTTCAACAGGTTCAACTACAACTGTTCTTTTTTCTCCTACTAAACCAAAAACTAAGGCTACATTTAGTAATAATGTTAGTGGGAAAAGCATAAGTCCAAGACAGCCAGTATGAAAGTCGGTAAAGACTCTGTTTTTCTTTTTCCCATTATCGTTTTCGTAAGTAACTGCTTTGAACAACTTCTCCAAAATGTAGTACTCTTCGCTTATCCAGCCCTTCTTTATCGGTACTTCAAGCAGTTTATCAATGTAAGTAATATTCTCCTGATTGTATACTCCCCTTAGAGGGCCGTTGCCACCTAGAAGCTCTCCTGACCAACCTTTCGCTGATTCATTGTAATATTGGATGTCGTCAAGGGATTTCCATTGATCGTCAGGCCATATGAAGTCGATGACAGTTTTATTGGTCTTAGCAACAACTCTGTAGATGCCGCTTTCTGACTCTTTTTTTGTATTGTCGATAATCAGATACAGGGAGGAGTCCGAGAACTTCTGCTCCAGGTACTCTTTCCAGTTCTTTAAGTCCTCTCCTTTTTTCATGATTGCAATACACACCAACTATGGTAGAAACGTAATAAACATCCGCTTTTTTGTCGAAATTGACAGATAGCCTGACTAACGAATATACTATATATTCCGGTCTGTATAAACACTGTCTCCTCGCAAAACAAAAACGGCTGGATCTAATCAGAACCAGCCGCTCAGAAATTTATACTTTAAACCAGTTTAGTGCGCCTGCAGGCACTCGTGCAGGATCTCAGAGAAGCGATACACTTCCTCGAAGCTGTTGTAAAGCGGTGTAGGTGCTACGCGGATCACGTTTGGCTCACGGTAATCCACGATAATACCGGCATCCATCAGCATATTAAACAGCTTGCGGGCATCCTTCTTTACCAGCAACGATATCTGGCAGCCACGGGCCTGCGGGTCACGCGGGGTGATCATTTCCATCACATCCTTGCCGGCATGTACATCGTCAATCAGGTATTCCAGGTAACCGGTCAGCTTCAAGCTTTTAGTGCGCAGGTTTTCTATTCCGGCTTCGTCAAAAAGCTCCAGCGAGGCGCGGTGCATGGCAAATGGTATGATCTGGCCATTGCTCAGCTGCCAGCCTTCAGCACCCTGCATCGGTATAAAGCCTTTCTTCATCTGGAAACGTGCCTGCGCATCGTGGCCCCACCAACCGGCAAAACGCGGCAGGTCAGGGTTGTTGCCATGGCGCTCGTGCACAAATACCCCCGATGTGCCACCAGGGCCGGAGTTCAGGTATTTATAGGTACACCAAACCGCAAAGTCCACGCCCCAGTCGTGTAGCTTAACGGGCACGTTGCCGGCAGCATGCGCCAGGTCAAAACCTACCAGGGCACCAACTTCGTGTCCGGCTTTGGTAATGGTCTCCATATCAAACACCTGGCCTGTGTAGTAGTTTATACCACCCATCATCACCAACGCCAACTCTTCGCCATGTTCTTTTATACTTGCCAGAATGTCTTCGGTGCGTAGTGTAAATTCACCTTCTCTCGGGAATAACTCCACTACGGCCTCAGCGGGGTTAAAGCCATGGAATTTAGCCTGTGTTTCCAGGGCGTATTGGTCCGACGGGAAAGCGCCGCCTTCGGTAATGATCTTAAAGCGTGTGGCAGTTGGCCTGTAAAACGACACCATCATCAGGTGCAGGTTCACGGTCAGTTGGTTCATGATCACCACTTCGCTCTCCTGGGCACCCACAATGCGGGCAGCGGCCGGCGTTAGCAACCTGTGGTAATCGAACCACGGCTCTTCGCCTTTAAAGTGACCTTCTACGGCCAGATTAGCCCATTTATACATCTCGTTGTCGATGTACATCTGTGCCTTTTTAGGCTGCATACCCAGCGAGTTGCCACAGAAATAAATGGCATCGCGGCCATTTACCTGCGGAAAATGAAAACGCTCTCTGAAATGATATAGTGGGTCTTGCTGGTCTTGCTCCTGCGCAAAAGCGAGGGTATTTTGATAGTTCATAAAGGAAAAGCTCTTATACGTATGCTGCACCGGGCAGCCTGAATCTCATTATCCTGCGAAGATAAGCATTTGTGCCGTAAGTGAAACCAGTGAACGATTGTCATCCCCCTACCCCCTTCGAAGGGGGACAATCAGCACGAGTAGTTTAAGCTTATTATATATAACCTTCACATTTATTGCAAAGAAACAACAAGGCATAAAATTACAAAAGCAGAAAAAGTCCCCCTTTAAAGGGGGTAGGGGGATGACAATCGTTTACTGATTCCCCTCCTTGGAGGGGTTAGGGGTGGGCTCCAATACTAATTTAATCTCTGCCTGCATATAAACAGCATAAAAACAAAGAAGCCATACTTTGGCAAAGTATGGCTTCCTGTAAGAGTTCTATGTTTTTGCTATTCGCGTGGCTTGTTTTGGGCTCCTCCCTGCTGGCCTGGGTTGGCAATGGAGTTACGCATGTCGGTATCCGACTGTATGTTCTCCATCTTATAGTAGTCCATGATGCCCAGGTTGCCGCTACGGAAGGCTGCTGCAATGGCTTGCGGAATCTCTACCTCTGCCTGAATTACGTTGGCGCGGGCCTCCTGTGCTTTGGCTTTCATTTCCTGCTCAACGGCAACGGCCATGGCGCGGCGTTCTTCTGCTTTTGCCTCTGCTACTTTCAGGTCGGCGTTGGCCTGGTCTATCTGTAGTTTTGCACCGATGTTCTCCCCCACGTCTACGTCCGCAATATCAATGGAAAGTATTTCATAGGCTGTACCAGCATCCAGACCTTTTTGCAGTACCAGTTTCGAGATGATGTCCGGGTTTTCTAGCACTACTTTATGCGAACCTGATGAACCGATGGAAGTTACAATACCCTCGCCAACACGGGCAAGTATGGTTTCTTCGCCGGCACCACCTACTAGTTGCATAATGTTGGCGCGCACAGTTACACGGGCTTTGGCAATCAGCTGAATACCATCCTGGGCAACAGCGGCCACATTTGGTGTATTGATCACTTTGGGGTTTACCGATGTGGTTACCGCCTCAAACACGTTACGGCCAGCCAGGTCGATGGCAGTTGCCTGCTTAAACGAAAGCGGAATGTTTGCCTTATCGGCAGAGATAAGCGCTTTGATAACGTTGGGCACATTACCACCCGCCAGGTAGTGTGTTTCCAGCTCGGTGGTGGTTACGTCTATACCCGCTTTGGTGGCGTTGATCATGGAGTTTACGATCAGGCTTGGCGGTACTTTACGGATGCGCATGAACACCAGCTCCAACAGTCCCACGCGTACCCCCGAAAACAGGGCCGTGATCCAAAGGCTGATCGGCACAAAGTATAAAAAGATAATGAGCAGGATGATACCACCTGCTATCAGAAACAATACAGAGAAATTTTCCATCTGGGTTAGGTTAGCTTATTTTCTTCTACTGTTATTTTATTGTGGTGAATTTTAATGATGCGAACAGGTGTGTTGGGTGGTAAGAATTCTCCTTTGGTCTGTACCTCATGGTGCTGCTCGTTAAAGATGGCCGTACCCTGAGGGCGCAGCGCAGAGATTGTCTTGCCAAGGTCTCCTACCGTTAAAATGTACTTATACTCTTCGTTCACGCGGCTCCGGTGCTGGTTTTTGAGCGCAAAACGGCTCCAGCTATCCGACCGGAAACTATACACGAAAGCCACGACTCCAATCAGCACGGTTGAGGCAAGTATGATATGTCCTGTACCAGTACCCAAAGCGGCATAGCCTATCCAGATGCCGATACAGGTAAGCACAAAACCCAGTATGCCCACAATGGTAGTGCCCGGCACAAAGATCAGCTCCACTATTATAAGCAGCAGTCCGATACCGATAAGCAAGATAACCGTGATCCAATCCAGTAGCATAGCGTGGGGGCTTGTTTAAGTAAATATAGCAAATTAATTGTTGAATTGTTTATTGTTGATTGGATTTAAAGGCGTGAGGCGCCACAAAAAGGAAAGTGCCGCCTCCCTTTCCGGAAAGCGGCACTTCTATAATCAGTTTATTATAATGCCCGAATAACGAACAACTAATAACGATCAACCAGATTAATATGCTTTAGCAAAGTATACGCGGCGCTTGCTAGGCTTACCAGTCAGCATGTCCACACCGTCTTCATCTGGTGTGTCCAGGGCGATGCAGCGAATAGTTGCTTTTGTCTCTTCTTTAATGCGTTCTTCGGTTTCAGAGGTGCCATCCCAATGCGCCAGCACAAAACCGCCCTTGGTTTCCAGCACTTGCTTAAACTCCTCGTAAGAGTCTACTTTGGTAGTATGTTCTTCGCGGTAGGCCAGTGCCTTATTGTAGATGTTCTGCTGAATCTCGTCAAGCAACGCAGGTATAAAGTCAGCCAGTCCGGAAAACTGCTGTGAGCCTTTTTCTTTTGTGTCGCGGCGAGCCACTTCGGCTGTTCCGTTTTCCAGGTCGCGGGCACCGATGGCGATGCGCACCGGCACACCTTTCAGCTCCCACTCGGCAAACTTAAAGCCTGGGCGCTCGGTATCGCGGTCGTCATACTTCACGCTAATGCCTTTCGCTTCCAGTTCACGCTTCAGTTGGTTCACTTTCTCGCTTATTTGCGCCAACTGTTCCTCGCCTTTATAGATCGGAACAATCACCACTTGTATAGGCGCCAACTTTGGAGGCAATACCAAGCCCTCATCATCTGAGTGGGCCATTACCAGGGCACCCATCAGGCGTGTGCTTACACCCCACGATGTACCCCATACGTGCTCCAGTCCGCCCTCTTTGGTAGCAAACTTCACATCAAAAGCCTTGGCGAAGTTCTGCCCCAGGAAGTGCGAAGTACCAGCCTGCAGCGCCTTACCATCCTGCATCAATCCTTCGATGCAATAAGTATCCAGGGCACCGGCAAAGCGTTCGTTTGGCGTTTTTACACCCTTGATTACCGGTAACGCAATAAAATTCTCGGCAAAGTCGGCATACACGTTCAGCATCTGCACTGTTTCGGCAACTGCTTCATCGGCGGTGGCGTGTGCCGTGTGGCCTTCCTGCCACAGGAACTCGGCTGTGCGCAGGAACAGGCGTGTACGCATTTCCCAGCGCACCACGTTTGCCCACTGGTTTACAAGTATAGGCAGGTCGCGGTAGCTTTGTATCCAGCCTTTGTAAGTGTTCCAGATCACAGCCTCAGAGGTAGGGCGCACAATCAGTTCTTCCTCCAGTTTAGCGTTCGGGTCTACGCGCAGTTTGCCTGGCTTGTCTGGGTCTGTTTGCAGGCGATAGTGCGTAACCACAGCGCATTCTTTTGCAAAGCCTTCTGCGTTCTGCTCTTCGGCCTCGAATAAGCTCTTGGGTACAAATAGCGGGAAGTATGCGTTGGAGTGGCCGGTGGCCTTAAACATATCATCCAGCACACGCTGCATTTTCTCCCAAATGGCAAAACCATATGGCTTGATAACCATACAGCCGCGCACCGCAGAATTCTCTGCTAAACCGGCTTTCTTTACCAGCTCGTTATACCATAAGGAGTAGTCTTCGCTTCTTTTTGGTAGCCCTTTGCTCATCTTTTACAGAAATTTATAATATATCGCTAATAATTAATGCTTTTGGAACAATAATTGCTGTTTCTACACTCGCAGCCAAATATCATTCTGGCTCAAAAATACGTTTAATATATTATACTATTGATAAGGATTTGCGCCCATGTGTGTTTATCTTTGATATAGAGGAATTTATTACAGAGATGGCCATGAAAAAATTTACGATATACGCACTAGCCCCCGCTCTGGCATTGTTTGCCCTGGGTTGTAGCAGTCCAACAGCAATGCAGTCTACGGAGTATGATGATATGTACTACAGCTCTTCGGACGAAACAACTTACTCGCAACCGCAGCAATCCTCCTACGCAGGGCTGGCCGAATCAGAAACATCAGCAACACAGGCGCAAACCTACTCGCAGCGCAACAACTCGGTTACTGATGATTATTATGCTGATGAGTACTACGATGGCCGGGAGTATAACCCACGCGATAACTGGTACCGCCCGAATTATTCTTATATAGACCCATACTGGGGAAGCGCATACACGCCACGCCACTATACTTACAGCCGATATAACTCGGCATTCTATGACCCATTCTACGATCCGTTCTTCTACGATCCTTTTTACGACCCATTCTACCGCAGACCTTACTGGAACAGCGGCATCTCGATTATTATAAGCTATAATTACGGCTGGGGAAGCTGGGGCAGACACGGATACCCATATTATAGTCGCTGGAATCCTTACCACCCATACTATGGCGGATTCTATGGCAATAGTTGGTACGGCAACAGCTGGTATGGCAACCGATGGGTATACGACAGCCCGATCATCGTAAACCGTGTTAAAACGCAGTATGGCCCACGCGACGCACGCGGTGCGATTGTTACAGATGGCAACAGGGGTAATGGCGGCAGACCTGTAAGAGGAGAAGCTTTTGAGGGTGATGTAAAAGGCTCTGAGTATGCAAGGCCGTCCCGTCCGTCGAGGGGTAGCGATGCCGTGATAAGCCCGGAAGCTGGCAGCGAGGCCAAACCAAGTTTACCTGCACGCCCAAGCCGCACCGAGTATTATGACCCGAGCCGTGGCAGAGACCGTGGCACACGCCAGCCAATTAACGTTGGTGAGCAGCAACAGCAAGGTGAACGCCGCGTGATACAGCCAACTGAGCGCCGCACACGTGAGTATACGCCAACGCAAAGGTCATCAGAGGGCCGCAGCATCAGAACCCGGGAATATAACGCGCCGCAGCAGCAGGAACGCCAGCGCTCTGTAGAGAGAAGATCAACCTACGAGCCACGCCGCGAAAGCCCGACACCGTCACGCTCCAGTGAGATCAGGCGAGAAAGCCCTGCACCGTCACGCTCCAGCGAGATCAGACGTGAAAGCAATAACTCATCATCCGGAAACAACAACAGCGGTAGCAGCGGCGGCCGACCAAAAAGAGGACAATAACCTAGAACCACCCCATGAAAATACATAAGCTATTTCTTGCCAGCCTGGCGCTTACGCTGGGCTGGGCGGGCAGCGCCTTTGCCCAGAACGAGGTAGACGCCCTGCGCTACACCCGCTTAGGCATAACCGGCTCTGCCAGAATACAGGGCATTGGCGGCGCACAAACCGCCCTTGGCGCAGATATCTCCACTATCTCGTCTAACCCGGCTGGCCTGGGCATGTTCCGCAGGTCGGAGTTCAGCATTAGCCCTGGGTTGCAGTTAAACAGCACCCAGACCAAAGTAGGCGGCTTTACCCAAAGCACCGACCAGAACGCAGTAAGTATACCACACGCCGGGCTGGTTATCAGCAAAAGAAATGAAAACGAAGGAAACGACTGGACAGGTGCCAACCTGGGCATCAGCTTTACCCGGCTCAATAATTTTAACCAGCGCCTGTCTTACAGAAACAATGCCGCCGCCGACCAGTCCACTATTGTAGAGTACTTTGCCGAGCAGGCCAATAAAAAAGGTGTTACGCTGAACGAACTGAACAATGAGTTCAGCAATGGCTTTGTAACGCTGGAAGGACTGGCGTTTGGCGCCTACCTGATTGATGTGGTAACTGATGCCAACGGCAATGAGGCTGTTGTTCCGTTGTTCAGGGAAGGTCAGATTCTGGAGCGGGAAGACATTCGGCGCAGAGGTTCGCAAAACCAGTTTGATATTGGCGTAGGCACAAGCTACAAAGATAAAGTATACCTGGGTGCCTCCCTGGGCATTGTGACATCCAACTTTACGCAGGAGAGCATTTACCGCGAGTCCGAGACAAGCACCAATACCGCATTCACAGACCTGGAGCTGCGCGATGAGTTTACGACGGAGGGTGCCGGCATAAACCTGAAAGTAGGCGTAATTGCCAGGCCAACCGATGCCCTGCGCTTAGGTTTAACCTTGCAAACTCCAACAGCTTATTCTTTTACCGATACCTACCAGCGTTCTTTGTATGCCTCGTTTGATGATGGCCCGACAGAAAGTGCTGTGGAACTGCCCGGAGAGTTTTCCTATACTTTGGTTACTCCTTTCAGGGCAAGTCTGGGTGCGGCGGGTTTTGTGGGTAAGTATGGCTTTGTTACCGCGGATGTGGAATTTGTGAACTACAGCAATATTAGGTTCTCGGAGGATGACGGTGATTTTGCCACTGTAAACGATTACTTTAATGATATCAATAACCGCATCTCCAGCACTTATCAGTCGGCGGTTAACTACAGGATAGGTGCCGAGGGCCGCTTTGATGTGTTCAGGGTGCGTGCAGGTTTTGCCCACTCCGGAGACCCGTACAAAAACGCCTCCTTCGATGGAAGTATAAATTCTTTTACTACCGGTGCAGGTGTGCGCCTCAAGAACTATTATTTTGACCTGGCCTATGTAAGAAGCAATGGCAACAGCCGTTACTCCCCGTTTGTGCTCGACAACGGCGACCAGCCGGTAGTAGACATCGATGAGAAGCTGACTACCGTGATGCTGACGTTTGGCTACAATTTTTAAGTTAACAGGTTTAATTGTTTAAGGCAGTCCGAGGGGGCTGCCTTTTTTTATACTTCTCACTAGTTAACATCCAATGTAGAGATACACAGGTATGGTTTTGGCTTCTTTCTATGGCGAAACCACATAATTCTGATAAATTAGTAGCACCAAGTATAAACCAAACTAATCGCATGCATATCAACAAGATCAAAACAAACCTTTTGGCTGCCGTGCTTCTTTGCTTTGCCTTTGTGGCGCAGGCGCAGCAGAAAAAGGACATCACCCTCGAGGACATCTACCGCAAAGGCACCTTCCGGGCACAGTCGGTGTATGGTGTAAACTGGATGAACGATGGCCAGTATTACAGTTCGCAGGTCCAGGACGAGCAGAACAATGTGTACGACATCGTAAAGTATGATGTAACCACCGGCAAGCCTGTAAGCACTATTATAGAAGGTGAGAACCTGAAGCCTGAGGGCAGCAATACTCCCATAAAGTATGATGATTATACTTTTTCTTCGGACGAGCAGAAGGTGCTTTTCTCCACGAACCGTGAGCAGATCTACCGCCGTTCTTCCAAGGCCGACTTCTACATCTACGACATTGCTTCTAAAAAACTGACGAAGCTAAGCAACGGCGGCAAGCAAATGTATGCCACTTTCTCGCCGGATGCCAAGCGTGTTGCCTTTGCCCGCGACAATAACATGTTTGTAGTGGACCTGAGCAACATGAAGGAAACCCAGATCACCACTGACGGCAAGTTCAACTCTATCATCAACGGTTATGCTGACTGGGTATACGAAGAAGAATTCTCTTTTGCACAGGGCTTCCATTGGTCACCGGATGGCAAGAAGATCGCTTTCTATACTTTTGACGAAACCAACGTACCTGAGTTTAACATGCAGATGTGGGGCAAGCTTTACCCAGAGGACAACAAGTTTAAGTACCCAAAGGCAGGCGAGGCCAACTCAAAGGTAAAAGTATCGGTTTATGACGTGAATAGCGGCAAAACCGTGAAAATGGACACTGGCAAAGAAGAGGACATCTACATCCCGCGCATCAAATGGACAAACGATGCCAACCTGCTTTCTATCCAGAAGATGAACCGCCTGCAGAACACATTGGAAATTCTGCACGCAAACGCTACTACAGGCGCTGCCAATGTGGTACTCAAAGAAACTGACAAAGCCTACATCGACATCACGGACGACCTGACTTACCTGAAAGATGGCAAGCACTTTATCCACTCTTCAGAAGTGAAAGGCTTTAATCACCTGTACCTGTACAACATGAACGGCAAGCTGGTACGCCAGATCACGGACGGCAACTGGGAGGTAAGCGAGTTTGTGGGCTACGACGAGAAAAATGACCGCCTGTACTACATGTCTACGGAGGTATCGCCACTGGAGCGCCACCTGTACACAATCAGCAGCAAGGGCAAAAGCAAGAAGCGTTTGACTGACAAGTCGGGCACGCACCGCGTGAACATGAGCAATGACTTTAAGTACTACCTGGATTATTTCTCTGCTGCCAACGAGGTGCCTACTGTTAGCCTGCACACGGCAAAAGACGGTAAACTGATCAAGATGTTAGAGGATAACTCGAAGCTGAAGAACACACTGGCGCAGTACGACATTGCCAAGCAGGAGTTCTTCACCATGAACACACCGGACGGCACCAAACTGAACGGCTGGATGATAAAACCAACTGATTTCGACCCTAACAAAAAGTACCCTGTGCTGATGTTCGTGTATGGCGGTCCGGGTTCGCAGACAGTGAACAACAGCTGGGGCGGCACCAACTACCTATGGTACCAGGTGCTGGCCGACAAAGGCCTGATCGTGGTAAGTGTGGATAACCGTGGTACTGGTGCACGCGGCGCTGCGTTCAAGAAAGCTACTTATGCCAACCTTGGCAAGTATGAGATTCAGGACCAGATTGACGCGGCCAAGTGGCTGGGCAATCAGTCTTATGTTGACAAAAACCGCATAGGCATCTGGGGCCATAGCTTTGGTGGTTACATGACCCTGCTGGGCCTGACGAAAGGCGAAGGCGTGTTCAGAGCAGGTATTTCTGTAGCACCGGTTACAAGCTGGAGATATTATGATAGCATTTACACAGAGCGCTTCCTGAAAACACCACAGGAGAATGCTGCCGGTTACGACGATAACTCACCGCTGATGTTTGCAGATAAGCTGCAAGGCGATCTGTTGCTGATTCACGGAACCGGAGATGATAACGTGCACTTCCAGAATGCAGTAGCTATGCAGGATGCACTAATCAGTGCCAACAAGCAGTTCGAGAGCTTCTACTACCCGAACCGTAACCACGGCGTGGGTGGTGGCATTACCTCGCTGCACCGCTTCAAGATGATGACGAACTTCCTGGAGCGTAAGCTGATCAACCCTACTGAGGTAAACCAGTAAGTAAAGTATAAACTCAAGTATAAAAGGCCTGCCGGAAACGGTGGGCCTTTTTCTTTTTACGCCACCATGTAACTTCCTGCCTTTAAAGCTTATAACTTGGGAACCATGATAGATAATTCCTATATTGAAATCATAGTTATTATAGGAACTTCCCTTATTAGGTTTATTTAGTAGAATAAGTAGATACAATAACATTGGGCTTTAACCCAATGTTATAAAATTGTAGATGTGAAAATAGCAGAGAGTAGAAGATACAGTTTATAACATAGTTGTAAGAACTTCTCACCTTAACATCACAACTACAAATTATCATGTATTAATAAAATTAAATATATTAACAATATAATTGTAGTTACTTTATTCATCAAAGTTTCTTTTTATACTTGATTGGTTGCCATCATATTTGCATGATATAAATATATGTCTACTAAAATGAAAACAACATTACCAACTATTTGGATATTAATTCAAGAAGAAGTAATCCTTTCCTTCAACTCCTACCCAAAGCCTTAAAAGCAAAATTTTAGGTTATTATAATAATTGCCTAAGGCTAAAGAAACAATATTATACGATGCTGTATTGATAGCCGGAATTCCTTTAATCTTTCGAATCCGGCAGTTGTCAAGATTTTAGCATGTTTCAAAAACTTAACTCTATTGCTTTCATTAGCAGGTAGTAGTTCAATCAGTTTGATAGGCCTTTAACATAAAATGTGCTTGAAAATAAATCAAACCTTTATTATCCAACTTTAATCTAATCATATGAAACAAAACTTGTTAAAACTATTTCAATTTTTTCTCCTACTCTCTATATTTTCTTGTGAGCAGCAAGATGATCTTAAACCTCAAACAGAAGAAAACATTTTAATCTGAGAGGCAAAAGAGTATTTTATCAAAAACTTAAACACCGAACCAAATGGCACAGATGTAAATAGTGGAAACCCTAGAATACCTGGCTTCAAAAATCCAGATTGGCAAAAATCATTTGTGAAACAAACGTCTATTGGGCCAGTTGTTGTAATACCTGTTTCAACTCCGGAAAATATGTATTATAAGACTGGAAACATGTACATAAGCTTAAAAGACAAGAGTAATCTTGTAATGTACCGCAATAAAGATGGAGTAATGATCACTGAGTTCGTTACTCATATGCCTGATGCAGAGTATATACAATCAGGTGATAACAATAAGTCGTTTTCAGGAAAGATAGTTATAGAAGAGTGGAATGGTAAGGCCAAAAATGGATTTCTGTTTGCTGATAATAAAGTATATATTTCTAAATCAGGAAGACTATCATCTGAGGTCAATCAAGTTCAAACGGCCGGTGACCGAAATGCAGTTAACGGATGGGAAACGTATTGTACAACAACTGACTACTACTCTTATACTGAATACAGAACACCTACTTATGAAGGTAGCTATACAGATTGCTATACTGTTTATATTGACGAACCTCTACAAAGCCTTATGCCAGCTGATTATGATTATAGTGGTGGAGGCGGTGGCGGAGGAGGTGGCGGCTCATTAGAACCTGCTCAACCATTACCTTGTTCTGAAAAAGACAAATTAAGCACCAATGCTGCTAACTCCACTATTTCTGCTCAAAACAACCAAATATTAAATGATACACAGGCCAATAATAACACGGTAGAGTATGGGACGGAACAGAACTTAACATCAGTACCAGGAAATACCTATGTTAATACTTCTGTGCGTACCGATGGTAAAGCAAGCACATTTACACCTAAATTTACCTGGAATTCTCAGAATGGGTATACAATTGGTGCATCACATAGTCATACAGGTCATGGTGCTCCTTCTCCAGCCGATGCTCTGTGGCCTATAAGCAATATCAATAATCCTCAATTAGTTGGTGCTAACGGACAGGCTTACTATAAAGACAATGTAAGTGTAACTGTTGTAACAAACGGCGGCATCTTTATACTTACTGTAAAAGACTGGGGGGCAATTGAACAGCATTATTGGAATTTTTATGCTGATTGGTATACAGAGCAAGCTGGCAACCAAATCTATAGAGATTATGCTTTCGATTACAAATCAAAGAATATTACAGCCACTACTCAAGAAATGACAGCTTATGCATTATTGAAAATGTATGGAAATGCTATTAACTTATATAAAGCACCTGCAGGGTCTACAAAACTTCAACCTCTTCAAATTGATAGTCAAGGGCAGCTTACAACTATGCCTTGCGTATAACCTTAACAATATATTAAGATGAAAAAAATAATAGCACTTACAATAATTGGTTTGTTGGTTTATGTTAATGTTTTTAGCCAGCAGCAGGCAACCATTCACAATACTGTTACTGTAACCTTACCAATAAACGTTGAAAAATTAACAAAAGAGAAACTTACTGCCCTCAAACCAGATAAGGGCAAATCCTCTCCTATCTCCCATGAGCATTTTAATGGTGAGACCTATAAAGGAAAGGACATTCTAATACAGTTAAATGCCGGTTCAATTGCCCCAAAGCCTAATTACTTGGAACAAGAGAAGGCAGGAATAGATTACCTCCTCAGCTTGTCTCAACCTCAAGTATACAGCTCTTCGATTAAACATTATCATAACCAATCTGTGGTAGTCGCTAACTTTGAAGATGCTGGAAGAGATAAGGGCTACTTCTTGTTCAGGAGTTACAACAGAAGCGGTGACAGCATATTAGTAGGGACGTTAGAATATAACAAAGGCAATAGAGAAGCAGCTGAAAAAGCTTTAGATGAAATTATTAAAAGCATCAAGTTTAAAAAATAAAAAAGTATCTATATTAATCCATTCCTTAATTGCTAACGGGAAAGCATCGAATTTTGCTTCTCCCGTTAGCAATTCTTTTTTTAATAAAGCCTCTTGTGAGTTATTGTCTTAAGGTCTCAAGTTTTAAAAGACGTTGGCTACTATACTTGCTGGTGAAAACACGCAGCAAGGGCTGGCAGAGTAAATTTTAATAAACTCTAAACAGGCTAGTTATTACGCTTGCTTCACTGCAACTAAAACAATAAACATCTAAAAGTTAAGCAGTTAATGTGACAGCGAACGAGAATTAAGCTTATATTTGGGTTACTGTACAACACGGCAAAAGCCTAAAACTATGAAGATTACCATATTACTTCTATCCGCATTTATGATGGGCACATTTCAAGCCAGCAACACTCCCCGCGACAAGGCTTTGGAAAGCCTGGCTAACGCCGAACGCGCATTTTCTGCCACCTCCGAGGCAAAAGGGTTTCACCAGGCGTTTGTTGATCACTTAGCTGAAGACGGGTTAGTATTTGCACCCAATCCCACTAATGGCCGAAAGCTGCATGCCGCCGCACCACCAAGCAAAGCCTATCTATCCTGGTACCCAGCCTATGCCGATATCTCCAGCTCCCTGGATTGGGGTTATACTACCGGACCTTATCAACTAAAACCAAGTGCCGAAGACGACAAAGTAGTGGGAGCAGGTTTCTACCTATCGGTTTGGCGCAAGCAGCCGGATGGGCAGTGGAAGGTAGCCATCGACATGGGCAACTCTTTCTCTCCTGAGCTTTTAAAAGAAGAAGCCTACCAGCCAACGCCTGCCAGTAAAAAAGCTAAAAAAGTAAAAGGCACTAAAGATGAACTGCTATCCAAGGATGTACAGGCAGTGCAGCCATACTTCGCAGAAACCCTGATCTACCGCCACGGGGAATACCCTTACAAGTATAAAGATGTGGTAATAGAGCCAGCCTCCAATGTGGTTTACACCAACCTCGGGCATGAACTTTCGCCGGCCGCCGACATGGCCTACACTTATGGCAGTTACATACAACCAACCAGTAAAAGCGAAGTGGCAGGCCATTACTTGAAAGTATGGAAGATAGTGGACGGAGAATGGAAATTAGTGGCGCATAACCTGGTGCCGGATAAAAAGTAAGGCTGGATTAAGAGTGTTTGCTAACTGCTTTGCAAGAGTATGATTCAGGTTATTTTTTTGCCGTTATGCGGGCAATACAAGTATAAAGTTGTTGTTTTTCTTCTTTCTGTAAAGGCAGGTCATCTACATAGGCACAAAGTTCTGCGGCAGCATCTTCCAATACCGACTCTTGCTTGCAATGTGCTATCAGCTGCGTAAACTTCCGCATATGCGTTACCAGTTCATCAGATTTGTCGGTTAGTGTATTCAGCAGTTGCAGCATGCAGTCCAGCAGTTCGCTGTTGTCGTGGTCCGGGTAACGAATGGTGTGGTCTATCTCGCTCCAGCCTTCCTCAAACAAGGTTCGCAACTGTATTTCCACAAAGTACTGCCGCTTGTCTGGCTTGGTTTCTATTACAAAATGCACCCCCTGATAGCCGGAAGGATGCCCTAATATCTTGCATCCGTACCGCTCATAACCTGGCAGATAAATACTGCTTTCCTTGTTCTTTACATAGGCATACGGCACTCGCTTCAGCTCCCACTTGCTTTGAATATATGTGGCTATACTTTCCCAGTCTTCTTTATACAGATGCAGTACCCGTACACCAACCAGATCGTTTAGCAGCTCCATGTAATTGTGCACAGTGGTTTCTCTGCGGGGGTATTCGCGCCTTTTCCGGACGATTTTCTTCAGCAAATGCTCGGGGTCTTTTACCCGGAACTTTACACTATGCACGCCCTCAGCATTCATCAAAGTACGTGAGATAAACGCGCCAACATCTTCCAGCTCTGTTTGCCTTTCCAGGTAATCGTTGTAGATCTCGGCCAGCTGTTCCGGCTCTATGCCTAAAGCGCGTATTTCCTCCTCACTTTCGTCAAGCACAGAAAGTATAAAGGGCACTGTGGCTTTATGTTCGGGTATGGAGTTACTCATTACACGGAGGTGATTAAAGGCCCTCCTGTAAAAGTATAATCATTTTGCAGCCTAAATGTTACGAAAAAGCCCTTAAAGCCTGTAAAGTTCAATCCTATAAACGCTCCATCAAACTTGACTTGCCTTACAGCTTTACACAGATATTTTGTGGCTCCGTAAAGAAACGCAATGCCTCAAAGCCGCCTTCACGGCCCACGCCAGAGCTTTTCATACCCCCAAACGGTGTGCGCAGGTCGCGCAGGAGCCAGGTGTTTATCCAGACGATGCCCGAGTGAATTTGGTGTGCCACACGGTGTGCACGGGTTAGGTTTTGCGTCCAAATGGTGGCAGATAGGCCATAGGCAGTGCAGTTGGCATACTCAATCACCTCTTCCTCGGCATCAAACGGGATGAGCGTAACAACCGGCCCAAAGATCTCCTCGGTATTGGTGCGACACTCCGGCGACAAGCCTTCGATAACCGTAGGGGCAATAAACCATCCGTCTGCGCAGCGTCCTTCCAGTTGCATGCGGTACCCTCCGGCAAGTATGGTTCCTCCCTCCTCTTTGGCAAGCTCAATATAAGATAGCACTTTTTGCATGTGCTGCTCCGACACCACCGCACCCACCTTGGTTTCGTCTTCCAATGGGTCGCCTACAGTCAGGGCTTTCACCTTCTCGATAAAAGCTTCTTTAAACTTATCGTAAAGTGGGCGTTCTATAAATATGCGTGAGCCACACAGGCAGATCTGCCCCTGGTTTGCAAACGATGAGTGCACAGAGGTGAAAAGCGCATTGTTAAAGTCGCAGTCAGCAAAAATGATGTTCGGGTTCTTGCCGCCAAGCTCCAGCGAAAGTTTCTTGAACATGGGCGCAGCCGTGGCGGCTATACTTTTTCCGGTGGTGGTGCCCCCGGTAAACGAGATAACCGGCACCTTCGGGTGCGCCACAATAGCTGCGCCCACTTTATGCCCGTAGCCATGCACAATGTTCAGTACACCTGCCGGCAAGCCCGCCTCCATGCAAAGCTCAGAAAGCAAGTAAGCTGTCATGGGGGTAACCTCTGATGGCTTGGCTACCACACAGTTACCGGCAGCCAGGGCAGGGGCAATCTTCCAGGTAAACAAGTATAAAGGCAGGTTCCAGGGCGAGATGCAGCCTGCAACGCCATGCGGATGGCGAATAGTATAGTTTATAGCATCGGTACCCTCCATATAATGTGCCTCCGTGGCAAAGTGCTGGATGGCGGTGCCGTAAAAGCGCATGTTGCTGCTGGCTCGTGGTATATCCACAGTCTTAGCAAGCTTCAAAGGCTTGCCATTGTCAATCGATTCGGCTTCGGCCAAGCGGTCCAGGTTCTGGTCTATCAGGTCAGCAATGCGCATCATGATCTGCCCGCGCTTTTCGGCTGGCGTTTTAGCCCAGGCCGGAAAAGCTGCCCGCGCTGCCTTTACCGCTTCCTCAACGTCCTGCTCATCCGAGTCCGGTATATATGAGTAAAGTTCGCCTGTGGCCGGGTTATAGTTGTTAATGTACTGTCCTGCCACCGGCTCTACCAACTGGCCGTTTATATAGTTCTGAAGCTTCACTGCTGAGTAATTATGAATTAGAAATTATGAATTAAAATGCCGGGTCTAACCACCCCTAACCCCTCCTTATCTAAGGCGGGGAATTATACTTACTTTCTCATCTGTCATCTCGACGATAGGAGAGATCTGAATAGTAAATGGAAACACACCCCTACCCCTCTCAAGAGGGGAATAAGTTATGTGAAGATTCCCCGCCTTAGACAAGGAGGGGTTAGGGGTGGTTGGATTCCCATTTAAATCTATTTAAACGCCTTAATCTGTGGTCTACAAGCATCCCGTTCTACCACCATCCACAGGCACGTTAATGCCATTGATGTAAGCTGCTGCTGGTGTGGCCAGAAAGGCGGCGGCTGCGGCAACTTCCTCTGGGTCGGCAAAGCGGCGGGCAGGTATCTCTGATACCATCTCCTGCTCTGTGGATTCTATACTTACACCTTGCTTTTTGGCCTTGTTCTCGATAATAGTTTCTAAGCGGCCAGTTCGGGTAGCGCCTGGCAACACGTTGTTTACGGTAATGCCGAATTGCCCTAACTCATTTGCCATGGTTTTAGCCCAGCTGGCTACAGCCCCACGAATGGTGTTAGAAACCCCAAGGCCATGCAGCGGCTGTTTTACCGATGTGCTGATGATGTTGATGATGCGGCCATACTTTGCCTCTTTCATACCCGGGATCACGGCCTGCGCCAATGTATGGTTATTGATCAGGTGCATGTTAAAGGCATTCGTAAACTCCTCTAATTTGGCATCGGCAATAGGGCCGCCGGCAGGGCCACCCGTGTTGTTTATAAGTATGTGCACTGTTGGCTGCTGGCTCAGGTATACCTGCATTTTCAGGGCCACATCCCCCGGACTGGCAAAGTCTGCTACAAAGTAGTCGTGTTTCTGCCCTTTGCTTGTATCCAACTCCTTTACAGCTTCTTTTAGCTTTTCTTCGTTGCGTGCGGCCAGCGTAACATTTGCTCCCAGGCTTGCCAGCTCCAAGGCAATGGCTTTACCAATACCCTGCGTGCTGCCGCAAACTATCGCGTTTTTATTAGTGAGATCTAAGTTCATAGGCTAAATTTACTGAAAAGGCTTTAAACTTTCATACTTCTTCAGCCGGGCACTTATACTTCTGTTACCATTTTTGTTTGCTTTTGCGTACCTTCAATCTATCAACCTAACAAAGCAAAACTATGGCTATAGCAAAACCTTTCAACTTTAAGCAATGGATAGACGAACACCGCCACCTGCTTAAGCCCCCGGTTGGCAACCAGCAGGTGTTTAAAGGCAACGACGACTTTATTGTGATGGTGGTGGGTGGCCCCAATGCCCGAAAGGATTACCACTACGACGAAGGCGAGGAGTTTTTCTACCAGTTGGAAGGCGATATTGTGCTCAAGATCATCGAAGACGGCAAGCCTGTGGATATCCCGATAAAAGAAGGTGAGATTTTTCTGTTGCCGCCACGTGTACCGCACTCTCCGCAACGCCCTGCCAACACGGTGGGCCTGGTAATAGAGCGCTACCGCAAGCCCGGCGAAAAAGACGGGTTTCTGTGGTTTTGCGAAAACTGCGGCAATAAGTTATATGAAGAGTATGCCGATGTTACTGACATTGTAGAACAGCTCCCAAAGATCATGAACAATTTCTGGGAAAGCGAAGAACGTCGCACCTGCAATGTTTGCGGAACTGTTATGCAGCCTCCGGTAAAGCCAGCATAAGTTTTAAACCAATTCATAAAGTCAGAGCATGTGCCCACACGTTTAGCGGTAGGCATATGCTCTGACTTTTTGTTTACAGGGTTGCGTATAACCTCAATAATGCTCTAAACACGCTCCTTTTATACTTTTGTACATATGATTCTTTCCCCTGAACGTGCGTAAAAAGTATAAAATGATTATCTTGTTGGATTGCCTAATTTTCCGGCAGCCTAGTTAGCATCATATTTTGCCTCTTTTACCAAATGCAGGAAACAAAACATACTTCGCCTATACTTACCGAGCACGATCTGCTTAAGATCGATATACATACCCATATTCTGCCTGCTACCTGGCCAAACCTGCGCGAACGCTATGGCTATGGTGGCTTTATCAGGTTGGAGCACCACAAGCCCTGCTGTGCCCGCATGATGATGGATGACAAGTTTTTCAGGGAGATACAGGACAACTGCTGGGACCCCAAAGTACGCATGCACGAATGCAGCCAGCACAGAGTGGGCGTACAGGTGCTGAGCACGGTGCCGGTCATGTTTAACTACTGGGCCAAACCGGAGCACACGTATGACCTGTCCAAGTTTTTGAACGACCACATTGCCGGCATTGTAGCCGATTACCCTGACCGCTTTATTGGCCTTGGCACCCTACCGATGCAGGACACTGCGCTTTCAATAAAAGAGCTGGAGCGCTGTGTAAAGGAGTTGGGAATGCCCGGCGTGCAGATTGGCACCAACATTAACGGAATGAACCTGGATGCTCCGGAACTGTTCCCGATATTTGAGGCAGCCGAAGAGCTGGGCGCAGCCATTTTTGTACACCCCTGGGACATGCTAGGTAAAGACCGCACTGGCAAATACTGGATGCCCTGGCTGGTAGGCATGCCCGCCGAAACTACGGTGGCCATCTGCTCTATGATCTTTGGTGGTGTGCTGGAACGCCTGCCTAAACTGCGGGTGGCTTTTGCGCATGGCGGAGGTTCTTTTCCGGCCACTGTTGGCCGCATTGCACACGGCTTTGAGGTACGCCCCGACCTTTGCGCCATCGACAACAACGTAAACCCACGCGAGTACCTGGGCAAGTTCTATTTCGACTCGCTGGTGCACGACCCGCTGGCACTGGAATACCTTGTAAATTTAGTAGGCGCCAACTGCATTGCCCTCGGCACCGATTACCCTTTCCCGCTGGGTGAGTTGGAGCCGGGCAAACTGATCGAGTCCATGCCATATGACCTGCCCACAAAGGAAAGACTGTTAAACGGAACCGCCCTGGAGTGGCTTAACCTGAAAAAAGAACTGTTTGTGCCCAACACAGCAAAGCACCGCGAGAAAGTATAGCCTGATACTGTCAATTTAATAACCAAACAAAGCTGATCTGGGCATCCTTGCCCGGATCTTATTCTGCTGAGGACTTCATTGTCCGCGTTGTACACCAAAACGGGGATTAGGAAATCCCCGGCAGAAAGCTTCCGGACTAAGAAGTCCGTAAAAGCCTTTGAATATATAACTAAAGTTGCAATTCACCCACCCCTAAGAACTACGCTCGCTAGCTCAAAACGCTCGTTTTGGCTAGTCCAGAGAAGGAGAATTCAGCTCGTGCATATAATTCCCCTCTTGAGAGGGGCGCAGGGGTGTGTTTACAACTGCCTGGTTTATCATATATCGCAACTTGAGTTATAAACCTGGCTCAAGTACACTTATGATACTTTGATATAAAGCAAAAGCCGCCTGCTCTGGAACATTCCGGAGCAGGCGGCTTTTTATACTTTTATACTTTGCCTTAAGGCTATTGTGCTCTTAAAGTAAAAGTACGCGTTACGCTGTTATATGGGCCTGGTATCAGGCTGCCGTTGTTGTCTATCAGTTCCAGCTTGATCGTGTTCTCACCCATCGGCAAGCCTTCCATAATATGCGGCATCCATTTGTCAAGTATAAACTCGGTGCCGTTTATAGTAGCGCGCACTTTGTTTCCGGTCTGCGACAGGTCTGTATTTACCAGGTAGAAGTCCAGCATTACCTGCTCGGTATCCTTGCCCACATACTCGCCTTTAGGGCGGCTGTAGAACATGTGCGGCGCGTTCATGTCAAACTCCATACGCTCTGCAGGCTTGCCGGCCGTTACCATGCGCAGGTCGTAGGCGCCTTTGTGCTTCAGACTCTCGTGGTAAGACCTGGACAGGAACGAAAGTATAACGTGATCGCCTTCTGCAAGATCTTTCGTAAATTCTGTTTCGTAATGCGCCGTGTAAGGCTCGTTATCCACAATGTTGTGTATGTGCTGCCCCTCCTGCGAGTTTGCCAGGTGCTCTGCGTTAGAGTGCGGCGTCATGCGGGTAAGCTGGAAGTTAGACAGGTCGTAATCAAACTGAACCGGACCTGGCTCCACCACGCCACCTGCCGGCGGCACATTTAATCGTAATTGCGACTCAGGGTATTTCTGCGAATCATCGAAAGCAAAAACACGCAAGCCGTTCTTACTCATAACAGCTCCTGTAGGTGTAGGGCCACCACCCCTGACTCCGGAAACTGCACTTTGCGATTCGTTCTCCTGTGTCTGGCGGGCGGTATCACAGGCAGTAAAACCCAGCACTAAGGCTGAGCATAGTAGCAAATACGTTTTTTTCATGAATTTAAGGTTTGTTAGCAATGCAGCTAATTTAATGATTTTATTTTTCTTTGTATATTTGCATGTTTTGCGCAATTCAAATAGAATTACGTGGAGAGTTCCAAAAAGTATACAGAAATAACTATATGAGCGAGATTTTGTTTGATGAGATTCCTTCTCTGGACTTAGCAGATTTCACATCAGGAGATGCGGAAAAAAGGGCTCAATTCGTAAAGAGACTGGGTGATGCATACCAGAACATCGGTTTTATTGCATTGCGCAACCACGGCCTTAGCGACGACCTGACTGAAAGATTATATGCCGCTACTAAGAAGTTTTTCTCCTTGCCGGATGAGGTAAAAGAAAAATATGAGAACCCTGAGCTTGCCGGCCAGCGCGGCTACGTAGGCAAAGGAAAAGAGAAAGCAAAAGGCTTTAACACCGGCGACTTGAAAGAGTTTTACCATGTGGGCCAGGAGCTTAGCGATATTCCGGACAGCGATCCTATTAAAGAAGAGTACCCTGAAAATATTTTCCCGGAGGAAGTGCCGGAGTTTAAAGAAGTAACCCTTGAGGCTTACAGAAAACTGGAGGCTGCCGGTAAAGAGGTATTGCGCGCTATCGCCATCCACCTTGGCCTGGAAGAAAACTACTTCGACGATAAAGTTAAGTTTGGTAACAGCATCCTGCGCCCAATCCACTACTTCCCGATCGAGGATCCGGATAGCGTGCCAGCAGATGCCGTAAGAGCTGCCGAGCATGGCGACATTAACCTGATCACTTTATTGATGGGTGCCAGTGCAGACGGATTGCAGGTGCTTCGCCGCGACGGCCAGTGGATTCCGATCACTGCCCTGCCAGAGCAGGTAATTGTTAACGTTGGTGACATGATGGCGCGCTTAACAAACAATAAACTGAAGTCTACTATCCACCGTGTGGTTAACCCGCCGCGCGAGCTGATGCACACTTCACGCTTCTCTATCCCGTTCTTTATGCACCCACGTTCTGAGATGGACCTGACTTGCCTGGAGAGCTGCATAGACGAGAAACACCCGAAAGCTTACCCGGATGCAACAGCAGGTGAGTACCTGAATGAGCGCCTGGTAGAGCTTGGCCTAAAAAAAGCATAAATTTATAAGCAATAAATTAAAGAGAGATGGCGAAAGCTGTCTCTCTTTTTTTATTTTTATAGGATGAGTTTGCGCTACTATATCTTTCTGAAAGATGTTTTGATCCTGGCCCTTACCGCTTTCGGGGGCCCACAAGCGCATATTGCTATGATGTTTAAGCTGCTGGTAGACAGGCGCCGCTACCTTACCGAGCAGGAACTGATTGAACTGAACGCCCTTTGCTCCATACTTCCTGGCCCAACCTCCACCCAAACCATCACAGCCATCGGCTTTAAAATAGGCGGACCCAACCTGGCTTACCTTACCCTGCTGATCTGGATAACACCGGCAGCTACCATTATGGGTATAGCCGCCATTGCCATTTCATACTTACAGGACCAGGGCATCTCTCTCAAGTTCCTGAACTTCATTCAACCCATGGCGGTGGGCTTTGTGGCCTACGCCGCCTACATGATCAGCTCCAAGGTTGTGAATACCAAAACCGGGATTGTGCTGATGATGATCTCGGCTATACTTGCCTATTTCTTCAGCTCTCCGTGGGTATTGCCGCTGTTGCTTATTGCAGGTGGTGCTGTAACGGCCCTGCGTTTTCGCCAACACCCCGAAGAAAAGGACAAGAAACTACGTATAGAGTGGGCCAACTTTATACTTTATGTAGGAGTGCTGGTTACCGCTGCGGCCCTGGGTGCCTTTACTTCATCGTTGCCGGTGCGTTTGTTTGAGAACTTTTACCGTAATGGAAGCCTTGTGTTTGGCGGCGGACAAGTACTTATCCCGCTGCTTTACGCCGAGTTCGTGGACTTTAAGCACTACCTTACCGGTGAGGAGTTTCTTTCGGGCTATGCTATTGTGCAGGCATTACCAGGCCCAACTTTCTCCTTTGCCTCTTTTGTGGGTAACCTGGCCATGCGCAGGTTTGGGATACCGGGGCAGCTGTTGGGCTCTTTTGTGGCAACAGTGGGTATCTTCCTGCCGGGCACTTTTCTCATCTTCTTTGTTATCCGTTTCTGGGATGAGCTTAAAAAGTATAGAGTAGTACGCGCCTCTCTGGAGGGTGTAAGTGCCGTGAGTTCCGGCATGGTAGTCGCCGCAGCTATACTTCTTTACCATCCTGTAGAGAATACAATCCTTAACTTCAGTATTGTGGTGGTTACTTTTATACTATTGATGTTCACCAAAATACCGCCGCCTATACTTATTCTTACAGGTTTGGTGTTGGGTATCGTGATTTATTAGCCAATAGTCTTAACTGCTTCTATAAGTCATAAAAAAAACCGGCCCAGTTACACTGGCCGGTTTTTTTTATGACTTAACTCAAGTTGCGGTATACGATAAACCAGGCAGGTGTAAACACACCCCTGCACCCCTCTCAAGAGGGGAATTACATGCACGAGTAAAATTCCCCTCCTCTGGACTAGCCAAAACGAGCGTTTTGAGCTAGCGAGCGCAGCTCTTTGGGGGTGGGTTAATCGCAACTAAAATTTTTATACTTTGCTTAGCTGCCTTTCCTTCAGGATTCCTAGCAAGTAGTCGCCGTAGCCGCTCTTGCGAAGTGGCTCCGCGATGCTGCGCAGCTGCTCCTCGTTAATAAAGCCCATGCGCCAAGCCACCTCCTCGATACAGCCGATCTTCAGGCCCTGCCGCTCCTCGATCACCTGCACGAACGTGGCCGCCTGCATCAGCGACTGAATCGTGCCCGTGTCGAGCCAGGCCGTGCCGCGGTCAAGTATACCCACCTTTAGTTTACCTCTGCGCAGGTACTCTTTGTTCACGTCGGTTATCTCGTACTCGCCGCGCGCGCTCGGCTCCAGGTTCTTGGCAATCTCCACCACGTCGTTGTCGTAGTAGTAGAGGCCCGGCACCGCGAAGTTGGACTTGGGCTCTTTTGGCTTCTCCTCTATCGAGATCACGTTGTTGTCCCCGTCGAACTCCACTACGCCGTATCGCTCCGGGTCGTGCACGTGGTAGGCGTACACCACGCCGCCGTCCGGGTCGTTGTTGGCCTGCAGCAGCTTGCTCATGCCCGAGCCGTAGAAGATGTTGTCGCCGAGTATAAGCGCTACCTTGTCATCGCCGATAAACTCCTCGCCTATCACGAAGGCCTGTGCCAGGCCGTTGGGCACCTCCTGCACCTTGTAGCTGAACTTGCACCCGATCTGGCTGCCGTCGCCCAGCAGGCGCTCAAACATCGGCAGGTCGTGCGGCGTAGAGATAATCAGGATCTCCCGGATGCCCGACAACATTAATGTTGCCAGCGGGTAATAGATCATCGGCTTGTCGTAAACCGGCATCAGCTGCTTGCTCACGGCCAGCGTAAGCGGGTGAAGCCTTGTGCCGGATCCCCCGGCAAGTATGATTCCTTTCATGTTCGTTGCTCGTTATTCGTTGTTCGTTGCTCGTTGATAATTCTGTTTTGCCATTACTCGTTTCTTGCTGGCTGCTGGTACTTCCCGGCAATCCGCAAAAACCAAATAACGATAAACGAACAACGATTAACGATGTATATACTGCTGCTCGTAATAGCTTTGGTAATTGCCGGAGGTTACGTTCTCCAGCCATCCGGTGTTTTCCAAGTACCAGTCCACGGTCTTGCTCAGGCCCTCCTCAAAGGTAACCGACGGCTTCCAGCCCAGCTCATCCATCAGCTTGCTTGAGTCGATGGCGTAGCGCAGGTCGTGGCCGGCGCGGTCCTTCACAAACGTGATCAGCTTCCTGGAGTGGCCTTTCTCGCGGCCCAGCTTCTCGTCCATCTGGTCGCAGAGTAGCTCGATCAGGTCCAGATTCTTCCACTCGTTCACGCCGCCGATGTTGTAGGTGTCACCCACCTTACCTTCATGGAAGATGACATCGATGGCGCGGGCGTGGTCCAGCACGTAGAGCCAGTCGCGCACGTTCTCGCCTTTGCCGTATACCGGCACCGGCTTCTCGTTTCTGATGTTGTTGATGGCCAGCGGGATCAGTTTCTCCGGGAAGTGGTTCGGCCCGTAGTTATTGGAGCAGTTCGATATTTTGATTGGCAAGCCATATGTATGGTACCAGGCACGTACAAAATGGTCTGAGCTTGCCTTGGAGGCAGAGTACGGAGAGCGCGGGTCGTAAGGCGTTTCCTCTGTAAACAATCCGTCCTCACCAAGCGAGCCGTACACCTCGTCGGTGGAGATGTGATAGAACAGGTGGTTTTGCATGTTATCTGCCCAGTGCTTTCTGGCCGTGTTCAGCAGGTTCACCGTCCCGATCACGTTTGTCTGCACAAAGGCCAGCGGGTCCGCGATGGAGCGGTCCACGTGCGATTCGGCCGCCAGGTGAATCACCGCGTCGAACTTGTTGGCCGTGAAGATCTCCTCCAAAAAGTCAGCGTCCACGATGTCGCCTTTCAGGAAAGTATAGTTCTGCTTGTCCTCGATGTCGGCGAGGTTGGCAAGGTTTCCTGCGTAGGTCAGCTTGTCGAGGTTGTAGATCTGGTAGTTCGGGTACTTGTTTACGAACAAACGCACCACATGCGAGCCGATAAAGCCAGCGCCGCCGGTAATCAATATTTTCATGCTTATACTTTTGCTGATTCTTTTTGTAGAGATAATTGCCAGTCCCAGGCGCTTTTCATGGCCTGCTCCAGGGTGCTGGTTGTTTTAAAGCCCAATACTTCTGTTGCCAGGGTTACATCGGCATAAATTTTAGGCACATCACCTGCACGGCGCGGCCCGATCTTATAATTCAGCTCTTCGCCGGTGGCTTTTTCAAATGCCTTTACAGCCTCCAGAACCGTGTTGCCAGTGCCAGTGCCCACATTGTAGAATTCTATACTTTCAGCTTTGTTCTGCAGCAGTCTTGCCACAGCGGTAACATGCGCTTTTGCTAAATCCACTACATGGATATAATCACGGATGCAGGTTCCGTCCTGTGTGTCGTAGTCGTTACCAAAAATGGTGAGCTGCTGCCGTATACCTGCCGCTGTTTGCGTGATAAATGGCACCAGGTTGTTTGGTACACCCAATGGCAATTCGCCAATTTTAGCTGATGGGTGTGCCCCAATCGGGTTGAAGTAGCGCAGGGCTATACTTTTAACCTCACTGCCGCTTGCAGCCAGGTCGGTTAAAATCTCTTCACATACTTTTTTGGTGTTGCCGTATGGTGAGTTGGCCTTTTGCACAGGCGTTTGCTCTGTAACCGGCAACGTATCCGGAATGCCGTAAACGGTGCACGACGAAGAGAAAACCAGGTTGTATACCTTCTGCTCCTCCATCACCTGCAACAGCGTAACCAAAGACCCCACGTTATTGTGGTAGTACTTCAGCGGCTCTGCCACCGACTCGCCCACTGCTTTATAGGCCGCGAAGTGGATTACACCTTTGATATTCTCTTCCTGCTCAAAAACACCACGCAATGCAGCGACATCATTACAGTCTATCTTATGGCAAACTATTTCTCGGCCAAGTATAGCCTTGATGCCATCCAACGCACTCTCCTCTGAGTTAGAGAAGTTATCCACAATAATCGGTTCATAACCCGCCTCAACCAACTCCACCACTGTGTGTGAGCCAATATAACCTGCACCTCCGGTTACGAGTATTTTGTCTTTTGCCAAAATTTTAAAGTTTGTTCTGTTATTTATTCAGCTATTAATTCACATTGTCCGGAGCACAGCCGGTATTTTTCCCCAGTTTCAGGGCATACAGCCTCACCGTCCGGACCAAAATCCAGTTTATGACCGTTGCGGCTCACCCAACCGTGCTGCACGGCAGGCACTCCGTACGCCAGCGCAAAAGCCGGTACATCTTTCGTAATTACTGCCCCTGCTCCCACCATGGCATACTGCCCTATTTCCACGCCGCATACCACTGTGGCATTGGCTCCTATACTTGCCCCTTTGCGCACAAGCGTTTTCCTGAACTCATTTTTCCGGTTCACGAAACTGCGCGGGTTCATCACATTGGTAAACACCATCGAGGGACCCAGAAAAACATCGTCCTCGCAAATAACGCCGGTGTAAACAGACACATTGTTCTGCACCTTTACGTTGTTGCCCAGCACCACTTCCGGCGAAATCACCACGTTCTGGCCAATGTTGCAATCCTCGCCAAGCCGGCACCCCGACATCAGATGCGAAAAGTGCCAGATTTTAGTGCCCTTGCCAATAAGGGCCCCCTCGTCTAATACCGCCGACTCATGTGCAAAATGGTCCATCTGTGTGCTTAGTGTTTTGTAAAGTATAGGCCATAAAGCACATACGCCTTCGCACTTTACACTGGCAAAGATACAAGTTTATAGTATAAGTATGATTTTCTGGTAAGTAAATCAGGCTTGCTTACTTTGTGCCTTTTACAATGCGGTCCTTGCCGAACAGGTCTTTTATTACTTCGGCACTTTTATAACCATGCTCCAGCAGCAGTTGCTTTACTTCCTGGCCATAGCGTTCGTTTATCTCAAAGTATAAGTTGCCGCCTTCTTTCAGCAGCTCCATCGCCAGTTCAGTTATCCGTTTGTAGTATTTAAGCGGGTCGCTGTTCAGGACAAAGAGTGCCAGGTGGGGCTCATACTTCAGCACATTGGCGCGCATCTGCTCCTTTTCCATTTCCAGCACATAGGGCGGGTTACTCGTGATGATATCCAGGGAACCCGGAGCTATACTTTGCACGGGCTCAAACACATCCTGGTGCAACCACTTTACTGGCAGGTTATACTTTGTACCGTTTATCTGGGCCACTTCCAGGGCGCCATCCGATACCTCCAGCCCATACACCTGCTCCACGTTCAGGGTTGACGCCAGCGCCAATGGTATACAGCCGCTGCCGGTGCACACATCCAGCACATGCAAGCCACGCTGCCCTTCGTGCTCCTTCACCACCAAGTCAACAAGTTCCTCTGTTTCAGGGCGGGGTATCAGGGCACGTTTGTCTATAAACAGCTCCAGTCCATAAAAGTATACTTCTTCCAGCACATACTGAATTGGTTCGCTGTCCTGCAGCCTCTTTATTGCCTGTTTTACCTGCTCTTCCTGGGCAGGGGTTAAGGGCTTGTCCTTTTTCAGGCTCAGCTCCAACTTAGACTTCTGAAGCACATGCTCCAGCAGCCGTTGTGCTATAGCTCCGGCCTCAGGCTCCGGATAAGCCTCCTGAATGTTTTCCCTGATGAGCTGACGAGTTTCCTGTACGGTGGCCACGGTTATACTTGCTTTATTTTAGAATTAGGTATCTTTGCAAAAGTAGGTTTTTGAGAATTATGAACTACGAATTCTCAATTAAGAATTACGAGTGGATGTAGTGAAGGGGTTGATCCATACTTTAACTCATTAATACTCCACCTCTTTAACTTTCTAACTCTTTACCTCTCTAAGTCAAACTATGTCCGACGAACTGTACATGCAACGCGCGCTGGAACTGGCCAGTTTGGGAAGCGGCTACGCCAGCCCTAACCCCATGGTGGGTTGCGTGATCGTGCACGATGGCCAAATAATAGGAGAAGGATGGCACCAAAAGTATGGAGGACCACATGCAGAAGTAAACGCCGTGGCCGCTGTTGAAGACAAAAGCCTACTGCCCAAAAGCACTGCCTACGTAACGCTGGAGCCATGCTCCCATTATGGCAAAACACCGCCCTGCGCCGATTTGCTCATAAGCCATGGCATAAAGAATATCGTGATCTGCAACACTGACCCTAACCCATTGGTGGCAGGTAACGGCATTAAAAAGCTATTTGATGCAGGTGCTCAGGTTCGGGTAGGGGTACTGGAGGAACAGGGGCTTGAACTAAACAAACGCTTCTTCACATTCCACAGCAAAAAGCGACCGTTTATACTTTTAAAGTGGGCCGAAACAGCCGATGGTTTTATAGCCGGAGTTAACTATAAGCAGGAGCAGATAAGCGGAAAGCTAGCGCAAAGGCTGGTGCATAAATGGCGAACAGAGGAACAAGCCATACTTGTTGGCAGCCGCACCGCAATGCACGACAACCCCCGGTTAAACTCGCGCCTCTGGCTCGGACAAAACCCGATGCGTTTGGTGATTGACAAGCAACTACAACTTCCCCACGCCCTGCATTTATTTAATAAAACGCAGCCAACAGTGGTATATAACTTTATAAAACAGGAGGATCAGGAGAATTTATACTTTGTGCAGCTACAGGAACGGGAACCTTTGCTACCACAGATCATGCAAGACCTGCATCAGCGCAACATACTTTCTGTACTGGTAGAGGGCGGCACTTACCTGCTGGATAGCCTGTTGCAAGCCGGACTGTGGGATGAAGCAATCGTATTTAAAAGCAAGGATAAAACTCTAGGCAGCGGCATTAAAGCACCAAGTATGATACATGGCCAATTACTCGATACTCAAACCTTAGGCCCTGACCAGCTGTTGTATTACCGAAATTAGTTATTGGTTGATGGTTATTAGTTGTTGGTTGTTAGTTGGTTGTAGTTATTATCCTAAGAGCATGGCAACTTCACATTAGCACATTAACCCATTACTTCATTAACTGATTAGCACATTAAAACATTAGCACATTAAACTATTATTCAGTCATTCACTCAAACACTCATTCAAAATTACCCTATGGCCGAATCACTTATCGTAGACCAAGCCCTCAGCAAAGAGGAAAAATATAAAGAGTTGCTTCCGCAGATAGAGGCACTAGTAACCAGCGAAACCGACCTGATTGCCAACATCTCCAATTTAGTAGCTGCCCTGAAACAGGGATTCGATTTCTTCTGGGTAGGCGTATACTTTAACAAAGAGAACCAGCTGGTGCTCGGACCTTTTCAGGGGCCGATTGCCTGCACGCGCATTCCTTACCACAAAGGTGTTTGCGGTGCCAGTTACACCCAAAAGCAAACTATACTTGTACCGGATGTAGAGGCATTTCCGGGTCACATTGCCTGCAGCAGCGACTCTAAATCTGAGATTGTGGTACCGGTAATAAAAGACGGCGAAGTAAAACTGGTACTGGATGTAGACAGCGACAAACTAAACGACTTCGACGAAGTAGACCAGAAGTACCTGGAGCAGCTGATGCAACTGGTAGCTACATGGTATTAATTTCGTTATTGGTTGCTCGTTATTCGTTATTAAATTATCAATGCGGATTATGCCACAAGTTTAGCGTAGCGTAAATGTGGCAGAGGCAGGATTTTGAACTTACCTCAGACTAAAAGAGACGCAAAATATTGCGTCTCTACAAATCCTTTTCATCCCTGCTCTATCCTGAAAATCCTGATTCAGACAAAACGAAAAGGCCGCTGCAATTTATACTTGCAGTGGCCTTTGTTATTTTATATCGTGATACTTGATACGTATGTCGTAATACGTAAAAGGCTTATCCAAACAAAGTAGGAGGCGCAGTCTTTAGCTGTGCGATCACTGTCTGGCCACCTTTTGTTTTCTGGCCTAGTTCAGCTTTGATTTCTGTGTCAAGTGGCACAAAGATATCCACGCGTGATCCGAACTTAATGAAGCCAAACTCCTCGCCCTGGCTTACTTCGTCGCCCTCGTTCACATACCATACAATGCGGCGCGCCATAGCTCCGGCAATCTGGCGGAAAAGTACTTCCGGGCCTGCTGTAGACTCTACCACCACCGTGGTACGCTCGTTCTGCGTGCTAGACTTTGGGTGCCAGGCCACAAAATAGTTACCAGGATGGTACTTGAAGTACTTTACGATACCTGAAACCGGGTTACGCGTAATGTGCACGTTGATCGGAGACATGAAAATAGATATCTGCTTGCGCTTATCCTTAAAATATTCCGGCTCCTCCACCTCTTCGATCACTACCACTTTGCCATCGGCTGGGGCGATAATTAAATCTTCGTGTAAAAGCAGGTTACGGTAAGGGCTTCGGAAAAACTGAAGTATAAGCAGGAAAAGCACTACGGAAACACCGGAGAAAATTCTGTTAAAGGTGCCGTTCTCAGCATTAAAGTTGTAGAGCAGCAAGTTTAACACTACTAAAATCAACAAAGTAAAAAATAAAATTCTTCGTCCTTCTTTATGAATTTTCATTCGAGTTTTGAGTTATCCGCAGGTACTTTATAATTTATAATAGCCCATCCTTTTTAGTGGATGGGCTATTATCATGTTTCAAAATTATATAAACTTTTGAATTTTCTAATAAAAATCTTCGCTTAGAAGCCGCCACGATATTTATAAGTCATGGCAACTTTGTCGATGGCCACGATATAAGCAGCAATACGCATTGGCACATTATACTTCTGCGAGGCAGCGTAAACACGCTCAAACGACTCGTTCATGATACGCTCGGCACGCTCGTTTACGCGGTCCAGGGTCCATTTAAAGCCCATGCGGTTCTGCACCCACTCAAAGTACGATACTGTTACACCACCTGAGTTTGCCAGGATATCCGGCACAACCATAATGCCTTTTTCATTGATGATGTTGTCAGCTTTGTAAGAAGTCGGGCCGTTTGCACCTTCCACAATCAGGCGAGCCTGAATTTTATCAACATTGTGGATCGTGATCACGTCTTCTACAGCGGCAGGCACCAGCACATCTACTTTAGAAGTCAGCAGGTCGGCAGGGTCAATCTGCTCTGCGCCTTTATAACCTTCCAGACGGCCGTTGTTACCGTTCTTGTACTCAATAGCCTCTTCAATGTCGATACCATTATCGTTCCAGTAAGCTCCGCTAACGTCGCTAACGCCAAGTATCTTTACACCGCGCTCAGCCATCAGTTTCGCAGCCCATGAGCCTACGTTGCCAAAGCCCTGTACAGCAGCAGTAGACTTAGACGGATCCATACCTAGTTTCTCCATCGCAGCCATAGCCGACACCATTACGCCACGGCCGGTTGCCTCTACGCGGCCCAACGAGCCACCCAGTACAAGCGGCTTACCAGTTACCACAGCGTGCTCCGTAGAGCCTTTTGTTTTAGAGTATTCGTCCATCAGCCAGGCCATTTCGCGTGGTCCTGTGCCCATGTCAGGGGCAGGAATGTCGCGGTCAGGACCAAAGATATCTACCAGAGAAGCAGTATAAGCTCTTGTTAAACGCTCGATCTCGCCGGCAGACATGGAGTATGGGTCGCAGATGATACCACCTTTTGCACCACCGTAAGGAATATCCACCACGGCGCATTTCCAGGTCATCCAGGCAGCAAGGGCCTTCACCTCGTCCAGGAACACGTCCGGAGCATAGCGGATGCCGCCCTTAGACGGGCCCAGAATAGTAGAGTGCACTACACGGTACCCTTCAAACACACGCACTTTGCCATCATCCATCGTAACGGGCACGTTCACGATTACCTGGCGCGCAGGAGACTTTAAAACATTGTACGTTTCCTCGTCAAGCCCCAAAACTTCGGCCGCAATGTTAAATCGCGACATCATCGACTCGAAAGGATTTTCCCTATCCTTTATCGGCGCAGGCTCTTTATATAACATCATCTACTATAAAAGTTTAGCGTTGATTAATGATTTTATGGCAGTAAAGTTGAGAATTATACTTACAACCTCAAGCGGATAAACGAAAAATATTTTAGAAGATTTTAAGGAAAGCCACCACAAACGGGATAGCCATCAGCAGGCTGTCGAACCTGTCGAGGATGCCGCCGTGGCCCGGAAGCAGTGTTCCGGAGTCTTTTACGCCCAGGCTGCGCTTTAGCAAAGATTCAGTTAAATCGCCCAGTACACCGAATACGGCCACAATTATGGCAACGCCTATCCACTGGTACATCTCAAGATCGGTAAAGAAAAGCGCCAGCACATACCCTACCACAATGGCCAGTAAGGTGCCACCTATCCAGCCCTCCCAGGTCTTGCCCGGCGATATGCGCTCAAAGAGTTTGTTCTTACCGAAGTTCTTGCCGGCAATGTAAGCCCCGGTGTCGGATGCCCAGATCAGGAGCATCAGGCCAAGTATAAGTTGCCATAGATAATCGCCATTTAAGAATGCCACTGTGTGTAGCAGCCCGAAAGGACCAGCAATGTAAACGGCACCCATAAGCGTAAAGGCAATGTTGGTGAACGGGTGGGGATGCTTGCGGTACATCTCCAAAATAAAGACTGTAAAGAAGAGAGGCGCAGAAAGAAAGAGCAACTCAGGACCTACCAGTTCTCTCTCTACCAGAAACACAGAAGTATAAAATACAGCCCCCAGTGTTATGCCTGCCCCACGGTGCGGCATAATGCCCTGCACCTGCACCAGCTTGTAAAACTCTGCTATGCCCAGCAGCGTGAGCCCCAGGAACAGCAGAAAATAAGTCCATTCGCCAAAAAGTATACTTCCGATAAAAATGGCTGCACCCAGCACGCCCACTATAATTCTTTGGCTTAGGTTGCTGAGTGTAGATAATTTGTTGCTCATGTAAGGGGGTTACGTTGGCGTAGGCCTATGGATTTTGTTTTATGATTTTAGCCGCAGCCGCTTAGTATTCTTCCTCCTCCTCTACACGCACCCCGGACTCAGCCTCGGCTATACTTTCCTGGCGCACGGGAAGTGGTAAAAACTGCTGGTACAAGTAGTATAAAACCCCTGCTGTCAGCAACAACGATATCAATACCCATATCCAGGGCATTGCCTTGGTGCTTTCCACATCAAAGTCTATTTTACCTGTTTGCTGCAAGTATAGCAAAAATACCGTAAAGCCGTTGTTAACAAAGTGTGCAATTATAGGCACAATAATCCGCCCCGACCAAAAGTACAGGTAGCCAAACATGGCACCCAATAGCATGCGTGGCACAAAACCGAAGAACTGCATGTGTATGGCCGCAAAGACGATTGCCGCCACCCAAACTGCCACATGCGTATTATCGAACCAACGGTGGATTTGGCGCTGCAACACGCCCCTGAAAACAAGCTCCTCGCCAATGGCAGGTATTATGGCCACTACCACAATGCCCACAAGCAGTTTAGGCGCCGTGCTAAAATCAGCGATCAGCTTGGTAAGCTCGGCCATCTCGTCTTCTTTTGCCCTGGCCCACTCGGCAAACTCCTGCATAAACTCCGGCAACACCAGTCTGGCATTCCAGTCTATCACCACCGAGTTGGCGGGCATCAGCGCTACTATCAGCAAGCCGCTTAATAGCAGCAGCAAGGCTGATGGTCTTACTTTCCAGTTTAGGTAAGTATCCAGGTTGTACCCAAACGACCTGAGCAGTACCAACGGGGCCACCACAAACGAGAAGAACTGCAGCACACCCTGCATCAGCAGCATAATGTTCGCGCCTTGCGGGTTGGAGGCCGGGTTTTCAGCAATGGAGGCAAACTCGAATATACTTATCCCGAAGATCCAGTTTACGAGCAGGCTAAACACAAAATACGCGACAAACATACCCGCCGTCATGTATGCCAGCAGCAGCAGCAATACCCAAAATGGGTGTAGATCTTTGGAAATGAAACCTTTCATAGAGTGGTTTAGGTTTAATTGACGTAAATTTACGCGAAAATTTAAATTTTGCTTTGGTAAAGATAGCTAACATAGAGTTGGGTGAGTTCCCGCTGTTGCTGGCACCGATGGAGGACGTAAGCGATCCGCCGTTCCGAAAGGTGTGTAAGGCTAATGGCGCAGATTTAATGTATACGGAGTTTATATCCTCTGAGGGTTTGATCCGTGATGCGGCCAAGAGTGTGCAGAAGCTCGATATATTTGATTATGAGCGCCCTATAGGCATTCAGATTTTCGGATCCGACATCGATTCGATGCGCGAAGCCGCTATTGTTTCGTCGCAGGCCGGGCCAGATCTGATCGATATCAACTATGGCTGCCCTGTAAAGAATGTGGCCTGTAAAGGTGCAGGTGCCGCCTTGCTGCGCGATATTCCTAAGATGGTAAAAATGACCGAGGAGATTGTGAAAGCCACCAACCTTCCGGTTACTGTTAAAACCCGCCTGGGCTGGGACGAAAATACCAAGTATATAGTAGAAACTGCCGAAAGACTTCAGGACATTGGCATACAGGCGCTGAGTATACATGGCCGCACGCGCGTTCAGATGTACAAAGGCGAAGCCGACTGGACACTGATAGGAGAAGTAAAGAACAACCCACGCATGAAGATCCCGATCTTCGGCAATGGCGATATCGACTCTCCGCAAAAAGCTGTGGAGTACCGCAACAAGTATGGCGTAGATGGTGTCATGATCGGAAGGGCAAGTATAGGCTATCCGTGGATCTTTAACGAGATAAAACACTACATGGCTACCGGCGAGATTTTACCGGGGCCTACCCTGGAGGAACGTGTGGAAGTATGCCGCCAGCACTTTACCCATTCGCTGGAGTGGAAAGGCGAGAAACTGGGCATATTTGAGATGCGCCGCCACTACACCAACTACTTCCGTGGGCTACCGCACTTTAAGCCCCTGCGCATGAAACTGGTGCAGTCCGAAGACATCCAGGATATCTATGACACACTGGATGAGATTGCCGCCACCATGGCTTACGAGGAAGCGTAGAGAGTTTGGGAGTTCAGGAGTTAAAGAATTTAAGAATTAAAGGTGTAGAGACGCAATATTTTGCGTCTTTATACTTTAAAGACTTTCTACTTAATCATCCCCTATCCCACCACTTTCCAGACAAAGTATACTTAGAAGCTGTTTAGAGTTTTAGTTAAGAAGTATGGACTCGCCATTGTTGGTGTTTTTCACCAACAATTAAAAGACTTTGGCTAGTATACTTGCTGGTGAAAACACGCAGCAAGGGCAGACAGAGTTGATTTAAATAGACTCTAAACAGGCTCTTAGCAAGAATCGGGTTTTAAGTATAAAACCGATTCCGGAAATTGCACCCATAAAAATCCTAGGTTGCATCTACGTGCTGGCTTGAAACCTGTACCCCGCTGCGGCTTGAGATAAATACTTTGTAGCCAATAGCACAAACAGCTTAATTTGATGTTCTGACTTGTTATTTTTGCAACCGGGTTGTTAACTCAAAGTCTTTCTAATTTTCTAACGCTCTAACTCAAACTACTCTTATCAAAACTGCTATCCAAAATAAACAGGAAACCGCCGCCACTTCTGCCCCTGCTCTGGCTTGGTTTCTCATCATCATACTTGCCCTTATTTGGGGCACTTCTTTTATACTTATAAAGAAGGGGCTGATAGTTTTTTCTTCGGATGAGTTGGGAGCACTGCGTATAGCCATTGCTTTTCTTACCCTGTCACCATTTGCCTTTAAGCACCTGAAAAAGGTAGAACCGCATCGCTGGAAGTTTTTGCTGGGCAGCGGCTTGCTGGGTAACCTTATCCCGGCTTTCCTGTTTGCTTATGCCGAAACCAGGCTGGCAAGCGGACTGGCCGGTGTGCTAAACTCATTAACAGCATTGTTCACGCTACTGGTGGGTGCCATGTTTTTCCGGCAGTCTATTACCTGGATGCGCATGCTGGGTATTATCATCGGCATCATTGGTACGGCCATACTTATCTTCTCAGGCAACGGCAATGCGGAGCTAAACAACAAATACTATGGTTTGTACATCGTAGCTGCTACCATTTGCTATGGCGGCAGCGTGAACCTCATCAAGCATCGCCTGCAAGGTATGAAGCCTCTGGTGATGTCTAGTATGGCTTTGCTTACAGTGGCTCCTGTCGCTTTTGTGTATTTGTTTACCACAGATATAGTGCATAAGCTGCAGTATACCCCTGGTGCCTGGGAAGCACTTTCTTATATTGCTATACTTGCTGTTTTCAGCACAGCGATTGGGCTAGTGCTTTTTAACAAACTGATCCATATCTCCACCACATTATTTGCCAGTTCCTCTACTTACCTCATCCCGATCGTAGCCCTAATGTGGGGTGTACTGGATGGAGAAAGTATACAGTTGTGGCACTACCTGGGAATGGTAGTTATTTTGGTAGGTGTTTTTATTGTAAATCGGGCAAAGTAGTTTTTCAAAATAATATAAATACAAAAGGGCAGCGATAAATTATCGCTGCCCTTTTGTATTTATGATGGCATAACACCAGATACAGGCAAAGTCATTTAACCCGATTGTAACTCCCCCTTTCAAAAATAAGCGATGTTATAACAGAGTCCACTCACAACATACACTCAATGTTATAACACATTTAATAACCTGATTATCAACCAAATAAAATCAGCACAAATACTTGCACAACCAATTTCTTATACTAATTTTAAGGCCGCAATTATTAATTGCGGACGAACAATTAATCTATATCTATCTATTTAATTAACCTTTTTATGCAAAACCTTTACTGTTGTACAGGGCTGGGAACCCTGTGTGTATCGGTGTGGAAAAGAAGCAGCAGCAGCTACCTTAGCCCCACACTTACAGCAGAACTTCCTCCTTCTGCATCTTGTCTGAATGCGCAAGCTTGTAAAATTTATACTTCCTAAGCTGGCGTAAACATGAAAAAGAGATTATTAACACTGTCAGCGACCGTCCTGTGGATGGCCGCCACAACTGTTTATGCGCAGACTCCGAAGAGAGGTAACAACCCTGCAAAAGCGGAACAGGAAATAGCCCGGGCTACTAACAATGCTCAGCTACAGAAACTTTCAAACGACTTCAGGTTACAGTATGGCGGTAACAAAGAGCGTGCACTTGAGCTGGCGAAGCAGAAAAACTGGGTCGTAAGGCAAGTGAGCAAGAGCGGCCAGGTGATGTCGTTGGAGGGGGTTGACGCATTGGGTTACCCTATCTATTACATTACAGACCATAACACACGAGCAGCTGCCTCTATTAAAACTGACCAGTTGTGGCTTGGCGGCTCTACAGGCCTGAACCTTAGCGGCAGCAACCCTGCGCTTAGCGGTAAGCTAGGTGTTTGGGATGGTGGCCTTATCCGTAGCACCCACCAGGAGCTAACAGGCAGAATGGTGAAGCGAGACAACGCCACCGCTATAAGCGATCACGCTACCCACGTAGCGGGTACTATGGTGGCCTCCGGCGTGAACCCACTAGCCAAAGGTATGTCTTTTGGTGCCCTAAACCTGCAGGGATGGGACTTCAGCGACGACGTGGCAGAAATGACAGCAGCCGCATCCGGCCTTCTGGTATCTAACCACTCTTACGGTACAGCAACTGGCTGGTACTACAACGATTCGCGTGCCGGCACTGACACTAACCCGTTCTGGGAGTGGCGTGGCAATGCAACCGTAAGCACTACTGAAGATGTAAACTTTGGTTATTATAACTCACAGGCACAGTCCTGGGACATAATCGCTTACAATGCGCCGTACTACCTGATGGTAAAGTCTGCGGGTAACAACCGTTCGCAAACAGGTCCGGCCGTAGGCTCTCCTTGCTGGTTCCCAAATGCGTCGAACGTACTTACCGTAATCCCAAGACCTGCAGGCGTAAGCAGCAATAATGGCTACGACATAGTTTCTACCTATGGCACAGCTAAAAATATACTTACAGTGGGTGCTGTGGAGCCTATCCCGAATGGCTGGCAGCGTAAGGAAGATGTTAAGATTTCTTCTTTCAGCAGCTACGGCCCAACTGATGACGGTCGTATCAAGCCAGACGTAGTAGGAAACGGTGTGTCTCTTATTTCTTCTGTAAGCACCGGCGACAATCACTATTCTTCTATGAATGGTACTTCCATGTCAGCGCCAAACGTATCTGGCTCGCTGAACTTGTTGCAGGAGCAATACTATAACAAGTATGGTGTGTTTATGCGTGCTGCCACCCTTAAAGGCCTGGCCATACATACAGCCGACGAGGCAGGCAACACCGGCCCGGATTATATCTATGGCTGGGGTCTTGTTAACATGGAGCGTGCAGCCAACCACATCATCAACGACAACAGTTCCAACATGCTGCAGGAGCGTACGCTGGATCAAGGTCAAACGTATACTTTTACTGTTACTGCTTCAGGCAAAGGTCCTTTGTTGGTTACCATCTCCTGGACAGATCCTGAAGGAGCAGTTATTCCACTGGGCACCAGCGCGCTTAATAACCGCACACCACGCCTTGTAAATGACTTGGATATTCGTGTAAACAAAGGATTAACGGTTTACATGCCCTGGATACTGGACCCGAACAATCCTGCCAACCCAGCAGGTTTCGGTGACAACATCCGCGACAACGTAGAGCAGGTATACATTGCCAATGCTGTACCTGGCGAGACTTATACAATCACTGTTAGCCACAAAGGTACGCTAACAAGAGGTCCTCAGGCTTACTCTATGCTGGTTAGCGGCATCGGCGGCTCACAGTACTGCGCTTCAGGTGCAATCTCTGATGCGGATTCTAAAATCACAAACCTTACTTTTGGCGGCATTAATAACTCGCCAGCAGGTTGCGCAACTTACTCTAACTTTACCAGCATGGTTGCCTCGGCGCAAGTTGGCCAGACGCTGCCTCTTTCGCTGTCGCTGGGTACCTGTGGTGCTGACAACGACAAAATAGCCAAGGTATTCATTGATTGGAATGGCAACAATAGCTTTGAGTCTAGTGAGCTGGTAGCCACAACTCCTTTAATGAGCTCTGATGGTACATTCAACACTAACGTTACTATTCCGCAGTCTGTAAGTATAAATTCTCAGGTTATAATGCGGGTTGTACTGGTAGAAACCACTAACGCTGACGATGTGGATGCTTGTGGCAGCTATGCAAAAGGTGAAACACAGGACTACCTGGTACAGTTTACCGGACCTACAAAAGATGTAGGTATTGCATCCTTGCTGTTCCCTACGCAGGACCTGTGTGCAAACCCTGCACAGCCAGTATCTGTAATGCTTCGCAATTACGCTTCTGAGGCACAGACTAACCTACCAATAAGCGTTACCATTACAAGCCAGGGCGCTACGGTAGCCACATTCAACACTACTTATACAGGTACACTGGCTGCTCACAGCGAGGCACGCATTATACTGCCTGGCACATTTGCCGCTGAGGCAGGTAAAACGTACCAGATCACTAGCCAGGTAACTTTAGCTGATGATCAGTTCCAGGCAAACAACCAGCGAGTGGATACCCGTACTGCGAGCATGGCCCCTGCTGCACCACAAGCAACTGCTACAACCTGTGGCACAACACCTGTATCGTTAAAAGGAACTGGTAGCGGAACCATATACTGGTATGATGCCGCAATTGGTGGCAATCTGGTAGCAGTAGGCAACAGCGTACTAACAAGTACTGTCCCGGCTGGCAACACATACTATGCTGCCCTGAACGACTTTAGCGGAAAGGTAGGCCCAACATCTAAGGCTGCTTTTACAGCTGGTGGTTATTCTCAGTATACACCTTCTATATTGGTTACAGCACATTCACCTTTTACACTGGAAAGTGCAAGGCTATATATCGGTAATCCGGGTAGAATAACGTTTACAGTAGAAACGCTAAATGGAGCAACTGTATCCAGCACTACTTTGGATGTAGAGGCCACAAGAAACCCTGCAGGTGCGGGCGCACAAACTGACGACCCAACAGATATGGGAGCAGTTTACCCTCTTAACCTTAACTTCCCAAGCGCAGGTGATTATCGCATAACTATCAGCTATGAGAATGGTGCTACTATCTACCGTAACAATGGTGGCGTAACAGGCTATCCATTCACAGTCCCTAACGTGATGTCAATTACAGGCAACACAGCTTCAAGCACGCCTCTTAGCTTCTACTACTACTTCTACGACATTAATGTAAAAGCCATGGGTTGCCCAAGCCCTCGTGTTGCTGTACCAGTAACGCAAGGCACCGAAACGGTGGCCACCATTACACCTGCTTCGGCTACTACTTTCTGTACTGGAGGCTCTGTAGTATTACAGGCTAATACTGGGCAGGACCTAAGCTATGCCTGGTTTAAAGACGGTGTTGCAATCGCTAACGCTACAAGTGCAACTTATACAGCTAATGCATCTGGTAATTACACCGTTAATGTTACAGCAGCCAGCGGATGCGCTAAATTATCAGCAGCAGTAACTGTAACTGTTAATCCGGTTGCTCCGGCTTCGATTGCCATAAGCAAAGACATTAACCTGAACATGTGTTATGGCCAGAGCTTCTCTCAAACACTGCGTGCCGTAACCAGTACTACACATGCAAGCTATACTTACCAGTGGTTTAAAGATGGGGTTGCCATAGCCAATACAAACAGTACTACTTACGCAGCAACTGAGAATGGAAGCTATACCGTTACACTTACCGCTTCATGCGGCTCAGGTATAACGTCTGCTCCTGTAGTTATTAACAACAACGCTGCACAGGTAACTGCACAGCCTGCATCAGTTTGTACCGGAACAAGTGCCAGCTTATCTGCGCAAACTTCTTCGGGTAAACTTTATTGGTTCAGTGCTGCCACAGGTGGCAACCTGCTACGCGTAGGAAATACATACACTACTCCAGCCTTAACACAAAATACCACTTATCACGTTGTTGCAAGCGACGAGACAGGCGGTAGAATGGGCTCATTAAACCATAGCGCTGGCGGCTCAACCTCAAGCTTTACAGGCGGTAGAATGTATATCAACGCATCTGTTCCTTTTGTAATTGACAGAGCAACTATAAACGTTGCCACTGCAGGAACCATGACCGTCGTAATCACTGACAAGGACCTTAGCAACAATGTTATCCAGACTGTTACTATAAATGTTACACCTGGCATAAAGGAGTATGACCTTGGGTTAATCATTCCTGCTGCCGGCAATAATTATGGTATACAGGTATCTGCATTTGGTGGCGGTGCTACGGCATACCGTAATAACTCTACGAACTCTGCTGTTTACCCTTACACTTTAGCAGGCATTGGCAGCATTACAGGTAATAACCAAACTACACCTTCCAGCTTCTACTACTTCCTGTATGATATGCAGGTAAGCACGCTAACATGTCAGAATGGTACCAGACTTGCCGTTCCTGTTACGGTAGCCCCTACTACAGTGGCGGGTACGCTTACAGCTTCTGCCTCAGAAGTATGCGAAGGTGGCAACGGTACTGTTACCTTATCAGGTCAGACAGGTAGTGTGGTAAGATGGGAGAGCTCGCTGGACGGCACTAACTGGTCAACTATCGCCAATACAAATGCATCCCTGGCTTTCGAGAACCTTACTGCCACCACCAGATACCGTGCTGTAGTGCAGAGCGGTGCGTGTACTTCTGCCACAACAGCATCTGTTACAGTAACGGTTGCACCAACTTCAGTAGCAGGTACACTAACATCTAATGCAACACAGGTTTGCGCTGGTACTAACCAGGGCACGATCAGCCTTGCCGGCAATGTTGGCAATGTTGTAAGATGGGAAAGTTCTACGGACGGCACAACGTGGGCAAGTATCGCCAGTACAACGGCAACACTAAACTTCAGCAACCTGGAGGCCACAACGCAGTACAGAGCAGTTGTGAAGAGCGGCGTATGCTCTGAAGCTGTGACAAGCGCAGTTACTGTTGAGGTATCGCCTGTTACAGTCGCCGGAACAATTACAGCACCTGTGAGTGAAGTATGTGCTGGCACAAACAGCAGTACCTTAACACTTACCGGACACAACGGAAACGTGGTAAGATGGGAAACATCTACAGATGGTATCAACTGGACGAATATAGCGAACACAAGTACCTCACTTAACTTCAGCAACTTGAGCAGCTCAACAAGCTACCGTGCCTTGGTTAAGAGCAGCGTATGTACAGAAGCTTATTCAAATACAGTTAATGTTACTGTAAATCAACTACCAGTTGCCACAATTACAGCTTCGGGCGCCACTACATTCTGTCAGGGCGGCAGCGTAACACTGACAGCCTCTGAGGGAAGCAGCTACCTGTGGTCAAACGGCGCCACCACGCGCGCTATCACAGTAAGTGCGGCCGGCAGCTACTCGGTGACCGTAACGAACCAAAGCCAGTGTACTGCAACTTCTGCGGCCACTACTGTTACAGTTAATGATCTGCCTTCGGCCACCATCACGGCTTCTGGCGCCACCACCTTCTGCCAGGGCGGAAACGTGACTTTGACAGCCTCTGCAGGCACAGGTTACACTTACCTGTGGAGCAACGGTGCAACAACGCGCTCTATCGAAGTAACCCAGGGCGGCAACTACACCGTGACGGTTACCACGCCAAGCAATTGCGCAGTGACATCTGCGGCCACAACTGTTGCGGTAACGGCGCTGCCAACTGCTGCTATCACGGCAAGTGGCTCTACAACACTTTGTGAAGGACAGAAGGTAACGCTTTCTGCACCGGCAGGCACTGGCTATACTTACCTATGGTCTAATGGAGCCACTACGCAAAGTATAGAAACCGGCACTGCTGGCAACTACACTGTGACTGTTACAAACGCGGGCAACTGCGCTACAACTTCGGCAGCAGTAACCATAACTGTAAATGCGCTGCCAGTTGCCACCATCACGGCTTCAGGCGCCACCACCTTCTGCCAGGGCGGCAGCGTGACGCTGACGGCCTCTGAGGGAAGCAGCTACCTGTGGTCTAATGGCGCCACTACGCGCTCTATCACGGTAAGTGCATCTAATAGCTACAAAGTAACTGTTACAAACCAGAACCAGTGTGCAGTTACGTCTCAGGCAGTAGCGGTATTAGTGAACGCACTACCAGCCAAGCCTACCATCGTACATAACGGTAACGTGCTTACATCAAACTCAGCATCTGGTAACCAGTGGTTCCTGAATGGTGTGGCCATAAACGGTGCTAATGGTCAGTCGCTTACTGTAACGCAGTCTGGCAAATACACTGTAAAGGTTATCAACCCTAACTCTTGTGAGTCTGACCTGTCGGAGGAGATGAATGTAACATTGACGGCGCTGGCTAAAGACGGCACTACTGTTAATGCACTACAGGTATATCCTAACCCTAACTCAGGTAAGTTTACTGTTAGCTTTGCAACCTCTAAAACAGAAAAGGTGAAGCTGGTACTTGTGAACAGCATCGGACAGGTACTGTTTGAGAATACTCAGAACAGAGTTGCCGGAAACCATGAGCAGCAGATCAGCCTGGACAACCTACCTACAGGAGTTTACATCCTTCAGGTACATACTTCAGGAAAAGTTCTGAACAAAAAGGTGGTGGTAAAACACTAACCTGCACGTTCAGACTAGTATAAAAAAACAGCCCCTGCAAAGATTGCAGGGGCTGTTTGCATTAAGGGTTTATAGGTTTGGGTTGTTAGGGTTTACTCTTTTAACAGCTTCAGACGCTGCAGGCGGCCTTCTGCCTCAACTGTTAGCACATACATGCCAGCTGGAACCAAACCAGAGTCTAAGCCTATATTGTTTGTGCCAGCTTCAATAGTTTTAGCCATCTCAAGCATCACTCTTCCTGCTGCGTTATACAACCTGATCCTGGCAACTCCACCAAATTGCGCTGGCACCACCAGGTTTATTTGTTGCTGGAAGGGATTAGGATAAGCGGAAGCCTCAATAGTTTGCAATGCGCCGAAGTCTACAGCTTTAGGACCATAGTAAGTATAAGAGCCATCCAGGTCAAGCTGCTTAAGACGATAATAACGTGTACCCTGCTTTCCGGCCTCATTGTCTGTAAAAGTATACTGCAGCACCACGCTTGACGTACCTGTACCCTGACTCACGAAACCGATCTTGCGGTACTTCTTACCATCAATTGACACCTCTACATCAAAACCAAGATTTTCTTTTTCGGAAGTGGTAGCCCAGGTAAGTATGGCGCTGTCACCCTTCTTTTCTGCCTTAAAGTAAGCGAGTTCAATAGGCAATGGGCTAAACCTGTCGCCGAGCGTAAACCGGCTCAGGCTGTTTACCCCGGATAAAGCAACAGTCTGCCTTGTAGGTGTTCTTACGGTGTTCGCCTCTGGCTGCAAAGTCCAGTACACGTTGTCGGTGCTGGTATACACACTTAGGTTACTCTCTGGTATACTGTTCAGCTCATGCGATAAGTATGAAAGTGTAATGAAGGCATTCAGATTTTGGTTAGTGGCACCTGGCAGCACATTAAAGTTGCGCCTGGCGCTGTTGCTGTTCAGGCCTACCACAGCTCCGGTTTCCCTGATAACAGTTACCACTCCCGGTGCCACATCCGCATCAATGGAGAAGCCTATGTCGCCGAAGCTCTCCGGATCTGTGCCTACGGTGCGCTGGGCTTCCACTAGTCCCGTCACATAATTTCCTTCGCTTTCCACAATGGTTGCGGCGTTACCAAGTATAAACTTGTTAGCTCCTGTGCTTATTCGTCCGTTTAGCAATTCCAGTTTATCAGCGATGGTAGCATTACCGGCTAAGGTTTTCTCGCTTCCTCCTGATACCTGTAAAGTATGATAGTTTACAGCCGCTATTGCCTGGCTGCCCGTGCCATTAAAGGCAACTACACTGCTGGTGCTTAGCATTTCGGCAGCGGCCCCGTTGTTTACCAACAGGTTTCCGGCAATGCCGGTGGTTCCCGTCTCAAATGTTTTCGTACCTGCATTGCTTAGTGTCAGGTGACCATACTGAAGCGCCTTTACCGTTTGTGTGCTGCCATTGTACATCATGGTACTGACAGGGCCAAAAGTATAGCTGTCAAAAACAGAAAGTGTGTTAGTGCCTCCCACCATAAGTGTAGCACCATCAGCAACAGTAAAACTTGTGCCGGAGGCTCCTGTGGCTTTAGCAAGTGTTCTGGAAGCGATGTTAAATGTACCACCAGTAACCGCAACGCTTTGCAACGCCTCTATATCTGCGTTCAGGGAAACGGTTGCGTTTGCTTTGCTAATTTTTAAGCTACCCGCATAAAACGGGCTGCCAGCCGAATTTATACTTGCCGCGCCGCCGCCGTCAAAATCAAGTTCTGCGGCTGAGGCATCTAGCATAGCACCGTTATGGCTCAGGTTTCCCTGTAGCCTTATGTTTTTATTTATCGCAAGGCTTGCCCCTGCATTTACAGTAAGATTATCTATAACAGTGCTGCCTGTACCTGAAATCTGCCCTCCTGCTCCGGAAAACACCAGGCTGGCCCTCACGGTATTTACAGAGCCATTGTTCTGCAGATTCCCGGCAATTGTTAGGTTGGCAAGGGTATTGCCTGCTATGGCCGCGCCAGGGCCTACTACCATATTGCCAGCCACTTGCAAGTTCCCTAGCAGCGATTTTGAGCCACTTCCCTGCACTGTAAGGTTACCATAGTTCAGAGAAGCGATGGATGAAGTACCAGCATCATACACCACAGTACTGTTTGCAGCCAATGAGTTGGTGGAAAAGTTGCCCGGAAAACCAACTGTGCCTTTGGTAAGTATATTGGCGCCGTTTGCCAGCTGAAGCGTGCCTCCGGCTGCAGTTCTGTTTACCGTGTGGCTGTTCATTTCCAGGGTACCGGCTTGTATATTCAAGTTGCCTGTAAGCGCCAGGTTACCACCCGTAGTCAATGCCTGAGACTTGTTAACTGTGAGGTTGTTAAATGTGGTGGCAGACACTGTTTGCATCGCACTACCTGAGAAAGTAACCGTGCTGCTGCCAGCTGTAAATGAAGATCCGGTTGCAGTACTCCAGTTACCTTTTACATCAATTGCCGAAGCGTTGGCTTCCAGGTTGCCGCCGGCTATACTTATATTGCCAGCCACATTTAGCACCGGCACCGAAAGAGAAAGTTTGCCCAACCCACTTACTGTAAGGTTGCCGGTTATACTTTGGTTAACTCCGGAAGTATAGGCAGCCGTCGAGGTGTTGGCTTTATTTATCATCAAGTGATGGTAAGGCAGCCCTGCAACAGTTTGGTTTACCGTACCACTATAGGTTAAAGTACCGGTGCCGGCGGCAAAAGCTGCCCCTGCGGTATAGTTGTAGTTACCCCCTACAGAAAGGTTACCGCTGCCCAGGCTTATACTTCCTCCGGCAGGGTGCTCTATATTTCCGGTTACTGTTACGCTGCCCGTGCCATTTACCAGCGATATAGCATTGCCAACACTGCCATCGTTAAGCACCAGGTTTCCGCCAACTACCAGGCTATTGTTGCCTGTGGTTAATGTATGCACAATCGCGGTGCCCGCACCCGAGGCTGTAAGATTGCCAAGCACGTTAAGTGATCCGCTGGATATGGTTAAGTTATTTGCTGCCGTGCCTCTAAACTGCATACTGCTTATTGTAGCTGCCGAGTTTATAACCGGATGATTTACCGGGTTTACTTCTCCAAGTATGGCCACATCTGTACTTAGCGGAGCCGAAGCAGCAGTACCCGCTACCCCTTCAGTAATGTCCTGCCAGTTAGCGGCATTTTCCCAGGCCGAGCTGTTTCCGCCTACCCAACTGTAAGTACCGGGGCTGGAAGACAAGGTCCACTCTCCTGAAATATTGGACAGCCCAGCCTTGCTCACCCAGTTTTGTGTGCTGTTCTGATTCGTTCTGCCGTAGCTTCTCCATTTCAATAGTCCGGTGTCATAATTATAAAGCTTTAGAGCACTCTCAGTATTACCGTTCAGCTCCGTGTCCTCGTACTGCAACTGCAAGGTGCCACTGCTGTAATTTCCCGCCGGAATGGCAATTGCATACTTTCTGCTGATGGCGGTGCCTGCCGTAAAGTTGCCTGTACTTTGTGCTGCCACCGTCATACTTACTTCGTTTACCCCCACAGGTGTGGCAAACGAAAGCATTGCATAAGGCCCGTTAAAGGCATAGCCAACACCATCTGCAAATGTGTGGTTTCTGGTAACTGTACCAATTACCCAGCCATTGCCAGTTCTGTTGCTCAGCAATGTCACTTTATTAACACCTGTTATCATGGTGCCGTTGGTCATCTGCAGGTTACTGGCAGTTACGTTGCTGGCAAGTGTAACCGTTCTGGCCATACTTGATTTGTTCAGCACGATTGTATTGAACAGGGTCTCGCCGTTTATACTTGTATCGGTGCTTCCTGCAAAGGTTATGGTTCCGCTTCCGTGGTTAAAAGTGCCGTTGTTGGTCCAGTTGCCGTTAAAGGTATGGTTAAATGCGCCAGCATTAAAAGTGCTTCCAGATGCCAGGGTAAAGTTGCCGTTTACGGTTATGGCACCGCCGGCTGTTTTAGCTCCTGTATTGGCAAGTATAAGGTGATGATAGTTCGTGTTTAACACCGTTTGCGGATTAGAGCTGTTGTAGTACACAGAGTTTGGTGTTGCACTTACATTAAAGGCCGATCCTCCACCCAAGCTCATTGCTCCATTAATGTAAAGGTTGGCATTGGCCAGCATACTCAAACTTGTACCTGTTACTGCCACATTGTTCAGGTAATGGGTGCCTGCAAATGTTGACGTTCCTGCAAACGTAACCGTGCCAGTTGTGGCTGTTAGAGAGCTGGTGCCATTTAAGGAGGAGTTAACGGTAAAAGAGCTTGCTGTAGTTGTCGTGTTGGAGGTGTTCAAGCCCCAGAAACTTATACTTCCCGTACCGCTTATACTTTTGTTGGCCCCGGCCATGGTTACTGTGCCAGCACTGGCCGCAAAGGACTTTGTTGCGTTTACCAATAGATTACCGTTAAGGGTAAAGCTTGAGGTAGTTGTTACTGTACCATCTATCGTCAGGTTCTGGAAATTCATACCCGAGCCGCTGATGCTTCTGCTGACAGCATTTGTCATGGTAATTGTGCCGTCGGCAACCTGCGACAAGCCTCCTGTGGCGTTTAGGTTTCCGCGTATGGTTAAAGCAGGCACAGTTATGTTGGTGCCAATTCCGCTTAACGTGAGGTTATTAAACTCGGTGCTGCCCGCCGTACTTGATATGGTTCTGTTAGCCCCCGTTATCGTTACCGTGCTGCCGCCGCCAACATAAGTTCCGTTTGCAGCCCAGTTACCGGCTATAGTATGCGAGGCGTTGCCCCCGTTAAATGTTGTGCCTGTTCCGATTGTTACATTCCCATTCACAGTAATCGAAGCACCTGCCGTGTAGCTAACCGTTCCAGTACTTGTCAGGTTACCGGCTACTGTCATGGCTGTTGCAGGCATTGATTTTAAACCGCTGTTGCTCAAGAGCAGGTGCCCGTAGGTTACATTGGTAACTGTTTGGTTAGTGCCATAATATTCAACTGTGCTGTTTGGGTCCAGGGTGTAGGTTACATAATTTGCAGGCATTGTGTTGGTACCCCCAATCCTGAGCGTAGCACCTGAAGCCATGGTAAACGTACCCCCCGGACTTGAGCTTCTGTCTAGTGTAAAAGTCGCGATGTCCAAAGTACCTGAGTTGATAATTAGTCCCGTGCCCTGTGCACCAAACACTGTTGTGTTGCCTTCCAGAGTCTTGGTACCGCTACCGCTTATTCTTAAAATACCATATGCAAAGGGCAGTCCATTTTCAACTACCTGGTCACCGCCGGCATAATCTATAACACTGTTTGTAAAGATAGTTGTAGGTGCAATCGTATAATTGGCAAAGAAAGACGCCCCATTTACCAATGTATTTGCTTTTACAAGGAGTGTAGCCCCCGCTTCTACTGTGAATGTGGTCCCAGACACAGTTGGCAAATTAACCAGGTATATGCTCGGATCGAACACACCTTTAACTTGTAAGGTTGGTTGCACGGTGTTAGAGCCTTTGGTTAGAGAAACCAGGTTGATGTTGTTCTCTAGTGTAAGATTTCCTGAAGCAATTAAAAAATTAAAGGAGTTTGTTGAGCTTCCTCCTATTCGGCTGGAGGAACCGGTCAATTCAACTTTAGGATACTGCGTACTTCTTGAGTTTATATTGCCTTTAATATATAAAAGCTCATTATAAACACCGTTATTAGTCCAGTTGCCACCAATAATTATATGGCTCCCTTCATTTTCAAGCTCACCGTTTGCTTGTACTACTAAATTGCCGCCAACATTTAACCCTTTGTCATTAGACACCTTTAGCTTAACCGCATTGCTACCCCCTATTGTAAGTGATAAGCAAGCTGCCTGAGCATTTAAGTCAATCACTGGCATTCTTGATCCGGTAAAGTTAGCATCACCTATTATCACATGCTTTGTAGCATCAGGAGCACCATTAGTCCAGTTAGTTGGTTCGCTCCAGTCCGTGCCAGTCTGCGCACTTCCAGTTCCTTTCCAGCTTGTTACGCTTTGGGCCAGGGAAGTTGAGATAACCGAATACAATAACCCTATAACTATAATAGAACGGGTTATAAAGTGTGTTTTCTTGTTTTGTGTAGAAATGGCCATGAGGGAATCAAAGTCTGTACTTATTAACTATAAAGTAGTAAATACCACAGCCTCATTTTATTAGGCATGTTCCAAGGGGAGTCAAATAATTGCACTAAAACAAAATATAGTTATCCTAAAATTTGGATCTATATTTCAGCGAGGTCTAAGATTAGAATATATTGAGTTAATATTTAATTTTTGACAATGCTAAAAGCTTTGCAAATTCAGTCACTAATTAACCAATTTGTTATTTAAGAACTAATATATATAAATTAACTTATATAATGAAAATTTGTTGCACTTATTCTTCATTATTTATAACAAATACAAAGCAAAATCCACCATGAAACCATCAGTGCAGTTTCATATTTTTTAAATACAATTTATTTTAGGCGGATTACAGAAAGGCTGGTAAAAACAGAACTTTGATAAAAGTAATAGGCTTGTTTATACTTTCTAAAACTACGGTGTAGGCTGGCAGGTTAGTAACATGAAAAAGGCACCTACTCAGGTGCCTTCATGCTTATAGTTTAGATCGGCTAGTCTCTTGTAACTTTAATACTTCTCTTTTTCCCATCCACTTCAACCACAAGCAGGTACATACCGGAAGTAAGGTGCGCGTTGTCTGTATTGATTCGAAAATCGTTTGCGCCAGAGTTTGCTTTTAATTCCTGTACAAGCACTGCCTTGCCAGCCAAAGTATAAAGGGCCGCTTTAGCAGTAGCATTACCAGCGGTTTCAAAGCTGATGCGCAAGTTATCCCTGAAGGGGTTGGGGTATGCCTGCATCGGTGCGGCCTTGGCCTGCCCGAAGTCCACAGCCCGCGGACCGTAGTAGGCGTGGGTGCCGTCCAGGTCCAGCTGCTTGAGGCGGTAATACCGTATACCCGCCTTCCCCGCCTCCGTGTCGGTGAAGCCATACTTGCCGCCCGGGCCCGTGCCGGTACCCGCTGAGGCTACGAAGCCCAGGCGGCGGTAGGACCTCCCGTCCACGGAAACCTCCACCTCGAAGCCCTGGTGGTCGCGCTCTGCGGCCGTCTCCCAGCTCAGCACCGCCTCCTGACCGCGGCGCTCGGCCCTAAAGTACTTCATCTCCACCGGAAGCGGCGAGACAGAGCTGCCCAGCGTCAGCTGCGTGAGCCTGCCGATGCCCGTGGCACCCACCCGGTTGCTCGATGGGCTCGCCACCGAGGTGCCGTTGTGCGACCAGCCAGACGTGCTCGAGGCGTCCGGGTAGAAGACCAGCAGCGTGCCCTCGTCGTAGCCGTTGAGCTCGTGGTCCAGGTAGTCCAGGCTCACCGTGGCGTCCAGCTTGGAGTTGGCGCCGCCCACCGTGAAGCTATAGTTGCGCAGGATGCTCGGGTTGCCGTTGCCGGCCACGATGGCCCGCCCCGTCTCCCGGAGCACCGTCACAGGGCCCGATAGCGCGGCCGAGGAGACCGTCACCCCCAGCCCGCCGAAGTTCTCCGAGCCAGAGAACGCGCGCTGCGTCTCCACCAGCCCCGTCACGTAGTTGCCCTCGCTCTCCACGATCGTGGCAGCACTGCCAAGTATAAACTTGTTTGTACCAGTTGCAATCCGCCCGTTGGTTAATCGCAGCTCACCTGCTACACTGGCGTTTGCCATAAGCGTTTTAACGCCACCCGAGGACAGCAGTATCCTGTGGTAGGACAGGCCCGGGATGTTCTGTGCCCCGGTACCGTTGAAATCTATCGTAGATGCGTTGGAAAGCAACTCTGTACCCGTGCCGCTTATAACAGACAAGCTGCCCGCAACACGTGTTGTGCCTGCGCCAAAAGTCTTGGTCCCGGTATTACTCAGCTTCAAGTGGTGATAGGCTGCTACCAGCACACTCTGCATGCCAGCTCCATTGTACTCTACGGTACAGGTATTAGCCGTTGCTGAAAAAGAGCCACCAGAGGTCAGCCCCCCGGCCACTCCCAGTGTCGCGCTTGAAGACAGTGTTAAGCCCTTACCTGCAGGAACATTTACATGAAACAGGTTATGATTGCCACTAAAGGCCGTTGATATACCATCAAAAGTCACAGTGCCTGCCGTAGCCGTCAGGCTGGCAGTACCGCTAAGCGAGGAATTAATTGTAAAGCTGCTGGCTGAAGAAGTTGTAGCCCCAATGCTAAGTCCCCAGAAGGTCATACTTCCTGTTCCAGAAATGGCTCTGTTACTTCCGAGCATGTTTATTGTGCCTGCTGTCGCAGAAAAGGATTTGTTTGCATTGGTTGTAAAATTGCCATTCACATTAAAACTGATGCCCGTGCTAACAGTGCCATCAATGACAAGGTTTTGGAAATTTACATTGCTACCACTAATGCTCCGGCTCGTTGAGTTAGTCATAGTAACTGTACCTCCCGCGGATTGAGACAACCCACCACTTGCATTCAGGTTTCCCCTGATAGTCAGGGATGGAACGGTTATGTTTGTGCCTGTGCCACTTAAGGTAAGGTTATTGAACTCTGTGGCACCTGCTGCGCTGGAGATAGTTCTACTTGCCCCTGCCATTACCACTGTACCCGTACCCGGAACATAGGTGCCATCCGCTGCCCAGTTACCAGATACTGTATGCGTAAACGTGCTACCATCAAAGGTTGAGCCTGTGCCTATCGTTACATTACCACCGATTGTCATGTTACCACCTGCTATGCTGCTTACTGTACCCTGGCTCGTGAAATTACCATTAATGGTCATAGCTGCGCTTGGCAATGTTTTGGTACCCGTATTGCTTAAGGTAAGGTGTCCGTAAGTATGGTTTGCCACAGTTTGGGCAGTGCCGTAATAGTTTACTGTAGAGTTAGCGTTAAAAGTATAAGTAGAATAGCCGGTAGGCATTGATCTTGTACTGCCAATGCGCAGGGTTGCCCCAGAAGCTACAGTCAATTTTCCACCTGCAGTTGTTCTGTTCAGTGTAAATCCGCCTATGTCTAGTGTTCCAGCAGTTACATCTACCTCATTTGCTATTGCTGTGTTAGCTACTAGGCTTTTTGTTCCGCCGCCACTTATCTTTAATATCTGGTAAGGCACCAAGTTATCGACACTCTGGTTTGTGCCGGAGGCATATTCTATTATTGCTGTTGAGTTAACATCTGCGGCTTCAGGCCTTAGATCATAGTTCGCTAAATAGGTTGATGCCTTTACCTGTAAGGTAGATCCACTTCTTAGTTCCAGGTTTCCCCCGCTTGGCCAACTAACTTTCTTGCTTGTAGGGTCTAGTTTGCCACCTGTCCCAACAATCAGACGGGCAGATGTGATTAAAGGTCTTATTGTTACATCGGCATTGAGTACTGTAGAGCTGTTTATCACTAATAAAACAAAAGATGATGTGCTCGTGCCGCCCAGAACCTGGCTTATTCCTATAAAATTTAATACAGGTAAATAACCTGTATTTCCTGAAACCACATATTCTTCATTGTATACTCCATTATTTTGCCAGTCACCTTTCAATTGTATTTCGGTACCTCTTAGCAGTAGTGTTCCATTGCTCTGTATATTTATGTTACCGTTTACTATAAATGAAGTTCTCGTTCCTGCCTGAGGTTTGCTATCTTTTATATCTAATGAGGCACTTGAAAGGCCACCAATAGTTAAAGATAAGCACTGGGCTGCTATATTATCCAGATCAAGTATAGGATGCTTGCCTGTATAGGCAAAATCGCCAATAAGCACATGTGTATTGGCATTTGGTACAACAGCCGGTGACCAATTACTTGCTATATCCCATCTGTCGCCAGTAGTTCCGCTCCCCCCTCTCCAGCTAACTGTAGTTTGAGCGTTTGCTTCAGTAGACAAGAACATTAATGCAAGAAATATATAATAGGTAAAGTATACTCGTAAAAACTTTCTGATAAACATTTTAAAATAATTACAGATAAAGTTGTAGTAGACTAGACATTCATATAGAAAGGGGAATCAATCAAATATTAGTTATATCCCAAAAAACCCACATCTCTTCAGAGGAACTTACCCCAGATTTAAGGCTAGCTTAATTTATACTATTCAAATACAAAAAACGCATTAAATACAGATAACATAGTTGTAATCAACGATTTATATAACAATATATATAATTTATTGACATTTGCGAAACAATTAATTGGCTTTAAAGATCATTGAATAGAACAGTGCAACTTTAGGTTAGTTTAGGGAGCTTAATCAAATATTCACATATAAATAACACAACATATTTACATATGTGTCAAGTATAGCTACACCAGACTATTATTTGTAAATAGTTGATTTGCAATTTAATCTTCGGGATTGAGTGGACCAGGAGGTGTACACCCTGTATTATAACATTGACCAGATAGGTATTGAGTATGGCTTATATAAAAGAAAAGGGTGCCTGACAGCAGGCACCCTTTAAAGTACAAAAACAGCTATTTTATTTTTTAATCACTTTTATAGATTGCGTCCCTTCCCCGGTTTCGACTTTCATCAAATAAAGGCCTGGTTTTAAGGTTTTGTTCTTAAACGACAACACTACCGCATTCTGGCCAGCTTTTGCAGCATAGTTTTCTTCGTATAGCTTTCTGCCTTCAATGGTGTGTAGGCTAAGTTTGGCTACACAGTTTGTAGCTACCTGGAACTCAACAGTCAGCTGATCCTGGAACGGGTTAGGGTATGCCTGCAGCGGCATGGCCTTGGCCTGCCCGAAGTCCACGGCCCGCGGACCGTAGTAGGCGTGGGTGCCGTCCAGGTCCAGCTGCTTGAGGCGGTAGTAGCGCACGCCTGCCTTCCCTGTCTCAGTATCAGTAAAGGCGTATTTAGCACCCGGGGATGATCCTGCGCGGCCACTGACCACAGCCCCCAGGCGGCGGTAGGACCTGCCGTCCACAGAAACCTCCACCTCGAAGCCCTGGTGGTCGCGCTCTGCGGCCGTCTCCCAGCTCAGCACCGCCTCCTGACCGCGGCGCTCGGCCCTAAAGTACTTCATCTCCACCGGAAGCGGCGAGACAGAGCTGCCCAGCGTCAGCTGCGTGAGCCTGCCGATGCCCGTGGCACCCACCCGGTTGCTCGATGGGCTCGCCACCGAGGTGCCGTTGTGCGACCAGCCAGACGTGCTCGAGGCGTCCGGGTAGAAGACCAGCAGCGTGCCCTCGTCGTAGCCGTTGAGCTCGTGGTCCAGGTAGTCCAGGCTCACCGTGGCGTCCAGCTTGGAGTTGGCGCCGCCCACCGTGAAGCTATAGTTGCGCAGGATGCTCGGGTTGCCGTTGCCGGCCACGATGGCCCGCCCCGTCTCCCGGAGCACCGTCACAGGGCCCGATAGCGCGGCCGAGGAGACCGTCACCCCCAGCCCGCCGAAGTTCTCCGAGCCAGAGAACGCGCGCTGCGTCTCCACCAGCCCCGTCACGTAGTTGCCCTCGCTCTCCACGATCGTGGCAGCGCTGCCAAGTATAAACTTGTTTGTACCTGTTGCAATCCGCCCGTTGGTTAATCGCAGCTCCTTTTGAATATTCGCGTTACCCCCTGTTAATGCTTTTGTGCCACCAGCAGATATAAGCACTTTACTGTAAGTTAGTGCAGGTATGTTCTGCGCACCGGTGCCATTAAAATTTAACGTAGTTTCTGAATTGGTTAGGTTGGCTTCCGCAGTTCCTTCTACCGTAAATGCCGCAGCCACACCTGTGGTATTGCTGAACGTTTTTATACCACTGTTGCTCAGTTTAAGATTATGGTAGTTGATAGCTAATACATTCTGGGCAGCTGCTCCGTTGTAATTTACAGTTGTAGTGTTGGCGGTTGTGTTCACTGTTGCACCACCAGTGTTGGTAAATGCCTCTGCTACACCAACTGTGCCAGCGGCAAGTGTTTTATTGCTGCTAGTACTCAACGATAGATTCTTGTAGTCAATAGCTGCTATTGTCTGAGCTGCGGTGCCATTATACTCTATGGTAGCCGGGGTTACCACTACCGGGTCAGAGGTTACAGTGAAATTACCCGCAATTTTTGCCGTTCCGACACTAAATGTTTTTGTTCCGGCATTCTTTACACTTAAATGGCCATATTGTATACTTTCAACGTTCTGATTAGAACCGTAAAACTCCACTGTACTTGATTCGCCAAGAGAGAACACATCGAAGGTAGGCATAGCACTTGTACCCCCAATTTTTAAGAGTGCATTATCAGAAACGGTCAGAGTTGATGAAGTACTACCTATAGGCTTTGTCACTGACTTTGTGCTAAGGTCTAGCGTACCACTCTGCACAGTAATATTAGATGTTTCGGTTATATCTGCAAGAAGCGTTACAGTAGTTGCGGCATCCGTTTTAGACACTCTGATGTTTTCGACATTCAGTGTACCACCTGCTGCCTCTATCTGAGAAGCTCCGGCTCCTGTAAAATTGATCTCCGCCCCTATTGTACTCAGAGACTGCCCATTATAGACCAGGTTGCCGTTAATATTGAGATTACTATTAATATCAACATTCGCATTTGCCGCTATAGTAAGGTTTCCTAATGTGGTTGTACCTGAACCATCAATTGAGGCAGGTGTCACCGGGTCATTGGCAAGACCCACTGAGTTATTTAGTGTAAAGCTACCACCTGCACCATTAAGTGCACCGCTGTTCACTAGATTACCACCAATAATATAAGAGGTTCCCGCACCTGCGTTAAATTTTGCACCACTTAATATTGATAGGTTGCCGTTAATAGTCCAGGTTGTGCCATACAAAGGCAGTTCAGCCGATAAGCCTTGTGTAGAAACGCCTAATGCATGCTTATTGTCAATGGTCAGGTTGTTAAGTTGAGATGGTACAACTCCACTTAGAGCCACTAACTGCGAACTGCCTATATAAAGAGTGCCTGTACTTTGGAATGATGCAGGCGTAGTGCCAAACTTTATTGGATAAGCTGACAACCCAGCCAAACCGGATGGAGTGAAATTAATTGTGCCGGAGCTCAATATTGTTCCGCTATTCAGAATGGCAGTTAAGAAGTTATGTGTATAGGCTCCACCATCAAAAGTAGCGCCAGCACTAACGTTAAAGTCCAGATTCACTGTCCAGCCCACACTGGTTCGGATACCAGCAGGATCCTGATTATTAATGGTAACCTTGCCAAACGAAGGTGCCGCTGTCGAGTTTAATACCGGTGCTACGTTGCCATTGAACTCAACCGCAGGAGGTATCGTAATAGCTGGGTTAAGCGGGTGAGGCACTGAGCCCTGAATAGATGCCCTTAACTGAATTGTCTGCAGTCGCGTTCCAGAGAACGCGGCCACACCGCTGCTTTTTAATACCCCTGTCTCCGAATTCAAGAAGTCGCTCTCAAATGTCACTCTTCGTGTAGTCCCGTCGATTGTGCCCTGATTCGTAAAATTACCTTTGATCAGAAGGTCATTTGAAGGAATAATATAGTTGGCTCCAGCCTCAAGCAACATATTATGAACCGTAAATGCTCCATTTAATTGTTTTTGGGCTGCAGGAGTGGTAGCTGCTAATACTAGGGTACCTTCGGCATAAGTAGCACCAGCATTGAATACTCCAGTACTTGCTTTAATAAAGTTACCACTTATAGTAAGTGTTTTGCCAGCGCCATTCAGGGTAGCATCATCTGTAATGGTAAGATCACCGTTTACACGTGTACCAGCCTGTAGCGTCTTCTCAACTGCTCCTCCATTATCCAAGGTTAGATGACCGTAAGTTACCGCTGCCACCGCCTGTGCTATTGTTCCTTCGTATTTTACATGGCTCGTTGTATTTAAAGTTACGTTACTAAAATTGATAGGGAAGTTTGAGCCCTCCAACAGAAGTACGCTACCGTTACCCATTGTAAAATTACCTCCCGGTGCTGTTCTGCTTACTGTTTTAGCCCCTAAACTCAGTGTGCCGCTAGCAATATCAAAATCAGCATTAACTCTGATGTTATTGTGGGCAGTTAACGTAATATTTTCTGCTTTAGCTATAGTGAGTCTGTTGAAAGTATACTCCTGTGTCGGTTGGCTTGTACTTCCCACAGCTGCGTTGCTAATACCATTAAAGGTAACTGTGCTTGCAGAAGGCACAAAAACACCACCTGTTCTGGTCCAGTTGCCAGCCACTTTAATCACAGAACTCCCTGCATCTAATGTGCCGTTTGTCTGCTCCACGTTTCCACTCACGCTTAGATCAGAAGCCTGAAGTATAAAACTTTCCGTGCCACTCATTGTAAGATTACCTCCAAGGTTAAGTGCAGCAGTTGCATTAAGTGTGGCCACACCCGAAGGTTTACTAATTTTCAAATGATAATAAGGAACCGCAGCCACCACCTGTGAGCCAAGCCCTTTATAATCCACGGTACTATTGGTGCCGGCTGTAAACACACCTCCTGTGTAATTATAATCCCCGTTTAACTCCAATAAACCGCTGGTTATACTTATACTGGATGTGTTCTTCTGCTCTAACTCGCCTGTAACACTGACTGTACCAGGGCCGATATTGAGTGCCAAATTATTATTGGCACCGCCTGATAATATCAAAGCACCATTCACACTCAGTTTACCTAAGGCATTATCAATCATGATCGTACTTGTTCGTGCGCTGGCACCAGCACCACTCGCAACAAGGTTACCCTCAGAAGTCAACTGTGCGCCTGCGCCACTTAGTGTTAAGGTGATTGGAGTTCCGCTATCTAAAAACTGAATCGCCTTTACACTGGCTGCAGTCGTAAGTCGTGGCTGGTTGGGAACAGTTGCGACACCGAACTCAACAATATCTGTAACTTCAGGAATCTTAGTTGAAGTAGTAGTAGAGCCATCCGTGGCTACTGATAACCAGTTTCCGGCTGTTCCCCAATCGGTACTGATAGCACCGGCCCAACGCAAAATACCAGCACTTGCAGACAGCGTCCAGTTGCCTGTTACATCTGTAAGTGTATTATTCGCAACCCAATTTTGATTTATTTCTCGACCTGTTGATCCGTTGGCTTCCCAATTGCTTGCCACTAGCTTAAATAACTGTATGCTTGCCTCGTTATTACCATTTAGGTCGGCATCGTTGTATTGCAGCTGTAATGTGCCGGCATAAGGGCTTGTACCTCCGTTTATACTTATATCATAAGCTCGGTTAATAGCAGTACCATTTTTAAAGGTGCTTACTACTCCTGATGTGTTTGTCACAGTTACTGCTGTAATACCAGAGGCATTATTTAAAGTGATCAGGTTATAGGGTCCAGCAAAGGCATAAGTTGTGCCGTTCGTATATGCATGCTGCCGTCTGATAGTACCGTAGATCCAGCCATTGCCTGACCTGCTACTTGTTACAGTAATAGTATTGCTAAGTGTACGCATTGACCCTGATGTTACAAACAAGTCAGTAGCCTGGACACTATTGGCTAGTTCAAGGTAACTTGAGGCAACCGACTTGTTTACCTCCAACTGGTTGAATACTGTGTTGGCACCGCTTATACGGCTGTTTATTGCACCATCGAAGACAATTCTACTGCTCCCCGCCGCAAATTCACTTCCTGCATTATTGACAAGGTCGCCTTTAATACTATGCGTAAAACTGCCGCCTTCAAACCTAGAACCGCTGGCAACGGTCATATTGCCTAAAACTGAAATGGCGCCTGCAGCAGTCTTCGCTCCCGAATTTGCAATAACCAGGTTAAAATAGTCTCGGCCATTTATACTTTGAGTTCCAATTCTGTTATAGGTAATAGTGTTGGGAGTATTTGTGGAAACGTTTAGCGTAGCCCCTGCCGTTGTCAATTGGTTTGCTATACCCATATTTGAGTTAGCATTCATTGTGAGGGTCCTGCCTGCTGCCACTGTTACGCTATGCAGTAGGTGCGTTCCCCCATAAGTGGTGGTACCATCAAAGGTTATAATGCCACCAGAGGCTGTTAGTGTACCTGTACCACTCAAGTTGGAAGTAACTGTAAAGCTAGAAGTTGTACCAGTAGTACCAAGTACACGGATGCTGAATGGAGAAAACGTACCATTATTAACAATAGTAGTGCCGCTACCTTGCATATTCATTACCCCTGCTGTTGCAATAAAAGATTTTCCACCATTAACTGTGAGGTTACCATTCACAACAAGTGTAGCTGTAGTTGTTGTAGTACCATCAGCAACCAGATGCATTAACGTGATATTTTCACCGCTAATGGTCTTACCCGTCCCTGACATTGTTAAAGTAGCAGTGCTGTTAAACTGTCCCGCGCCACTTGTTGCCAGGTTACCGATTGCATTTATATTTACAGCTGTTGATATTAAACCAGTTGTGATGCTAAGGTTATTGAAGGGAACCGCCCCTGCTGTTGTCCTGAGGACTTGCTTGCCGGAACCATTCATCACTACAGTACTTGTGCTTGGTGTAAAAGTGCCATTATCTGTCCAGTTACCACCAACAGTAATTGTTCTGGTGCTGCCGTTAAATGTAGTCCCCGACCCAATTGAAACATCCCCTAAAACAGTAAAATCACTGCTTGCAGTATATGCCACTGTACCCAAGCTGCTAAAATTACCGGCAACTGTAAAGGCTGTTGCAGGCATTATTTTGTTTCCTGTACCACTAAGTACAAGGTGCCCGTATGTTCTGGTGTCAACTGTTTGGTTACCACCATAATATTCAACAGTACTGGTAGGGCCTAAATTGACAGTATTATACCCGGTTGGGAAAACACCCGCACCTCCTATTTTTAGGAAAGCTCCATTGGATATTGTTAATGTGCCTCCTGTAACAGCTGTTCCAGTACTCGTGCGATTAAGCGTAAAAGTCTTCAGATCCAGCGTACCGGCTTCTACAATTAGCTGTGTGGCGGCATCTATGTTACTTACTGTAGTATTGCCTATGAGTTCCTTTGTACCTCCACCACTTATCTTAAGTATACCATAGGCTCTATTAAGAACATACTGAGTACCAGTTGTTGCGGCATAATCTACTACAGAAGTTGTATACAGTGTAGTAGGCTGAATAGTGTAATTGTCACCGTAGTTTGTTGCTTTCACAAACAATGTACCGCCTGGCTCAACAATAAGTCCATTTGAAGAATCTGATGAACTCGTTCCTTTTCCTCTAAAGGTAACCTTGTATCCCCTTGGATCGAAAGAAGCATTGGCTTTTACGGTTATATCTGATGTAGGCGGCTCGTTCTGTCCATTAACCGTGATATTCATGGTCTCAATCGTCAGGTTGTTCTCCAGAAATATTGAGCCAGAAATAATCAGATGACTAAAATTAACAGTACTGGAACCCATTATTTTCTTCCCGACACCTGACATTTCAAAACTTGGGTAAAAGCGCCCCTTACGCCCATTATTTTTAATAAACGTAGATTCGACAATTGTTCCGTTATTTTCCAGATCCCCCTGTAATACTATTGTAGTCCCGTTATTTTCGAAAGTCGTGCCAGGTCCCACTGTTAATTTACCAGATATATTAACATTAAAGTTGTTAGTAACAAACAACTTAACAGATTTAGCACTCTCATTCGATAAGGTTAAGTTAGCAATACTAACAATGCCGTTTGAATCTATCTCTGGATGGTTTGTACCTGTGAAGCTTCCATCTCCAATAAACACATTTGTTGTAGCAGTTGGTACCCCATTAGTCCAGTTCGAAGCAGTGTTCCAATCACTGCTAGTGGTACCTCGCCAACTTGTTGATTGTGCGAGTGCATCAGCATTTACAAATACTAGCACCAGTAGGGCTAGTTTAAAAATGTGATTGCCAATTTTCCTAAGGCGAGTAGAAATCCTCATAGGCATTAGTTGTTCAGGGTGAGTCTGATTAAAATATTTTATAAATAACTTTAGTATTAGTTTTAGCCTTTAAACACAATGTCATCAACACACATTTGCACAAAACAAACATTATACATATTGATACCTTTGTTTTGAATTAAAAAAAATCAGAATAATCATAAACCTAATATTAAAACACAAAACATGTGTTATACCATTAAGTCTGTTTATAGTGGTTTGGGGCGGATTTCGAATTATAGTAGAAGATATGTATTTACAGACAGCAACACAACATTTTCAAGGTTATTTATAACCATAACGTTATGCATGCATACCAAATATAGATATTATCACAAAAATGTTTAAGCATTAATTGGCTAAGCACAAAAAACTCCTAAAACATATAAAAAACAATATATTTAGAACTCCTTCTCTTAAATATAATTGAACTTAAACAAGGTCAATATTAACAAAGAATCATTGATAGTATTTAAAAATATTGTACAATACAAATGCGCTACTGCACAATACTACCTCCAACATATCAATACACTTTATCTGACTGCAAATCCTGTAGACCTGTACGCTAAAGCGTTTTTTCCTAAAGTGGAAATATTTTGCTTATTTAAGGGGTTGTAACATCAGAATTCACTTGTAAATGAAGCACATTAAATCGCTAATACCACTTATAGCCCTGCTCCTGCTTTCGCTTAACCTTACCGCACAGGATGTTATAAATGGAAAAGCTGCCATTGAGGAGTTTAAAATACAGGCTGTAAATGACACAGCTTATGTGCTTAACACCACCAACGAAGCCGGCAACCTGATCAAGTATAGCGGCCCGTTGGCACTACGGATAAATGGCGAACTACGGGACGTGAGCTTTACTGAGGGCGAAGCCAGGTTTTCTTTGGAAGAGGAGGCGAATCTTGTTCAGGTAACCGCAAATCTTGGCACCAGAACAATTGCCCGCCTGTACCGCCCAACCGATGATACAACGCAAGGTATGGCAGAGATCCCCATGTGGCTTTCGATCCTGCCGCCGCTTATTGCTATTGTGCTGGCCCTTATTTTCAGGGAGGTGTTACTGGCTCTTTTTGCCGGCATATGGGTTGGCGGTTTCGTAGTTTACGGATTATCGTTTAAGTCTATGTTTACAGGCTTGCTGGCTGTAGGCGACACTTACCTTATGGAGGCTCTCACAGACGGCGACCATGTTTCTGTAATTATTTTCTCTATGCTGATTGGTGGCATGGTGGCTATTATTTCTAAAAACGGCGGCATGGCAGGCGTGGTGAATGTACTCTCGAAGTATGCGAAATCGGCCAAAAGCTCGCAACTGGTAACCTGGTTCCTGGGCATCGCCATATTTTTCGATGATTACGCCAATACGTTGATCGTGGGCAACACCATGCGCCCTGTAACCGACAAGCACCGAATATCTCGTGAGAAACTTGCCTACCTGGTAGACAGCACCGCTGCTCCAGTGGCGGCCATCGCTTTTGTAACCACCTGGATCGGTGCTGAGCTTGGCTATATAAAAGACGCCGCCACGGCACTTGGAATACAGGAAGGCGCTTATTCGCTGTTTTTCCACTCGCTGGAGTACGCGTACTACCCTATACTTACACTGGTGTTTATGCTGATGCTTATTCTGATGAACCGGGATTTTGGCGCAATGCACCACGCAGAGATCAGGGCCAGAGAAACCGGAGCCGTTACAGCCGCCAGTTTAGACCGTAAAGGCCAGGAAAAACAACAGCAAGAAATGAGTGAATTTGAGCCGGTAGATGAATCGCGCACACGGCCTGTGAATGCGCTCCTACCCGTATTGGTTGTGATTCTGGGCACACTGGCAGGCTTGCTTTATACCGGCTTTAACGCTGAAGTATGGAACGATGCGTCTATTGGCTTTATGCGCAAACTCTCTATAACCATTGGCGATTCCAACTCCTACGTGGCTCTGATCTGGGCATCTTTAAGTGGAGTGCTAACCGCAGTTATACTTACCATCAGCCAGCGTATCATGAGCCTATCCGAAACAATGGAATCACTGTTGGTAGGCTTTAAGACAATGCTGCCGGCTATACTTATACTTGTGCTGGCCTGGTCGCTGGCTGCGGTTACGCAGCAGCTCTACACCGCAGAGTACCTTACATCGTTGTTCTCTGGAAACATATCGCCATACTTTTTGCCAGAGATTACGTTCCTGCTGGCTGCCGTTATAGCTTTCTCAACAGGGTCCAGCTGGGGGACGATGGCTATACTTTACCCGCTAATGCTGCCTGCTGCATGGTATGTAAGCCAGGCACAAGGTCTTAGTCTCGAAGAGACAATGCCAATCATTTACAACGTAATCTCGGTGGTGCTTGCCGGCGCGGTTTTCGGAGATCACTGCTCCCCTATCTCCGATACAACCATACTTAGTTCTCTGGCTTCTGGCTGCAACCACATCGATCACGTTAAAACGCAGCTTCCATATGCCATTACAGTGGCAGCAGTTGCCAATCTGGTTTGCACGAACCTATCCAGCTGGGGTGTGCACTGGCTATTAGTGTATGCCATAGGCGCCGCTATACTTTGGGGCTTGATAAAGCTAATAGGTAAACGAAACTTGGTGGGGGCAGAAAATGTGGAGGCGCAACCTCAAACGGCACAAGCCAACCTGGAAGTATAAAATAAAGCCAAAGCCCGCTTACATTAGCGGGCTTTGGCTTTAAAGGGCAATCGTGTAAAAATCGTGCACCATGGCCCTGCCGCCGTAGCTTTCCTTGTTAGACAGCAAGCTGGCATTTATCCCGTTTTCCTGTTCACTATCCATCGATGCGCCAAAGTCAAAATACTTTTTGGCTGCATATACTTCTGTAAGCAAAAAGTTAAAGATGGCATCCAATGCACCTTGCTCACGTCCTCTGTCTGAGGTGGCTATGTACTGGCAGTGCGCTGCTGTTTTGGTTTCGTACACAACCACGCCTGCTCCAAGCTCATCGTCTTTGGTTGCCGTAAACAGCTTTATATTGTCCGGGAAACGCGCTGCCAGCGATTTCAGCTCCTCAACAGTATGTACAGGCCTGGCGTTATACTTCTCTTTTAAAAGACGTGCTTTAAGCTCTAAAAACTCCTGAAAGCAAAATGATTGCTCTAGATGCCAGCCATATGCCTGGGCCTTTTTGAGGCTCCTTCTGCGCAGCTGGTTATACTTCTGCACCCTGTCATCCTCAAGCACAGCCAGTACATCACGCCTGTAAAGTTGCGCTTTATACTTAAAAAGTGCGTACAAGTCTTCTTCGGCAGGTAAGCGGTGGTAAATGTGTGGAATCGTTTTGTAGGTTATACTTATAAATCCGTGCTGCTTGTAGTACTCCGTCATTACCGAGAACACCTTTAGCATCAGCTCCACTTTCATACTTGCACCTGTTAGTATGCCTCCATAGCTCAAACCACCATGCGAAAACACTTCAGAACCTTGCTCGTTGGCAGGCAGCAGCGCAAGCAATTTATTTTTATGAAAAAAGAGAAGTGAGTGGTCCAGAAACCTGTCTGCATGATATTCCATGTAGTCGCGATAGAACAGGAAAGTAGCGTTTTTTGAGCCAGCCACAAATGCGTCCCATACTTGCTTATACTCTGAACTATACCTTGTAACTTCCACAGACCGGTGATTAAGGAGATTTTAATGATTAAAAGGATTGTAAAAACTATAGTTATATACTTTACATCATTTAAAGAGCTGAGTCAACAGTTTAGCAATTCAACAATCCAGCAATTTAAATACTACCGGTTCAGCACGATCCGGAACGTGGTCCCTTTGCCTACCTCCGACCACCTTACAAACAGCTTGCCCCGGTGATAATTATCGATAATACGTTTTGCCAAAGCCAGGCCCAGGCCCCAGCCCCGCTTTTTTGTAGTATAACCCGGCAGAAAAACTGAGGTAACTTTGCTTTTAGGAATGCCTTTGCCTGTATCGGTAATATCTACGGCGATGCTGCTTTTACCCAGAAGCACCAGGTTAATATTTATACTTCCACGTCCGTTCATGGCATCCACGGCATTTTTGCAGATGTTCTCAATCACCCAATCAAATAGCGACACGTTTACTTTGGCAGTAATATCCGGCGAAAAGTTGGAGTGTATGGATATGTCTACCTTGCGTGAGATCCTGTTCTGAAGATAATTGATCGCGTTCTGCGTAACCTGAAGTATGTTTTCGTCGCGCAGCAAAGGCACCGAACCAACATTTGAGAAACGCTCTGTAATGATCTCCAGGCGCCGCACATCCTTGCCCAATTCTTCCACGATCGGCTCGTTCTCAAATTTGGGATTTGCTTTAATATACTCATACCAGGCCATTAACGAAGAAAGCGGTGTGCCCAACTGGTGCGCTGTTTCCTTTGCCAAGCCAACCCATACCCTGTTTTGCTCGGCACGGCGCGAGTAACTGAAGGCAAAGTAGGCCATTAGCGCAAAGCAGGCGATTACAATCAGCTGCACATAAGGGTAATAGCGCAGTTGCGAGAGTAGCGCGGAGTCTTTATAGAACACATAATTTTCAGAGCCCTCTGCCCACGGAACCACAATTGGCGCATGCTGGGCCTTCATTTTCTCTATTTCTCTGCGCAAAAGTTCGGTGCGCCGCTTTTCTGAAATGTTTTTTGGTAAATCGATGTTCTTTGAATCGAGAATATTCTCGTACTCATCTGTTAAGATAACAGGCACCGTTGTGTTGGCTGACAAAATCTCCTCCTCGATAAAGACGATGTTGTCGTCGCTGGGGGCATTGATCATGTACCGGAGACCTTTGGCATACAGTTGCACCAGTTCCTGCTCTCTTTCAGACAGCTTGCTGACCAGAATGTTGGTATACGTAATGGTGGCAGCGCCAATAATTAGGGCGATGATAACAACAACAAGCTTTATCCTGTTCTTCTGAGAGTAGATGGGTATCATGCAGTGTACACGAAATTTATTTGAAATTAGTATAAATTAAACATTAAGGGCAAGTAAGTTTCATTTTAAAAATTTGACACGTAAATTTGCACTTTAGTAGAACACACGTTATTATGCTTCAGAATTTTAAAGCGATCAGCCTGTCGTACAAGAAAGCGCCGCTGGATATCAGGGAACTGATCGCCTTAGATGAAACCTCCTGCAGGCAGTTTCTCCAGACGTTAAAGAGCTTTATCCAAGCCTCTGATGTGCTGGTGCTTTCTACCTGTAACCGCACCGAAGTATACTACAACGCCGACACCGATTATAGCTCCGAGATCGTGAAGCTGCTCGGTATCACCAAAGGCATTGATAATATTTCCAAGTATTTAGATTATTTCACTATCCTGAACGAGCACAACGATGCCGTGCAGCATCTGTTTGATGTGGCAATGGGCCTTGAGTCTCAGGTAGTGGGAGATATGCAGATATCTAACCAGGTAAAAGTTTCTTACCAGTGGTCAGCCGACAACGACACCGCAGGCCCGTTCCTGCACCGCCTGATGCACACGATCTTCTACACCAACAAACGCGTTGTGCAGGAGACCTCCTTCCGCGATGGAGCCGCATCCACGTCTTATGCCGCCATTGAGTTGATAGAGGAGCTTACTGCAGAGGTTATCGAGCCAAGTATACTTGTAGTGGGTTTGGGAGAGATAGGTGCTGATGTGTGCCGCAACCTGAAAGACTCCGGTTTTAAGAACGTTAAAATAACAAACCGCACCCAGGCAAAAGCTGAGGCGCTTGCCGAGGAATGCGGACTGGAGGTACTGCCTTTCGAGAACATTGTGCAGGGCCTGAAAGAGGCCGATGTAATTATCTCTTCTGTTGCCCGCGAAACCCCGTTCTTTACCAAAGAGATGGTGAAACGCCTCAATGTACTTTCGTTTAAGTTCTTTATAGATCTTTCGGTGCCGCGCAGCGTAGAGCCAGACCTGGAAAGTATACCGGGCGTGTTGGTGTATAACATAGATACCATACAGAATAAAGCTTCCGAGGCACTGCAGCGTCGCATTAATTCTGTTCCCAAGGTAAAAGAGATCATTACCGAATCTATTGAGCAGTTCAATGACTGGTCGAAGGAGATGATCGTTTCGCCGACCATAAACCGACTGAAGAATGCGCTTGAGGCAATACGGCAGGAGGAGATGGCCCGCTACCTTAAAAAAATGGGGCCTGAAGAATCCAAGCGCCTGGACAGCATTACCAAGTCGATGATGCAGAAGATCATCAAACTACCAGTGCTGCAGCTTAAGGCAGCCTGCAAAAGAGGCGAAGCTGAAACCCTTATTGATGTGCTGAATGACCTGTTTGATCTTGAAAAGCAGTCTGAGGAGTTTAAACATTAAAATTGAGTAAAAGGCACTTTTTTCTTAGTGAATAAAAAAGCCAAAGGTCTTCGTAAGCTTTCTAAATGAAAGAATAACGAAGACCTTTGGCTTTTTTTACAACTCAAAATTGCGCTGCCCGCCACTCCCAGTGGCTGCTCGATTAGATGTCTATACAACATTCCTCAAGGCAATCGATCACATCAATCAACTTCGGAATAGCCAGTGAGTAATAGATCTTAGTGCCTACCTTGAACGAAGACAACACCCCTTTGTCTTTTAGCGTGATAAGGTGCTGAGAAGCTATGGCTTGTGGTAAATCCAGGTGCTTATATATCTCAGTTACAGTCATTTTGTCTTCTTTTCCCAACAAATCGACTATAGCGAGGCGTTTAGGGTGCGCCAACACCTTAAGCATAGCAGCCGCCTTATCTATTTTCTTTGATTCAACTCTTGATAACAAACTTTTCATAATTAATAATTATACCTAACAGTTTCTACATACATTTATCAACCTTATTCACAATAAGATATATACGGTGTTAACATTATTTTGCTGAATAGCATCAGCGCAATTTTATACTTCGTACATCTACACTTATCGTGCTTATGCAAAGCCACAGAGATACCCCTGAGGCCCGGCACATTGCATATTTTAGATTTACGTAAAAAATAAAAAATTGGATATATGATATACTAAATACTAATACATTAACATATTCATATACTCAACTTGACTCTCTCCGGGAATTTACGGTGCCTTTCATTCAGGGTTTATTGTACTTAGGAATGGTAACCTAACAGGACATATCACTACCCCTATATTTAAACAACACAATAGACACATAAATTGTTGCCTTAAAACGAAAATATATCCACCACAACCCACTCATTAACAGATATATACACTTATACCAAGTATGATTTATACTTAAAAGGGCACTGCAAACGCTGTTTTCTTAATTTTTCCGCAGTGCAGTTTCATTTTATCTTTTTGTCTCCCTGAAAGAATCTTGATGGCTGGGAGAACAAGCTTAATCTCCGGGGGTAGGGGCCCTCTTTCTCTCACAAGTTTTTAACAAAATAACAGAGGTTTTTCACTTTTTTATAAGAATGAAACGGCCACGGGCATCATAGGGAGGCAGGCCATGCGTGTATCCTCTATTCTATTTTTGTACCTTTGCGGAACTGTAAAAACAACTCCCATAGTATGAAAGACCTACTGGAAAGATTTGAAAATAAAAGACCTGAAATAGTTTTTGAGTGGAAAGACGCTGAAACCGAGGCTGAAGGCTGGGTTGTGATCAACTCGCTACGCGGCGGGGCTGCTGGCGGTGGTACCCGTATGCGCAAAGGCCTTGATAAACGCGAGGTGGAATCGCTTGCCAAAACCATGGAAGTAAAGTTCACGGTGTCGGGGCCTTCTATTGGCGGTGCCAAGTCTGGCATTAACTTCGATCCGGCTGACCCCAGAAAGCGCGGTGTGCTGGAACGCTGGTACAAAGCCGTGATCCCGTTGCTTAAAAACTATTATGGAACGGGCGGCGACCTGAACGTGGACGAGATACACGAGGTAATTCCTATAACCGAAGACTATGGCTTGTGGCACCCACAGGAGGGAATCGTGAACGGTCACTTCAACGCAACGGAGCCGCAGAAAATTAACAAGATCGGGCAGTTGCGCCAGGGCGTGATCAAAGTAATCGAAGACCCGCACTACTCACCCTCAACGGCACGCAAGTATACAGTAGCCGACATGATTACCGGTTTTGGTGTGGCCGAGGCCGTGCGCCACTACTACGACATTTGGGGTGGCCAGTTTGAGGGCAAGCGCGCCATTATACAAGGTTGGGGCAATGTGGGCGCAGCAGCAGCCTATTACCTGGCCTCGAAAGGCGCCAAAGTAGTGGGTATTATTGACAGGGCCGGCGGCCTGATAAAAGAGGAAGGCTTTTCTTTTAAAGAGATCACCGATCTTTTCCTGTCGCGCCAGGGCAATGCGCTAAACCCGGAAGGTTTGCTTTCTTTTGAGGAGGTAAACAGCCGCATCTGGTCTGTTCCTGCTGAGATATTTATACCTGCGGCTGCCTCCAGGCTTGTAACCCGCGAGCAAGTAGAGCAAATGATAGCCAACGGCATGGAAGTTATCTCGAGTGGGGCTAACGTGCCGTTCCAGGATCCGGAGATATTCTTTGGCCCTACAGGCGAATTCGCCGACCAGAACCTTTCTGTGATACCAGACTTCATTGCCAACTGTGGTATGGCCCGCGTGTTTGCATACCTGATGGAGAGCGAAGTAGAGATCACGGACGAAGCCATCTTCTCGGACATCTCTCAGACCATACGCGCCGCACTGGAGAAATCTTTTGCCAAGCAGAGCCAGAAGACCGAGATCGCTAAAACAAGTTTTGAAATTGCGCTTAGCCAGCTGCTCTAAAGTATAAAGTATAAATTATGACCAACTGGAGAGAAATCTTACGCTACGAGTTCCTGGGCAATCATGTGTCTGAGTACTTGTTGGCAGCAGGCATTCTACTGTTTGGCTTTATTTTCAAAACAGTACTGTCCAGGTTGCTTTCGGGCATCATGTACAGGTTCTTAAAGCGTTTCTCTAAGGGTGAGGACTTCCTGCCAGAATTCAGGCGCCTGCTTTTACAACCCCTGGAGGTACTGCTTTTCCTTGTCTTCCTGTACCTGGCGTTTCAGGTATTGGATTACCCCCTGGATCCAAGCCAGCTGCGCAAAAGCGATCCCTTCCTGAAAACCTTTATGTTCCGGACATACCAGGTATTCGTGATCGTGGCACTGTCGTGGGTGATAATGCGCTTCATTGATTTTATCGGCCTGATCTTTAAGTATAGGTCTGAGCGCACTGCCTCTAAGCTGGATGACCAGCTCGTGCCCTTTTTCAAGGATTTTGCGAAAGTGATGGTGGTGATCTTTGCTTTCCTGATAATGCTGGGAACTGTATTTGGGGTAAATGTTGCTGGCCTTGTGGCCGGTCTGGGTGTGGGTGGTCTGGCCCTGGCCTTTGCCGCCAAAGAAAGCCTGGAAAACCTGCTGGCCTCTTTCACCATATTCCTGGACCAACCGTTTGTTGTCGGTGATCTTGTAGAAGTAGGTGGCATTACAGGAACCATTGAGAAAATCGGCTTCAGAAGCACGCGCATCCGTACACTTGACAAAACCTTTGTAACGGTGCCAAACAAATTTATGATTGATAAGCCGCTCAACAACCTGACATTGCGCACCTTCAGGCGCGTGAACTTCGATATCACCCTGACCTATGACACCAAGTCTGAGCAGCTGCGTGCCATTACTACTGAACTGCAGGACTTTATAGACAAGCACCCTTACACCAATCAGGATGGGGTTGTTCGTTTCCAAACACTGGCCGACAGCTCAAAGAACATCATGGTGCTATACTTTGTGGAGTCGATGGACTGGACAGAGTATGTGAATATTAAAGAAGAAGTGGCTTATAAAGTAATTGAGGTTGTGGAGAAACATGGTGCTGAGTTTGCCTATCCAACCCAAACACTGTATCTGCAAAGACAGGCTGCCTCGCCGGCGGCACCTCACGCAGATGAGCCCTTTGTTGGTTCCGCCACAGATATGAAATAGATATAAACAAAAAAGCAGGAGAAGCTCCTGCTTTTTTTTCACCCTTATTTCTTTATTACATTTAGCTGCTTCTTTTCCAACAAAGCACTAATTGTAATCTTTTAATCATCATAAACCTTAAATCCCAAAAACCACTTATTATTTTTTTGTAGTTTTGATTTGTTTAACGACCCACCCAACCTTTGGTTACTAATTTTATATAACTTTTCCGTTTTAACCGGACTTTTTACGGGTAAACATACTTTAAAACCAAGTCAACGTAAAATATAACTTTTTATATATAACCTTAAGCCCGCCTTTAATATAATCACGGAGTAGTCAATTGAGCTTTGGGTATGGGCGGAAGTATAAAAGTTAAGGTAGGTTAAAATCGAAGTATTCGCCTTCCTGCAGCTCCACCTTTTTTTCCTTTTCCTTTGGCTTCTTGCCACGCAGCAAATCTTTTAGCTCCTGCCCCTCCTGCTTCAGGTCCGTTTTAATCTTCTGCCGTACACGTTCATCATCATAGGCTATTTTAAAGTCACTCTCCTTCCCTTTCAATGTCAGGAAGAGGCTGCTGTTGCCGGCATTAGGGTCAGCGGCAACAACGCCAAAGGCAGCGTCTTTATCTGGGCGCCTGCTGCCAAACAGGGGCAGTTTTATTTTGTAGTCCATGTGCTGGTCGAAAGTATGCTGCCCGGATATGGAAACCGTTGGCACAGCCGAAAGATTGGAACGGATATCCATTTCAGGAATGTAGATGGTGCGCTGCTGTATCCAGAAGCTGTTGTGCAATTCCGCAAAACGCATGTTAGCCAGCTCAGATCGCTTCACGAAGGCTGACATTTTTTGCATGGGCTCAAAGTTGATAAGTTGCCCGTTACGAACCGTTGCCACGATCTCCGCCTGCAGCAGATCAGTTTTGGCGTTCAACTGGCTGTCAAAGAAAATATCTGATATGATGTTGGCGGTAAGCTGGCCGCGCAGGTGGCGATCCATGATAAAGTTTTGCTGGAAGTTCTCAAACACGTAGAAAAGGCTATCAACGCTCATGTTGTTTAGCTTGGCGGCAGTGCTTACCTTAATGTGCTCACGGGTGCGGGCATCAAGCTTGCCACGCACGGCAAACTTACCACCTACGGCATTAAAAGAGATGTCGGGAGAAGTAATGACCTGGTTACGGAGCGTTACCTCTCCTTTTATACTTGTTGCCTTAAACCTCCGGAATTTTATTCTGTCTACAGATGCGCTCAGGTCGAAGGCAATATTTGGCGAAAGTATAAACTTATACTCATTGCCTTTGCGGGCTGACTGCGGTGTGTTTAGGCTCTCGCTCAGCAACTGGTCAAAGTTGATATACCTGCTGTTGAAATCTGCCTCTACAAGCAATCGCTGTTTGTCTAGCAGCAGCCAGGCCATCACGTTCCGGAACATTCCATTGATCACAAAATCGGAGTCCCCAAGCCTGCCTTTAAAATCAGAAACGGCCACATCGTTCCGCTTAAAAATAAAATTCCCACTCAGGTTGTGCAGCGGTAATGGCAGTTCCTGCAGTGCCAGCGATACATTATGCAAGGTGATGTCTCCGGAAGTATTCAGGGTATTGTTACCCGGGCGTGCCTTAAACTCATTCAGGTTGCCTGAAAATGCGATCTGTACATCTGCCAGGCCACTGCCACTGCGCACCATATCCAGTTTGGCCAGCCCCAGCACATACCCAACATCCAGCTTGCCCTTTATATCCAGCGCCACATATGGGTTATTAAAGTTGCTATACTTAAAGTTACCCTGGAAGCGATGCCCGTTCAGCACACCCGAAAGGTCTTTTAGCTCAAGCACAGAAGTAGCCGCATTCTGCTTGTTGCCGTTGGTAAAGCTGCCGGTTAGGTTTATAGAGCTTACCTTTTGCTTTACATCCGGGTGATAAAACGAAGCATTTCTGGCTCCAAAACTAAAGTTTATAGCAGGTGTTTCTTTAGCCGACACATTTCCTTTTACTGTACCGGAGAAGTATATCTCCCCCTCGCTTCGGTACTGGTTTAGCTCCTGGCTTATACTTTGCGGCAGCAGTGACAGCAGGGATTGTACATCTGTATTCTTGCCATTGAGCTTAAGATCTAGCGTGGTGGGCCCGGCATAACCCATAGCACCACCCACCTCGTAAGCGGCGCTTCCTATATTAATGGTGGAAGGCTGAAGCTGTATAAGCTTTGTTGTGCGGTTTATAGTAAGCGCTGATGCAAGATCAACTTGCTTGCCTTTAAAATATTCTCCTGTGCCCACTTTAATGGTTTGAACAGTGGCATTGCCGTTAGCTTCGATTGCTATACTTTCATTTGTTATACCCAGGGCAGCTACCAGTTGGTGTGCGTCAACTTCGTAGGTTTGTTTCAGCTGCTGGTCAATGTAATTTATACTTACCCCGTTCAGGTTTATCTGCTCCAGGTCAAAGGCAAAGTCGGCATTGTCAGTATTAGTGGTATCCTGTTTAATGACCATGTAGTTTACTTGGCCATCTGGCAGCACTTTTACGTAGATGGCGCCCTGCTCCATGTAAAGCTGTTTTATGCTATACTTGCCGCGCAATACATCCCAGATGCTAAAGGTAAAGTATAGCTTTTCTGCCCGGGCCAAAGTCTCTTCGCTTCCTTCAATGCCCTCATGCACGTTTACCTTATCCAGCGACACGGCCACCTGCGGAAATTTATCAAACAGCGACAGGGAGATTTGGGCAACTTCAACTTTTGTGGTGATGTGTTTGTTTGCTTCATTTACAAACAATCCGATTATTTTATCCTGGTAAGTATAGATCAAGCCCAATGCTAAGCCAGCCACCAAAAAAAATCCGGCGACAAAATAAAATAGCATTTTTTTAACAACTTGTTTCTTCACAGGGTAAAAGCTCAGATTTTTAGCATCTTATAAAACTTAAAGGTACGCCAGTAATAACAGGCTTACAAGAGCCGGCCATGGGTGAAAAAAAATTTTCACAATTTTTTTTCAAAAGTTTTGCAGTATCAAAAATAACCCCCATATTTGCATCATCAAACGGGGACAAAAGGTCTCTAAAATAAAAAAACGGGGTGTTAGCTCAGCTGGTTCAGAGCACCTGCCTTACAAGCAGGGGGTCACTGGTTCGAATCCAGTACGCCCCACAAAAGGACAACTTAAAAGTTGTCCTTTTTTTATGTCCATACTTTTCAGCACCTCTTCCCTATCCCGCTAATTTTCCTTTGCTACTATACTCTAGAAACGCCCTTGCATAAGCAAAAGTATACTGTAGCCTGGCTTTAGTTGTAGTGCTTCCCCTATAGGCAGCTTCGTTCCTGCCTGGTACAAAGTTTATACTTGGTGTGCCTCTTGCCTGCAGCCAGCACAGTTTGGAAGCTTCAGCCATACTTGTTAAGCTTAACAAAATCGAGTTGCGATTAAATCACCCCTAACCCCTCCCAGGAGGGGAATTTTGCTCGTGCATGTAATTCCCCTCTTAAGTGCAGGGTCGTTTCATTCTAATAAAAAAGTGAAAAAACTTCTGTCATTCTGTTAAGTTTTAACCCCGAACTTGATCCGGGGAAACTTGTGAGAGAGAGGGCCCCTACCCCCGGAGGTTAAGCTTGTCCTCCCAGCCACCAAGATCCTTCCAGGATGACAAAAAAATAGAATGAAACGACCCTACTCTTGAGAAGGGCGCAGGGGTGTGTTTACACCTGCCTGGTTTCTCATGTACCGCAACTTGAGTTAACTACACCAAGTGATACTAAAGCCTGCAGTAGCCACAGAAAATATTAAAAATATGAATGGCCTTGTTCCGGGGATGGGTTAACAGTGATTTGGCTGCAATCTGAATTATTAGTAATTCGGAGCCAGTTTTAGGAATTGATCGTGCAGCGCCAGCACTTGTGGGATAACCATGCGCGCATCATCGTTAAAAATAACATAGTCGGCACGGGACATTTTCTCTTCTTCGCTGAGCTGCTTCCCAATAATCGCTTTGATATCGGACTCTGTGCGGTGTTTGTCGCGCTGCAGCAGGCGCTTTATTCTTACATCAAGCGGAGCATAGACGGCTATCATACTGTCTATCTGACGCCACGCCTCCGACTCATACATCAGGGCTGCTTCTTTTATGATATATGGTTTATGTTTATGCCCGCTCAGCCAGTTTGAAAAATCGTTCTTAACGTGCGGGTGTACCAGGCTGTTTAGTTGCTGTAAACGCTCCGGGTTATTAAAGACCACAGAGCCAATGTAGGTGCGGTTTAGCTCGCCGGATTCCGTGTAGGCTTCCGGGCCAAAAGCGGCTATCAGCTCTGCCTTCAATACGGCATCGTTTACCATTACCCACTTTGCACGGCCATCAGAGTCGTATACTGGTATGCCTAAAAGTTCAAACATTCGGGCCACTACCGTTTTGCCAACGCCAATGCCTCCTGTAATTCCAACTTTCAACATAGATAGGGGTTAGTCTACAATGGCTTTAATTCTGTCTGGCCAAAGTGTTACATTGCGTACACCCGCAGGCTTTTGAACCAACTCCGGCACCAGCGTAGAGTCGCGGCGTGAATAGCGTTTGTAGTCCAGGATGGCTTTGAAATTGTCTCTGTTTATAAACACTGCCGAGTCTTCGAGCAGTTGGTAACGTACCAGCACATATGGTGGCCGCAGAGTAATATCCTTGTTGGCAGGGGCATTTATCACCTCTGGCACAATCTGGCGCTCTTCCTGCACAAGGCCCCGCACGTTTACGGTTACCTCCGCATTTTTGGCACTGGCTTTCACCAGCGATTTATTATTGTAATTGATGGGTACTTTTAGCGTGGTTGTTTCGGTAAACTGCTGCCCGGCAGGCAGGCGCACCAAAAGCGGATTGGGTATACTTCGTACCATCGACGAAGGGCCGGTAAATACTACCGTGTCTGGCTCTATCTTAGCCTGCCCTACAACTGCAAAGCGCTCTGCGGTTACTTTCTGTGCCGGGTCCAGTTTTAAAGCCACCTTACGCGAGACCCTGGCATTAAAGTTAAAGTATAGGGTATCAGTAACCACGAAGTTTAACTCAAGGCCATCCAGTGCGTTTACCAGCGCAGGACGCAGGGCTGGGCCAAGAAGGTAGTTATTGCGTGGCAGGTTCCGGATGTAGATCTCAGCGGGTTGCGTTTCTACGCGCAGCGATTTCCGGAGCAGCTTCCAGCCTTTACCGGTAACGTTTATGGTTACCTCTTCCGGCAAGGGTTTAATGGGGATAAGTTCCTTTTCGTTATAAACGAATTTTATAGGGTAGGTAGTTTGGGTAGAGTAGCTCTTATTCAGAGCATTAAGTAGCCAAAAGGTGGAAGCCGCCACAAAACAAAGCAATACTACTCTCCAGTATTGCTTTGTTCGTGGCCTGAATGGCTTCACAAACCAGTTAGCTATATTTCTGATCGTCCCAAATGGCAATGCTTCTACACTTTTTGAGCTTTGGCAGTAGCCTCCATCGAGATCGCAGTCTTGTCGAATGTAAGCCTGATGCCTTTATCAACTTCAACTACCACAGTATCGTCTTCTACACTAACCAGTTTACCATGCAGTCCACCAATGGTGATCACCGTCATGCCTTTGGTCAGTTCTTCACGAAATTTCTTTTGGTCACGCATTTTCTTCTGCTGTGGCCTGATCATGAAGAAATAGAAAACAAGTATAATAGCGCCGAACATCAGCAACTGAGGCAGCATGCCTCCGTCTGGTGCGGCTTGTAGTAAGATGGTTTGCATGTTTATGTATTCTCTAGTAAGCGCTTTGGCTTAGTTTCTCTTTACAGGTCCGTCGGCACCGGCAGTAGGTACGCTGCTGGCCTCAACTGTTCCTTTTAGTGTTACCTGTGTAATGTTAGGCACTGTGTTGGCACGCACCGTAACTACCGGAGACTGCTGGCCAGCTTTGCCTGTGCTGTTAAACTGTACTTTAATTTCGCCTGTCTCGCCTGGAGCAATCGGGCCCTTTGGAGGCTCAGGCACAGTACAGCCACATGTAGCCGTTGCACTTTCGATGATAAGCGGAGACTTACCAGTGTTTGTGAACTTGAACGTATGCTCTACTACTTCACCCTGCTTTACAGTACCGAAGTCGTAAGAAGTCTCAGCGAAAGAGATAACAGGAGCGTTCTCTGGCGCTACTGCTTCTTCAGCTCCTGCTACATTTGGGTTCTCTACAACCGGCTCGGTTGCAGTTGCCTCAGCAGCTGTTGCCTCTGTTTCGGTTACAGTGTCGTTGCCGGCATTATTATCGCAGCTTGTGGCAAATACAGCCACAGCAAAGCTTGCTGCTAAAATCAGATTCTTTTTCATATCAAAAATGGGTTTGGGTTTATAGTTTTGAAATGATGTTTTGTGCAAACTGCATTGTGCTGGCACTACCACCCAGGTCACCGGTGCATTCTTCCGGATTAGCCAGAGTAGCCTCCAAGGCCGTCTCTATGCGGCTTGCCTCTTCCTTCAGGTCGATGTGGTGCAGCATCATAATGGCAGAACGAAGCAACGCAGTAGGGTTGGCAATTCCTTTGCCTGCAATATCCGGCGCTGAGCCGTGTACAGCCTCAAAAATAGCCATCTCATCGCCGATATTGGCACCAGCCACTACACCCAGGCCGCCTACAAGGCCAGCGCACAGATCAGAAAGGATGTCGCCAAACAGGTTGGTGGTCACGATCACATCGAACTGCTCTGGCTTCGCCACCAACTGCATACACATGTTGTCGATGATCTTGTCGTCAGCCACAATGTGCGGGTAGTCTTTTGCAATGGTGTTAAACTCGTCCAAAAACAGGGCTCCGGCGCTCTTCAGGATGTTTGCCTTGTGCACAGCGGTTACTTTCTTGCACTCGTGCTTGTTGGCATACTCAAAGGCAGCGCGAATAATTTTGCGGCAGCCTACACGCGTCAGGCGGGCCACAGAGTCAGAGATCTGCAGGCGCGCATCAAACATTTCCAGGCCAGAGTATAAACCCTCTGTGTTCTCGCGGAACAGCACAGAGTTTACGTTCTCGAAGCGGGTTTTTATACCTTTTGTGGTTTTGGCAGGCCTTACGTTTGAGTATAGGTCAAACATCTGGCGTAACTGCACATTTATACTTTTAAAGCCTTTGCCCACCGGAGTGGTAATAGGGCCTTTCAAAGCAACGCGGTTCTTCTCAAGCGACGCGATCAGGCTGGCCGGAATAAGCTCTCCGATGGCATCATAGGTAGTTTGGCCAGCGTTTTCTTCTTCCCACTGTACGGGCACGTTGGCAGCTTCAAAAATTGCTTTTACAGCTTCAGTGATCTCAGGTCCTATCCCGTCGCCAGGAATAAGGGTTACTTGTTTCATGCTTAAATTTCTTTCCGGCTATTTATTTCGTTTATTAATGAGTCTACATCGCCTAACAGTTTCTCGGCTTTGTTCTTTGCATCCTGGATCACACGCTGCCCCTCAGACTTTGCTGTTGATGGCATGTTGTCTTCTTTTGCGATCAGCTGCTCCAACAGGTCCGACAGAGTATCGCGGTATCTTTCCAGGCGATAGCTTAGCCAGCTGCGTGTTTCTCTTCCTTTCTCGGGTGCAAATAAAATGCCGACGGCAGCCCCAACAGCAGCGCCAGACACAAAGGCCAGTAAGTTACTCGTCTTCTTACTCATAGTTCTAAGTTCTTATATAAACGGGTACAATTTTTTCCTTTTACGGCGATTTCAGTTTATTAGCCAAATTAAATATTCAGCCTTACTTATTATCTATCAAGCCGCGGCCAGACTTACGGATTTCGCCTTTGGTTGTAAGCTCCTGCGCCATTTTGTCCAGTACGCCGTTCACAAACTGCTTGCTTTTCGGGGTGCTGTACAGCTTGGATATCTCGATATACTCGTTGATGGTTACCTTAACCGGTATGCTTCGGAAAATGTGCATCTCGCAAAGCGCCATCTTCAATATGATCTTATCAAGCAGGGCCACACGCTCCACATCCCAGTTCTTAACGCTGGCAGCGATCATGGCCTCATACTTCTCGTCGTCCTGCACGGTCTGGAAGTATAATTCCTCAAAAAACGCCCGATCGTCTTCCCAGTTGGCAGACAGGTCCAGTAGGCCGTAAGCCTCTTCGTTTTCTTCGCTGAAAATCTTAACGGTTTTGTTTACAAGGCTCTTCACAATGGCTTTGTTTTCCACCCAGTTCAGATCCTGCTCCTCAAACAAAGATTGTAAGTTTTTTTCTTTAAAGATAATGTTTTTGAAAATATGTTTCACTATCTCAGCGTCCTCTTCCAGGGTTGGCGCAGACAGGTTTAGGTACGCTAAAAAGGCTTCATCCTGCTTTAATATGTTCTTGTACACGGCGCGTATTTCGCTGATGTCGGAGCCCCAGCTGATGTTGCGGCGTATAACGGCTTGTTTGTACGATTCGTTGTTGAGCAGGCGCTGCACCACGCGGTTTTCCAGGAACCTTTTGGTATTCGGGCCTGTGGCAGCGGTAAAGCGGTTAGCCTTCTTCTCCTCTTCTTCTTCTATCAGGCTATTGATAATTTCCAGTATCTGGAGCGTGCCGATATAGTGGTCGTAGATACGCTCTACCGCACTCAGCATTTGGTTGCCGTAGTACTTGTAGTCTTTTTTAGTGAGGTTGTTGTAGTATACAATCGCCCTGTTAACCGCATCTGTGATCTCTTTGTCCGATTCTTCGGTTTCGAACTGCCGCGTTTCGTACCATTCCTTAAACAGAAGCTGCGCGATCTGCTTTTTGCCTTCCAAAAGTTTTTTATCCTGCACCTCCATCGAGTTCAGGTCCGGGGCAAATTCCTCGCTTATCTGGTCCAACGCCAACAGATAATCTGAACCTTCGGCCTGCTGATAGGCATAAATGGCTTGCATCGCCTTGATTCGTAGTGTTCTGCGGTTAAGCATATTATTATTTTAAAGAGCGTATTTGGTTGTGTTTTATACTTGCAGCCCTATTGGGGCTTTATACTTGGTGGCAATGCCATTGCCATACTTTCTTAAACTATAAGCTTAAATGCAAAGCCAACTGCTTATAGTTCCTTTTCAACTCTATCTGCTTAAAGCAAAAGTGCCACAGGTTAATGCAGCACTTTTGTCTTAAACAGTATTTGGTATACTTTATTTCTTCTGATTAGTAAGTAGAGCGGATCTTACCGATGCTCTGAATACGCTTCTCAGCCATTTTCATGGCAGCAGCCTGGTTGTGGATTCCTTCTCTCTCAGCAAGATCGAAGATATCCAATGTATAGCCGTAGATGCGCTCTGTCTGGGCATAAGCGCTTTCGCGGTTGTAGCCAGTAAGTTCAGAGTAAACGTTGATCAAACCACCCGCGTTGATCAGGAAGTCTGGGGCGTAAACGATGCCTCTATCCACAAGAGCAGGTCCGTGTACTTTCTCATCGCGTAGCTGGTTGTTAGCGCAGCCCGCAATTACCTGGCACTTCAAACGGCCCAGTGTGTTATCGTTGATGGTACCGCCAAGCGCACACGGAGAGTAGATATCCACATCCAGGTCGTAGATCTCATCCATGCTTACCACTTTAGCGCCATACTTGCTCGATACTTCCTGCAGACGGTCTTCGTAAATATCAGTGATGAAAATCTCAGCGTTCTCTTTTGCAAGCAGCTCTACCAGGTAACCACCTACGTGGCCAACACCCTGTACAGAGATCTTCTTGCCTTCCAGAGAGTCAGAACCGAAAGCTTTTTTAGCAGCAGCTTTCATGCCCATGTACGTGCCGTAGGCAGTTACAGGTGATGGGTCGCCGCTACCACCCATAGACTCAGGCAAACCAGACACGTGCTCTGTCTCCATGCGGATGTACTCCATGTCCTTAGTAGTCATGCCCACGTCCTCAGCAGTGATGTAGGCACCGTTCAGGTTCTTTACAAAACGGCCGAATCTGCGTAGTAACGCTTCGCTTTTATCTTTTTTGGCATCGCCAATGATCACAGCTTTACCACCACCCAGGTTCAGACCAGAGATAGCAGCTTTATAGGTCATGCCTCTTGAAAGACGCAACACATCATCCAACGCCTCTGCCTCCGAAGCATAAGACCACATACGTGTACCACCCAAAGCAGGGCCAAGTACTGTGTTGTGAATGCCGATGATGGCTTTCAAGCCTGTTTCCTGGTCATGGCAGAAAACAACTTTCTCATGATTGTATTCTGAGATCTGACCAAAGACTGACTTGTCCTTCAGTTCTACTTCTTTTAATTCGACCATTTATGTAATTGATTAAGGGTTATTCTATCTTTGTGTGAATGAGGCAGGTTACCCTTTCCCGTTTCGTGCTGCAAAATTAATTCTTTTTTTGATTAATTCAATTTGTGCTTTACAAGTCCACGTAAAAGCCTAAGAGCTTAAACATTTACTGTGAAATCGTTACGCTATTTAAATAAATACCTCCTCAAGTATAAATACAGGCTGCTGTGGGGCATTGTGTTTACCATTATCTCCAACTTCTTCCAGATTTTGCCGGCGCAGGTGGTGCGGCATGCCTTTAACCTGATAAAAGAAGGCATAAACCTGCATGGCTTGTACGAGGGTTTCGCACAGCAGGAAACTGTGTATGAGCTATTTGCCAGCAGCATACTGGTGTATGGCGTGGTTATACTTCTGATGGCCTTGTTGCGAGGGGTGTTCCTGTTTTTTGTGCGCCAGACCATTATCGTGATGAGCCGCCTGATCGAAAATGACCTGAAGAACGAGATCTACGAGCATTACCAAAGCCTGCCGCTCAGCTTTTATCGCCGCAACAACACCGGCGACCTGATGGCGCGCATCTCCGAGGACGTGAGCCGTGTGCGCATGTACCTTGGCCCGGCCATTATGTACGGCATCAACCTGGTTATACTTTTCCTGATGGTGATTCCCTACATGTTGTCGGTAAACGTGAAGCTGACAATGTATACGTTGATCCCGTTGCCTGTACTTGCCATCAGCATCTACTATGTCAACAACATCATCGAGCGTAAATCAGACGAGATCCAGAAGAGCCTGTCGGGCATCACCACCTTTGTGCAGGAGGCCTTCTCGGGCATAAGGGTATTAAAGTCTTTTGTGCGCGAAAATGATTCGTATCAGAATTTTACCACTGCCAGCAACACTTACAAAGACAAATCGCTGGAGCTGAACTTTGTAAACTCTTTGTTCTTCCCGCTGGTGTTGTTCCTGGTAGGCCTTAGTACTATCATTACAGTATACATTGGCGGACAGGAAGTGATAAACGGAAGTATAACCACAGGTAACATTGCCGAGTTTATCATTTACGTGAACATGCTTACCTGGCCGGTTACCTCTTTGGGCTGGACAGCCAGCCTGGTACAGCGTGCAGCTGCCTCGCAGGCCCGCATCAATGAGTTCCTGCACACCAAAAACGACATTGTTTCCCGTGAAAACGTCAGCAAAGAGATCATGGGGGATATCCGCTTCGAGCATGTAGACTTTGTTTACCCTGACACTAATATACAGGCGCTGAAGAATGTATCTTTCGATATAAGGCACGGCGAGACACTGGCTATCATCGGAAATACCGGCTCAGGCAAGAGCACCATTGCCAACCTGCTGCCGCGCATGTACGATGTTTCGGGTGGCCGTATTTTAATTGATGGCGTGGATGTGCGCGACTATAATCTGAAAAGCCTCCGCAGCCAGATTGGTTATGTGCCACAGGATGTGTTCCTGTTCTCCGACACGATCAGTAACAACATCGGGTTTGGCTTACCAAGTATAACCGAAGAGCAAATGGTGCAGTCTACGAAAGATGCGGATGTGTATGAGAATATTATGCGTTTCCCGGAGAAGTTCGAAACCAAGCTTGGTGAGCGCGGCATTACCTTATCGGGAGGGCAAAAGCAACGTGTTTCTATTGCGCGAGCGCTGGTGCGGGAGCCAAGTATACTTATCCTCGACGATTCGCTATCGGCTGTAGATACAAAAACGGAGAACGCCATACTTAACAGCCTGCGCCGCATTATGGCCAACCGCACCTCCATCATTATCTCACATAGGGTATCGTCGGTAAAGCTGGCCGACAGGATTCTGGTGCTGGAAGACGGTGAGATCGTGCAGCATGGCACACATGACGAGCTCATTAGCCAGGATGGTTTATATAAAGTATTGTATGAACGCCAGCTGCAGTCAGAAGAACAGGAATAACTATACTTTAAGGTTTATGCCGTTTGCCTTGCCGCAACCGCATTTGACAACGATTTGAAGTTTGCGGGATTTTTTTTGCACAGATTCTGTTATACCATCGTATAGCTAATCTACATTAACCAAAAAATCTGAGCTTATGGCCATCGACTTACAACAAATCGGTAAAAGATTTAGGTTTTACACAAACCTTAAAGAACTGGAAATGGAGCAACTCAAATCCATGACAGGCAGCGATGAAACCACCCTATCTAATATCATATCCGGTAAAAATTACCTGCTTGATGATCTGGTGGCTATTGTAAAGCATTTTACCGACCTTAACCCGCAGTGGCTTATTTATGGCGAGGGAAGTATGTTTAAGCCGATGAACGCAGACGGCACCTGCCACGACCATCAGAAAGGCTGCCTCAAAAAAGACAAAGCCGCTTACCTGAAGCAGATGCAGAATATGCTGATCGAGCTTGATGCCGCCGAAGTTGCCAAAGGCCACCACCCCGATGTAGAGGCGCTAAGAGCAAAACTAGACGAATATAAAGCGACGCATTAAGTATTAGTTGTTCGTTATTCGTTATTGATTGTTCGTGAACGTAGAGGCGCAATATTTTGCGTCTTGTTTACTGTTAGGCAGTGCATCTTAGAGTTTGCAATAGAGGCCACCTAAAAGTATAAAGCATGGCTCACGGAAGTCCGAATAGTCCATTATTGTCAAGGCACAAGTCAAGCTGGGCTTAAGACTTGCGCCAAAGACCATTTCCCTTAAGTTGACGGCATTGGGTCGCGACCTGTCCCTACAAGTATAAACAGATGCCTACTCTTACCTGAAACAACAATTAACAACCAGCAATCAACAATTAAGCAGCGATGCCATTAAGTATAAGGCTTACCGTGAATAGCACATCGCGCTCAATTTTCTCGAAATCGATCTGGTCTTTTTTATGAAATTCAGCCCGCTGAAATTCCTCAAACTGGATTAAGTCTTTTACCACCATGATGGAGTAGCCCACACGCTCGGCCTCACAAAGTATAAAAGAGCCATTGGCTATACCTTCTTTTATAACCGCGGCATAGTAGTTCGCTTCTTTAGCTCTGGACTCCCGGAAGAGCTCCTGAAATAAGGTGCGTGTTTCTATCAGGACTTTAATAGAGATAGTGTGTTGCGTTACAATTTCCTGGTAGTAGCGCAACGAGGACCGGATATAAAGCAGCAACTGCTTATGGGGATTCTTTTCCTGTTCGGCGATTCGCTTAAGGCTCGAAAGCCTTTCTTTCCACTCCTGCGAGAAGGCCTCTATAAACAGCACCTCCTTGCTTTTGTAGTAATAGTATAGCGTGGGTTTTTTAAGGCCTATGGCATGCGCAATGTCGTCTAGGGTAGCCTTGCTGTAACCCATTCTGCCAAACACTGACTTTGCAGCATCCAGAATCTGCTCTTTCTTCGCCTCTGCTTTTTTACTCAAAACCTTTTGCTAAATGCCTTAAAGGGCCGCTATAAAACCAGCCTTGTATCAAAGTTAAAGTATAATTTTATACTTGCAAGTACCCAGCATGGGCTATTGTTTTACGGGCACCTCTACTACGCCTCTATCATCTGCCGGAAACCACTCCACATAAAAATCCTCTAGCTTCAGCTCCTGCTCTTCGGCGTAATCGAAAACCGCTTTGTACAGTTTGCGCGGCAACAAGGCGATGTTACCTTCAGCCTCGGCACGAACAACTCTTTTGCCGCCTGCTACGGTGCGCAGCTCATACCCGTCGGGCAGCGTTGTAGTTGTATCCTTAACAATTACACCTATAAACGCGCGTATACTATCGCCGCTTTTATCCGGGTCGTTATAGTAGATATTGCCCAGCATGCCCTTTACCTCGCCACTTTTAACTAATTTGGCAGCCATCCTGAAGGCACCTCCGAAATCTTCGTCTTCAATAGAGCCCTCGAACGGGATGCCCACCACATGCCTGGTTTCTGAGATTACGGTTTTTACATCAGGAGCCGTAAAACCACCGAGGTAAGTATAAAGCACCAGCAACACAACGCCGAAGCCAACTAAGATGTAGAAAAATTTCTTCATAAATCGATCATGTTCTTATACTGCATTTGGTGCAGCTGTGCATAGTATCCGTTCTTTTGCAAAAGTTCTTCGTGGTTGCCCATCTCTTTCAGCTCGCCCCTGTCAAGCACAATAATTTTATCTGCCTTCTGGATGGTGCTTAGCCTGTGGGCAATTACAATGGAGGTACGGCCTTGCATCAACTGTTCTATGGCGTACTGTATCAGTTCTTCGGTTTCAGAGTCAACGCTGGAGGTAGCCTCGTCGAGGATGATGATCTCGGGGTTATACACCATGGCGCGCACAAATGAGATAAGCTGTCGTTGCCCCACCGATAAGGTAGCACCTCGCTCCATCACTTTATAATGCAGGCCACCTGGCAAACGCTCTATGAATTTACGCGCCCCTACCAGGTCGGCGGCATGCCACATCTGCTCTTCGGTTATGGCTTTGTTGCCCAGGCTAATGTTATCGGCAATAGTGCCTGAGAATAAAAACACATCCTGCAACACTACACCAATATGGTGACGCAACACGCTCAGGTCATACTCCTGCAGGTCGTGGCCATCTATAATAATGTGCCCTTTGTTGATCTCGTAGAAGCGGTTCAGCAGGTTGATAACCGATGTTTTACCGGCACCAGTGGCACCCACAAAGGCAACTGTTTCACCGGCTTTCACTTCAAACGAGATATCACGCAGCACCCACTCCTCTTCGTTATAAGCAAACCACACATGGTCGAACTTAACATTGCCTTTAATTTTCTCTGGAGCATAGCTGCCATTGTCGGCAATCATCTCTTTGCTATCCAGCAACTTCATCAAACGCTCTGTGCTAACTACGCCCAACTGCAAGGTGTTAAAGCGGTCAGCGATCATGCGTATTGGCCTGAAGAACATCTGGATGTAAAGTATAAAGGCCATCAACGTACCCAGTGAGGTATCATCGTCGATAACGCCGTGTGCGCCGTACCACACCAGCAAGCCTAAGCCCGCAGCGCCTATGATCTCGGCCACCGGAAAGTATATGGAGTAGTATAAAACAGACCGCACGTTGGCGCGTGTATGCTCTTTGTTAATCTCCTTGAACTTCTCCATCTCGCGGTCTTCGTTGTTGAAGATCTGCACGATGCTCATACCAGTGATATGCTCCTGCACAAAGGAGTTCAGCCTCGCCACGGCAGTGCGCACCTCCTGAAAAGTAGCCTTTATCTTCTCCTTGAAAATGTAGGTGCTTATCAACATGAGCGGGAAGGTAGAAAGACTTACCAGTGTCAGTTCCCAGTCGATGTAGAACATGAAGCCTACAATAAACACCAACTGCAGAATATCGCCTATCATGGCGGCCAGACCCTCACTAAATACATCCGACAGCGTTTCCACGTCCGACACGTTGCGGGTAACCAGTGTACCGATCGGGGTTCTGTCGAAGAATTTCAGGCGCAGGTCCAGGATATGGCGGTAGAGTTTAATGCGGATGTCGCGCACCACGTGCTGCCCTAGCCAACCAGCAAAATAAGTATGCAGGTATTGCACCACGGCATGCACCACCAGCAGCACGGCCAAAATCACAAACATGCGGTTCAGACCATCCCAGTCGTTCTGCAGAATCTCGTTGTCTACGGTATACTGGATCAGGAAAGGGCGCACGGCGGCAAGTATAGCCGAAGCAAAGGTAAGGAACACAATAAAGTAAAAGATGCCGATATAGGGCTTCACGAACATGAACAGCCGTTTTAAAACGTCTGAATCGAATACTTTACCGGTATTTTTTGGCTTTTCTTCCAAATTGTATGCGGGTTAGGTGTTTGTGGCAAACGTACAGTTTATTTTGTACGTGCCTTTGCTTTTAACCGGCTGCAAAGTTAATGGTTTTGGATCAGGATTTTCAGGATTTATGGATGGGCAGGATTTATACTTCTAATCGGAGTAGATTGATTTGAGTAAATTGTCTGATCTTTCTAGCTACCCCTCTTCCTTAGTCTTACTTGCCTAAAGTTTTATAGTTTGTTTTGGTGCGCTCAAGGCCGCGTGGCCTCGTCCTTGGCCATCGCGCGGCTGGGGGTAGGGGCCCTCTTAGCTTCCTTTGCTCCTGACGTCGCAATGCCTCGCTTGCGCTCGTCACCGGAACCTCTCGAGGCGCTCAGTCCAAGGACTGGGATGGACACTTCTTCGTAAGCGGTTATCACAACTGGAAGGCAAGTATAAAAATCATAACTGCTACATCGTAAGGTCTCAGGCCATGTGCACCACCGACGATTTTTTGTTTGAGCGTTCAGCGAGTTCAAAATCGTCTTGATTCTTTTGCTTATTTTTCTCTTTATCGAGGGCCCCTACCCCCATCAAGGAGAAAAGTAAGGCCCAGCCGGCGAGGCGAAAAGCTGGCTTCAGCAAGGGCGTGCTAAACAATGAGAGGATTGATTGACGATTATAAGTTCTAGAAATATGGGGCCAGAAGTTAAAGGACAAACCCTAAACAAAAATTGCCGGCACCAAAAACTGGTACCGGCAATTTCTAAACTCAAGCCTCAGAATTCAGAACTCGAAACTTATACTTTAGCCAGAGCCTGCTCAATATCCGAGATAATATCGTCAGGGTGCTCCACGCCTACCGAGATACGCACCATCCCTTCGCCAATACCCATGTGGGCACGATCAGCCGGGGCGATATCAGAGTGGGTCATGGAGGCAGGGTGCTCGGCCAGCGACTCGGTGCCGCCTAAGCTTACGGCCAGCTTTATCAGTTTCAGGCTGTTCAGAAACTTAAAGGCCTCTTTCTCGCCACCCTTTATGTCGAAAGAGATCATCGAGCCTGCTGCGGTGCACTGCTTCTCGTAAATAGCCTGCTGCTGTGGGTTGTCCTGCAGGTCGCCGAGGTAATAGATTTTATCTACTTTCGGGTGCTGCTTCAGGTATGCGGCTACTGTTTCTGCCCCACGGCTTTGCGCCTCCATACGTATCTTCAGGGTTTCAAGGCTTCGCATCAGCATCCAACCCGTCCAGGGGCTAGCCATGGAGCCGGTAAACGTGCGCATGCCTTTTACCGCTTTTAGCAGTTCGGCAGAGCCTGTGCAGGCACCGGCGATAAGGTCGGAGTGGCCTCCGATATACTTTGTGGCAGAGTATAGCACAAGGTCAGCGCCATGCTTAAGTGGGTGCGAGAAAACTGGCCCCAAAAAGGTGTTATCCACAGCCACTAGCACTTTTTTATCTTCTGTAGAGTGTTTTTTGGCTAGTTCTGCGCAGGCTTCAATGTCTACAAGGTGGTTAGTTGGGTTGGCAGGTGTTTCGATGTAGACCATAGCCAGCTTATCGGCTGCGCCAGACTCGTCGAGCAGTTTCGAAACCTCTTCGGCTGTTGCGCTGGCTTGGAAGCCTATACTTTGGATGCCAAACTTTGGCAGGATGTTTTTGATGTAGTAATCCGAGCCACCGTAGATAGGTTCGCTGTGCAGAATCACGTCGCCGGGCTTAAGCAGGGCAAGCAGGGTTGTACTGATGGCCGCCATACCACTGGCAAAAACCGCTGAGTCTTCTGCTTCATCCCACAGGCGCAGGCGGTTCTCCAGAATCTCCAGGTCAGGGTTGTTCAGGCGGCTATAGATAAGGCCCAGTTGCTCTTCGGCACCTTTCTCACGCAGGCCATAAGCCAGTTCGAAGAAAGCTTTGCCCTCTTCGGCATTCTTAAAAACAAAGGTGGAGGTTTGGTAGATCGGGGCCTTCACTGCCATTTCCGACCACTCGGGGTTGTACCCGTAACTCATCATTAAACTCTCTGGCCGCAGGTGCTTACCATTTAAATGCGGCCCCAGATGGTCCTCTTCAAGTTGCATATTGTATATTTTTTTGTTTTAGGGTGATGTTCTGAAAATATGCTCCGGGTACTCTACTTTGGCTAAGTATAAACCCTCGGCTGGCGCGGCCCCACTTGCTTTGCTCCTGTCCTGGCTGGCGATGATTTGCTCAAAGGCTTGCATAGTCAGCTTGCCTCTGCCCACATCTGCCAAAGCACCTACTACCAAACGCACCATGCCACGCAAAAACCTGTTGGCCCTGATCGTGAACATGAGCTCCTCGCCCTGCTGTTGCCATACAGCCTCGTACATGTTGCAACGGTAGTGCTTGGTGTCGCCTTTTACTTTGCTGAAGGTAGTGAAATCCTCATACTTTAAAAGTATAGCCGCTGCCTCGTTCATCTTATCCACATCTAATGGCTTGCTATGGTACCAGGCGTAGTGGCGCTTAAACGGGTTTTTAGTAAAGCTGATGTGGTAATGGTAAGTGCGGGCAAAGGCATCGTAGCGGGCATGCGCCTCGTCGGTTACCAGGTATAAACTGCGTGCGGCAATGTCATCCGGAAGAAGGCGATTAAGGCGGTACACTACGTGCTGCGGGTCTAGCTGCTGCGCCGTATCGAAGTGTACAAATTGCTGACTAGCATGCACACCCGTGTCTGTGCGGCCGCTTCCTGTTGTACTGATCGGCTCACGCAATATCTTGCTCAGGCTGTCTTCCAGCACCTCCTGCACACTTAAGGCATTGGGCTGCACCTGCCAACCATGAAAACGCCCTCCATCATAGGCTATCTCTAAAAAATACCGCATGTAACAAAGGTATAAAATAAAACCCGCACACGCTTGCGGCATGTGCGGGTATAAGGGTGTATGTAAAACTGATTAGGTATTATCTGTTCTGTGTCTGTCCTTTGCCACGCAAGATATCGCCTAGCGTAGGGCTTTCGTTTCGTCGGCTCTCTTCCCGGCGACTTCTCTCCCAACGTTCATCATCTCTTCTTCTATCGTCATCACGTCTTCGGTCATCTTCGCGGCGACTTCTCTCCCAGCGGTCGTCATCGCGCCTTCGGTCTTCGTCCCGGCGTCTGGCCCAGATGTCGTCATCCTTCTCGTATTTCTTATCTTTTTTTCTGTATTCTTTCTCGTAGGCCTGCTCACGTTTCCACTCGGCATGGGCGCGGTGCTTCTCGTCTACAAACGAAGGTCTGCCTTTTGCTTTTCCTTTGTGCTTACCGTTACCCTGCCCTTGCGCCATTGCATTCTGGCTTGCAAAAGCCATTACAGCCACTAATGCCATCATCCATATCTTTTTCATGAGCTTTAGAATTTAGTTCTGCTGGTGTATTTGCAAAGGCTGTGCCAAAACCGGATAAATTTGATATTAAGGTTTTTGAATGCAATGGAACCAGAAGGCTCTTAGGTATAGATCATTGCCCTTTCATAATTTAGGCAATATGAAGTTCACAGGTGTAATTCATCCCCCTGCCCCCTTCAAAGGGGGACTTTTTGGGTATCGTGATTTTCCGTAATTGCTGCTTAGTGGTATTGGCTGATTACATGAAAAGCTGAATGTATAAATTGTGTTTTTTATACTCGCACTAAAAGTCCCCCTTTGAAGGGGGAAGGGGGATGACAATCGTTGGCTGATCTATTTGCTTGCTTCAGGATTGGGCAAGGACCAAATAAAACGTAAAAAGCCCACCCTGTTTCCAGAGCAGGCTTTCTGTGGTAGACGCTCGCAGGAGCTGCGCGCGCTGCGAGGTCCGGAATTTATACTTTCTCGTAGATGACGGCAACGCCTTGGCCAACGCCCACGCACATGGTTGCCAGACCATACTTTACATCGCTGCGGCGCTTCATTTCGTGCAGCAAAGTGGCAGATATACGTGTGCCGCTTGCACCAAGCGGGTGACCAATGGCAATAGAGCCGCCGTTCACGTTCACAATATCCGGGTTGATGCCCAGTTGCTGCATACATGGAACAGCTTGCGCTGCAAAAGCCTCGTTTATCTCTGCCAAACCGATGTCGTTTATACTTAGGCCGGCACGCTTCAGAGCTTTCTGGGTAGCAGGCACTGGCCCCATACCCATATGCGCCGGGTCTACGCCAGCTACTGCTGCCGATACCACACGTGCCATTGGAGTTAGATTATACCGCTTCAGCATCTCTTCACTTACAATGATGGAAACAGCCGCCCCATCGTTAATACCCGATGAATTACCAGCCGTTACGGAACCGCCTTTCTTGAAAGCTGGCTTCAGTTCTGCCAGCTTCTCCAGAGATGACAAACGCGGGTGCTCATCTGTATCGAAAATAATGTCGTCGCCTTTGCGCTGCGGAATGCGCACCGGCACTATCTCGTCTCTAAACTTACCTGCCTCAGCGGCTGCTTTATACTTTACCTGCGACTGATAGGCAAACTCGTCCTGGGTTTCACGTGAAATGCCGAAGCGCTCTGCCACATTCTCGGCTGTCTCGCCCATGGCAAACGGGTAATGCAACTGCGACAGTGCTGGATTGGTAAAACGCCAGCCAATGGTAGTGTCGTAAATCTCAGGAGTGCGGCCAAAAGCTGTTTCAGATTTTGCCATTACAAACGGGGCACGGGTCATACTTTCTACACCACCGGCCAGGTATACTTCGCCGTCGCCGCAGGTAATGGCACGGCTGGCATCGATTATGGACTGCAAACCAGAAGCGCAAAGTCTGTTAACGGTAACGCCCCCGATCTCCATCGGCAAACCAGCCAGTAAAAGGGCCATTCGCGCAACGTTACGGTTGTCTTCGCCGGCCTGGTTGGCTGCTCCCATCACCACATCCTCTATCAGAGCCGGGTCTAGGTTAGGGTTACGGGCTACTATTTCCTTCATTACCAGTGCCGCCATATCGTCTGGCCTTACACTGCTAAGCGTGCCGGCAAACTTGCCAACCGGCGTACGAAGTATATCAACGATGTATGCTGTGCTCATCTATGTTTTGGTTTTACAGGTCTTTGTCTAATTTTGTAACTCATTGCAAGTTAAATTAACCCCTTTATGATACAAAGAATTCAATCCGTATTTCTGTTCCTGCTGGTGCTATCGATGGTTGCCATGCTGTTTTTACCGCTTTGGTCTAAGACTGATGCCACTACCGGCGAGGAAGTTGTGCTTACCGCCTGGAACATAAAATCATTTATGCCTGCCGATGCCGCTGAAGGTACGCCTGTAAAAAGCGCCATGGCTATTGGGATGCTGGCCATTGCCGCTGCCGTAATCGCGCTGTACGAAACCTTCCAGTTCAAGAACCGCCTGAACCAAATGAAACTTGGCCTGCTAAACACACTGGTACTGGCTGCTTTGCTGGGCACATCGTTTTACTATGCGGCCTATGTTGGCGCTGAGCTGGTAAAAGCCGATAACAACGGTGCTTACGAAGCCGGTTTTTACCTGCCTATGCTGGGCCTGCTGCTAAATGCTCTGGCTAACCGCTTCATCAAACGCGACGAGGACCTGGTTAGGTCTGTAGACAGGTTGAGGTAATAATTTTGAATGAGTGGGTGAGTGAATGAGTGAATTTGCTCGATGCCTATAAAGCATTGAAGCCGCCTTGGGAGATGGTCCTTGGGCGGCTTTTTTGTTGTTTGGCAGGTGTAATAACCCACCCCTAACCCCTCCGAGGAGGGGAATTTTGGCTCACGCTTCAATTTTGATTTCATTAAGCACGTTACCCATGCCAAGAAATTAAACTTGAAAAAAGTTGCTGCAATCCGGGAACAATTCCCCTCCTCGGAGGGGTTAGGGGTGGGTCAATCGAACCCAGATGAAACGCCCAATAATCCCCTACAAGCCATACTTAAAAGAGCTTGCAAAACAACTTCGCCAGAGCAGCACATTAGCAGAAGTACTACTATGGAATGAGCTGAAAAATAAGCAGCTGCTCGGGCTGGACTTCGATAGGCAAAAGCCTTTGGGTAGTTATATTGTTGATTTCTACTGTAAAGATTTAATGTTAGCTATTGAGATAGATGGCGATAGCCACGACTACAAGTATAAAGAAGACTGCGCTAGGCAAACTAAGTTGGAAAGCCTCGGGGTCAATTTTCTTCGGTTTGATGATGCAGCTGTAAAACAAGATTTGCCTAATGTGCTGCGTGAGATTGAGGCATGGGTAATCAAGCATCGGCAGGGATGAGAATTTTGTCTGCCATTGTTGTTGTTGTTGTTGTTGTTATGGAGCATTGATCGGCAAGTGTAATAACCCACCCCTAGCCCCTCCGAGGAGGGGAATCTCCTTTTCGAGTATGCTTCAAACTTTAATGTTTACATTGGTTCTTCTCCGAGTAAAATATTGACTCTAACACTGATACTCTAGCAAAATATTGTCTGCAAGAAAATTCCCCTCCTCTGGATTAGCCGAAACGGGAGTTTTGAGCTAGCGAGCGTAGCTCTACAGGGGTGGGTTATTACACCTGCAAAAATTCACTCATTCACTCACCCACTCATTCAAAATTACCTCCTCCCAGTATACCGCTCCAGCTCCTGCACGCTACTATCGAACTTAAACAGGTCGTAGATGTAGTAGAAGTGCTCACGGTCGCAGAGGTAGTCGTAGGCGTATTTGGCGAACTCTACGCGGGTGGTTTCATAGTCGAACTGCTGTAGCACCCATTTCAGGTCGTCGGCTAGGATGCTGGCGTTGCGCACGGCGTCGCGGGCTATACTTAGTTTGGTGCTCTCGAAGTCGCGGCTGCGCATGGTTTGTAGCAGGCGGTCTATTTCGTGGGCTGTCATCAGGTTTCGGCAGTTGCTGCCGTAGCGATCATCGTGGCGGGGAGGTATAGGCTCGTAGCGGTGGTCGCGGTCGTAATCGTCGTGGCGGTCGGGGTAGCGAGGCTGCGGTCTAATTACTACTGGGGGTGCTAAAGGCACTTCGCTGATCAGGCGCAGATAAGCTTTGCCACTTCTGCCGGCTGTACGCACAGCATAGTTAGCCTCTACGCCGGCTGGCACTACAATGCGTTGCCCCATTTGGTATACGCCCTGCCGTGTTTTTATACTTAGCTCTACATAATGCCTGCCCGGCCTGATGGGGGCAATACGCACAAAGTTTGTTGCAGAGTGGTTAACTGTTTTATCGTTCAGTTTTACGTGGAACACCTCGCCACGCTCGGCGGTAAAGGTAAGTACAGCAGTTTGCGCAAACACCGGCAAGGCTAGCAGCACAAGCAATAGCGGAAGTAGAAGCTTTTTCATCTGAAGTATAGGTTTTTGCTTATACTTCCGCTAAGCCAATTATTGTGCCAGCTTTATTTAGACTAGAGTCTATAATTTACTCCTATGCTTGCCGAAACATCTTCGATCCATCTTCTATCTGGTCTTTTGAAGCCGAAATTATGATAGAACAATATTCCATCTGTATATATGTCAAGGTGCTTATTAAGCCTATAATTTAAAGTTAATCCAGCAGTCGCAATTAAAGTTAAACTTGACTTATATTCATCATATATTTTGGTGGTAGAACCTTTATAGATTTCGTCTTCTTGTGCTTTTATACGAGCGAGAACTGGAGTAAAAGAAGCATTACCATAAAGCTGCAGTCGCTTGTGTAAATCAAAAGGTGTGAATTTAAAAGTAACCGGCAACACAAGTGCTTTGGTCATTTGAGTAGTGGTAACGGCAAATACACTATCTTTGGATACATATCTGTTAGTGGAGCTTTTTCCTTCGCTAATTCCATAACCTAACCCAGCTTGTATACTTGACCTTTTACTAAGCCAATAACCGAAGTGTAACGTGACTATTGGCATCACGCCTCCAACAAACCTATATTTAGGTTCCCCTTCTGCTTGATAAACTGTGTTGCTTAATCCTATACCAACGAATGTTCTTTTCTCTGTAGAATCAGGTAAAGAAATATGCTGGGCATTTGCAAGCAAAGGGGATAAACAAATTAAAATAGCTAAAATTAATGCTTTCATATATTTTTTATTAAGGTTGATAAGCATGGTAAAGATTTTAAAATCACAACATTCTAAAATATTTACCACGCTTATATAGTTTTAATATCTTACACAGAAGTATATATAATCTCCCCCTGCTCCTTCATTCAAGTCTGAACCTACTCTTTCCCATGGCGATGGCGGTTGTATGGAAGCACTATTTCCATAAATAACTCCTACCTGTTTTACAGGAAGTCTTGTACTATTTGACTTAGCTTGATATGCATAAATATAGTTACCACCTGCTCCATCATTGAGCTCTGCCATATGATAGCCAAGCGGATCCTTTACTTCAATAGGAACCAAGCCCTGATCATAGAATTGCGGTCTCTGATTAATTGGATGACTAATAACAACTATACCTCGTATAGGCTTGGTTTTACCTAGATCTGCATCATCCACCCACCTAGATGATCCTTTTACAGCATCAGGATTTCGTGTATAGCACAAATATATATACTTGCCTCCTGCACCTCTATTTAAGTCAGCAGGTATTTTATAATAACCAGGCAAATCACTTGTATTAATTGTTGATGAGCTACCTTTTATTACTTTAAGATCTTGTATAAAATTATCAGGATTTGCAGGAAAATTCCCATAATCTCCAATATCTTCTGAACTAATGAAGTCGAAAGTAATAGTTGTAGGTGTTGGTGAACTTCCGCCGCCGCCACAGCACGGTTCCTCTGGGGCAGGTGCGATTACTTCACAATCTACACATTGGGCAGAGTAGGCTGCCATCTGCGCAGACGAGTAATCCCTAAAATCATACTTCGGCCTTGTAGGTCGTTCTTTGCCGCCATAGTCCGGTACCTGCACATCCTTGCTCACGTACTGGCCGGTTTTGTCGGTCTTGTACTTATCGTCTTTGGCTTCTTTCTCTTTTCCAGATTTCGCGTTCTGCACCTGCGTAATGCGTATGCTGTCGGGTTGCACACCCTCTTTGGTTTTGTCACAGCCCCACAGGGCTACGCTAGAAGATAGTAAGAATACGAGGAGCAGCCTTAGCCACGGAGCACTAAAATGGGGGGGGGGTAAAAGTTTGTTTTTTCATGAATAGTTTGTTCAAGTTTTTAGAGGTCAAAAATACATAGGGTAAATCATATATATTAAGGAATATTCGGCATTTAAGGTAACATGTGGTTGCATCCTGTGTTATGCTTTTTATCCTACTAAAGCTTTTTAAAAGGCACTTTCAGCAAGGTTTCTAACTATTAAGAGTCGCTAAAGTAACATCGCCCTAAACAAAAAAAGCCACAGGCTATGCACCTGTGGCTTTCAAAAGTATAGGTTTATACTTGATTATCCTTCGTAGTAAAACTCGCCTTTGTCGCTACGTATGGTAAGCACGTTGCGCTCGCTTGCCTCTACATGGCCAATAACTTGCGCATCCACTCCAAACGCTTTCGAGATGTCGATCAGGCTTTGGGCGTATTGCTGCGGCAGGTAAATCTCCAGGCGGTGGCCCATGTTAAACACCTTGTACATCTCTTTCCAGTCGGTGTGGCTTTGCTCCTGTATAATACGGAACAGCGGCGGCACCGGAAACAGGTTATTTTTTATAATATGTACCTTATCGGTAAAGTGAAGTACTTTAGTTTGGGCACCTCCGCTGCAATGCACCATGCCGTGTATGTGCTGGCGGTGCTGTTTTAGTATCTCCATTACAATAGGCGCATAAGTACGGGTTGGCGAAAGTACCAGCTTGCCCACTTCCATGCCTGTCTCCCTGTCAATATCGGTTAGCCTGTGGCTACCAGAATATACCAGGTCGGCTGGCAACTCAGGGTCGTAACTCTCGGGGTAAGATGCTGCCAAATACCTATGGAACACATCGTGGCGTGCCGAGGTAAGGCCATTGCTACCCATGCCGCCATTATACTCGGTTTCATAAGTGGCCTGCCCCGACGAAGAGAAGCCCACAATTACATCGCCAGCCTGAATATTATCATTAGAGATTACCTCGTCGCGGCGCATACGTGCCGTTACGGTACTATCCACTATAATGGTGCGCACCAGGTCGCCTACATCAGCGGTTTCGCCGCCTGTGCTGTAAATACCCACACCATTATCGCGCAGCATCTGCAGCACCTCTTCTGTACCGTTAATAATGGCGGCAATCACCTCGCCGGGTATCAAATTCTTGTTGCGGCCTATGGTTGATGATAGCAGGATATTGTCGGTGGCTCCCACGCAAAGCAGGTCGTCGGTATTCATCACAACGGCATCCTGGGCAATGCCTTTCCACACACTCATGTCGCCGGTTTCTTTCCAGTACATATAAGCCAACGACGATTTGGTTCCGGCTCCGTCGGCATGCATCAAAGCGCAGTACTCGGGGTCGCCGGTAAGTATATCGGGGATGATCTTACAGAAAGCTTTCGGGAAAAGTCCTTTGTCGATGTTCTTGATGGCGTTGTGCACATCTTCCTTAGAGGCAGAGACGCCGCGGCGCAAATATCTGTTTTCTTCCATAGTCTTGGATGATTTGCTTACAAATTTAACAAAGCTGGCGGGATTAGTGGTATATCGGCACAGCTTATTCCTGCTATTAAACACCGCCCCCTGTTTTTTATACTTTTTTCAAAGGCAATACAATATTCACAACAGTATCGGGTTTATCATATATTCCATTCACCTAACAAACTTATACTTATGAAAAACAAACGCTTGTACCCCGTTCTGTGTGCCTTAACGCTGCTCTCTACTCCTTTAATGGCTCAAACCGACGATGCCCCTACCTCTAAGCCTAACGCCATTGCACCTTATAAAACAGCTATTGGCCTCAGGTTGTCGCCTTCTCCTGCGTATGGCTCGGAGCTAAGTTTTACGGCCAAGCATTTTATCAGCCCGGAATCTGCTCTGGAAGCGCAGGTTGGCTCAATAAACTACAACAGGGGCTACATGGCATCCCTGCAATATGTGTGGCAACCACAATTGCTTACATCCAAACGGTTAAGGCCTTACGCAGGTATAGGGTTGGGTATAACAGGAACTGAGTTTAACAGGTATGGCGAGAAGCAAGCTCTGGCAACTAACCTTGTAGGCGTGTTCAGTGTCGGTATTGAGTACTCGTTTACTAAAGTCCCTTTGGCGCTATCCCTGGATTATCGCCACGCCTTTGCAGGGTATAAAACAGATTACGACAAGCATGTGCCGCTAAACAGACTGAATAATGTGGGCTTTGGGCTGAAGTATAGGTTTGGGAAGTGAGTTGTAAACAATTGACACACCCCTACCCCTCTCGAGAGGGGAATCTAGGCCATTGCTGAATTGAGATGTAAGTTTCATTGTTGAGGTCGTTCTTCGGGCAGGTCGCGTGGCCCTCAAAATTGCCAAAGTTAAAGGACCTCGCAGCGTGCGAAGCTCCTGCGAGTGTCTGGTATTACCGGGTCAAACCACCCCCAACCCCCTCAGAGCTACGCTCGCAATCTTCGAACTCTCGTTCTCGATTGTCCAAGGAGGGGAGTTTTTGGCATTACTGATATATACTTTATGCCAGTTGTGACAGGCGATTACCAAGAAGTGTCAATCCCAGTTTCTCTGTTGAGTCGCCTTGTGAGATCCGGTATCGCGCAAGCGGCAGCGCCCCCGGCGCAGGAGGGAACACAGCGGCGATACAGAGAAACGAGGCCACGCGGCCTTGAGCGCACCAAAACCTGAGATGAAACTATTGATAAGTATAACTGAGGATGAACAGAAGCTAGAAAGAAATATCATACTCACACAAAACCAAAAGAGCCGCACAAGTATAAACTTATGCGGCTCTCTTATGTAGCGCTACACTGATTACTCTTGTATACGCACCACCTTGAATTCGGTACGGCGGTTGCGCTGATGCTCTTCTTCTGTAGTGGCGTTCTTCACAACCGGCCTGCTCTCACCATAGCCTTTTGCCGTAATGCGCGAACGGTCTATGCCTTTTGATATAATGTATTCCACCGCAGACTCGGCACGGCGTTGCGACAGGTCCTGATTATAGGCGTCGCTGCCACGGGAGTCGGTGTGTGAGCTAAGTTCGATGGAGATACTCGGGTTATCGTTTAGTACCTGCACCAGCTTATCCAGTTCAATGGCTGCATCCGGTCTGATGTTGGCTTTGTCGAAATCGTAGAAAATGTTCTCCAGCACAATGGCTTTCTCTTTCACAATCTCATTTAATACCAGTGTTGCTGTCAGGCGCACTTCATTTTCTTCTTCTGTAAGCTGGTCCTGAGCTGGCATTTTACCCACTGTGGTAATGCGCTGACGGGCTGTAAAGAAACCGGGCTTTTCAGATACCAGGAAGTAAGTTGAAGCTGTATCCAGGGCAAAGTCAAACTGACCGTTTGCATCGGTGGTGGCAGTGCGCAGCTTGTTGCCTTGCTCGTCCTGCAGCGTAACCGGGTGGTTGACTACAGAGGTGCGCTGCTTAGCCCCTTCGCGCAACTGGTACAATGTGCCATCTACAAAGAAATTAACTGTTTTGCGCTTTGTTCTGGCCAGATAGTATAAATCATCGCCGCCTTTGCCGCCATCGCGGTTAGAGGCAAAGAAACCGGTATTGTCGTTCTTTAAAAAGATGCCAAAATCATCACTTGGCGAGTTTACAGGCGCACCCATGTTTACCGGCACTCCGTTTTCCACACGGAACAGGTCTAAATTGCCCAATCCCGGCAAGCCATCCGAGGCAATGTAAAGCGTACCATCCGGACCTACATACACAAAGCTTTCGTTTCCGGGTGTGTTTATACCTGGGCCAAGGTTCTCTGGTGCGCTAAACCGGCCATTGGCATCTAAAGTAGATTTATAAATGTCATTGCCGCCCAAACCGCCTTTTCTATCCGATGAGAAGTATAACGTTCTGCCATCCGGCGAAAAGGCCGGAGACGAATCCCAGGCACGCGGATCGTTTATTCTGAGTAGTTCCGGTTCGCTCCATGAACCTGAGCGAAAATGGGTTATAAACAGGTCCACATTCTGACGGCCTTTTTTATTACCCTCGTTGCCGCGGGCAAAAACCATGGTGCGGCCTTCGTTGGCAAAAGTGGTCAGGGCATCGTGTATACCCTCCATGTTTATACCGTCAAATTTTCTGACGGCACCGCCAAGCGCAGCAGCCGAATCGGTAAGGGTGGTTGCAAAAATATCGATGAAGCCCTCGCCGTTGCCCAGGTAAGTTTTGCCTGGACCACGCGTCGAGGAAAACACCAGCTCATTGTTCATCACATAGGGGCCAAACTCAGATGCCTCGGTATTTAAGGCTTCCAGGTTCTGGATCTCATAGCGCGGTGCCTTTCGTAAAATATCGCTCAGGGTACTGAAGTTCTCCACTTCGCGGGCTGCCCTGGATTTAAGTTGCGGGTTGGCACCAAGTTTCAGGTAATCCTCAAACTGGTTGAGTGCCTCTTCGTAATTGCCGTTCGCCTTAAGCGCCAAACCGTAATAGAAGAATGCATCCTCTTTTCTGTATTTGTTATCAAGGGCTGCTTTATAGTATGGCTCGGCCTGTGCCAAACGGTTAGACAGGCGGTAGGCCTCCGCTATCTTATAGTTTACCTCGCCTGGGTTATCGGCTTTGCTTAAACCCTGCTTGTAAAACTCTATTGCCCGCTCATATTCTTCCGCCCCAAACTTTTTATCGCCTCTGCTAATATACCTTCCGGCACCGCAAGCGCTAAGTATAAAAACCAGCACCAGGCACAAACTAATTAGTTTTAGTGTAATTGCCAGAGACTTTGTCTGTAGTTTTTGATGCATGAGCAAGTAAATGTTAGGGTTGTCCTGATCAGAAATACTTTGCAAGCCAGCTGCTGCCGGCAGGCTTAGGCCATGCTTGCTGCAACTCTTCAAAGTTGTTCACCAGTGTATCAAAGTATAAAGTATCCTTGTTAATATTGCCAGAAGCTACTTTCGTCTTCATTTCGGTCAATGGCACTGTTATAACCTCCCCTTCTTCCCAAAAAGCCAGCTGCGACCTGTCAAAAAAAGTAACGCCCAGACGTTGCTCCAACTCCCGGACAAACCTCACAGATGCGTCAATGGAGCACCCGCTGGCTGCGGTAGCCGACTCGTTGTTGCCAATAACCAGAAAGCGATTGTGCAGCAAATCTGCCGAGGCCTGGAGGCCTTTTCCATGGCTACTCCACTCAGTAGCAAAACGTTCTAAAAGTGGTTTTATTTCATCCTGCTCCTGCGCTGTAAGGGCGCGGTTAGCCTGATAGATCCAGAGCCGGGCTTGCGGCTGCAACTCGTCAAACGGAATATACATGATATTTGTTGATTGTTGATTGTTAAATGGCTAAACTGTTGAATGGTTAAATGGCTGTAAGCTATACTTTGAGACGTGCCTATACTTCAATTAGATCAGGTATACATGCAAACTCTCTGTGGAAAATCAACAATTAAACAATTTAACAATGTAGCAATTTACTTTGTAAGCCCTTCGGCCTGCGCAATCAGTTCAGCGATATCAAAAACCTTTACGGTTTCTTCCTGCTCCTTGTTCTTTACGCCATCGTTCATCATCACCATACAGAACGGGCATGCAGTGGCAATTACACCGTTGCCAGCGCCTAAAGTGGCCAGTGCCTCCTCAGTTCTTTCTATGTTGACATCTTTAGTACCTGGCTCCGGCTCTTTAAACATCTGGGCACCGCCGGCACCGCAGCATAAACCGTTGGCACGGCTGCGTTTCATCTCCACCAGGTCAGCATCCAGGGCTGCCAGCACATCGCGTGGCGCCTCGTAAATATCGTTGGCACGGCCCAGGTAGCAGGAGTCGTGGAATGTGATGCGTTTGCCTTTGAACTCCTCACCGCCTTGTACTTTTACCTTGCCCTCGTTAATTAACTGTTGCAGGAAAGTAGAGTGATGGATAACCTCATAGTTACCACCCAGATCAGGGTACTCGTTTTTGATCGTGTTAAAGCAATGCGGGCAAGCCGTTACAATCTTTTTCACGTTGTAGGCGTTCAGTACCTCAATGTTGGTAAGCGCTTGCATCTGGAACAGGAACTCGTTGCCGGCACGCTTGGCCGGGTCGCCGGTGCAGCTCTCTTCGGTACCCAATACGGCATACTTTACACCCACGTGCTCCAGAATCTGTACAAAGGCACGGGTTACTCTTTTATAGCGGTCGTCGAAAGCGCCGGCACAGCCTACCCAAAACAATACCTCCGGCTCCTCGCCATTGGCAGCCATCTCGGCCATGGTAGGCACTTTTACTAATCTTTTATTCTCTTCCATCTGATTATTGAAAAGGGACGCAAGACAAAGGACACAAGACACAAGACTTTTAAAATCTTTTTGTCATTCCCACAGTCTTGTGTCTTACATCTTGTGTCTTGTGTCTAAAAATTAATTTTTACTAGGTACATACAACTCATCGGCCCAGTTAAAGCGGTCTGCAGGCGAGAAGGCCCATGGGGCTCCGTTGTTCTCGATGTTGGTAAACATAGCGTTAAGCGAGGCCGGCGCAGCAGACTCCTCCAGCACCAGGTAGCGGCGCAGGTCCATGATCGTGGAAAGCTGGTCTATGTTTACCGGGCAAGACTCCACGCAGGCATTACAGCTGGTGCAGGCCCACAGTTCTTCCGGCGTAATGTAGCCGCGAAGCAGGGTCTTTTCCTCTGTCGTATCCACGCGCTCCACACCCATTTCCTTGTAGTGGTTTGGCTTAAAGATAGCCGGGTGCTCCCCTTTCTCTTCCATCCTGTCGCGGGTGTCCATCACGATCTTGCGTGGCGAAAGCAACTTGCCCGTAATGTTAGCCGGACAAACAGAAGTACAGCGGCCACATTCGGTACAAGTATAAGAGTCCATCAGCTGTTTCCAGGTCAGGTCTTCCACGTCTTTTGCACCGAAGCGCTGCATTACCGGGTTGCCCTCCGCATCTACCTCCGGGGCAGGCGGCTGGTAGCTTGGATCCAGCATGGCCTTTATCTCGTGGGTGATGGCGGCGTTGGTCGTGAACTTACCCTTTGGCAATAGCTTGGAGTAGTATACGTTCGGGAAAGCCATGATAATGTGGAAGTGCTTGGAGCTTGGCAGGTAGTTCATAAAGGCAAGTATGCCCAGTATGTGGAACCACCAGCCCACTCTGCCGATCACGTACAGGTTATCCGGGTCACTGCCCAGTATATCCACAAACATGGAGCTTACCGGGTAAACTCCTGCTATGTGTGTACCGCGCAACTGCGCCAGTTTCAGGTCTGAGATATTGAAAGCGAATAGGGCGATCATCAAAACAATCTCCGTGATCAGGATAAGGTTGGCATCCAGCTTTGGCCAGGCACGCATTTCCACACCAGCTGCTAATCGTGGCACTTTTGTTACGTTACGTCTCCACAGGAACATAACGCAGGCTATGATCACCAGTGCTGCCAGTATCTCATTAATAAACATCAGGCCGCTGTAAAGTATACCGGCAAAGCCAAGTATACGGTGCGTGCCAAATATGCCGTCGATCAGGATCTCCAGCACTTCGATGTTAATTACCAGAAAGCCTACATACACAAAAAGGTGCAGCACCGCAGGCAGCATGCGCTTGAACATTTTCTGCTGCCCGAAGGCTACCAGCAATGTTTTGTTGATGCGCTCAGACGGGTTATCCGATAGTCCCACATCACGGCCCATAAGCACGTTTTTGCGGATTTTGCGGATCTGCCATACAAACAACCCGATTCCGAGGGCAGCCACAATCAAGAAGACAATGTTTTCGATTCCTATTATCACGGCAAATTATTCGTTATACATACTAATTTGTAGTTAAAGATAGTAGAATAATGAGAAAAACGTACGCAGGAGCAATATTTAAAAATATTTTTCTCAAGAATGTTTGCTACTTAAAAGTTAGTTACTACTTTTGCATACCCTTAAACGAAAGGGCAACAAAAAAGAGTTGGTGATGTAGCTCAGTTGGTAGAGCAAAGGACTGAAAATCCTTGTGTCGTTGGTTCGATTCCAATCATCACCACTACAAACCCTTGCCGGAAACGGTGAGGGTTTTTTGTTTTAAACCGGTTTGTTTGCGTAAAGTTTATACTTCCCCCAGCTACCGAGATAACATTTCCTGGCAGTTCATACGCATCTCGAACAGGGCCGCCGAATAGCCTAGCTGGTAGGCCTGGTAAAAATGCACACAAGCCGAGTCCGACTTCTGCTGCTCCAACTCATTCCGACCTAGTAAGTATAAAGCCCTTCCGTTTTGCTTGTCAACCTCAGCCGCCAGCCTGTAGTCCTGCTCTGCTGCATAGAAGTCTTTCAGGGCAGAGTATCCAAACCCCCGGTACGTAAGCGCAGTCACCCATTTTTCGCTACCCGGCTTGCTGTTTTTAAGGTAAATTGTCAGGTCGTTGATAGCATCTTTATACTTGCCCAGAAAAAAAAGACGCACCTCCCCCCTGGTTCTGTAAGCGCTCCAGAAATTTTCGTTTAGCTCTATTGCTCGCGTAAGGTCCTTTTCGGCCTGTTGGTATTGCTCCAGTTGCTGGTAGCTACGCCCCCGCATAAAGTATACTTGTGCCGACGGCCTGTCGCGCAACTTAAGCACCTTATTCAGGTCATCCAGTGCGGCAGGGTAATTTTCGTACACATCCAGCTCTATGCTGGCCCGCGCCTCGTAGGCGTCGGCATTTTCGGGCATAAAATGTATCGCATCCGAAAGAAGCCTGTGTGCACTGCTGTATTTACCGTCAGCCATGTATGTCAAGGCAGTCTTATACTTGTCCTCGCCGGTAACATAGTCCATTACCACTTTCAGCAATAAACTAAAAGTTATAAGCCCCGCCACGAAAGCAATGGTGATGTACCAGTCCTTGCGCGAGAACTTGTAGGTTTCCCGTTTTATGGGTCTGTAATAACGTTCTGTTACACCGGCTGGGCGGCGTGTCTGGTAGTAGCGCGGATCTGTCTGGTAGGCTTGTTGGCGCAGCACGCGCTGCCGCTCCAGTTGGTACTGCAGGCGCAGGTCGTACAGTGCCCTTTTGTTTGGATTGGACAGGGTTTGGTAGGCTGCATTGATCTGCTTGAACATTTCCTCTGCAAGTGTGTCCCCTTGGTTTTTATCCGGGTGGTACTTAACGGCAAGGCGCTTGTAGGCAGCCTTCACCTCCTGGGTAGTGGCTGTAGGACTAATGCCTAAAATATGGTAGTAGGTACGGTTCAAACAATCAGAATCTTAAAAAAGATTATTGTTAAAATTAGCTAAAAACGGACAATATACCTCAAATTCCGTACTACACATTTACAATGGATATACCTGGCGTAAATTTTTATACCTACCCACGTATACACTAACAGCAACAAAAAAAGCACGTAAAACTATGGCTATTCCTGATAACGGTACACGCGAGAAAAGCACCAATCTTATCGAGAATCTGATGGGTTACATTGATACCCGTATAGATATCATACGATTAGAGGTCCAAGAAAAACTAAAATCGGTGATGGTAAATACCATGCATTTTGTTTTACTTGGATTTGCAGCGCTGATGTGCGTTATATTTGTGAGCATTTTCCTGGGGCTGCTGCTAAACCACTTGCTAAACAGCACCTTCTGGGGTTTTGGAATTGTGGCACTGATCTACATTATCCTATTGGTGGTACTGATCGTGGGGCTGGACAAGAAAGTGTTCCAGGATATGGCGGACAAGGCTTTGGAAAACACTATCTATAAATCTGATAAAAGAGAAAAAAGCATATGAGCGAAGCAACTAACCCGATCTTTGATAACGACCGAGACCTTTTAGAGAGACAAAAGGAGGAATATAAGCGGGCGCTGATGGGTGATGTAGACAGCATTAAGGCGCAAGGCCAGGAAATAGGCAAAAAAGTGGCCCTTGCCGGCGGTGTACTTCTGGCCGGTTACCTGCTGAAGCGCATGATCAGCGGCGGAAAAAAAAAAGGAAAAAAAGGTAAGAAGTCAAAACAGCCCAGAGCGTACGACTCCGCCGGAATCCCGGTTATGACAGAAAAAGAAACCGCTGCATGCGAACAGGAAAGCGGACACGGTTTCACGGCAAACCCCATGCACGACACACCAGATCATGAAACCGGCGAAGAGTCAAAAGGCTTTATGCACTCTAATGTGGCTAAGATCATAACATCTCAGGCTGCAACCCTGCTTATGATGTACCTCACGAAAAAGGTGAGCGACCACCTGAATAGTATCTCTGAAAATGACGATATTGCAGCTGCCCCTGCTCCAAAAGAGGAGGTAACTGTAATAGAGACAACTGAGATCATTGTTCCAAAAGAGGATGCCATTTAAAAACCGCCGCCCACAAAAGCATACTTTAGGCAGGAAGCACTTTGCCGTACTTTTAGACCCGGACAACCTGAACGAGGCATCCTGCCTGAGCTTGCTTTCTTTGTGCGCAGCGCACCCCGTTGACTTTTTCTTTGTGGGAGGCAGCCTCATTACTTCGCAAAATCAGGCTGATATTATCCGGCTTATCAAAGCCCACAGCGAGATACCGGTTATACTTTTCCCGAGCAACAGCCTGCATGTAGACAGCCAGGCCGATGGCATTTTGCTCCTTTCTCTTATCTCTGGACGCAACCCGGAGTTTCTGATCGGGCACCACGTTGTATCAGCGCCGTTGCTTAAAGCCAGCCAACTGGATATTTACCCTACGGGCTACATGCTTGTGGATAGCGGCCGCCAGACAACTGCCTCATACATGAGCGGCACCACCCCTATACCACACGACAAACCAGCCATTGCTGCCTGCACCGCTATGGCCGGAGAGATGCTGGGACTTCAGTATATTTACCTGGACGGAGGCAGCGGGGCTAAAGAGCCTGTTTCGGCAGAGATGATCGCTGCGGTGCGTGAGGCAGTAGAAACACCCATTATTGTTGGCGGTGGCATAGACACAACCCAAAAGGTCAAGGCTGCCCTGGAGGCCGGCGCCGATGTGGTAGTGGTAGGCAACCACATAGAAAAAAACCCCGGCTTTTTGGCCGAGGTTTCTAATCTTATCGCTTCGTATAACGTTGCTTTAGATGTTCATCGCTGATTCGCGACGACGCATCTTACCGGCAGGTATACCAAACATCATCTTAAAGCGACGGCAGAAGTAAGCCGTGTCTTTGTAACCAACTTCTTTACCGATCTCACGGATGCTCTTCTTGGTAGTGCGTAGCAAGAATACGGCACGCTCCATGCGCTGATACTCGATGTAGTCCTGTGGGTTGATGCCGGTCAGCATTTTGAAGTACTGGCCTACATAATCCTCTGATACGTTTGCAACGTTAGAAAGCACTTTGTTTGAAAGGTCGCCACCCAGGTTCTCCTTAATGTAGTTGAACAGGTCGATAAGGCGAGGGTCTTTGAAATAAGTGCTGTTTGTTGCAAGCTGCTCCACGAACATTCTGTTTCTAAGAATGTGGCGCACGATCTCCACAACGATCTGCTCTGTGTACAGGTTGATCAGACGTTCCTTGCCTGGCAGTTCCTGCATGCTTTCCTCAACAACTTTGATAACCAGGTTGGCTAATTTGTTATTGTTAGAAATAAGGAATGCCGGCAAATCCAATGACGCGAAGAAGTTAACAGAGTCAAATACTTTTGCCTCGAAGCTCACAAAGCTGTGGCTCTCTTCCGCATCACCGATCAGATCCAGGTCGTTGTTGCTTTTAAAGAACTTCTCTTTGTTCGTGATCAGATCATCGTTAGAGATAGTCTTTCCTTCTCCAGCTGGGCCGTAAGACACTTTTGTGCTACGTCCGCCAGGAATAAACAACAACTCTCCCTCTTCCACCATTTGCTCTTCGTCCCCAAAGAAGATGCTACCTTTGTGAAGCAGGATCAGGTTATTGCCTACATCATAGGAGTTGCGAACCGTAAAAGGCTGCTGCAACACCAGATTCTTTGCTTTAATGAACCGCACCCCAAGCGATTCAATAATCTTATTGTAATCTTCCATGTGTGTTACCAACTAACTTTTATACTATAAACCCTTTAATTTTGGCTTAAAGCTAAGATTAATCTTTATAAAATTCAAAATATTTTTAAAAAATAAATTTTAATTCAAGAAATACTATTCTTAGCTTAAACACCATGGAAACAATGTTTTAAGCCTGATTTTACTTAAGCAGTTCTCTTGAAATTACTATTTTCTGAATCTCAGATGTGCCTTCGTAAATTTGTGTAATTTTTGCATCACGCATTAAACGCTCCACATGGTATTCTTTCACGAAACCATAACCGCCATGTACCTGAACTGCCTCAACAGTTGTGTCCATTGCTACTTTTGATGCAAAAAGTTTTGCCATGGCGCCAGACTTACCGTAATCCTGGTGCGTGTCTTTATCGTGAGCAGCCTGCAGGCAAAGCAAACGGGCAGCCTCGATGTTTGTAGCCATGTCAGCCAGCTTAAACTGAATAGCCTGGTGCTTCGCGATCTCCACGCCAAACGCCTTACGCTCTTTAGAGTATTTTACAGCCAGCTCGTAAGCACCAGAAGCAATACCCAACGCCTGAGACGCGATACCGATACGGCCTCCAGCCAGTGTTGCCATGGCAAACTTAAAGCCAAAGCCATCCTCTCCGATACGGTTCTCTTTTGGCACCTTAACATCGGTGAACATCAGTGAATGTGTATCAGAGCCACGGATACCCAGCTTGTTCTCTTTTGGCCCGATCTCAAAGCCTTCCATACCACGCTCTACAATAAGGGCATTAATACCGCGGTGCTTCTTCTCCGGATCAGTTTGTGCTATCACCAGGTACACAGATGCTGTGCTGCCGTTCGTGATCCAGTTCTTAGTTCCGTTAAGCAGGTAGTAATCACCTTTGTCCTCGGCGGTAGTGCGCTGCGATGTGGCATCAGAACCAGCCTCCGGCTCTGATAAGCAGAAAGCGCCGATGATCTCGCCGGTAGCCAGTTTTGTAAGGTATTTCTGCTTTTGCTCTTCGGTGCCAAACTTTTCAAGTCCCCAGCAAACAAGCGAGTTGTTCACAGACATTACAACAGAAGCAGAGGCATCTACTTTAGAGATCTCTTCCATGGCCAGTACATAAGAAATGGTGTCCATGCCGCCGCCGTTATACTTCGGATCCACCATCATGCCCATAAAGCCAAGCTCACCCATTTTCTTGATCTGCTCAGCCGGGAACTTCTGGTGCTCGTCGCGCTCAATAACGCCAGGCAACAACTCCGTCTGTGCAAATTCGCGTGCAGCAGCCTGTACTGCCAGATGTTCTTCTGTTAATTGGAAATTCATACTTGTGTATATAAAAGATTCTGTTGAAACAATAATTTTAACGGTACAAAACTATGAAATACAGTGCAATTAAATCAACCCGCCAGCCTAATAATTGTTAGGCTATCCGAATATTTTATACTTTAATCGCTACAAATACGCATAAACAATAAACGCCGTCTGCATTACTGCAGGCGGCGTTTATACTTATATTATCATACATTGTGGCACCTTAGTCGCGGCGGCCCATTAGTATAGAGATGTAATACAGCAGTGTAGCCAAAGAGCCCAGCGCAGCTACCACGTAAGTCAGGGCAGCCCATTTAAGCGCATCTTTTGCCATGCCGTGCTCCTGTCTGGTAACAATACCGCGTTGGTCTATCCAGGCCAGGGCGCGCTTGCTGGCATCAAATTCAACTGGCAGCGTAACAAAGCTAAAGATAGTGGTTAAGGCAAAAAGCGACACACCAATTGCCAACGGCACCGGCGTAGACTGAATCATCAGGATACCGATAAGTATGATCCACTGCATGTAGCGCGAAGCTATACTTAAAGCAGGCACCATGGCCGAACGGAACTTCAGGAATGCATAGGCTTTGGCATGCTGTATAGCGTGGCCACATTCGTGTGCCGCCACCGCCGCTGCCGCTGCGCTGCGCGCCTCGTACACATACTCGCTCAGGTTAACTGTCTTATCAGCCGGGTTATAATGGTCCGTTAAACGGCCAGCCACCGAAATTACCCTTACATCCGTGATGCCGTTATCCTTCAGCATCATCTCCGCCACTTCGCGGCCACTTAAGCCAGAGCTCAGCGGCGTCTGGGAGTATTCCTTAAACTTGCTTTTCAAGCGGGCACTTACCAGCCAGCTTATCAGCATAAATAAGATACCTATTAAATATATTCCAGCCATAGCTATACTTTACGCTTTATCAGAATTTAATTGATTTTCTATTTTGTTAACGATGTTGGTAGTAGAGTAACCCTTTACCAGCGGAACTGTTTTTACCTCCCCGCCTCGGGCCATCACCACCTCATGCCCCACAATCTGCTCCACTGCATAGTCATCGCCTTTTACCAGTATGTCTGGCTGCACGGCCCTGATCAGCTCCATCGGGGTATCGTCGTTAAAGAGCACTACTGCATCCACGAACAAAAGAGATGCCATTACCCGCGCACGTGACATTTCGTCCTGAAGCGGCCGGCTCGGCCCTTTTATACGGCTAATTGACGCATCCGTATTAAGTCCGAGCACTAATTTATCGCCAAGTTGTCTTGCTTTCTCCAGGTAATCCACGTGGCCCAGGTGCAGCAGGTCGAAGCAACCGTTTGTAAATACGATCTTTTGCCCCTGTGCGCGCCATTCTTCCAGCTTTTCCTGCAGCTGCGGCAAAGTATAGATTTTACTGCTTGAGTTCATGTACAGATTCTTGAGTTATGATTTGTTGAGGCCGGTGAAGCACAGTGGCAATAAAGCTGATCACGCCCATTACAACGACCAAAAGTGTTTGTGAAGTATGCGCCAGCAAAGCATAGGCCATGCCCGCCTCTTTGGGCACCCCATAGAGCAGCAACGTAGCCTGTACCAGCAAATGATAAACCCCTATACCTCCTTGTACCGGGGCTGCCATACCCAAACTACCGATCACAAGCACCGACAGGCCGGCGCCCCAGCCCAGATTACTGGTGGCTGGCATGGCAAAAAACACTACCACGCTCATGGCATAATACATCAGCCACACAAAAATGGTATGCCCCCAAAAGGCAAACTGGTTATCCAGCCTGGTTATACTAAACACCCCCTTCAGCATCCCCTTCACAAAGTCTACCGCTTTCCTGAAATACCTGTTTTTGCGCAGGCGGCTGAGGTGCCGTAGCATGATGAAAAGTATAACTGCTAACCCACCCAGCATGACCCAAAACACCCAGTACAGCGAATTAAGGGTTTGCTCAAAGCCGCTATACTTTTCTGTGAACAGCCCCAGGAAGAAACCCCGGATGCGGCTGAACTCGACAAGCAAGGTAAGCCCGACAGCCAAAAGCAGCATAAGCAGGTCTATAAAGCGCTCAGCGATCACGGTGCCGAAGCCCGTGTTCACCGGCACGCCGTCAGAGCGCTTCAGCACGCTGCATCGCACCACTTCTCCCATACGGGGTAGCACCAGGTTGGCAAGGTAGCCCACCATCATGGCACGGTAGGTACGGACTAACGACGGGTTATGGCCTGTGGGCTTGATCTGCATGTGCCAGCGGTAGGCGCGGCTCATGTACGCCGTTACGCCCATCAAAAGCGAAAGGCCGATCCAGGAATAGTTTGTGTTTCGAAGCTCGGCCCACATTTTCTGAAAATCGAGCTCCTTCAGCGCATACCACATCAGAAATGCGGATATGCCCAGTAGCAGCGCATATTTCAGAAAAGAGAGCAGCTTTTTCATGCGAGGGGTTTAAACCAGGCGATTGTGCTGATCCGGGAAAACAAGCGTAGGAGTATGGCTTTTAGCGTCTTCGAACTTAATGCTGCAGTAAGAGATCACGATCACGATGTCGCCTACCTGCACCTTGCGTGCAGCCGGGCCGTTCAGGCAAACCGTACCGGTACCGCGTTCGCCTTTGATTACGTAAGTCTCGAAGCGCTCGCCGTTGTTGATGTTAACAATCTGTACTTTTTCGTTCTCCACAACATTTGCGGCATCCATCAGGTCCTCGTCAATCGTGATGCTGCCAACATAGTGCAGTTCGGCCTGTGTTACCTTACAACGGTGAATTTTGGATTTTAAAACCTCAATATACATGGTGTATCTTGTAATAAAGCGCAAAGTTAGACAATTGCCTGCAGATTAACTACCAAAGTGCCGGTAGTATACCCTACGCTGTAAACAAATCAGGCCTGGTTTAGATTCACGAGCAAGTTGTCGATCAGGCGCACCGGCCCTACGTGTGCTGCAATGCACAGCGCTACCTCGCTTGCACCCTGTACTTCGTGTAGCGGCTGTAGTGTACTAGGGTCTGCTATCTCAAAGTATTCCAGTTCTACCTGGTTTATACTTTGCAGGTATGAGCTGATCTCCTGCTTTATACTTTGCACCGGCTTTTCAGAGAGCATAGAGGCTGCTATTTGCAGTGCTTTGTATAGGTGCGTGGCTATTTGCCGCTGTTCTTCGTTAAGGCGCTTGTTCCTGGATGACATGGCCAGGCCATCTTCTTCGCGCACCGTTGGGTAACACACTAACTCCAGGTCAAAGCTAAGCGCCTGCACCAATTGCCGCACTATGGCCACCTGCTGCAGGTCTTTCTGCCCGAAGTATGCCCGGCTCGGATTAACATAATGGAACAGCTTGCTGACGATGGTGGCCACACCATTAAAGTGCCCCGGGCGGTGCTCTCCCTCCATTACGGCCTCCAGCGCTCCGAAACTAAACTGCAGCAGCGTCTGTTGTGAGTATACTTCCTGTGCTTCAGGCAGAAAAAGGTAGTCGCAGTTAACTGACTGTAGCAATGCGATATCCTGTTCTGAGGTACGTGGGTACAGTTTATAATCTTCGGGATTATTGAACTGGGTGGGGTTCACAAAAATACTGCAGACCGTTATGTCGTTTTCACGGGCAGAGGCGCGAAGCAGTTGCAGGTGCCCCTCGTGCAGCGCTCCCATGGTGGGCACAAAGCCAATACGCTTACCGCTACACCTTATAGCCTGCATTTTTTCACGGATAGTGCCAACGTGCTTTATAACTTCCATTTAAACTGTCTGTCTGGTATGTTTTGTTAAGGGCGGCAAATGTAAGTTATAACGTATTAAATTGAAAATTAGAATAAAAAATACTAATTTTGCACGTCCCATTACTGTTGCTTATTAATTTTTAACTACTTATTCATGTCAAAATTGCGAATTCTATACGCCGCCACCGAGATCAATCCCTTCCTTCAAACCACTAAAGTAGCCGAGTTTTTACAGACGCTGCCTCAAGGTATGCAGGAGCGAGGAATGGAGATCCGCATTTTTGTTCCGCGTTTTGGCCTAATAAATGAGCGTAAAAACCGTTTGCACGAAGTGGTACGCCTTTCTGGCATTAATATAGCTGTTGGCGACGACGAGAAACCCCTGATTATCAAGGTAGCTTCTATTCCGAATGCCAAATTGCAAGTATATTTTATCGACAACGAAGACTATTTTCACAGAAAGTCCGTTTTCGTTGACAAGAACAACAAGTTCCACCAGGACAACGACGAGCGTGCCATCTTCTTCTGCAAGGGCGTGCTGGAAACCGTTAAGAAACTTGGCTGGGCCCCGGACATTGTGCACTGCAACGATTGGATGACAGGTTTGATACCACTTTACTTAAAAACGACTTATAAAAAGGATCCTATCTTTAAAGATTCCAAGTCGATGTTTACGGTATACAACCACAACTATAAGCACAAGTTTGAAGGAGACCTGCTTGAGAAAGTAAAGATGCTGGATATCGATGACAGCATGCTGGATCATCTGAAAAATGCCGACCTTGACAGTTTTATCAAGATAGGTATGGAGTATGCTGATTCTGTTATCAAAACAAACGAGAACTTTAGCGAAAACATCAGCGAGCTGTTTAACGAGTACATGCAAACGAAAAGCATCAGCACTGTTAGCGCCGACGACACCCTTTTAGACTCATACTACAACCTGTATAATGAACTTAGCCGCTAGGAGATTACTTTTATTCTTCTTTTCTATCGTCACCCTTGCATCCTGCGAAGACCCAACCGAGATCGGAATTGACCTTCAGGATGAAAACCAGATAGGCACAGATTTTACTGATACGATCACGATCAACACCGGCACGGTGCTCTTACCCGACTCTATCCTGTCGTTTAAGACAACTCCTGCTCAGGTAGGCATACTGGCTGACCCGGTTCTTGGTACTGTTAAGGCTACTACTTATACAGAGGTAGGCCTGGGCGGCACGGATGTTTCCTTCGGTGAGAACCCGCAGGTTGACTCTATGGTACTGACTCTGGATTACAGCGCGATATTCGGCAACAAAACAAAGCCGTTGAAGATCAACGTGTTCCGTTTAACGGAAGCCTTCCAGGAAAAAGCGTCATACTTTACCACAACAAAACTTGCCACGGAAGCTAGTCCGCTGGCATCTACTACGCTGGTACCTTTGCTGTACGAGAAAAAGAAAGTATTTGACGTGGACTCTACTGCAGCCAGAAGACTGATCAAAGTGAAGCTGCCACAGAGCCTGATAAACGAATTCGTAGCGCAGTCTGGCAAAGACCCGCTTAAATCACAGGCTAATTTTGAGGCTTTCTTTAAAGGACTGGCAATTGCACCTGAAGGCGAGCCGGCAAGTATACTTGCCCTGAACTTTGCCGCAGACAGCTCTAAGATCGTACTGCACTATAAAAACGGCAACGACAAGAAAAAGCATACTTTCAGATTCAATACATCTGCGGTTAGCTTCTTCACAAACTTCGAAAGCAACCGTGCAGGCACACCAGTAGCCACCCTTACACAGAAGGGTGATTTTATAGCTGCGGCGCAAACCGGCAACGAGAGTTTTATACAGAACAACACGCAGCTTCTGACGAAATTAACAATACCTTACTTACAGAAGTTTAAGGATGTTACCGGTACCATTGTTATAAACAGGGCTGAGTTGATCTTACCTGTCAAGGCAAACTCGACATCAGCTTTAGCGCCGCCACCACAGTTGGTACTGTACCAGACAAACAATACCAATCGCATTCTGAAAGATGCCAATGGAAGCTCACTGACCGTACAGCAAAGCAACCTGGGGCAGGTAAACGGAACAGCCTTCCCGGCAGTGCTTACTTATAACAGCGAGAAAAGCAGGTATACGTTAAATATTACTTCATACTTCCAGGCTATGCTGCTAGGTAAAAAGCCAAACAATGGCTTGCTACTGGCTCCTGCCTCTGTTGTGGCAAACCAGAGCGGTGGCTATGCCATCACCCCTGAAATCAGGCCATACAGAGCCATCATCAGCAACACTGCGAGCAACAAAGTGAAACTGGTTGTATACTATTCAAAACTGAACTAGAAAACTTATTTATTATAGTACAAATAGGTACCTTTGTAGGGTACCTATTTTATTTTAAAGATACAAAAACAGCATGTGTGGAATTGTAGCATACGTAGGCCATAGAGAAGCCTGCCCGATTGTTATTAAAGGACTAAAAAGACTGGAGTACCGTGGCTATGACAGTGCCGGCGTGGCGTTGATGAACGGTGATCTGAGTGTTTATAAGAAGAAAGGAAAAGTTTCTGATCTGGAAGAGTTTCTTGCAGATAAAGACACGCATGGCCATATAGGTATGGGCCACACACGTTGGGCCACACATGGCGAGCCAAATGACAAGAACGCTCACCCACACTATTCAAGCTCTGGCAGCATTGCAATTATCCACAATGGTATCATTGAAAACTATGCTGCGTTAAAAACGCTTCTGATAGAAAAAGGCCATACGTTTAAATCCGACACCGACTCTGAGGTGTTTATAAACCTGATCGAGGATATCCGTGTGAACAACAACTGCTCAATGCCTGAGGCTGTGCGCCTTGCCATGCATGAAGTTGTTGGTGCTTATGCTATCGTGGTGTTATCAAAAGAAGACCAGAACCAACTGATTGCGGCACGTAAAGGCAGCCCTTTGGTAGTAGGTGTTGGCAAAGGTGAGTACTTCCTGGCGTCAGACGCCACCCCGATCATAGAGTATACAAATGATGTGATCTATGTAAACGATTATGAGCTGGTAGTTATAAAAGATGGTGAGCTGGAGATCAGAACGAAAGAAGACGTAAAGCAGACGCCATATGTGCACCGTTTGGAGATGGAACTTGAGTCTATCGAGAAAGGTGGTTACGAGCACTTCATGCTGAAAGAAATCTACGAGCAGCCACGCTCTATACTTGACAGCATGCGTGGGCGTATGATCGCAGAAAGCAACCACCTGATGATGAGCGGTGTGCGTGAGTATGAGAATAAACTGGCCAATGCAGAGCGTATCATTATTGTGGCTTGCGGTACATCATGGCATGCCGGTCTTGTGGCTGAGTACCTGATCGAAGACCTGGCTCGCATTCCGGTAGAGGTTGAGTATGCCTCTGAATTCCGTTACCGCAATCCGATCATCACCGAAAAAGACATTGTGATCGCTATTTCACAGTCTGGTGAAACAGCTGATACGTTAGCTGCCATTGAGCTGGCTAAATCTAAGGGTGCAACCATTTTTGGTATCTGCAACGTGGTAGGTTCTTCTATTGCCCGTGCCACCGATGCAGGCGCTTATACACACGCTGGCCCAGAGATTGGTGTGGCAAGTACAAAGGCCTTTACCGCTCAGGTTACAGTGCTTACCCTGATCGCGATGATCCTGGGCAGCAAACGCGGCACTTTAGAAACAACTAAGCTGCACCAGTTAATGGTTGAGCTGGAGAGCATCCCTGCCAAAGTAGAGGAAGCACTTAAACTGAATGATCAGATTGTTGAAATATCTCAACTGTTTAAGGATGCAACCAACTTCCTATACTTGGGCCGTGGCTATAACTTCCCGGTTGCCCTGGAGGGAGCTCTAAAACTGAAGGAGATCTCTTACATCCACGCAGAGGGTTACCCGGCTGCTGAAATGAAGCACGGACCTATTGCCTTGATCGATGAGCAGATGCCGGTAGTGGTAATTGCCACTAAGGATAGCTCTTATGAGAAGATCGTATCAAATGTGCAGGAGGTGAAGGCCCGTAAAGGAAAGGTTATCGCTGTGGTAACTGAAGGCGACACCACTATCCCTTCTATGGCCGACTACGTGATCGAGATACCAGAAACAAGTGAACACCTGATGCCATTGCTTTCTGTTATTCCATTGCAGCTGCTGTCTTACCATATTGCGGTAATGCGCGGCTGTAACGTAGACCAGCCACGTAATCTGGCTAAGTCTGTTACAGTGGAGTAATAGCTTTGAAGTATAAAGGAAAAGGGAGCCGTTTGGCTCCCTTTTTTATTTCAATCAGGTTGTTAAACACAACAGAGTAACTTATACTTTCGAGGCTATCTGGCTTTTTAGATAATGTGTCTTTAGCAAAGGGCAAATCTTATACCTTTCTTCTTTGGTGTCTTCGTAAACAGCCTGCAACACTTTATACACATTGGCTATGCCAATCTGATTTGCCCACTCAAAAGGGCCCTGCGGGTAATTGGTGCCTAGCTTCATACCCAGGTCGATGTCTTCTACACCGGCGGTATTCTCCTGCAAAGTATAAAACGCCTCATTGATGATCATGCAGATCATGCGCGGCGTTACCATGCCAACACGGTCAGCTACTACCAGGTATTCCGTTCCAAGCGTTTCACAGATCTGCTTTACTTTATCCTCGTCAGCGCTGTTGTAAAGACTTATCTCCAGAACAGGCCTGTTAAGAAAGCTTGGCAAACCATTGAACCCGACAAGGGTGCAGGGCTCTTGCAAACCGCTCTGGTATACTATGTCGGCTAGCTGCGTAGTAACTGCATTACAGAACACGATCTGCTCCGGGGCATAGGCACTTAATCTCTCTGGCTGCTCATGTAATAAAAAGTCGAAAACCACATCGGCCGTTTCAGGCTGCTGGTCGAGCAGGTTGTGGGAATGCATGAAAGTATAGCTAAGGCCTTCTTTCCCCTCCGGAAACTTTTGTTTGAATTCGGCGGCCATTTCAGGGCCAGACAAAACAACTATGTGCATATTTCTGTACTTTTGGTGGTAAAGATACACATTTAAACGAATCTGAATATGGCACATACCATCATCAACTCTGCCAAGGCGCCTGCACCAATTGGCCCGTATAGCCAGGCAACCATGGCAAACGGCATACTTTACGTATCCGGACAAATTGCTTTGGATGCGGAAAGCGGCAACCTTGTGAATGATAGCATTGAGAACGAAACGCATAAAGTAATGCAGAACCTGCAGGCTATACTTGAAGAGGCAGGCATGGACTTTAGTAACGTACTGAAGTGCACCATCTTTGTGAAAGACCTGAAGAACTTTGGCAAGATAAACGAGACTTACGGCAGCTACTTTACCAGCAACCCTCCTGCCCGCGAAACAGTAGAGGTTAGCCGCCTGCCAAAGGATGTGAACGTAGAGATTTCTTGTATTGCTACGAAGTAGGTTTTAGACAAAAGATTTTTTGATGAAGGACAAAGGAGTAAAGTATGGCTTCTTTGTCCTTTGTTTTTATACTTTTCATGCCCAACCAACCTTGTCCTCACATATATTGAAAGCAAAAATCGTCATTCTATAATATCATTATTAAAAGTCCTTTGCTCTCAGCTAGCTTTTCGCCTCACCGGCTGGGCCTTACTTTTCTCCTTGATGAGAAAAGTAAGCAAAAGAATCAAGACGATTTTGTTTGTCGAGGGCCCCTACCCCCACTCGCTGAATGCTCAAACAAAAAATCGTCAAGGGTGCACATGGTTAAAGCCATTACATTTAATTAGCATCAATGTTTGCGCCTAGCAGCAGCCGCTGGCGAAGAAGTGCCCTTTCCAGTCCTTGGGTTGAGCGCCTTCTATTGTTGCGGTGCTGAGCGAAGCGAGGCAGCCGTTAGGCAGCTTCAATAGACAGCGCGATGCGCAAAGGCGAGGCCTTGCGGCCTTGAGCACACCAAAGTCTGAAATGAAAAGATAGGCAAGTAAAACTGAGGATCAGCAGCAGCTAAAAAAGTATAACTCTTTAACTCCTAAACTCTCTAACTCTTAAACTCTAAATGTTCGCTCCTTCCTCCTTCTCCCCCTCATCAGTAACCGTAGGCTCTTCCTCCTCTTCCAACTCCCCGTATACTTCTTTGTCATGTTTACCAGGTTCGGCATTAACTGCAGAGTTGCCTACCTCTACTTCCTGGCGTATCACACGCACGGCGTAGTCGGCGGGATAGATGTTGAAGCCATACTTGCGGGAGTACACGAACGTGAATACAGCCCCGAAAAAGATGATCTGCGAGGTGAAAAACACCCAGGTAAGTATAACTACTATGGAGCCGGCTGCCCCATACACCGAGCCAACATCATTCTTTCCCAGATAAAACCCGATCAACCCACGGAACAGCACGAACAGCAGGGAAGTAACCAAAGCCCCTACTCCTACATCGCGCCACTTTATTTTGGCATCGGGCAAGAATTTATAGATGCAGGCAAACAGAAAAGACATCAGCAGGAAGGCAGATAAAAAGTTGGCTGTATGCAGTACATATACTACCCAGCCCGAAAATCTTGCCGTCAGAAAATCACCTATAGCTACCAGTATCGTATTAGCCAGTAGCGACAAAAGCAGGATAATGGCAATGGCCAGTATCATCCCAAACGACAGCGCCCTGTCAAGTATAAGCTTGAGGTAGCCACGCTTAGGCACGGGCTTTACATACCAGATTTCGTTAAGTGAGTCCTGTAATGAGATAAAAACACCGGTGGCAGCTACGAACAAAGCTACACCGCCTATAATAGCCGCCAGGTTAAAGTCACCGAACTCGTTCACGTTCTCCACCATCTTCTGCACCGAATAGGCACCCTCAGATCCAATCAGTTCTTTAATGTGAAAATATATCTCGCCGGAAACGGCCTGCTCGCCGAAAAAGTAGCCTGCTGCGCTGATAATGATGATAAGCATGGGTGGCAGGGCAAAAATAGTATAGTATGCCAGGGCGGCTCCCTTCTGGAAGGAGTTGTTATCCAGAAACTCCAGCCAGGTTTCTTTTAACAAGGCCCACGACATCAATATCTTTTTTTGCACCATTTACTGCAGCTTTTATACTTCTATTAAGCCAATACGCAATTGCCTGATTATGTTTATACTATAACAAAGTATAAAACAAATGTTTTGCTAACATACTCCTGCGTTTAGCGTTACCGAAACCATAGTTTATTTTGTACCTTTGCACCAAATTTGATTTGAATACAACAACCATACATGGAAAGAGAAGTTAGAGTACGCTTTGCCCCAAGCCCGACAGGGCCTCTCCATATCGGTGGTGTGCGCACTGCCCTTTACAACTTTTTGCTAGCCCGTAAAACAGGCGGTAAAATGATTCTGCGCATCGAAGACACTGACCAGAACCGTTTTGTGCCGGGTGCCGAAGACTACATTCGTGAGTCGCTGGAGTGGTGCGGCATTGAGCTGGACGAAAGCCCATGGAAAGGTGGCCCTTACGCGCCTTACCGCCAGTCGGAGCGCAAGCCAATGTACATGCAGTATGCCCTGCAGCTGGTAGAGAGCGGCCATGCTTACTATGCTTTCGATACTGCCGAAGAGTTGGATGAGATGCGTGAGCGTTTAAAAGCTGCCAAAGTAGCTACGCCACAGTATAACTCTATCACGCGCATGACCATGAAAAACTCGCTTACCCTGCCAGAGGATGAAGTGAAGAAGCGCCTGGAGTCCGGTGACCCTTACGTGATCCGTTTGAAAGTACCGCGAAAAGAGGAAGTACGCCTGAAAGACCTGATCCGTGGTTGGGTAATGGTACACTCTTCTGCCATTGATGATAAAGTTTTGATGAAGTCGGATGGTATGCCAACGTACCACCTGGCCAACATTGTGGATGACCACCTGATGAAGATCACACACGTGATCCGTGGAGAGGAGTGGTTACCGTCTGCGCCGCTGCATGTGCTGCTGTACCGCTACCTGGGCTGGGAAGACACCATGCCGGAGTTTGCGCACTTGCCGCTGTTGCTAAAGCCTGACGGAAACGGTAAACTGAGCAAGCGCGATGGTGATAAGCTGGGCTTCCCGGTGTTCCCACTTCGCTGGACAGATCCGTTTACAAATGAAGTATCTTCTGGTTACCGTGAGAGCGGTTATCTGCCAGAGGCCTTCACTAACTTCCTTGCCTTCCTGGGCTGGAACCCGGGTACACAGCAGGAGATTTTCTCTATGGATGAATTGATCCAGGAGTTCTCTGTGGAGCGTATCGGTAAGTCGGGTACTCGTTTCGATATTCAGAAAGCACGTTGGTTTAACGAGCAGTACTTACGTGCTAAGCCAGACAGCGAATTGGCAGGCTACCTGATGAAGGCGCTGGAAGAGCACGGCATCACCACTACACAGGAGAAAGCTGAGAAGATCGCTGGCTTGATGAAGGAGCGTGTAAGCTTCCCGCAGGATTTCTGGAAAGAGGCAGAGTATTTCTTTGTGGCTCCGACAGAGTATAGCGAAAAAGTAGCTTCTAAAAAGTGGAACAGCCAATCTGTAGCTGTGTTTGAAGATTTCAAAAATGAGCTTTCTTCGCTGGAAAGCTTCAATGCAGATACGGTTAAAGACCTGCTAATAGCTATACTTGAGCGCCACGGAATGAAGATTGGTCAGGTAATGCAGGCATTGCGCTTAGCCGTTACTGGTGCCGAGGCAGGCCCGGACCTGATGCAGATCATAGAAGTGATTGGCCGCGAAGAAACCATTACTCGTATAGAAACCGCTATTGAAAAGTTAAGCCAGTATACTACTGCTTAAGTATAGCAAAGTATAAAGTATAGAGAGGCTGGCCCCATGGGCTGGCCTTTTTTATTTTCCGCACTTTCGGCTGGCTTGTAACAAATTGCTTCTTCTTAGCTTATACATCAGTAAGTATAAACCAGACTATCATGGCTAAGAATAAAAAAGAAAGCAAGAGCAGTAAGAAAAAGTCGCGGGTGCATAAAGACCTCGAAGGCTTTGAAATTAAGGTGAATGAGCACGGTGAGATCATCTCCAACTATAGTATAGACCGCATTAACGAGTTCCTGAACAAGAATGTGGAGGATAAAAAGCTGATGAAACGCGATGCCGCTGAAAAGGCCAAACGCGAAGAGGAAGAGGCTTACCACATTGAGGAAAGCGAAGAAGTAGAAGAAACCGACGAGGATTTTGTGCGCAACACCAGCGGGGCATCAGATGAGGAAGAGGAAGAAAAAAGCCTGCCTAAGGCACGTCGCCGAAAGAAAGGTGAAGAAGAAGATGACGAAGATGAAGAGTAGCTAGTAGCTTAATTTATAGCCACATGAGGGGCAAATGGCCGGACTTGTCTTGAAGCTGTTTGCCTCTCTTTCATTATTGCGCTTAATAACTTAACTTTCTATTGAAACCAACATATACTAACGAACTATGATAAACTCACACGAAATCGATTACAATATATTCGGTAATGACATTCAGGTATTGGAAATTGAGCTGGACCCGAACGAGACGGTAATAGCTGAAGCCGGCGCCATGGTTTACATGGAAGAGGGGATCGATTTCCAGACAAAGATGGGAGACGGCTCTAATCCGGATCAAGGCTTTTTAGGTAAATTACTCTCAGCCGGTAGCCGTCTAATTACTGGTGAGTCGTTGTTTATGACCCATTTTACCCACCGCGGCCACGGCAAGGGCCATGTGGCGTTCTCAGCCCCATACCCTGGCACTATACTTCCTATAGATCTTAGCACTACCCGCAATAACACGCTTATTACACAAAAGGACGCTTTCCTGGCTGCAGCCTTAGGCACTAAGCTTAGCATACACTTCAATCAGCGCCTAGGCTCAGGCTTTTTTGGCGGCGAAGGTTTTGTACTTCAGAAGATGCAGGGCGACGGCAGGGCCTTTATACATGCCGGCGGCACCGTGGTAGAGAAACATCTGAATAATGAAACACTTCGTGTAGATACAGGTTGTGTGGTGGCTTTTGAGGAAGGTATAGATTTTAGCGTGCAGCGTGCCGGTGGCTTAAAGTCGATGATATTTGGTGGAGAGGGCTTGTTCCTGGCAACCTTGCGCGGTACTGGCAGAGTATGGCTGCAGTCTATGCCGGTGAAGAAGCTGATAGAGGCGCTGATGCCACGTGGAGAGAATGCCAACAAAGAAGGCGGCATGTTCAGCAGCTTTATGGAGTAGAAGGTCGCTTTGCTCCCAATTATGAATTAGGAATTAGTAATTATGAATGGGGTTTACTTCACGTATGGATATAACCCAAACTCCCCGTCAGGTTTATACTTGCCGGGGAGTTTAGTTTCTGCCGCAAGTTTAGCGAAGCGTAAATGTGGCTATGTATGGCAGCAGTTTTTAACTGCTTTGCTTTGAAAAAGCAAGGGCTGCAAAGGCCCTTTACTTTAACTATAAATCTTCTAAAGTAAAAATCTGTTGAATTGGCGTTGATTTGTAGGGACAGGTCGCGACCTGTCCGCAGATGGCTTTGGCTATACTTTATACTTTGGCTCTGGCAGGTTAACCTACCCCTCCCAGGAGGGCAATTTCCCACAAAGTATAAATCTCAGAAAGTATAACACACCCCTGCGCCCCTCTCAAGAGGGGAATTCTCAGAAAGTATGAACCTTAGAAAGTATACTTTTTCTGCTCACGCAGAAAGCCAGTTACAAACTGGCCTCATGTGTAGCCACAAGTTACGCTTCGCTAAACTTGCGGCAGTTTTATTTCAAGTTAACTCTTTACTTCTACGTACTGCATCATTTCCTCCAGGTACTCTCTGGTGTTGCTGAGACGTGGGATTTTATTCTGGCCTCCAAGTTTGCCTTTATCTCTGAGCCAATGCATAAAGGTGCCTTGTGGTGCAACGTGCACGATCGGCTCCTGTAAGGCAATGTCGTTCTGGCGTTTGGCATCGTAGTCGGAGTTTACATCACGCAATGCTTCGTCAAGTACATGAGTAAACTGTTGCAGGTTATTGGGCTCTTTCTCGAACTCTATCAGCCATTCATGCCCACCACGCTTGCCGCTTTCCATATAAACAGGGGCCGCTGTAAAATTGGTAATAATGGCATCGGTGGCCTTGCATGCTTTGGTGATGGCAGTCTCGGCATTTTCCACAATAACTTCCTCGCCAAAGGCATTAATAAAGTGCTTGGTTCGGCCGGAAATTTTAATGCGGTAGGGGCTGAGGTTTGTAAAGCGTATGGTATCGCCGATCTTATAGCGCCACAGGCCAGCGTTGGTTGAGATCACCAGCGCGTAGTTTTTACCAAGCTCTACCTGGTCCAGTGTCAGGGTTTTCGGGTTTTCTTCCTCAAACTGGTCCATGGGTATAAACTCGTAGTACACGCCATAGTCCAGCATCAGCAACATCTCATCTTCGGTGCCTGCCTGATCCTGTATCCCGAAGAAGCCCTCCGAAGCATTGTATACTTCCAGGTAGTTCATTTTTGGGGAAGGGATAATCTCACGGAACAACTGGCGGTAAGGCCCAAAGGCCACGGCCCCGTGCGTAAACAGCTCCAGGTTTGGCCATACTTCCAGTATGTTGCTCTTGCCGGTTACCTCCAGTATGCGCTTCAGGAGCACGTAGGTCCAGGTAGGTACGCCGCTCAGGCTGGTAACATTTTCCTGTACCGTTACCTCCACCATTTTCTCGATCTTCTCCTCCCACTTGTCCATCAGGGCAATTTTAAGCGGAGGGGTGCGAATAGCCTCAGCCCAGATGGGTAAGTTCTGCATGATCACCGCCGACACATCACCGCAATTTATTTTAGGGTTGAACTCGCTTGGACGGTGGCTGCCACCAATAGAAAGGCCTTTGCCTGTAAAGAGTTTGGTTTCAGGGTACAGGTTTACATAAATAGAGAGCATGTCCTTGCCGCCTTTGTAATGGCAGTCTTCCAACGACTCAGGGCTAACAGGAATATACTTGCTACGGGCATTTGTGGTACCCGACGATTTGGCAAACCACTCAATCTTACTCGGCCACAGTATATTCTGCTCGCCTTTCATCATGCGCTCAAAATATGGGTAAATATCCTCGTAGGTGCTAATGGGTACGCGCTCCTGAAACTCACGCACCGATAACCCATCCGAGAAACCATACTTCTTCCCCCACTCTGTTCCCCTGGCCATACTTACCAGGTTCTGGAACAGTTCGTGCTGCACCTCGTGCGGGTACTTCCGAAACAGATCAATATCATGGATCCGCTTCTTCATCACCCAGGTCACTATTGAGTTTATTATCTCCAACGTTAAATGGCTAAACTGTTAGATGGTTAAATGGTTGTTGGTATACTTTATCAGGCTGTTGATCGCTTTAGGCAACTTTTTTAACTCCTCGAGTATAAATTGATATTGCTCTTCTGTTATCAGTTTACGCACCTTGGACTTTTCGTTCCAATTAAAGGATTCATACATTGATCCTTGCGCATACCGATAAAATTTTATCTTGTCCTTTTTCGAATACCTTCCAAATCCTTCAGCGATATTAGCAGAGATACTATCCGCTGCATTAATGAACTGTTGACCAACAGTGTTCTGAGCGAGCGGACTCCATAGCATTACAATATGCCAGATTTTATTGCTAAGGACAAAACTGATTTCATAGGCTTCGATGTCATTTAATTTAAGATACTTTTTCTCTTCCATCAATCTTAGATTTAAACAACCATTTAGCCATATAACAATTTAGCAATTAGATTTTCCTCTTCAGCTCGAAGTGCTTGCCCAGGTATACGCGGCGTACTTGTTCGTCGGCGGCCAGTTCTTCGGCTGTACCTGCCTTGAGTATCTTGCCTTCAAAAAGCAAATATGCCCGGTCTGTAATGGACAGCGTCTCGTTTACGTTGTGGTCGGTGATGAGGATACCGATATTTTTGTTCTTGAGCTTGGCAACTATACTCTGGATCTCTTCCACAGCTATAGGGTCTACACCGGCAAAGGGCTCATCCAGGAGCACGAACTTAGGGTCTACGGCCAGGGCACGCGCAATCTCGGTGCGGCGGCGCTCGCCACCCGATAGCACAATGCCTTTGTTCTTGCGCACATGCGTTAGCGAGAACTCTTCCAGCAGTTCCTCCACCTTTTCGCGCTGGGCCTGCTTTGGCAGGTTTGTCATTTCCAGCACCGACAGGATATTCTCCTCCACGGTAAGTTGCCTGAACACCGATGCCTCCTGTGCCAGATAGCCCACACCTCTTTTGGCCCGCTGGTACATGGGCAGGCTGGTTATGTCTTCGTTATCTAAGTATATCTTACCGCTGTTTGGCTTTACCAACCCCACGATCATGTAAAAAGAAGTAGTTTTACCGGCTCCGTTTGGCCCCAGCAATCCCACGATCTCTCCCTGGTTTACCTCCACGCTCACATCGTTTACCACAAGGCGAGACTTATACTTTTTTATCAGGTGTTCTGCTCTCAGTATCATTGGGGCTAAATTACGCATAAAGCCTGCATCCTGCAACGTGCCATGCATCAGCTTTATTGTCAAATAAATTCTCGTGTATATTGAACTTTTACTATTTAAATTTAATTAATAAAGTATATAAACCTTATCATAAGGTGTTGACAGTTATTTTATTAATACATAATTTAATAACTCGCTTTACTTTACAACCGCCTTTATGATTTTTTCTTTACTTATTTCCGCTGGTAATAAGCTGTTAGTTTCCGGCTTTTTACTGGTTTCCAGTTACACCGGAGTACCAGCCAACACCCCTGTGCCAGATAATAACGAGCCTAAAGCCGCCACTTCGTCTTCTACCTCCTCTTCTTTAATGGGAATAGATGTTTCGCGTTGGCAGAAGGAAGTAGACTGGGCAAGCGTAAAGGCATCGGATGTATCGTTTGCGTTTGTAAAAGCGACCCAGGGAGATTTCAGGCTTGACCCATACTTTGCCCGCAATTGGGAAGAGACAAAGCGACACGGCATAAAGCGCGGCGCCTATCATTTCTTTAAACCCGAAGCACCCATACAAGGCCAAATAGACCTGTTTATAAAAACTGTAACGCTTGAGCCCGGCGACCTGCCTCCTGTTCTGGATATAGAGGTTACTGACTCTAAGATCAGCAGCGATGAAATGCGTAAGAACATCAGGATTTGGCTGGAGGCTGTTACAGCACATTATGGCATTAAACCAATCATCTATACTAGCCAAAACTATTACCGCCGCTATTTAAAAGGGCATTTTTCTGATTACCTTTTCTGGATTGCCCGTTACAGCGACAACAAGCCGGAGATACACCACACCGATAACTGGATGTTCTGGCAGTATACCGACAGGGGCAGTGTATCGGGTATCAACGCAGCCGTTGACATTAACTTTTTTGCCGGCGATTTTGAGACTCTTGCCCAGCTATGCCTGCAAGACAACATGTTTGCCCAGGAGAGCCCATTACAGCAGTTAAAGCATATGTATCCGAAGCCATAGTATGGCATCAGGTCTTATTTTAAGGTTAAAACAAAAGAGGCTCCCGGTACCGGGAGCCTCTTTTGTTATTTTAGGCGGATATCTTTTATACGAAGTTGCAGGGTTATTACCCCCCGAAAAATATTTTCCTCTATCGTATAGCATACATCAAACGGAATACCCTTGGATATTTTGTGATAATAGTCGCTCAGGCCAAACCCAATGGCATCTATACTTTGGAAGTCGTCCTGTGTGAGGCGCAATTTTAAATGCGAATCGCCGACAATGCGCACACTGCCTGTATCATAAACCAACTCCGACACAAACACAGGCTTCATGTTGCCGGGGCCGAAGGGCTCCATTTGACGCACAATGTTGTAAAAGTTACGGGTGATCTGCTTCAGCTCTATTTTACCGTCTATCTCGATCTGGGGTATCTTCTGCTCTTCGGTAATGGTATCGGCCACATACTTTTCAAACCGCTCTCTGAAAGCGGGTATATTCTCAACTGGCAGCGTCAGGCCTGCCGCATACATATGCCCGCCAAACTGGTCAAGCAGGTCTGAGCAGCTCTCGATGGCGCTGTGCACATTAAACCCATGCACCGACCTTGCCGAGCCTGATGCCTTGCCATTTGACTTGGTAAGTATAATGGTAGGCCTGTAGTATTTCTCAATGCAGCGCGAGGCCACAATCCCGATCACGCCTTTATGCCACGAGTCCTTAAAAAGCACTGTAGAGTTTGCGTCGCGTAAAAACTCGTCCTCCTCAATCATCTGCAGCGCCTCTTTGGTAATGTTGCTGTCTTTGTCGCGGCGCTCTTTGTTCGACTCATTAATGATGTCAGCCATTTTAAAGGCTTCCTCTTTTGTCTGAGCAAGCAGCATACGCACCGAATTCTTGGCATCTCCCATACGCCCGGCAGCGTTTATACGCGGTGCAAAGCCAAAAACTATGCTGGTGATATCCATCTCGCCTGTTATGCCTGCCAGCTCTTTTAAAGCATCCAGGCCGGGGCGCATGGGTTGTGGCCCGTTGAGATTACGCAGGCCAAAATAGGCAAGTATGCGGTTCTCACCGGTAATGGGAACAATGTCAGAGGCTATACTTACAACCAGCAGATCCAGCAGCTTGTATACTTCCTCCTGGTCAATGCCGTTCTGGATGCAGAAAGCCTGCAATAGCTTAAACCCTACCCCGCAACCCGACAGTTCTTTGTACGGGTACGGGCAGTCTATCTGCTTTGGGTCTAGCACGGCTACGGCCTTTGGTATGTCCTCGTCAGGCAGGTGATGATCACAGATGATAAAGTCGATACCTTTCTCAGAGGCATAGGCTACTTTATCTGCAGACTTTATACCGCAGTCCAGGCTGATGATCAGGCTGAAACCATGCTCAGCAGCATAGTCTATACCGTCAAAAGATACGCCGTAGCCTTCTTTATACCTGTCCGGGATGTAGAAATCAATATTAACCGTGTAGTTGCGCAGGAAACTGTACATCAAGGCCACAGAGGTGGTTCCGTCTACGTCGTAGTCGCCGTATACCAGGATCTTCTCGTTCTGGTGCAGCGCCTCGTTCAAACGATTCACGGCCTGCCCCATGTCCTTCATCAGAAAAGGGTCGTGCAGGTCGCTCAGGCTTGGTCGGAAAAAATGCTTGGCTTCGTCGAAGGTACAGATACCACGCTGGCAAAGTATGGATGCAAGCGTAGGGCTAATCTTAAGGCTTTCCGTAAGACTCTCCACTATCTCTGCTGGCGCCTGCTGGCTATATACCCACCTTTTATCCATATGCTCTTCTGCTACACTACAATTAATATGCGGCAAAGGTACTAATTTAAGGCCAATTAAACGGACGCTCACCAGCCGGGACTGGGCTTCGCCTTAAAATGTGTAACTTTGATTCAGATGTACAACAGGATAAATCGTGAAACGATTCAGAGAGATTTTTGAAAAGTATAAAAACTATTCGCTGGACCTTGTGATGTATGGTTTCTTCATCATCTTCATCCTTATACTTATCATCTTTTTTTAGCGGATCAGCTTAATTCACACTGTCTCCGCGCAGCTTCCGGAAACGTTTGCGCGCCTCGGCCACATATACGCTGCCCTGGTGCTTTACCAGAAAATCGTTGTAAAGCTGCTGTGCCTTTTCCTTGTCTTTCAGGTTTTCTTCGTAAATGTAGGCCATCCTAAACAGGGCGTCATCGCTCAGGATATCATACTGCGGGTTGCTTACGATCTTGTTCAGGTTCTCTACGGCTTTGTCGAACTGGCCCATTCGCTCATAGATCTTCGCCTTCTGAAAGTATATTTCGTCCGATAGGCTGTGCCCGGGGTATTTTTTGAGCATGGCATCCAGCGATATAACGGCCCCCTGCAGCTTGTTCTGGAACACCAATAGCTCTATAGCGGCGTAGTCCTGCATGGCGGCAGTTGACGTATCCAGGCCGGTATTGTCGGTTATCAGCAGGCTCAGGTCCATGGCGTCGTTGGCTATCTCGCGGCTGGTGGCCAGTTTAAGGATATCTAGGTGCGCCTGGGCCAACTCAAAATCGCCTTTATAGTAGTTAAGCCTGGCATTGCGCAGTTTTGCCTCGTGCCCGATCGTCGTTTCCTTATGCGACTTCTCAACCTGCGAGTATAGCAGCGTACTCTCCCACGGCTCTCCCTTCAGGAGGTAAATGTCGCCAAGTATAAGCTTGCTGTTTGCCACAAAATCGGGGTTGGCACGTGGTGTTTCTATGGCCTCCTGCAAAAGGGCTATCGCTTTCTCTTTATCATCCAGATGGAAGGCATAAAGCTCCGCCATGTGCTGTAATGCCTCTACGGTTTGTGCAGAACGGCCCACCTCGCTAAGCAGGGCCTGGTAGTCCGCAATAAGGGCCCTTATCTTCTCTTTATCTACCGGAAATGTGTTCTGTACCTGCTCTTCACGGGCATTTATCAGGCGCTGTCGGGCAATCAGGTAGTATGGCCCCTCCGGATATTCATTCACAATGTACTCGTATGCTTCTATGGCTCCCTGGTAATCATCGTTCTTCAGACTGATAGCCCCTAGTTCCATTACCCGCGTTCCTCCGCTGCGCGTTCGCCTGTCTACTGCCCGGGCCTGCATTAGTGCACTGTAAAAGTCCTTACGCTGAATGTAAAGCCAGATGAGCAACTCGTTAAAGGCAAGTTTATCCGGGTTTTGCTGTACACGCATGATCAGCTCCTTTTCCAGGGCATCCAGGTTTTTCTCTTCCCGCATGGTGTTTTGCAGCATGTTCTGCACATACCCTAGCTCACTCTCATTAGCCTGCAACAAGTTAAGTATCTCAGGTATAAGGCTGGAGGTTTTCTGGCGGTAAGCATACAAGGCTATAAGCGGACGATTATACTCTGATGGATTCTTGCTGAGTTCCCGGCCCCGTAAATACGCTTTCTCGGCGTAGTCAAACAGATCGTTCTGCATAAAGGCACTGGCTACTACAATCACCTGCTCGGGCTTTACCTGCTCCAAAAGTTTCTCGAAATGCTTTTCTGCGGCAGCCTTGTCGCCGGAGGCCTGGTACACCACACCCAGGTCTATCTGGTAATTTGGCACATCCGGAAAGCGCTTTATAGTTTTTTTAACCAGCTTTTCCGCTTCCTTGTAATCGCGCTGGGCCAGCAGCACCTTCAGGTAATCCGGGTACACTACCTGAAACAGCCTTGGCTGCTCAATCAGCTTACTGTAGAGTTCCTCTGCTTTGGGGTAATCGCCTTTGCTATAGTATTCTCTTGCCAGCTGTAGCTCCTGCGTCTGGGCGGTGGCTGTTAGTGCAACCAGAAACAGAAGTATAATGCTAATGTATGTCTTGGCTTTTTTAAATGGCATAGTATACTTAAAACGTTTGACGGCAGGTAGTTGATATTTCCAGGCTCCGGAATATTTGAAGGTACGGGTATGAAGCAAAAAAAGCCACTCTTTGGGAGTGGCTTTTCCTGCTTTTATACTTTGCGGTAAATTAGAAGAATTTAACGCGGTTATCCTTAATATCAGCTTTCTCTTTAATGGCCTCAAAAGCTTTGCTCTGAATGCTGCCAGCGCGCATGCCACGCAGCTGCTCCTTCACGTTTGTATAGTCGTTGATCTCCGGAGCAGGGTTCATGCTCAGCGGCTCTACGATCATAACGCCGTTCTGGCCTTCGATCGGCTCAGTGCGTGAACCTTTCTTCATGCCGAACGCTTTACCGATTGCCACTGGCTCTACTCCGAATCCAGGGATAGCTGTAGAGGCAAACGTTACGTTTTCAGCGGTTTTAACCATAGCATTTGGTCCATAGCTGGCCGCGATCTGATCCAGGGATCCATTCTTGCCTTTCAGCTTCGCCATGATCTGCTCTGCTTTTACCTGGTTACGAACAGCTGCAGTCAGCTCTTCCTTGATATCTTCGATCTTTGCGTAGCCTTTCTCACGTTTGCCTGTAAGTGTTGCCACCACAAACTGATCGCCAACTTCAAACACCGGAGAAACGTCTCCTACCTCAGTATCTCTGGAGTAAGTCCAGCGAACCAACTCACGGGCATTGTTCAGGTTGTTTACCAGGATCTGGTTCTTGCCAATTTCTTTCGCCTCTTCTTTTACCAAAGACTTGTTCTTGGCAACATTCTCTCTGAACTCCTCTGTGCTTCCGCTGGTGCCTGCAAGCTCGTCAGCGATGGCGTAGGCTGCGTCACGGGTTGTTTCGCTTGGCTCTACTGAGCGCTCTACTGCCGCAATTTTATACTGCTGCTTAGTTTTAGGCTCTGTTACTTTTACAATGTGATAGCCATACTCAGTTTCTACCAGGTTAGGTAGCAAGCCTGTTCCACTGTGGGCAAACACTGCTTTATCAAAAGGACCAACCATGCGGCCTTCTGCAAACCAGCCCAGGTCGCCACCTACAGATGCCGTACCGTCTGAACCATACTGGGCAGCCAGCTGCGCAAAGTCAGCGCCACCTTTAACTTTATTCAGAACGTCCTGTGCTTTTGCTTTTGCCTCAGCCTTTGCTTCTGGTGTGTCACCTTCCGGCCTGATCAGGATGTGGCTTGCTCTGATGGCGCTTTGAGCACCTTCTTTAGCCTCCATAACTTTGTAAAGGGCCATGTTGCCGTTGTTATTGAACGGTCCGTATACTTTTCCCTGCTGCAACGGAAGCTGCTTACGTAGCACCTCAGGTAATTCACCCGGAGTTCTGTACGTACCGTCAAAAGGCTGGTCTGAGTTTGTGTAAACGAAAGCTGAGTCGTTGGTTGCGTTAGCAAACTGCTGCGTTAGCTGCGCAACTTCCTGCTGGTAGTAAGTGCTGTCCTCTTTAGAGGCATTCACATCAACTACCACATACTCGATCGTGCGACCCTCTTCTACTTTGTAAAGCTCTTTGTTGCGCTCGTAGTATTCTTTGATCTTAACATCCGATACCTGTACTGCTGAGTCAGGCATGGTAGCGTAAGGCACGAACAGCACATTCAGGTTGGCAGTTGCGTTCTGCGCCTTGTAGAAGTTCTTTGCCTCGGCAGTGGTAATGTACACCGACTTTGCCAGCAGGTTGTTGTACTTGGTGGCAATACGGTCTTCCACGATACCTTTTTCGAAGTTAGCCCACATCGGACGTGCTTCTGGTCCCATCTGATCCAGGTTTGCCAGATATTGCACCACCTGGCTCTGGTCGAATAAACCAGTCTGAGGATTTACGAAAGCCTGCTGCACAGCCGGGTGAATGTTGTTACCCTGCACCATGTCTGCCAACTCCTCCTCGGTAACCTCTATTCCTAAACGCTCATACTCTTTTTCAAGGGCAATCTTAAAGATTAGCTGGTTCCAGGCCTGCTCACGCAGCATAGCCAACTCGCCTTCAGTGGCCGCGCGGCCTACCTGATTCTCATAATTGGCTTTTATCTGCTGCAGTACCTCATCAAACTCGTTATAGTCGATCTCTTCACCGGCTATTTCGCCAATTACAGTTGCATCGTTACCTAATAGTCTTGAGTTTGGCCCCAGCAGGTCGCCGCCTACTACAAATATACCAAGCCCTATGGCAATGGCGCCTACAGCCCACCCAGACTTCTCTCTAATCTTATTAATTAATGCCATTCTTTATTAAACTTATAAAAGGATTGTGCAAAATAAGGTTAATCGTGTTAAAATTCAAAAAATTTATGCCCTTGGCCTCATTATTCTACATCTGCCTGATAATCTGATTTTTTAATCAGCTTCACCGCGTTAATCCGGTTATCATCCATTGACAGCACTGTAATGTGGAAAGGCGGCACCTCAATCTCGTCGCCGGGTGCTGGAATTTCGCCGATAACCGAGAAAATAAGGCCTCCCAGTGTTTCATAATCACCTTCAGGCAAGTTTAGTTCATACTTCTCGTTCAGGTAGTCTATTTCGTGGCGCGCGCTTAGGAGGTAAATACCCTCCTCCGCGATCACCTGCTCCAGCAACTCATCGTTGATGTCAAACTCATCCTCTATCTCTCCGAAAATTTCCTCGATCACGTCCTCCACTGTAACAATACCAGAGGTCCCGCCAAACTCGTCTATCACCACGGCCACGCTACGGTGCTCCGACACAAACTTCACGAACAACTCGCTGGCCAGCATGCTTTCGGGCACCATGCTTACCTGTGATACGATGTCAGAGATGGCTTTTGGACGCTTAAACATATCCAGCTGGTGGCAATAGCCCACTATGTTGTCAATGGTGTCTTCGTAAACCAGAATCTTGGAATGTCCTGTTTCCACAAAGGCCTCCCGCAGGGCTTCGATAGTATCAGTTATCTCAATAGCCTCTATCTCGGTGCGCGGCACCATGCACTCCCGTACCTTCACGGTTTTAAACTCCAGCGCGTTATGGAATATCTGAGGGTCTACCTCGGGGGCGTTTTCTTGCTCGGGGTGGTACAGGTGGTTCTTAATGTAGGCGTTCAGGTCTGTGAAACCAAACACGGGTTTTTCTTCCGAGAACTCTATCCGGAAGATCTTCTCTGCTACCCACTTACTCATACTTACAATGAGGTATACTACCGGATAAAGCAGATAGTATAGCACAAGTATAGGCACAGCCAGCACCTGTAGCAGGCGGTTGGGGTTTATGGCTGCCAGGCTGCGAGGCAGAAACTCTGCCGTTAGCAGTACCACTACCGATGCAATTACGATCTGCAGAACAAGTATGAGCAGGTTAACCTGGAGTGGGGCCGGCAGGTAGGCTGTAAGCAGCGTGTGTAAAATGCCTGCTATAGCGAAACCGTAAAGTACCAGTGCCAGGGTGTTACCGATCAGCGCAGTGCCCAGAAACCGCGACGGCCGTTGCAGCAGATGCCAAAGTATACGCCCTGAGAGCACTCCGTTCTTTTCACTGAGCTCGATCTGAATTTTGTTGGCTGCCACAAAGGCCATCTCTATACCCGAAAAAAAGGCGGAAAACACCAACGCGACTAACAGCAAAATGATCTGACCGGGGTCTACCATAGTTTTAGTTTATTTTTCGGCGTCTTCGCTTTTGTTGCGCCTGTAGCGATACAGCATGTACAGTACCAGCACAATCATAAAGATCCAGTAGTTGCCTGCTATATCCCCCTCTTCTATACTTCTGTGCACGCCTATTACCATGGCCACAAATGCCAGCGACAGTAAGATCGTGTTCAACAACTTTTGGTTCATTACTCTTCTTTTAGGCTAAATGTACCTGTAACTTTTGCAATAGAGTATCTTGAGAAATCCTGGTTGGCGCGTAAGCCCTGCCCTGTTATTACTTCTTCGGGGGTGGTAATTTTCACAAACTTGTCTGTGTAGATCTCCTGTTTATTCTTGTCCCAGTACAGTTCCTCGGTTTCCAGCATCTCCTGCTTTTGCAGGTTGTTTACCACCACATTGCCTTTTGCCAGGTACAAATCCTTGTTTCTGTCATGCTTGGCATAGTTGGCTCTTAGGGTGGTGGTTTTCTGGCCCGGGGTTTCGTAAAACTCTACATACAGCCCTTTCGGAAAAACGCCGTCGCCGTTCTCAAACTCCTGCTGCAGGGGGGCCTGCAGTTTTATCAGCAGCTTTGCCGAATCCGAGTAAAGCGTTGTTACATCTTTGTTCTCGATCAGCGGGCCTACATACTTTATTTCCTTGTCCGGGTCCTGAAGTTCGTCCTTGCAGCTAAAGGCAAGGCTCGTAACCAGTAACAGTAACCCTAAAACACATGCTTTGCGCATTTTATACTTGCTCGTCGTTTTCGTGAATTTACTAAATTTTATACTTCTCTGCAGCTATCGTCTATATCGCAAAAAAGGCCGCTTCATAAACGGCCTTTCGTGTAGATTTATACTTTGCAGCAATGGTTACTCCAGGCGGCGCTTGATAAACCAGCGGCTGTTAACTGTGAAACCAACGCTAAACTGAAAATAGTTCTCTTTGATCAGGCCATTATCCGTTGTGCCTCTGCTTCCGTAGCCCAACGCTGCGTTTAGCTGATAGTAGTCGTACATGCTGCCGCGGCCCAATGGCATGGTAAATCCTGCCGTTATTCCTTTATCTGTGATAGCTTCACCTTTAACCATGAACGGAGAGTCGCCATAGTAAATACCGGTACGGTAAGTTACACGCTCAAAGAAGTTATCGATAGAGTTGGCATCCGGCGTATACTCTGCGCCTACCGCCACACGGTAGCTGTTGCCGAGTTGCTTTTTACCTTCAAAGCTTGTGAACTCAGACCAGTTCTGAGTATAAAAGTCAGCACCGATGGTCAGGTTCTTGCCGTTATCCAGGGTAAGCCCGGCACGTAAGCTGCTTGGCAGGTTAACGCTGCCCTCCGAGCTGTCCGGAAGTATGTTACTGTCAAGCACATTATCTGACAGGGTTCTGCGCTCAAAAGATGCTCTGCGCTTGGCCTCCAGGTCGGTGCCGAAGCTGTATACCGAACCCGCGCTCAGGTAATACTTGTCTGTGATCTTTTTACGATAGTTTGCACCGGCCCTGAACAGGAAGTTGTCGTAGCGGATTCGCTCGCTGTAAACTATCTTTTCATTTCCGATGGCCTCAAGGCTTTCGTCTATCACCGACGAAGCTGCCTCTTTGGTGATGGCACCGAAAATATAAGAGGCACTGCCCCCAATGGTAAGCCCTTCCGTGATCTTAACGCCATGTGCAAAGTATGCCTCAGACAAGCCACCTTCTCCCATGTACTGCTGCTCTACTCTAACATTTGAGGTGCCATCCAGTATGGATGATGTCTTGGACTCGTAGTTTACAATGCTATAAGGCCTTAAACCGATGGAGGAACTCCAGCGCTTTGAAACAGGTACTACCAATGTCAGGTTGTAAAGGTTGGCATTTCCGTCTGTCTGGCTTTCCGATGCATTCTTGATCGTTTTTACCTGCCCTGCCATTCCAATATCAAACAGGGTAATGCTGTTGTAGTACAGCAATGCCGGATTTGCCGTATTGGCCTGGAAACTGTTGCCTGCACTAATACCCACGCCAGCCATACCTGCATTGCGCACGTTGCCCAGGTTGTAGTTATACTCTCCTAAGCCATAGCGTGAGTACGGAGTGTTGCTTATATTTTGGGCCTGTGCGGCATTTGCCATACACAACAAGGCTAAGCCTATCAGTACTCGGAGTGATTTATACATTATGTGCTAATATTCTGTGAAGCCCGATTAAAACTAACTCAGGAATTACAAAGATGCGTCCTTTTAATTTACTTTCAAAAAATCCTGCGTCTCCTCCGCAAAGTATAACCGTCAGATCCTTTGCTTTTTCGGTGTAGGCCTGTATAAAGCCGTTTAATTCAGCAGCTGTGCCAGACAGCACTCCGCTCAATATCGACTCCTGCGTGGTTTGCCCTGTAAGCGGGTGCGTTTCATTTGTCCGCTCTACTAACGGAAGGCGCTTTGTAAAAGTATGCAGTGCCTGAAATTTCATGTTCAGGCCCGGCGAAATGCCTCCCCCAAGGTAGTTGCCCTCCCTGTCTATAAAATCGTGGGTTATGCAGGTGCCGGCATCAAAAACAAGGCAATTATGCCCCGGAAACAGGTAATTGGCCCCTACGGCTGCGGCAATCCTGTCGGCGCCAAGCGTTTGCGGAGTTTTATACTGGTTAAAAACAGGCAGGGCGGTCTGTGCAGAAAGCTCTACGATGCTTCCCTTCACAGACAGCCCTGAAGTTATACTTTGCGTTTGCGTTGCTACCGAGGCTACAATGGCGTTGTCGAATGTTTGGCTCAGCAGCTCTTCCGGCAGATCCTGTCCGGTAAAGTAACCCTGCTTAACCAGTGCATCTCCTTCAAAGATGCCATACTTTGTGCCAGTGTTTCCTATATCTATAGCAGCGCTACGCATATATTACATAAAGTACTTAAGCCTGATTACTTCTTTCTCGGTTAAGTATCGCCATTCGCCACGTGGAACATCCTTTTTGGTCAGGCTGGCATACTGCACCCTGTCCAGGCTCACCACCTCGTAACCAAGGTGCTCGAAAATACGACGCACGATGCGGTTACGGCCAATGTGTATCTCCAGGCCCAGGAACTTGTTAGAGTCACCCAGCAATGCCACGTCATCCACTTCTGCCTTGCCATCCTCCAGCTCAACGCCTTCCGCAATTTGCTGGAAGTCTGCTTTCGTGATCGGCTTGTCCAGCTCTACCTGGTAGATCTTTTTGATATTGTTAGATGGGTGCGTCAGTTTTTGCGCCATTTCGCCATCGTTCGTAAACAGCAGCAAGCCTGTTGTGTTGCGGTCAAGGCGGCCTACCGGGAAGATACGCTCCTTAGACGCACTTGCCACCAGGTCCATCACCGTTTTGCGTCCCTCAGGATCCTCGGTAGTTGTGATGAAGTCTTTTGGCTTGTTAAGCAGCACGTAAACCAGCTTCTCACGATTCAGGATCTTTTTGCCATACTGCACGTTGTCAGTTGGCTGCACTTTATACCCCATCTCCGTGATCACCTCGCCGTTTACTTTTATTTCACCGGCCTCGATCAGCGTATCGGCTTCGCGACGAGAGCATACGCCGGCATTGGCTATAAAGCGGTTCAGGCGGATTGTACCGTCCTCATCTTCCTTGCGGTTAGACTTTTTAATGCGTGGGTTGTCTTTATAACGGCTCAGGTTATAGTCTGGCGCCTCCTGCTCTCCGGCTTCTCTGTTATCAGAAAAACGACTACGGCCTGTGGCCTGTCTGCCTAACCTGCTATCGCGCTTGCCTTCAAATGAACGGTTTTCACGGAACTCCCCGCCTTCGCGTCTTGGTCTGTCGCTGTTGTAGGTGCGGCGCTCTCCGCCCTCTCTTCTGTCGCCATAAGAACGGCGTTCACCGTCTTCTCTTCTTGGCCTGTCAGCGTTAAAGCTGCGGCGTTCGCCGCCTTCGCGGTTCTCGCCTCTGTATGGTCTTCTTTCACCGTCTTCACGGCGCGGACGGTCGCTGTTGAACGAGCGGCGTTCGCCACCCTCTCTGCGGTCGTTTCTTCTTTCGGGCCTGTCCGAGTTAAACTGCCTGCGCTCACCAGACTCATTTTCACGGTCGTAGCGTTTTACACGGTTTCCTTCGGAAGGTCTTCTTTCACGGAATTCACCGCCTTCGCTTTTGCCTCGGCTAAAAGATCTGCGTTCTCCGCCTTCTCTTCTGTCGTTGCCATAGCTACGGCGCTCGCTATCTTCTCTTCTCGGTCTGTCAGAGTTGAAAGAACGTCTTTCGCCGCCCTCTCTCCTGTCATTACCGAATGAGCGACGCTCTCCTCTTTCTCCGCCTTCTCTTCTGTCGCCAAAAGATTTGCGCTCACCGCCTCTGCGGTTTTCATTTCTATCGTTATCTCTTCTGTCAGGATTAAAGCTTCGGCGCTCTCCACCCTCTTCAGATCTTTCGTATTTATCTCTTCTGTTAAAGATTTTCTTGCCTTCGCGGTCATTGCTTGGTCTGTCAGAATCTCTTCTGCCAAAACTCTCTCTTCTGCCAGCGTTATCGCGGGCAGGTCTTTCGTTTTCTCTTGCCATTATATTATTATTTTCGATGCAGTATCGCTACTGTATCCTTGTTTGTGCAGTAATAATAGAAGTAATCTACTTATAGTTCATTTAAGTATTGCCTATTCGGCTGTTTCGCCTATCATGTTTTCTTCAGTGGCGAAGTCTTTCAGTTGCGGAAGGTCTTTGATGTGGTTGATGCCGAAGTAATCCATGAATTTCTGGGAGGTACCGTAAAGCACGGGGCGCCCAATGGTATCGGCTTTGCCTTTTATCTCGATCAGTTCTTTCTCTAGCAGTTTGTGTATGGCATAATCGCAGCCAACGCCACGGATCTGCTCTACCTGGCTACGGGTGATCGGTTGTTTGTAGGCAATGATTGCCAGCGTCTCCAGAGAAGACGCTGACAACTTTTTCTTTGACTTATGCTTTAAATAAGTACTTATGGTTTCCTGGTACTCCGGCTTGGTCAGGAACTGGTATCCGCCCCCGATCGCGTAGATCTGGAAAGCAAAGTTGGCATCATGCAACTGCTCGTTAATTGCCTCCACGGCTTCGAGCACATCACTCACCAATACCTCTTCCATGCCTAATGCCTCCTGCAAACATCGCTGAATCTCTTCGATGCTTATTGGGGACTGGGCACAGAAAACCAGGGCCTGAATATGGTTTTGCAGGATATTCAAATCGTAAAAAGTACTAGTCGTTACGCTGTAATTTAGCCTCTATAGAGTGCTGTGTGTGCGGAACCGCACGCAATCTCTCTTTAGGGATAAGTTTGCCCGTTACAATGCAAACACCATAAGTGCCGTTTTTAATACGGATAAGGGCATTTTCCAACTGCTGGATAAACTTCATCTGACGAGAAGCCAACTGGTTCAAGCTTTCTTTTTCAGCAGTATCAGCACCATCTTCCAACACTTTAGTCGGAGATGCTGTGTTATCTGTACCCGAATCGTTGCGGCGGCTAAGGGTTTCTTTTATAAAGGCCACTTCCTTGCGCGCATTAGCCAGCTTTTCTTCGATAATGCTTTCAAACTCTGCTAACTCCTCGCGCGAATAGCGCTGCTTTTCTTCGTTTGTGTTCATTTTAATTTTTTAGAACTGTATATCTTAAACTCAATATCTGTGTTATTAATTCCAAATTGCTTGCCTGAGCACCTTTCATTTAATACAGCACTCAAATTTTATGATGACCGCATTTAAACTTATTGTTCAGACTTTATTCCAAACTCCTGTTAATTAGCGTTTTCACTAAAATTCGTGCAAAAATAAGATTAAACATTTGAATATACTACCGGTAATTAAAATTTAATGATTACCTCACACAGATACATTTTTGTATCTATACATCAAAAACTATGCAAAAGATTAGTAGATGCTTTATATTTTAGAAGCCCTGCTAAAAGCTAAGCATACCAATTACAGCCGCCGCAGCCTCTACTCCTTTGTTGCCGTGCTTGCCACCTGCCCTATCCAGCGCCTGCTCCAGGTTGTTGGTTGTTACAAGGCCGAAGGCCACTGGCTTGTTATACTTTAAAGAAACATTGGTAAGGCCGTTAGCCACCGCATGGTTTATGTAATCGTCATGTTTGGTATCTCCCTTTATAACAACACCAATGCATATTACGGCATCCACCTCCTCTTGTTGGGCCAGCAACTGTGCACCTAGCGTTAACTCAAAGCTACCTGGCACCGAGTTTATAAAGATGTTCTCTTTCTTAGCCCCGTGCTTTAATAGGGTTTCGATGGCCCCCTGGCACAGCACACTGGTAATGTCATCGTGCCACTCGGCCACTACTATGCCAATAGTTTTGTCGGAGATGTCTTTGAAGTTATCCTTCTTATACTCGTTCAGGTTTTTAAGCGCTGTAGCCATACTTAAATTCGTTACTCGTTAATAGTTATTCGTTATTCGTTTCTTGAAAGAGCCTAACGCCTTTTATACAATGTGCCTTTCTATACTTTAAGTTTGGCAAACACTAATAAAAAAGCGCTTCTGCCGACAAGACAAAAGCGCTTTTTAGGCTCAGGCAAGGCCCAAGTATACTTTTTAGTTTTTACCTCCTGCCAATGCTTCGGCGCGGGCTTTATACTTCTTAGCTTCTGAAACCTGGTCAGATGCAACAAAATCGTTGATGATTCTGTCGTAAGCCTCGGCCGCAGCAGTGTAATTGTTATCTTCTTCGTAAGCAATACCGGCTTTCATCAGGTACTGTGGCGAAAAGAACGGGTTAGACTTGTAATCAGCGGCTTTCATGTACATGTCAGCGGCCTCTTTGTTCTTACCCTGCTCTAGCATGGCATCGCCAGTCAGGCTATAGGCGCGGGCCTGCAGCAAATAATCATCAGACTCAAACTCCTCTAAATGCTCCTGAGCCTCGGCAAACTTACCCTCCTTCAGCAGTGCAACGCCTGCATAGAAATTAGCCAGGTTTCCGGCATCGGTTCCATCATACTGCTCTGCCACAGCAAGAAGACCCAGATACTGGCCATCGCCGTTAAGCGCTTTGCTCAGAGAGTCCTGCTCAAAGTAATACACAGCCTGGAACATCGCGTTCTGGGCTTCGATATTACGTGAAGATTTATAGTTGAACCATAAGAAACCTGCCACAACAACAGCAGCAATTGTGGTAAACGCAACGAGTAGCTTCGTTTTATTTTTCTTCACAAAATCCTCTGACTGCGTAAGGCGTTCTGCCAACGCATCCGGATTTTCAACCAGCTCCTCAAACTCGCTGTGTTTCTGTACTGTTTCTTTTGCCATCAGTATTAAAGGGTTAGTAATTCAAATTTAGAAATTAAAAGCTATGGAATCAGCTTATAAACTCCAAACATCAAATTTATAATTTTTAATTCCTAGTTTTTAACTAAAGATTTGTTTTAGTCCATTATGTAAGGATAGTCTTCCTCTACATAAATATCTGTGTAAAGCTCCGACGGATCCGGATAAGGAGACTCTTCGGCAAACTTAACGGCCTCTGCCACACGCTGCTTTATTTTCTCATCGATCTGCTCCAGTTCCTCTTCAGTAGCCCATCCGTTCTTCAGGATAGTAGCCGCCACCGACTCAATAGAATCACGGCCTTTGTAGTCTTCCAGCTCCTCTTTTGTTCTATACTTGGCAGGGTCAGACATAGAGTGACCTTTGTAGCGGTAAGTTCTGAACTCAAGCAGGGTTGGTCCTTCGCCGGCACGGGCACGCTCAGCAGCCTCAGCCACAGCATTGTGCACGTTCTCCACCACCATCGCATCAACCGGGAACGAAGGCATGTCGTAAGCAAGGCCTAATTTGTAAAGGTCCTGCACGTTAGATGTACGCTGAACGGATGTACCCATCGCGTAACCATTGTTCTCGATCACGAAGATCACAGGCAGCTTCCAGGTCATGGCCATGTTTAGCGCCTCGTGGAATGCACCCTGACGCACCGCACCATCACCCATGTAGCAAATGCACAGGTTGCCGGTCTTGTTATACTTCTCAGCGAAAGCCAGACCTGCGCCTAGTGGCACCTGACCGCCCACGATACCGTGGCCACCAACAAAGTTCACGCTCTTATCAAACATGTGCATCGAGCCGCCTTTACCCTTAGAGCAGCCAGTTGCTTTAGCAAACATCTCTGCCATTACAGCACCTGGGTCGGTACCCAACGCAAGCGGGTGCGCGTGGTCACGGTAAGCCGTTATCCACTTATCGTCTTTGGTAAGCGCGGTTACAGCACCAGCCACACAAGCCTCCTGGCCAATGTACAGGTGGCAGAAACCTTTTATTTTTTGCTGGCCATATAGCTGGCCGGTTTTTTCTTCGAAGCGACGGATGAGTTTCATGTTCTCAAACCACCACATATATGTTTCTTTTGAAAACTTTGGCTCAGCCTGTACCTTTGCTTTTGCCGACTTCGCTTTTGCCTTATCTTTCGTAGCAGCCATGGGTAAAAATCTATTCTGGGTTTTATCCGTTGCATGTTTGGGCAGAAAAGCCCCTGAAACAGCGGGCAATCATGCCCATAACGGGTTTAGCTTGCGAAATTAAGGAAAAAGAATTCAAAGTAGAAAAAATGCTCCTCGAAAATCTTAGTTTGCTGTACTTTAAAAACTACGAAGAGGCCGCGCTGGCTTTCTCGGAGCACATTAACTGCTTTGTAGGCGATAACGGCAGCGGCAAAACAAACCTGCTCGATGCCATCCATTACCTCTCTATGACCAAAAGCGCTTTTCCGGGCACAGAAACGCAAAGTATAAAACAGGGTGAGGACTTTTTTATGGTGAAGGGCCGCTTCGAGATTGAGGGCGCAAAACATACCGTGCAGGTAAGTATGAAGCAGGGCCAGAAGAAGACGGTAACGCACAACAAGGTGGTGTATGAGAAGATCAGCGACCATATCGGGCAGTTTCCGGTGGTGCTTATCTCGCCTTATGACACCGACCTGATACGCGAAGGCAGCGAAGAGCGCCGGAAGTACTTCGACAGCCTTATTTCGCAGCTCAACCATACTTATCTGGAGCAACTGATACAGTATAACTACCTACTAAAGCAACGCAACTCCCTGCTCAAACAATTTGCCGAGCGCAACTATTACGACCGCGATTACCTGCACATACTAAACGAGCAGCTTATACCTTTTGCCGAGCAGATTGCCCAGGAACGGGAGAAATTTTTAGAGGAATTCGTACCTGTTTTCCAGAAGCATTACCGCCACATCTCCGACAGTTCCGAGACTGTTACACTTACTTACAAAAGCCAGCTACTAGGTACTGATTATGCCCAGTTAATGCACCAGGCCGAGCGTAAGGACCTGGCCCTGCAACGCACCACCGTAGGCCCGCATAAAGATGACTTCGTGTTTTTGATGGATGGCAATCCTGTGAAAAGCTTTGGTTCGCAGGGTCAGCAGAAAAGTTATGTAATTGCCCTGAAACTGGCGCATTTCGAGGTAATGGACCAACGCCACCATCATAAGCCCCTGCTCCTGCTCGACGACATCTTTGACCGCCTTGACGAAAAGCGCATCACCAAACTCATGCAAATGGTAGCCGCCCATACTTTCGGCCAGATATTTCTAACTGATACCCATTTGGAGAGAACGGACAACATACTTGAAGGCCTTTCAGAAAGTATCCGTAGATTTGAGGTGAGGGATGGGGTGGTTAAATTAATTGCTTAATTGTTGATTGTTAAATTGTTGGCTCATGACTTACAAAGAACTTCTGGAAACTTATGAGTGGAGAAGAAGGAGGTGGCAAATTTTGCAGAGAGACAGGTATAAGTGCCAAAATTGTACAAATAGTTATCATTTAGAGGACTTCAACTATTCGCCATTTAGAGTAACACCAAAAGGCAAATGCTTATTAGTAAAACCAATTGTAAATGTTGGCAAAAAATTAGTTGAGTTTAAAGGTTTTATTCCATATGCATGGGTGGAGGCATTGTTATATGGTGATCGAGATCTGCAGAGATTTGTACTTTATAAAATTACAGATGAAAAGAAATTTCTATGTGATATAGTTGGTATTTTTCAAGTACGTGGGATTGAAAAAGATAGCCTAACCAAACATCCCATAATATTCCATTCAGATGAAGATTTGAGCAAAATCATTTGGTGGTATTTGAAGGGGTTACATGTTCATCATAAATATTATAAAATTGATAGTCTGCCATGGGAGTATCCAGATGATGCATTAGTAACTTTATGCTGGTACTGTCATGAAGAATTGCATATGAACCAAGATGTACCAGTATACAATGAGGATATGGTACGAATTGATTACTTCACCCCTTGTTCAAGGTGTTCAGGCGCAGGATGGTTTCCAGAGTACGTCCACATAGAAGCTGGTGTATGCTTTAGATGTGAAGGAGCAAAATATGAGGAGCTAATTGCGTAGTACCTAGAAACTTAAGTGTAATAACATCTTACCCACTCATTTATAATTCATAATTTATAATTTTTAATTACCCAACCCGTGCGCTACTATAAGAAGAAAGAAGAGATTGACAGAAGAAAAGCGGACATCCAACCGATTGGAGATAGCCTGAAAGCGCTGATGAAAGCCTATAGGCTGGACGGAAAGCTTGGCGAAGTGCAGCTGGTGCAGAATTGGGAGAAGATCATGGGCAAACCCATTGCCATGAAAACACAGCAGCTATACTTTAGAGACGGGAAGCTGTTTGTGCGCCTCACCTCTGCCCCGCTGAAGCACGAGTTAAACATGTCGAAGAGTAAGGTGATAGAATTACTGAACACCGAAGCCGGCAGCGATGTAGTAAAAGATGTGGTTTTCCTATAGTCTTAACCACAGATCAATGGGGATCTGAGGGATTTGATTGATTACCTAGAGGCGTAATTTTTTGTGACTTTTTTTGCCTGAGTCAGGGTTTTGACCTCACAGCGTCTAGAAGACCTGTGAGTGTCTTGCGACAAAGCTGTTACCTGCATAAATACTCGTAAGAGCTTGACCCACTACAAATTTTAAAATAATCATAGTACATCTGTCTAATCTCAATTAATCTGTGGTTAAGACGAAAGCTAACCTGCCTCCGTATACTTGGGCTCAAAGTATAATACTGTTAGCTATGACCACACCTGCATTTCGCCCTGTATCTTTTTCCCAAACCACCCTCACCGAGCTCATGATCCCGAGTTATGCCAACTTTGGCGGTAAAATTCATGGGGGTATCTTACTCTCATTGATGGACAAAGTAGCCTACGCCTGTTCTGCCAAGCATGCTGGCAACTACTGCGTTACGGTGTCTGTGGATGGTGTTAACTTTCTGCAGCCTGTAGAGGTTGGGGAATTGGTATCACTGAAAGCATCAGTGAACTATGTGGGCAATACCTCCTTGATGGTAGGTATTCGCATCGAGGCCGAAAACGTGAAGACAGGAATAATCAAGCATACCAATACCTCTTACTTCACGATGGTAGCTAAAGATGAAAATGAGCAACCCACCAAGGTCCCAGGCCTTATATTGGAGTCCAGGGACGATGCCCGCCGCTTTTTGGAGGCCATTAAACGCAGAGAGCTTTCAAAGCGCTACCAGATGGAGTTCTTTAACACCAAAAGTATACTCAGCGTTGACGAGGAGTTATACTTATTGCAGGATGAGCGGTGCAAGCTGGCTTTTTAAACCCCAAAGACCTCGCAGCGTCCGGAGGTCCTGCGAACGTCTTGCATACTATAAGGCAATATCTGAATTGGGACTTATAGAATGAAAGAATGGGCAGGATTCTCTGCAATACCGGGTCAAACCACCCCTGCCCCTCCTTGGCTAATGCGGGGAATTCTGCAGACGATTAACACACCCCTACCCCTCTCGAGAGGGGAATCTGCGCCGTTACCAATTTTTACTTGCTTCCAGATGCGACAGCCGCTGGCCAAGAAGTGTCCATCCCAGCCCTTGGACTGAGCACCTCGAGAGGTTCCGGTGACGAGCTTCAGCGAGGCATTGCGACGTCAGGAGCAAAGGAAGCGAAAGCAGTGCGATGGCAAAGGGCGAGGCCGCCCGGCCTTGAGGGCACCAAAGCCCGATGTGAAACAATAGGTGAGTTAGACTGAGGAGTATAATCAGCTAGAAAGAAAGGCAGAAAACGCCAGCTTTAGCAAAAATCGGACAATAGCAGAATTATATTTCCACAAACTACTCTACTAACCCCAAACAATGAATTCTACCCAATCTTCCTTATCTTTATAAATCATCACTCATACTTAAACCAACATGACCTTAAACTTAAAACAACTGTTAGTTGCTGCGCTGCTAACCGGTTCATACATTCTTGCACCTACCTCAAGTATAGCCCAGGAAGTAGTGCGCCAGGACGATGATATAAAGCAGATGGTAAACCAGATCTCTGCCAAAAACCTGGAAGACCTGGTGCGCAAGATGGTAAGCTTCGGCACACGCCATACTTTGAGCACTACCACCAGCAAAAAAGAAGGCATCGGCGCAGCCCGCGAGTGGGTAAAATCTGAGTTTGAAAAGTATGCCCAGGCCTCCGGTGGCCGCATGACCGTGGAGCTGGATAAGTTTGTGGTAAAGGCTGATGGACGCCGTGTGCCGCAGGATACCGAAATGGCCAACGTGATAGCCACACTAAAAGGCACCGACCCAAATGACAACCGCATCATCATAGTTGGTGGCCACCTCGACTCCAGGGCCACAGACGTGATGGATGCCAAGAGCAAAGCCCCAGGTGCTAACGACGATGCCTCCGGAGTAGCGATTGTGATGGAGATGGCCCGCATCATGGCTTCCAGAAAATTCCCTGCTACGCTGATGTTCGTGGCTTTTCAGGGTGAGGAACAGGGGCTGTATGGCTCTACACACCTGGCAGAGCGTGCCAAAAAAGAAGGCTGGAACCTGATTGCCATGCAAAACAACGATATTGTGGGCAACTCCTACTCTGCGGAGCTGGGCATCCACGACAACACGAAGGTGCGCATCTTCAGTGAGGGCACACCTGCCAGCGAAACAGAAGCAGAGGCACGTATGCGCAAAACATTGGGTGCAGAGAACGATAGCCCGAGCCGCAACCTGGCCCGCTACATGGAAATGGTTGGCGAGAAGTATGTAGACCAACTGGATGTAGTGCTTGTGCACCGCGCTGACCGTTTTTTGCGTGGCGGTGACCACACACCGTTTAACCGCCAGGGCTTTACTGCAGTGCGCATGAGCGAAATGAACGAGGACTTTGACCACCAGCACCAGGATGTGCGCAAAGAAGGCGATAAGCAATACGGAGACCTGCCAGAGTTTATGGACTTCGAATATCTGAAAAAGAATGCCGGTGTTAACCTGGCCACTATGGCCAGCCTGGCCTGGGCACCAGCCGCCCCAGAAAAAGTAGGCGTGGTTACCTCCAACCTTACCAACAAAACCGACCTGAAGTGGGAAGCGCCGTCCAAAGGGCAAAAGCCAGCCGGGTATTATGTGCTGATGCGCCCAACACACGCCTCTAATTGGGAAAAGAAATTTTACGTGACTGACACCAAAGCAACCCTACCGTACTCCAAAGACAATTACTTTTTTGCTGTGCAGTCTGTAGATGCTGAGGGCCACGCCAGCTTGCCGGTGCTGCCTGTGCCGGTGCGCTAAGTTTAGATAAAATAAGGTGTAAAGAAGGGAAAAAGACTTAAACAGGTTTGATGCCTTTTACACTTAAGCAACATCCTGATAGAGCACATATCTATACTTAAAGTTTGACTTAAGTTTAATATGAAGCGATTGCCATACTTTATACTTTGCCTGTTGTTCCTGCTGTCTGCTTATACTTTGCTGGCGCAGGAGCAGCAGCTTAAGGTAACCAAAATAGCGCCCAAAGTATACGTTCATACTTCTTATAAGCAGTTGGGTAAGGTAGTCTTTCCGTCGCATGGCCTTATAGTTTCTACCAAGGATGGCGTGGTACTGATTGACACCGGCTGGGGCAATGCCCCTACAGAACAGTTGCTTGAATGGATAGCCAACAACCTGAAGCAGCCGGTAAAAGTATGCATTCCCACCCATTTCCACGACGACAAGATGGGAGGCATCAGCGTTTTGCAGAAACGGGGTATTCCGGTGGTTACGTCGGCGCTAACGGCCAGGCTTGCCGCAGAGCATAACGCAGGAATTCCGGACATAACTTTTGCCACAGACACAACCCTCACAGCAGGTGGCCAGCAAATTGAGATCCACTACCCGGGGGCGGGCCACACTACAGACAACATCGTGGTGTATCTGCCAAAACATAAATTACTTTTCGGAGGATGCCTGGTAAAGGACATACAAGCTAAAAGCCTTGGCAATATTGCAGACGCTGACCTGTACAATTGGCCAGAAACTATCCGGGGCTTGCAGAAGCGCTATACAAAAGCAAAAATAGTTGTGCCAAGCCATGGCCCCTGGGGCAGTAAGGTAGCGCTAGAACATACTTTATACTTGCTCGGACAGGCAACAAAAAAGCAGCCCTAAAGTAGGGCTGCTTTTTCTGGGATATGTGGTTGTATTCTCTTTACATTCTTGAAATTCTGGCGGCTGCCGAAGTATCCGAGGTTATACTTGGCTTGCCCTTGTATTGCACCGCTGATGCACCAGAAGCATTAATATCCAACGTGTTGTCAGCATGAACTTTTACTTTACTGGCACCGCTTGCCCCTATTTTCACGTCTTTCGCGATCAGTTCCGAGGCATCTACATTAGAAGCACCCGACATCTCCATTTTCAGCTCTTCGGCCTTGCCTTTAAGCTCTACTTTGCTGGCGCCGCTCATGTCGGCTTTTATCTGCTTTGCCTCTACCGTAAGAGCCACTTTAGAAGCTCCGCTCAGGTCTAAAGCCATGGTGTTGGTTTTAAAGGTGGAGTTGCCCACTACTTTTACACCGCCGCTGATATCGATCTTGTTCAGCTCTTTAATGGTTATGTAGGCTTTCATCCCTTTTGTGCTAGACAGGCTTTTGTCGTTGTAAATGTGCAGCACACCATTTTTCACTTCCGTTCTGATATTGTCCAGCAGGTTTTCTTCAGCCTCCAGGCGCACACCTTCGTTGCTTCCCTGCGTTATCTCCACAGCAAAACCACCGCTAACATCAATGCCGGTATACCCCGATACATTTCTGGTTTGAGTCTGAACGTTGCCGTTGCCTTTTAGCTGCTGCGCCGCCAGCGGCAGGTCTGCCAGCATAAGTACTAGCGCCATGGCAAGGGAGGTCGTGTAAAATTTCAGGATCTTCATAGTTAATGAGAATTAGTTGTTAGATTAGTTTCATCAGCCTTTTAAGCAGCTTCTGAACTAAAGATGCTATTCCAGGGCAAAGGTTGCTTAGGCCTTTCATTTTTTTTTCAAAAACAAGATGGCTATACTTATAACGCGCTTTAAATAAACACATTACACTATGAGACCATTTTTTGTCGGTGTGGCTTTGTTTATTGTTTTCTGGAATAGAAGTGCCCCCATTATGTAAGCCGCCACATCCAGGATATCGGAAGTATACTTTGCAGAAAGCAGTGGCAGCAGCCATTCAAAAACCATACAGAACAGCAGCACTGCTGCTAACAGGTAGCGTTTAGGGTGAGTAAAAACGGGGTTATTAAAGTATAGCCGCTCTGCCGCAAGTATAAGCGTGAGCACAATAGGCATGCAAAGCAGATCGTCGAGGTGTGCATATAATGGCCAGATGTACACCCCTGCCTGCTCCAGTGCCTGGTTAAGGGCAAACAGTAGTACGCTTACTAAAAATACCGGGTGCAGCAGTACCTTCATCTGCCTGGTTTTGGTTTACTGTATAACAAACAGCTGGCAAGTATAATTGCCCTGCTTGTGCTGGAAAAGAGAGGATTAGATTTATGAGATGCGCCCTTTGCGGAAATTACCAGGATACATACTCGTTCTTGAAGGCATAAAGGGCACCGACAATAGCTCCTGCCATGTACAGCATCATCAGTGACAACACCATGCCTGGCTGCACAGTCTGCACACGCAACGTTTGCATGAGCAGTGCAACCAGAAAAACAGCTGTGGCGGGTAAAAAACGATTATAAAATGTTGTCATACCTGCTTGATTTAGGTTGAGGCTGAATTTAGCTCAACTATACCTTGATTGTTAGGTATAAGTTTCGGAAGCAATTGTATAAATATTAGATTTTCCGATGTAAATCGCAAGCAGAAGTATGAATTTTATACTATAATGCCACCAAGGCAATCAAAAGCACGATACTGCCCAATGCCAACAAAAATATTTCGGTGGGCGTCAGGTTCTTGTACCAGGCCCGGTGTTCTAAAGGCATTGGTTCTCCGCAAACAGGGCACTGTTCACTACCTGCTGGCACCTCTGCGCCACAGTTTGGGCATGTTTTAAATGGTTCTGAAGCAGACAATGTTAAATTTTCAAATACTAGTTACCTGTACGGCTCAAATTATTTTTTTGTGTTGATGACCACGACTCCCCAGGCTCCTTTCTCACCATAAACCCTGTACGCCTCCTCCGTTTTCAGTACCGTTACGCTCTCAATGTTATCAAAGTCCAGGTTTTCGATGGCTGGCAGCATTTCACCTTCTTTGGCACGGCCAACTTCTTTTCCATCCAGTATAAACAGGGGCTCTTTAATATCTTCCAGATCGGCGGCGTCTAAAGACTTCCCATCGCTGTCTTTTATCAAATTTCTGGCAAACTCCATTTCCTCCTCAGATACTTCCTGACGCTCCAGCGAGGTAAAGTCATTTCTCTGCAGCATTACAACATAATCGCCAATGGCGCTGAGCATCTGCTGCTGCTTTTGGTTTAGCAGAGGGCGTTTGGCTTTAATATCATCCCGGAGCAACTGATAAGACAGTTTACGAAGCCGCACATAGTCCAGCATCGCAGTCAGCTTATTCTCTTCTCCTTTAGGCGGGTCGTCGACGTTCTCCAACAGTACCTCCGTATCCTCCCAAAGCTGTATGCCATTCTCAACCATTGGCAGTATGGTTTCAGAGTCGTAATCGTTGCCTGCTTTGTCTAATGTAACCAATGCCTCCATGGCGATGCTCTCATTCTTAACCAGCTGCTCCATGGTGTACACCCAGCGCGCCTTGCCTACAAACGGAATGGAGTTGAAGAAGCCAAACAGCACAGCCATTGCCAGACCTACAGTAACAGCGTTACCGGCTATACCATACTTTTGCATAATGTATCGGTCGGTGCGCACCAGCAGCACAAAGCCATACACCAGCCCTGCTACAAGGCCGCCAATGTGCGCCGCGTTGTCGATGCCGCCACGCATGCCGTAAGCCAGGTTTATACCTATCACGATGGCCATATTTGTAAGTATGCCGCGTTTGCTGTTCCAGTCATGTTCGCGCTCCAGCAACAGCAGTATCAGCAGCATGCCAAACATCCCGAAAATAGCTCCGGAGGCACCCACAGACACACTTATTTCCGGGCTCACCCACCATAGGCTTGCAATGCTGCCGGCAATACCGCAAAGCAGGTAAGCCAGCAAAAACTGCGTTTTACCTACCAGCGCCTCCAACTGCATGCCAATGTTAACCAATGCCATCATGTTTAGCAGCAGGTGCAGAATGCCGCCATGGAGAAACATACTGGTCAGTAGTCGCCACCACTCGCCTGTAAGCGTGTACGGGCCAAAGTTGGCGCCAATCTTCACCAGCTGCTGCGCATCTGGGTTAACTGGGTCGAGCCCAAGTATGGCGCCCAAGATAAAGGCCAGCACATTAATGTAAAGTATGATGGGTGTAATGATATAATCCCGCTGCGGCACAAAAAAAGCCAGGTAGCCTTTCGCCTTCTGCCCCAGTGTTTCTTCCCGAGTAACGCTGTGCTGTACTTGCTGAAGCAGCTCCTGCTGCAGTTGTTCGGCCTCCGGAGTACTTTCGCCCCGTTTCTGCAGCTCCCCGATAACTGCCAGTATAGCCTGAGGTTCGTATTCATGGTGTTCCAGCAAAATGGCTTGTAATTCTGCCGTAGAAAGTGCTTGAGCCTGTGCGGTGTAGTTTGTTTCCATTGTTATGATAAAGTATGACAAATGTAACCAAGCCTGCTCCATGCGCAAAACTTTTTTTACCATTTGCCCGGATAACCTTCAGGCTCGTAAAGGGGTACATTCATAGCAAACATAAAGCTATGATACACACTAAAGTTGACTCTGTATACTACACCATTAAGCGCGGCGACAGCCCGTTGGTAGCCACAGCCATACACAGCGGACATGAGGTGCGCCACAACATCAGCAACCTGTTTGCACTTGCCGCCGAAGAACGCCTGCGCGAAGAAGACCCCTACACGGACCATTGGGTAGAAATAACGGATAACCAGATCATTGGGCACAATTCGCGGTTTGAGCTGGACCTTAACCGGCCACGCAACAAAGCCATTTACCGCAAACCCGAAGATGCCTGGGGCCTGAATGTCTGGCGGGAGGAACTCTCGCATGAGTTTGCAGAGGAATCGCTGGCGCATTACGACAGGTTTTATGCCGATGTAAAGCAGTTCCTGACGGAGATACAGAAACGCCATGGTTGTTTTGTGGTGTACGACCTGCACAGCTACAACCACAAACGCGATGGCGCAGACGGACCAGCGGCAGACCCCGAACAGAACCCCGAGGTAAACATTGGCACTGGCAACATGAACCGCAAAAAATGGGCACCCGTGGTTGATGCCTTCACACAATCGCTGAAAAGCTACGATTACCATGGCCGCAACCTGGATGTGCGGGAGAATGTAAAGTTTGAGGGCGGACACTTTATGCGCTGGATACACGACACCTTCGGCGACAGCGCCTGTGTGATAAGCATCGAGTTTAAAAAGTTTTTTATGGATGAATGGACCGGTGAGCCGGACCATACCCAGATACAGGAGATAAAGAAAGCACTGGAACAAACCATTAAGCCTGTTACCACGGCAATGCACGAAGTATGCAGTGTGCTGTAGCCCTAACCTAATCGCTTTCATTCTATCGGCAACAGGCAAGTATAAAGTGTGCATGTGCCCGCATTTGAAGCATTAAGCCATGATCGAAAGTATAACCGACAATTTCATCAAGAAAATCACCAAGAGCATGAAGCGGGGCAAGCAGGTGCACCGCCGCCTGCCAGCTGGTGGCCTGGTGTACATTGACCGGCCCCTCCCCTTTCTTTTCCTGTTCAGGCACCCTGTTGGCAAACCCGACCACGCCACCGCTGATTTTGTGAAGGCCTCGGCCTCGTACATCATCTCCAGCCAGGAATGCACAGACGAGTTGCGGCCGCTGGTGCAAAGTATAGCTAAGGCCATGTCGGATAAGTTCGGTGCTTTTATGGTTATCGAGTTGATGGCCGCACAAGAAGCGCAGGCTCCGCTGTTCAAAATATTAGGCCCTGAAAAACAACTGCCGGGCACAATTAAAGTGCTCCGGCAAGAGCTCGAAAGTATAAAAATAAGCGGCATCCGCACCACCGTAGAAACTGACTCTAACGAAACGCTGCTGCAGGAGCCGCTCTGCCTGATGCCCATGGAGGATTTGAAAAAGCATAGTGTATTGCTACTGGGTGTTGTTTTAAAACCGCTTTATACCAACCAGGACACAGGCAAAGTATACCCGCTACTGCAACGTACCCTCCGGCAGAAGATCGCCAATGCCATTAAGAAAACGGCCTTTGATTTTATGCAGGTGCAGGGCACATTAAAACCTGTTCATTTTCAGGCGCTGGGCAGACAGGCCGTAAACCAGGTAGTGTGGCGCATCGACAAGCAGTTGACAAGTATAAGCGACCAGTTCCGGTTTCTGCTGCTGGTAACGCCGGTAAACAACAAAGAGGCATGGGAAGAGTTCAGGCTGAGTGGCTTTAGCAAAACCCCTACGTTTCACTACCGCCTCATGCCCATTGATACGGATAAAGTGAAACGCGACCTGTATAATATCCCCATTGAGAAAGTAGACGATCCCACACTGGCATTCCTTTTCCGGGATAAGCGGCATGAGCTGGACAAGATGATCACGATGCTGGCTGACAGAGGCACACCCGATTTTCTGTACAGCAGCATGCAACTATACGGTGGCGTAGATGCCCAGCTATTGAAAGTGGCCGATGGCATACTTGCCGCCATACCCGAGCCTACCCGTGGTAAAGAGGTTGAACTGATACCCGTAGCTGAGTTTGCCGCTCTCGCCGAGCAGGAGATCGCTTTTCTCAGAAGCCAGCACCCTGGCGTGGACTCTGGTGTGGATGTGCGGGAGGATATAATTGGTTTGATCGTGTCTAAAGGGCGTTTGAACGTGGGCACCGATGCCAAAATACCCCGCAGCCGCGCACAGGCATTGATACAGCATGAGGTGGGCACGCATATTTTAACCTATTACAATGGCAAGGCGCAGCCGCTGCACCAATTGTATATTGGCAGCCCGGGTTACGAAGAGCTGCAGGAAGGGCTGGCTGTGCTAAGCGAATGGCTGGTGGGCGGCCTTGATCAGGATCGGATGCGTTTGCTAGCGGCGCGCGTTATAACGGTGCACCACCTAACCAAAGGCAGCACATTTTCGGAAAACTTCTGGCGCCTGAAAGACGACTATAACTTTAGCGACGAAACTGCCTGGGACGTAACCATGCGCGTACACCGTGGCGGCGGCCTGACAAAGGACGCTGTGTACCTGCGTGGCCTGGTGCACCTGCTCGACTACCTGAAACAGGGCCACGAACTGGAGCCTCTGCTTATCGGTAAAATACGCCAGGACTACATTCCCATTGTGCAGGAACTCATTTACCGCAAAGTGCTGCGCCCTGTGCCGCTAAAACCGCGTTATTTGATCGATGAAAGTATAAAACCCAAGCTGGAACAACTTAAAAACGGTATTTCAGTATTTAACTTACTATAGCTTCCAACCGCATCCATCAACCTAGAAAGCACCCACATGACAGTAGGATTTGTAGTAAATAACATTGAAACTGAAAAGGCAATCTATACCACCATTTTCCTGGCACAGCGCCTGCACAATGCAGGCCACACCGTGTACCTGATGGGCGTCGGCGACCTGGCCTATTACCCCGATGGTTACATGGGCGCCATGGCCGTGCAGGCAGACGCTAACCACAAGTATAAATCTCCGGCCACGTTCATAGATTATATTCACAGCGAGAAAGTTAAAAAAGTGCGGGTAACGGCCCGTGAACTAGACGTACTCATACTTCGGAACGACCCGTCATCAGAACCGGAAGGCCGATCCTGGGCACAGAATGCGGGTATTATTTTCGGGCAGCTTGCCATGCGCCATGGCGTAATCGTGCTCAACGACCCCACTTCCCTCTCCGATGCCGTTAACAAAATGTACTTCCAGCATTTTCCGGAGGAGGTGAGGCCGCGCACCCTCATTACCCGCGACAAAGAAGAGATCAAGGAATTCTTTAATCAGCAAAAGAACAACATCATACTTAAGCCACTGCAAGGCTCCGGAGGCTCAGGTGTGTTTATGGTCAAGAAGAAAGACTCCACCAACCTTAACCAGATCGTGGAGGCGATCAGCCGGGATGGTTACGTTATTGCCCAGGAGTACCTGCCAGAGGCCGCAGAAGGCGATGTGCGCCTGTTTGTGATGAACGGGGAGGCATTGATGCACAAAGGAAAATACTGCGCCATACGCCGTGTAAACAGCCCCGACGATATCCGCAGCAACATACACGCCGGGGGTACAGCCGTCGCCGCCAAAGTAAACAAGCGTATGCTGGACCTGGTTGAACTCGTGCGTCCCAAACTGATACAAGACGGTATGTTTCTGGTGGGCCTTGATATTGTAGGCGACAAGCTGATGGAGATAAACGTGTTTAGCCCAGGTGCCATGCCTACGGCCAGCCAACTGGAAGGCGTGGATTTTTCGGAGCCTGTAATAGCAGCCCTGGAGCGCAAGGTGCATTACAAGAAAACCTACGGCACCCAGATAGACAACAAAACTGTGGCTATGATCTGATAGAGTTCTTTTACAGATAAAAAATTAAGGCGGACAGGGGTAAGTCTCCTGTCCGCTTTAATTTTTTATTTGAGTCTATTGCTTGCTAACACAAGGCATTTAGTCATCCACCCAATGTTACATCTGTTTTTTTGTTTTTATGTGAGGTTCCACACAAAATTTTTCCAGCTTTAACCTGAAACACAACACACTGATTTACTGCGATTTAAAGCTAAAAAATTTACGGCCTGAAAAATTTTTAAAAAATATTTCAGGCTTTCTTTGCAAGAAGAAAACAAAAGACTAATTTTGCACCCGAATTGAGAGGGACGGTATTGCGGAAAGCTAATATATGCACAAGTTTTTATACTTGCAAATAATTGGCGATATTTTTTCTGCATCTCTTTTTCAAACTGCATAATGCCGGAGCTGAAATATTGCTCAAAAGGCTGCAGACACAGGTTTAGAAGTAATATTTACTAAAGATAAGGTTAGTTAAAGTTTAGATTAGTTTAGTTTGTTTTAAGGTGAGAAAAAGCCCCGTCGTCTTCGGCAGGGCTTTTCTCATTAATATAGAGGGGTATACCTCTCAAAAATTTTAAGTTAGACATATAGCAGCAGCGCCCGACCTTTGGCCGGGCGCTGCTGCTTTGTATAGGTATAGTTCTGGTTTACTGAACCTTGCCCATGATCAGGAGCCAGGTAACGATGATGGCAATGGGTATAATTGAAAAGATGATCTTGCCTGCCACACCTGGCGTAGAGGTGCCCGTAAGCCAGGAGCCTTTACTAAACACATAGCGCAGGCTGGTAAAAAAAGTAGCCAGTAAAAAGAACAGCAGCACTCCCTGCACGATCAAAAGCACACCACTCAAGAAAGCATCGTAGGCAAGTACTTTACGGCCGGCGTCTATGGTCCAGGGCACAATGGCCAGCACACAAAGTATGGCCATAACAGCCCCGATGCGCTCCAGGTACAGCTTTAACCACGAAACAATGCCAAAGAGCACCATACCACTTACAAGCGCCACGGTAGAGTATAAAGTAGGCTCTATCCCCATGTAGCCCCTGTAAATGAGTATAACAAGTGCATGGGCAAACCCCGTCAGGAAATAGAGTAGATACCTGGTCATACTATACTTACTGCTAAAAGCTTATTTCAGGTACTTTTTAGGTAACTGGTTCTTTGGGTTCTCCGGCGTAAACATCAGGCTGGCGATCCACCAACGGCCTTTGTCATACACCAGCTGGTATGTGTTCACACCACGGTCTTCCACCTTTCCGTCTTTGCCAAAGCGTGTTTCATATGCCTGAAACGCAGTGGCGATGTTTCCGAATTGCTCAACCTTTAAGCTAAGCTGGTTTTCATAAAACCCTAATTTGGCGTATACCGGGCCGTTTTTATCGGCAAAGCTTTCAACTGTAAAAACACGCACGAAACTGCTGTCTCCTTTAAAGAACACACCTCCCATTTGCGCACCCGGCAAAAACAATGCTTTAAACTGCTCCATGTCGCGTGGCTGGTCTTTTGGCCCCGAGATGATCTTCAGGCCGGCATTCACGATGGCCTCCACAGTAGCCACATCTGCTTGCGGCACCCTGGTTTGTGCAACTGAAGTATAGGCAAGCGTGCAGGCAAAAAATAACGCTGTTAACAGCTTTTTCATAGTTTTTAGGGTTGTAAGGTTTGAAAACCCTAAGATAAGCTAATTTACAGCTATCTCACTTCCTGTAAAGTATAATATGCAAAGGTGCTTTGCAGTAAAGGCATCTCTCCCTGCTCGTTGGAAGTGTAGAGTTTTACCTGCTCGATCATTCCGGCTGGGCTGTAGGCATACTTTTCCTGCAAGAACAAAATGTTATCGCGGTAGATGTAACGTGCTGTCAATTTGCCGTCGGCATCATACTTATAATCTATGTGTTCTTTTTTAGCCCCAGGCTCCTCTATCGTGATTTTACTGATTTGACGTTGAGGGGTGTACTCCACCTGCACACTCTTCAGGATAGAGCCGTTCCGAACCAATTGCCTTGCAGTAATGTATCCTTTTTGCTCATGGGAACTCCAGTACTGGTTTTGCTCATGAAGCAAGGCATACACGGAATAAGGCTTTGCATAAGTGTTATAGAACTTCATGGCATCCGGCTGCAACTCCTCATGGCTGGTTACAGCGCCACCATAACTCAGGTGCAGGTTAAGCAGGGGCTCAAAAGTCTGTGCATGTGTGTTGTATACCTGTATTTGCTGCTGCTTCGGCATGCGGCTCAGGTCGAGGTTCTTTTTATACTTCACGGCAATCCCGTGGAGTTCGCTGGTAGTTGTCGTGCTTATTGTTCTGGATGAACTAATCGCGGAGACATCCGATATAAACTCCTTGTTCTGTATAACAATGGCATCTACTCCATGTTTCTGGGCCTGGTCTTTCAGCTTTAGTATGAGCTGCGCATAACGTGTGTTTTCGCCTCCGCGTGCCTCCAGCGCCGCTATTTTTACATACTCCTCTTTTGGCCACTCACCGGCAAAGTATAGCTCTACGTCTCTTTCGTGTGGCACGGTAGGCACCTCCGAAATCCTGTCGTTTACGCTGGAATACATACCAGTGGTGCAGCTGCCAAGGCCATAGCAAACGGCCAGTGCCAGCAGGGTTGTTTTCGTTGCTTTCATACTTCTGATTTCAAGGTTTATAATGTTTAGGATACTTTACCCAGTGCGGCACTCCGAACTGTTAAGCTAATTTATACTATTTTGCCTTGTTGTAAATCGCAATGGCATCACATACTCTGTGCTTATTTTTTCCCCTTCAAATGTTGCTGGTTGCCACGGCTCCATCTTCTTTACAAAGCGCAATGCCTTTTTGTCAAAATCGTCTTCCATTCTCCTCAGCAACTGGATATTCTTAATAGTACCGTCCTTATCTATAACAAAGCTCACAACGATGATGCCTGTAGCCACAGCAGGAGGACGGCTCATGGTAAACGACATACTTTTACTGAAATAAGCTAGCAATGCTTTTTCACCTCCCGGATATTGGGGGGCTTCCTTGTATACTACAAATGGTGCCTCCTGGCCGTCTTCAGTATAGCATTTGCCATAAATTTGTTCGCCATCCTTGTACAACTCTTCACGCTTGAGCTTACCGCTGCTGTAAAATGCCTTTAGTTCACCATCATACTTGCCCTGCTTGTAGCCAATCATATGCTTTAGACTGTCATTCTCATGCCATTCCATTTCCAACCCATGTTGTGTGCCATTCTCGTAGGTCTGCAGGCTTTGCCTTTTACCATTAGGGTAGTATGAAATTACTTGCCCGTGTGCCTTGCGGGGATGAAACACCGAGGTATAAGAGCCCATTTTGATGAGCCTGTAGTTAGTGGAATCGGGTATGATCTTATAGAGCTTAATGGTGCCGTGCTCAACCTGATCGCTTTCACGCTCAATCACCTCCATAAACTTGGCAGCTTTAAAGTCATCTATCACACGCTTTTCAGCATCGTAATAGATGGCGTGCTTTACCTGTGCAGCACCTTCAGCTACGGCCAGGCAACTGATAATCAAGGTTATCAGCATGAAAGACAATAATCTCATTTATTAAGTTGTTTTGTTAAAATGCGCGTAAATCAGTTCTCTATACCTCTTTAAGTAAATAGATACAGAGGCTATTCTGATCAAAGTATAAAGCCCGCAGCCATCAATGCCGGTGTTATCATCGGAAATGGTAGCTGCAGGCAAGTATAATTTGCTTTAATAATCTGAGGCGCCGACTTCCTGAAGTACTTCCTCCTTCTGCTCAATAGCTTCTTCCTGTTCCGGGTATAGCCGCTCTACGAATGTTTCCTTTACTCTGCTTGACAGATGGAAGTATGGAACCCAGATGGCTGCAACAATAAAATTGCCTATAGCCTCACCCATGGTGCTTGCAGTATTGCCAAGTGGCAGGTTCAGGCCGCTCATCAACGTATACTCAAACACAAGAAACACAAGCCCCAGGCAGTAAAATAAGGTCATCAGTCTTGGCACGCTGGTTCGGCGCTTAAAGAATAGGGATATCAGCAGCAGCGTGAAAACCAGGTAAGCTGTGTTAACCACAACCTCAAACACCAGTATTCCGGCCAGTGCCGGCGAGTAGGATATCGAAGACACATCCAAGAGGCTGTTCCAAACGGCTACATCAAAATAACTTGCATTTGCTAGGTTTACCAGAATTCTGATGGGTGCTGTTACCAGGCCAATGGCAACCACTATCAGCCAGCCGCCTATACTTTGCCCGTAGTAAATGGCATTGCCATCAGGGTGTTGCGGATCCCAGTAGTATATTTTGTAAGCACCAAAGCACGCTCCGCAGAATGCCAGCACCGCAAAAGTGAACATCAGCCAGTTCATTCCTCCGCCTGCTGTAAAACCTGTGTTGTAGGTTAAGCCATAGTTCAGCTCGTCCAACATCGCTTTTTGGTTACGCAGAAAAGCAGGCGTGGCCTCTGCCGTTACATGGTCCTGTTTGTGCTCATAGATATAGTAAATATTCAGTTCTGTTCCGGAAGGGCTGTACTCAACTGTTTTCCTGAAACTAAACGCGTCATCGTCGATGTGCTGTTTCTCGTTGTTTATGGTCCAGGCTTCTGGCAGCAGTACCGTAATGGTTTGCTCTACCCAAAGGGGGTACCCCAGACCCAGCGGCATGGTGCGCTTGCCCGCTCTTGGCTGGTAAATGTAGCTGCGCAGCACCTGTGGCGCAAACCATGCCTCCACCACTTTGTCCTGTCCCTTTTGCGCCTGCCAGAAATTCTCAATTCTATACTTTTCCAGCACAATAAAAGTATTGTCGGCGGCCTCTTCAAACACGATCTCGTTGATCAGCTCAATCTCGGGGTAGGCAGTGGCATAAAAGTTAATGTAATCTTTCTCAATATCTTTAATGCTGGTGGTGGCAAAATAGCTGCGCATATAGTCTGCCTGCGAGTTGCTATACTCAGAGCGCACTTCCAGTTCTACTGCACCATCAAAATCGTTAACATAGTAGATCTCCTTTACTTTGGTTTGTGGCCTGTTAAAGGCGGGAGGCACTACTTTGGTTAATCCCTTTGTGCCAGCATCGATTACCAGTGCCTTGCCATAGTTTGGCAGGTATGTGCTTTTGTGGTCGCCGCGCTGTTTGCTGATGGTGGCATCATACCAGAACACCTTCTCCCCTATTAGCTCAACGCGCACAATGCAATGGTTAAAGGCATACGGCGATGGCAGCAGGTCCTGGATATGCTCCTGTGTGTTTGAGTTTACTAAGGCCGGGGCTGCCTTGATGTCCATGGCGCGGAGCATGGTGGTAAGCAGCAATGCTTTGTCCTTGCAGTCGCCGAAGCGTGTGGCATATACCTCTGAGGGCGTTCTTGGCTTAAAGCCTCCTATGCCCGCCTCAAAGCCCAGGTACCGCACTTCGTCCTGAACAAAGCGCAGGGCTGCCACTATGCGGCCTTCGTCGCTGCCTACAGTGCTTTTTATACTATCTATTTTTGCCTGCAGTGCTTTGCTCGGTTTCTCTAACTTATATAGCGGTGCGGCCCATTTTGCGACTTCCTGCCAGCTGTTAAACTCCGTCATGTATACGCCTGGATATGGGTCGTACCATGCTGGTGTGTCATCGTCTACGGCGGTGGCCGGCAGGTCTTTCAGGTGCCAAGTATAGGTGGTTTTTCCGCTGGCTGTTTCAATAACCGGCTTCTGAGTTGTGCGGAACAGCTTGTAGTTGATCTTGCGGTTCTGCGGCACCACAACCCGTACAAGCCTTTCATCCATGGGGTCGTAGGACTGCAGGTTAAAAGATGTGAAAAACTTGCCCCCGAACACCGGATTGGCGCCCTTTATAGTGCAAGCATATTCAATAATATCACCCACCCTAACATCATCCAGCACCAGCACGGCCGTCAGGGTTTCGTCGAAAATGTTCTGCTCCATGCCCCTTTCGCGCTGAAGCGTTTTTACCTTATTCAGGTCCAGTTTGTTGATGGGCTTGCCGTTGCGCCAAACCACTACTTTATGCAACTGCAGTTTCTCGTGGTTCGGATCGAAAGTGATTCGCAGTTCGGAATAGCTCTGTACACCCTCTTCTGTGGTAAGCTTGTATACGTTGTGGTAAAAGATTTCCTGCTTCTCCACCTCCAGTTGCGTGTCCATCAGCAGGTAGTATACGCCGCTGTTCACATCGCTTGGTTTAATTTTGGATTGGGTGCGGTCCGGCAGTTTTTTTATCCAGGCAGGCTCTGGGGCAGCCGTCACGTTTCGCGGAGTAGACAGGGCCGAAAAATGACCCAGCAATAGAAAAGCTAAAAGTATAAAAGATAAGGGTCTAAGTCTGTTTTCGTGGTAAAAATGCTTCATATAGCTATAGGATAAATTTCTGTTAAATATAGTATAAATAGTGTTATGAGCTAACCAAATTTTTACCTCACAGTCGCTTAACTCAAAAACATTATGCATACTTGCCGGTATAGGTACAGCCTGTGCTATGGCAATAGCGTTTAAAGTATAAGTATGAGCAAACAGCATAAAGGAGTAAGAGCAGCAGCTAAAACAAGCGGGGATAAAAAGAGCTTTAAAGAACAGGTAGGGGCACTTAAGAACCTGCCCAAGTTTTTCAGGCTGATCTGGAACACCAGTAAAAGCATGACCATTGGCAACCTATTGTTGCGACTGGTTAAAGCCTCGTTGCCGCTGGCCATGCTGTATGTGGGCAAACTGATCATCGATGAGGTGATACGGCTGATCGACGTGACCGGCGAGCGCAACCTTACTTACCTGTGGGGGCTGGTGGCATTGGAATTGGGCCTGGCTATACTTTCAGATATCATTAACCGCGGCATTACCCTGCTGGACAGCCTGCTGGGCGACCTCTTCTCCAACAAAACCTCGGTAGCATTAATAGAGCATGCCGCCACCCTGGACCTGGCACAGTTCGAGGATGCCACCTTTTACGATAAGCTGGAGCGGGCACGCCGGCAAACGGTAACGCGTGTAGTGCTTATGTCGCAGGTATTATCGCAGGTGCAGGATATTGTTACGATCGGTTTCCTGGCAGTCGGGCTTATAACATTCAGTCCGTGGCTTCTGGCTATACTTTTCGTGGCCGTAATTCCCTCTTTTCTGGGCGAAACATACTTTAACGAGCGTACCTACTCTCTCTCCCGGTCCTGGACACCCGAACGCCGTGAACTGGACTACCTGCGCTACATTGGCGCCTCCGACGAAACCGCCAAAGAGATCAAGACCTTTAACCTCTCCGGGTTTCTGGCCAGCCGCTTTAAGCAACTCTCCGACCGCTATTACAGCCTTAACAAAAGCCTGATCGTGCGACGCGCCCTGTGGGGAAGCATGCTTTCCAGTATCGGCACGCTGGCTTATTACGGGGCATATGTGTTCATACTTACCCAGACAGTGGTTGGCGCCATTACGGTGGGTACCCTCACCTTCCTGGCTGGTTCTTTTAGCAGCATGCGCGGGTTGCTGCAGGGCATCATGACCCGTTTCTCTCAGATTGCGGAGAGTGCTTTATACTTGCAGGACCTTTTCGATTTTCTGGAGCTGAGGCCGCAGATCACGCCACCTGCAAACCCTTTAAAAGTGCCACGGCCTATTAAGCAGGGCTTCACGTTTGAGGATGTCGGCTTTAAATACCATAACAGCGAAAAGTGGGCAGTAAGGCATTTAAGTTTTCATTTGAAGGCAGGTGAGAAACTGGCTTTGGTGGGTGAGAACGGAGCCGGAAAAACCACCCTCGTAAAATTGCTGGCAAGGCTCTATGAGCCCACTGAGGGCCGTATACTTCTGGATGGCACAGACCTGCGCAAGTATGACCTGAATGACCTGCGTCACCAGGTAGGCATCATTTTTCAGGATTACGTACGCTTCCAGATGACGGCCTCAGACAACATTGCCATTGGCCAGATCAGTAACATTACAGATAAGGAACGTATTCAGAGTTCTGCCTACAAAAGCCTGGCTGACCCGGTGATACAACGCCTCCCCGATAAGTATGACCAAGTGCTGGGAAAACGCTTTAACAAAGGTGTGGAGCTTTCGGGGGGTGAGTGGCAGAAAGTAGCGCTTGCCCGAGCCTATATGCGCGATGCCCAATTACTGATACTTGATGAACCTACCTCTGCCTTGGATGCCCGTGCAGAACATGAGGTTTTTGTGCGCTTCTCTGAGCTGATCGAGGGCAAAACCGCTGTGCTTATCTCTCACCGCTTCTCCACGGTACGCATGGCCGACAGAATTCTCTTCCTGGAGCAGGGGCAACTAAAAGAGCTGGGCTCTCATGAGGAATTACTGGCGCAAAATGGCAAGTATGCGGAGTTGTTTAAGCTTCAGGCGAAGGGGTATTTGTAATTTAATTTTGAATGAGTGTTTGTGTGGATGAGTGGATGTGAACTTTAGTTCTCGATTGTACTAGTTTATGAGCTTTCGGTGAACGATTAACACACCCCTAGCCCCTCTCGAGAGGGGAATTACCTCCCCCAGCCCCTCCTAAAAACAGGAGGGGTGTATCTGCCATTAAAAATATATACTTGCTAGCCAGCTTCTATAGCCTTTTACTAAGAAGTGTCAATCCCAGCCTTTGGGTGGGGGAAGGGACCCTCGATAAAGAGCGCCTTGTAGCTGTTCCGGTGCCCGCTAGGGCAGCCAGAGCAGAGCTAAAGAGAGCCCATACCCCCGGCTGCTTCAGGTACACAGCGCGATGCCAAAAGGCGAGGCCACGCTTAAAGAGGGCCCCTACCCCCACCTTGAGCGCATCAAAGACAGATGTGAAACGATAAGTAAGTAAAACTAAGGATAAACTGCAGCTAGATAGAAATGTAATAACTTTATTTCTCAAGCATCTATCCACGTGGAACATGCCTAAAACGGAAAGAACATTGGAAGTATAATAGACGCCAGAATCCAGAAGATAATATTTAGCGGAGTGCCTACTTTCAGGTAGTCGGAGAAGCGGTAGTTGCCGGGGCCGTAGATCATGGTGTTGGTTTGGTAGCCCATGGGTGTCATGAAGCTAAGGGACGCTGCGTAGGCTACGGCCATGATAAAGGGTTTGGTGCTAACCCCTATTTCCTGAGCCGTAACAATGGCAATGGGGGCCAGCAAAGCAGCCGTAGCGTTATTCGACATAAAGTTAGTAGACATAAACGTGATGAAGAAAACCACTGACAGCAACGCGTGAGGCCCGTACTCTCCCACCCCGTAGATCAGGTAGTCGGCCAGCAGTTTGGCAGCGCCGGTCTTCTCCAGTGCCGCCCCCATCGACAGCACCCCGGCCAGCATAAAGATCACCTTCCAGTCTATGGCTTTGTATACTTCATCTACCCGGATACACTTAAAAAGTATAAGCAGTACCACACCAGTTAAAGCGGACAGCACGATAGGCGCCAGGTTCATGGCGGCCGTTATCACCACAAGTACACTTATGATCATCACCGGAATTATCTTGCTATAATTGTAATGGCTGTGTTCTGTCTGGGAGATCAACAGGATATCGTCGTTCTGCCTCAGTTTGACAGCCTGGAACTCATTGGCAGCAATAAGCAAAACATCTCCGGAGGAAAGCTTTACGTGGGTCAGCTTTTCGTGCAGGATCTCGTTACGGTGCCGGATGGCCAGTACGGAGGCCCCGTGGTTGTAAGTCCTGAAGTCGAGTTGTTTCAGCGATTTGCCTACCAGATAAGAGTTGGGTGTAACAATGGCTTCATAGAATTTCCGGTCGTTCAGGCTTAGGTCTTTGTCTTTAAACTTGCGTTCAGATTTGAGCAATATCCCCTTTTCCTCTTTCAGCAGTTTCAGCTTGTCCACGTTGCAGCGCACTTTCAGCACGTCGTTTGCGTGCAGTACCAGCGACGGGAACACCTGAATCTTTTGCTTGTCGCGTGTTACCTGCATCACTTCTATGTCCAGGTCTTTCACGATCTGCACTTTCTCAAGCGGCACACCTACTGCCGATGATTCCGGCAACACAACGATCTCTGTGACATAATCACCCAGATTAAATGTTTCTGCCAGGTCTTTGGGTACCCTGCGGTTGGGCAACAGGTGGCGGCCAATGAAAAAAAGGTACAAGACCCCGGTTATCAAAAACCAGATACCCGCTCTCGTAAACTCAAACATCTGAAGCGGCTCCTCTCCCTGTGCTTCCGCAATGCCACTAACCAGTATGTTCGTTGAGGTGCCGATCAGGGTGCACACACCTCCCATTAAGGCACCAAAAGAAAGCGGAATAAGCAACTTGGCCGGGCTGGTGTTTATGTCGTAGCTTACCTGTATCACCACTGGCATAAGCAGTGCCACAACGGCCGTATCGTTTATAAAAGCCGAGAGTGCCCCTGCCACCAGCATTACCGAAAGCAGACAAAGCAGATAATTTTTGCGGCCGATGCGTGTAAGCATTACTCCTACACTGCTCAAAGCCCCCGATTTAAAAATTGCGGAGCTTATTATAAACATGGCAGCTACTGTTAGAGTAGCCGGATTACTAAACCCTGCAAGGCCTTCATAGGGAGTGAGTATGCCTGTTACCATGAACAGTACCATAATAATCATGGCAACAGTATCAATAGAAAACCGCTCAGTTATAAAAAGTATAACTGCAAGTGTGATAATACCCAATACTATGGCAATTTCATATGTCATAGGTGCAGTATCAGGCGATTGTATAGGAGCAGAGAACCTGTAACAGGTTTAAGTTAAGCTATATACATCTGATTTCATTGGTTTTGTTATGCAGGCATACGGCTATAAAGTATAAAGGCTATAAAATTCCGGGAAATTTTATGAGCATTCAGCTCAATACAAGCATTTAAAGCTTATTTACAGCACAGTTGGCACTATCATGCGCGGTGCGCCTACACTACTACAGATTTATACTTTACAGCCGAAACAGAAGCCGGTTTATACTTTAATAGTACCTGATAACCGATGAATGATACCATTTTTAACTTCGGTGTTTGGAGCCACAATTTGCACGCCGTTTACTAATGTATAGTCCTTTTTGCGGCATACGGTTACCTTAGTACCTGCCAGCGTTTCTATGGAGGCACCATCTTTTAAATCGCTTTCAAGGTACCGGCCTTTTAAGATATGTCCTGAAAGTATGGTTCTGATGCGTTGTGCCGGCTCACTTTTAAGACTGTTTAAATCTGCTTCTGAGGGCATCATAAAAGTATAGGCTGCATCGCCGGATAAGATGGGCGCAAGTCCTGCCTTAGCAATCAGTTCACCTAAAACAGGCTGGTTTTCTATGATATATTGCAGCATGGTAACACGCTCCTGTGCCACAAAAGCCAGTTGGTGCGCAGCCACCTGTGGCACATTCATAAAGAGAATCGCTACAGATAAAAGGGTTTTAAGGGTGGTTTTGTGGATTGCTTTCACAGGTATAAGTACTGGTTCCTAGCACTTATACGCAACTTGCTACCTTACAGCCACATAACAACAGCTGTATTTTATATAAACTCTTTAAAAAAGACGCCAGGTGGCAATCTGCTCAATAAACAAAGGCCCGGCCTTTGGCACCAGCAGCAAACTGATTACAAATCCATACACGGCGCCATAAAAGTGTGCATCGTGGTTTATGTTATCACCCATCTTTTTGCTGGAGTAGTAAGAATACACCAGGTAAAGCACCCCAAGTATAAAGCCTGGTATAGGAAGCGCTGCAAATAAGTAGATATCCTGGGTTGGGTAGAAAAGTATGCTGGAGAAAACAATGGCCGCCACTCCACCTGAGGCGCCTAAGGCACGGTAAGGCGGGTCGTTGCGGTGCTTTATGTATGTAGGGATATCAGAAACCACAATCGCCCCAAGGTAGATCATCAGGAAAAACAAAATGCCTGTGGTAGGGCCAAATACAGCTGTAAAAGTATATTCCACGTTGCTGCCGAAGAAGTAGAACGTGAACATGTTAAAGAACAGGTGCGTGAAATCGGCATGCAGGAACCCGGAGGTAATAAAGCGGTACCACGAGTTATCGCGTTGCACGGCATATGGCTGGAAAATCCACTTGTGCATCAAGTCCTGGTTTTGCCATGCGTATAGCGAAATCCCGACAGTTATGATGATAAGTATAATTGTAACGCTCATGTTCTAAGTTAGAAAGGTAAAAAGTTAGAGAGTTAGAAAGTTAAAATTGGGCACCTATTCTAACTCTCACTATTAATGGCCTCATAAGTATGACTTGTATCAATTGATCGCGCTGAAACGATAATTCACAAACCCAATATTACACCTGTGAGCCAACAATCAACAATTAAGCAATTAAACAATTTAACTATCCCGTTCCATCAGTTGCAGGGCAAGGCCACGCAGGGTAGCTTTTTGTTCTTCTGGTAAAGCAATGGCATCTAAGTGTTGCAGCGCCTTCTGGAAGTATAGATCAATGTGCTGCTCTGTCTGGTGACGGATGTTCAGTTGGTCATATACTTCGGTTACAGCCTGCACTTTCTCAGATGCAATGCTCTCGTCGGTTTTATCGCGCCAGTTGATAATGGTCTGGCGCTGCTGCTCGTTGGCCTGCTCTAGCGCCGTCAGCATCAGGAAAGTCTTTTTGTCTGAAAGGATATCCCCTCCTACTTGCTTGCCAAACTTATCCATGTCGCCGTACACATCCAACAGATCGTCGCGTAACTGGAAGGCTATACCCACATTATTACCAAATAACCTCAGGTGCTCGGCATCGGCATCGGGCGCTCCCTGAAGTATAGCACCTAGCTCTAAGCTAAAGCCTAGTAGCACGGCCGTTTTCAGCGTGATCATGTGGATATACTCCTGTATGCTGACCTGGGTACGAGTTTCAAAATTCATGTCCAGTTGCTGCCCTTCGCATACTTCGGCAGCTGTACTGCTGAACAATTTCAGTACCCTGCCCAACTTATCCTGCTCCACGTTTAGCAACAGTTCGTAGGCACGCACCAGCATCACATCGCCGCTAAGTATGGCCGTGTTGGCATTCCACTTCTCATGCACGGTTTGCTGGCCACGGCGCAGTGGGGCCTTGTCCATGATGTCGTCGTGCATCAGCGTAAAGTTGTGGAAAACCTCTACTGCCGCTGCTGGCAAAAGTGCCTTCTCGATATCATTATCGTACATTTTGGCTGCTAATAGTACCAGCAACGGACGGATGCGCTTACCGCCCAAAGCCATAATGTACCGGATAGGCTCATACAGCTCCGACGGGTTTTCGCCGTAGCGCAACATAGATAAAGTATGATGTATTCGCTCTGAAAGGATGTTGATATCCACAGGGTAATTAGTGTGTTTTTAATGTTTTGATCAGTCCCAGATCGATGGTGCGGTCATTCAAGTTAGCGCTTTTTACCTCTACCAGCACCTCATCGCCAAACGAGATGATGCGCTTGCTTTGGCGGCCAATGATGCGGTAGTTGTTTGCATCCAACTCATAGTAGTCATCGGTAATATCAGACAATCGCACCATACCCTCGCACTTGTTCTCTTCGATCTCCACAAATATACCCCATTCTGTAACACCAGACACTATTCCTTTGTACTCGTTGCCGATGGTGTCTTTCATAAACTCTACCTGCTTATACTTGATAGAGGCACGCTCGGCATCTGCGGCACGCTTCTCCATTTCAGAAGAATGCTGGCAACGCTGCTCATACTCATCCTTCTCCACCGACTGGCCACCATCGAGGTAGTGCTGCAGCAGGCGGTGCGCCATCATATCCGGGTATCTTCGGATTGGCGATGTAAAGTGCGAGTAATGCGCAAACGCAAGACCAAAGTGGCCCTCTGGCTCGGTGCTATACTTTGCCTTGGCCATCGTACGGATAGCCAGGTTCTGCAACACGCTCTGCTCTGGCTTGCCTTCAATGTCCTCGGTCAGGTTATTCAGTTCTTTCGAGATGTCGCCTTCAGGGTCTACTTTATAGCCGAACTTGCGGGCAAACAACGAGAAGGTGTTCAGCTTTTCAGGGTCTGGGGCACCGTGTGTACGGTATACCATAGTTGGACGGCGCTTGCCTTTGCCCAGGTTATACACATACTCAGCTACCTTTTTATTGGCCAGCAACATGAACTCCTCAATCAGTTTATGGGCATCTTTGCGCTCTTTAACATAAACCGAAAGCGGTTTTCCGTTCTCATCGAGTTTAAACTTAACCTCTATAGTTTCGAAGCTGATGGCACCGTTCTGGAAGCGCTTGGCCTGAAGTTTCTTGGCGATACTGTTCAGAAGATTGATCTCCTCTGCAAAGTCGCCCTCACCGGTTTCGATGCGTTCCTGGGCCTCTTCGTAAGTAAATCTTCTGTCAGAGAAGATAACCGTGCGGCCAAACCACTGATCATATAATTTACCGTTCTCATCCAGCTCAAACACCGCCGAGAATGTAAGCTTTTCTTCCTGTGGCCTTAACGAGCAAAGTCCGTTTGAGAGACGCTCAGGCAACATTGGCACCGTTCTATCCACAAGGTATACTGAGGTTGCCCTGTGGAAAGCTTCTTTCTCCAGCAAGCTGCGTGGGTGCACATAATGCGTTACATCAGCAATGTGCACACCTATCTCCCAGTTACCGTTCTCCAGTTTTCTTAAAGAAAGGGCATCGTCGAAATCCTTGGCATCTACTGGGTCAATGGTGAAGGTGGTAATGTCGCGGAAGTCGCGGCGCTTGGAAATCTCTGCGGCTGTGATCTTATCCGATATCTTTTCTGCCTCTTCCTCTACCGATTCCGGGAATTCAAATGGAAGACCATACTCTGCCATGATCGAATGGATCTCGGCTTCGTTCTCCCCAGCCGGACCAAACACCCGAATTACCTCACCTGTCGGGTTCTTGCCTGGGTCTTTTGGCCACTCCACAATTTTCACCAGCACCTTGTCGCCATTCTCGGCATTATTCAAGCCACGCTCCCCAACAAACACGTCGAAGTATAGTTTTTTGAAGTCTGGCACCACAAAGCCGAAGTTCTTGGAAAGCTGCATGATGCCCACCAACTCGGTGCGTGAGCGTTCCAGTACCTCCACTACAATACCCTCGGCACGTCCTCCCTGGAAGGTTGGCAATACTTCTACCTTCACCAGGTCGCCATCCATGGCATACTTCAGGTGTTCCCTGAAAACGCGCACATCCTCGTCCGTCTCCTCCGACACGATGTAGGCATACTTGTTATTGGCCAGGTCAACACGGCCTGTAATAATGTTAACGCGCAGGTTCATTTGATACTTATCGCCGTCTACCAGCAACAGCTTGTTTTCCCGTACAAGCGTTTTAAGAATATCAGAAACTGTTTCGCGGCCTTTTTTATCTACCACACCCAATCTGCGGTAGATCTGGCGCATGGTAAAGGCAATATCAGGGTTGTTGGAGAACGATTCCAGCACAATGGTTTTGGCTGAGCGGCGCTCTCTTTCCTTATTTTTCTCTCTTCTGGATGATTCGCGACGCGATGACTCGCCTCTGTTGGATGAACCTCTTTTTGATGACTCTCCTCTATGGGAGTTTTCTCTTTCACTGCGGCTGCTTTTGTCTTTGCCGCCTCTTTTGGTGTTTTTACCTTTCATGTAACTTCGTCAAATCTGGCAAGCAGCCTGTTCAGGCTGTCGCTTTCATTTACAATCTTTAGCTTAAATAGTTTAGAACTACTATACGCCATTAAAGGCGCTTTGGCTAAAGCTTATACTTATTTGACCTCAATTTATATAGAAATTTCTATATATGGGGGATTGATAAGGATTTATACTTTTAGGCTTTTGCAATAGGGCATAAAGCATAAAGCTGCAGTAGCGGGTATTCCCCTCTTAAGAGCAGGATTATTTCATTCTATCACATTTGTCATCCTAAAAGGATCTTGGTTACTGGAAGTATAGCCTTAACCTCTCTTCTACCAAGTCTCCCCGAATCGAGTTCGGGATTTGCAACTTAACAGAATGACAGACCTATTTACACGTTTTTATAAGAATGAAATGCTTCTACTTTTGATAGAGGTTAGATTGTATCAATCGTTTACTAACTCCTTTGGAGAGCCTGAAGTATGCTTGATAACTTCATCTAAAGCAATGTCTATTTACAGGCAATGGATCACATCCGATTGCTGATTATGCGTTCGTGGGGAAGTCGCAGAAATTACCTCAGTCAAAAATTACATAACCTCAGCCCGCATTGCTTCGCGTTTCTCCTGCGCTTTAATAATATCCTCCGGCTCACCTTTTGGTATGGCGTTGATAAGCGTGCGGGTATACTCTTGCTGCGGATTCTGGTATAGTTGCTCCGGAGTGCCGCTCTCCACTATCTGGCCTTTGCTCATCACAAGTATACGATCCGACATATACTTTGCTACCGACAAATCGTGGGTGATAAAGATGTAGGTGATCTGGAATTCGTGCTTGAGTTTATTGAGCAAGTTAAGTACCTGTGCCTGCACCGACACATCCAGGGCTGAAACAGATTCATCGCAGATGATGCATTTTGGTTGCAAGGCTAAAGCGCGGGCAATGCAGATTCGTTGACGCTGGCCACCCGAAAACTCATGTGGATAACGCTGGAAGTGCTCTGGCATAAGTCCCACTTTTTCAAGCAGTTCCATGGTTTTAACTTTGCATTCTTTGTCGTTTTTGTAGAGTTTATGCACAATCATTGGCTCCATAATGGCCTCACCCACGGTGTGCATCGGGTTAAGCGAAGCGTATGGGTCCTGAAAGATCATCTGGAAGTCACGGCGGCTTTTGCGAAGCTCTTCCGAGCCAAGCTGCGCTATATCACGACCATCGAAAATGATGCGGCCTTCTGTGGGTTCTACCAGCCTGAGCAAGGTACGCCCCAAAGTAGTTTTTCCACAACCTGACTCCCCTACCAAGCCAATGGTTTCGCCGGACATTACCTCGAAACTAACACCATCCACAGCCTTTACATAATCGGTGGTGCGGCCAAAAAAGCCTTTTTTTATCGGAAAGTATACTTTCAGGTTCTCCACCTGCAACAGCGGCGGCTTCTGCTTGTTCTCTTGCTGATGCTTAATATCTGTAACCGTGCCTACGTATTCATTTACCACATCCACCAACGACGGTGCATGTACTTCCTTCTTCCTTTCGATGATGTTGCCGAATTCATCCTCCACCATAAAATCTGCTACTGTTGGAAGTATGGATTGCGGCTTAGCCGACAGCTTTGGCCGGCAGGCAAGTAGACCTTTGGTATAAGGGTGCTGCGGATTGGTGAAGATATCCATTACCTTGCCCTGCTCCACCAGCTTGCCTTTATACATCACAAGTATGCGGTCGGCTATCTCGGCTACAACACCAAGGTCGTGGGTGATGAACAGCACAGCGGTGTTTTCCTTTACACGAAGTTCATCTATCAACTCCAGCATGCGTGCCTGTACCGTTACATCCAAAGCAGTGGTCGGCTCATCGGCGATAAGTATACTTGGTTCGCAGGCCATAGCCATGGCAATCATCACACGCTGTTTCTGCCCACCCGAAATTTCATGTGGATAAGCATCGAAAATTTTCTCCGGACGTGGCAGCCTGGCTTTCTCAAAAAGCTGAATGGTGCGTTCCTTGGCCTCTTTTTCCGAAAGATTGGTGTGCAGCAACAAAACTTCGGCTACCTGTTTTCCACAAGTATAAACCGGGTTAAGTGATGACATCGGCTCCTGGAAGATCATACTTATCTCATTGCCGCGTATCTGTTGCATCTGTTTTTCAGGCAATTGAAACAGGTCCACTTCCCCAAACTTCTCCGACTGGAAAATGGCCTCCCCTCCTGCTATCCTGCCTGGTGGTGTATTTATCAGCCGCATCACCGACAGCGATGTAACCGATTTACCAGAGCCGGACTCTCCTACTATGGCCACTGTCTCACCAGGGTATACTTCAAAAGACACTTTGTCCACAGCCTTCGTTGTGCCGCGGTGTGTGGAGAAAACGGTTTCCAGGTCGGTTACTTTTAGTATGGGAGTTGGTGTTTCCAAGGGTAAAATGGGTTAATGCTTTTGGTAAAAATAAGAGTTTTTAGCTAATTCTTGATTGTTTGTTTCTGATAGTTTAGCTACATAAAGAGTAAGGTGATTTCCGCCGTTGTTGGTGTTATCACCAACAACTTATATCGAAAGTCCCGCTTCAGCCCCTGTAGTGCGCCAGAAACCCAAACTCATCAACATTCTCATGATAAAACCGAGCGGAGGAGTAAAAGTACTCCTCTGGCAACTCTGCTAACCGCCACTTTTCCTGAACAGGATTGCTATGGATGTAGTCCAGTTTCTGCTCCGTAATAGCGATCGAGTAGCAGTAGACAGAAAGCGGGTTCCGCTCCCAGAGTTGGTACTGCCTGTCTTTGGCTCCCACAAGAAACTTCTCCAGTACCGCAGGGTGGTGTTGCTTCAGATCTAACTTTATCTGTTGCGCAGTATACTTCAAAAAATCCCGTTGCACATCCTCACGCTTGTGCGGCTCCTCCATTTTCCAGAGCAGGTGAATGTGGTTCGGCATGATCACGAAGCCATATACTTTCACGCGCTTGCTCTCCACCAAGAAGCTCAGGCTGTTAAGGATAATGTCTTTATACTTGTCTGGCTTCAGCAGGTACTTCCACTCTAGTATTGTAGCAGTGAAGAAAGCTATGTGTTGCTGCTCGTGCATATGGGGCAAAGTGATTATTAGTTGTTGGTGATAACACCAACAACGGCGGAAGTTCTTGATTGTTTGTTTCTGTTAGTTATGATATGAGTATTAGAGTTTAATAGAAAGTTACAGAAACAAAAAAAGGCTGCTCCACATGGAACAGCCCCTCTTTTATACTTTACAGCTCTTATTACATTCCCTGCTGTTGCTCTACAGTTTTGTGCTCTGGCTCGTGGTGTTCTCCGAAGAAACGCTTCTGGTTGAACAGGATCAGCAGCACACCAATGAATATGGCAGAATCGGCTACGTTGAAAATCGGCCACAGCGACATAGGTTTACCACCGAAAAGCGGAACCCAGTGCGGCACGATGCCCTCCCATATATCGATGTAGAACATATCGATTACCTGCCCATGAAACCATGGCGTTGCAGCGCCATATGGGGCATTATCAAACCATACGCCATAGAATGTGCTATCGATCAGGTTGCCGATGGCACCGCCAAGTATAAGCGCTATACACCAGATCAAACCTTTTGGCGCTTTGTGCTTAACCAGGTAGTATAAATAGTAACCAATACCAAACATGGCCACCAAACGGAACAGCGTAAGTATAAGCTTGCCATAATCAGAGCCAAGCTCCACGCCAAAGGCCATGCCCGGGTTAAGGGTATAATGTAGCTTCAGCCAATCTCCTATCAAATGAATCTCACCCGGCAAGCCCATCTCCATGTTATAATGCACGATCAGCTTTACCACCTGATCCACAATAATCACGGCCAGTGCCGCCATGTAGTATTTCCAATATTTCATATACGTTTCTTTGGCAGCTTCTTCATGAAGCATGTATTGCATTTCAGGCATCACGATTTATTTTAAGCTAATGAGCTGCTGTAATATACTTGTTGCAAGTATAAAAGCACCGGAAAGCCTTTTTAGTTTCCGGTGCTTTTAATATTTAACTTACTGATTTTCCGTCAGTTTGTATGTTGATCAACACTTTATAGTCGTCGATGTCCAGGAGGGTAGCATTTTCCAGCTGCTCTACTATGTCCAGCGTAAGGGCCTGCGTTTCGGCACAGATGTAGGCGCTATAGTTTACCACAGCCAGGTTTACCTCTTCATCGGCACGCTGCATGTAGATGTGGATCTTATCCTGTACCTCCAGGTTGCTGTCTTTACGCAGGTTCTGGATGCGGTTAACAAGGTCACGGGCTATACCTTCCTGCTTTAATTCTTCTGTGATGGTGATATCCAGGGCAACGGTCAGTTTGCCTTCGCTGGCAACCAACCAACCTGGTATATCCTCTGAAGTGATCTCTACATCGTCTGGCGTCAATACAGCTGTCTCGTCATCGGCCAGCATGATCTCGTAACCACCCTCACGCTCCAGGTGCGCAATATCGTTCTGGTTCATTTGCTGTACGGCGGCCGCTACCAGTTTCATCTTAGGTCCGAACACCTGGCCCAGCTTTTTAAAGTTAGGCTTGATCTTCTTCACCAAAATGCCCGATGTATCGTCGATGTACTCAATGGCCTTCACGTTTACCTCGCTCATGATCAGGTCGGCAACAGCTTCGATCTGGTGCTTCATTTTTTCGTTTAGCACCGGAATCAGGATGCGCTGCAGCGGCTGACGAACCTTGATCATCTGCTTTTTACGCAGCGAGTGCACCAAAGAAGATACTGTCTGAGCCAACTCCATGCGCTCTTCCAGATCCTTGTCGATGTCGGTTTTCTCTACTTCAGGGTAGTAAGCCAGGTGTACCGACTCTTCCTTGTGCTTGTTGCTTACAGCATTCAGGTCGCGGTATAGCTGCTCCATGTAGAATGGCGCAATCGGGGCCGCAATTTTGGCGATAGTTTCCAAGCAAGTATAAAGCGTCTGGTAAGCAGCGATCTTATCCATGTTGTACTCGCCTTTCCAGAAACGCTTGCGGTTCAGGCGCACATACCAGTTGCTCAGATCATCAACCACAAAATCCTGTATCGCACGGGCTGCGCGCGTTGGGTCGTAATCCTCGTAGTAGGCATCTACGTTTCCGATCAGCGTGTTCAGCTTTGAGATGATCCAACGATCAGACTCGGTACGCTGCGCCATTGGCACATCAGCCTCTTTGTATGTAAAGTTATCCAGGTTGGCATACAGCGCGAAGAACGAGTACGTGTTCTGCAAGGTACCAAAGAAACGGCGCTGTGTTTCCACTACACCCTCGGGGTTAAACTTCAGGTTATCCCATGGCGGTGCATTCGCGATCATGTACCAGCGCACGGCATCCGGGCCATAGGTACCGATCATCTCAAACGGATCGATGGCGTTGCCTAAGCGCTTGCTCATCTTGTTACCGTCTTTGTCCAGCACCAGACCATTGGCGATCACGTTTTTGAAGGCTACGCTATCCTCCAGCATTACAGCCAGGGCGTGTAGTGTAAAGAACCAGCCGCGTGTCTGGTCTACACCCTCGGCAATAAAATCGGCCGGGAAGTTCTTCTCAAAGATCTCTTTGTTCTCGAACGGGTAGTGCCACTGTGCATAAGGCATGGCACCAGAGTCGAACCATACGTCGATAAGGTCTGTCTCTCTGTACATTGGCTTACCCGACTTGCTTACCAGCACGATGTTATCTACGTAAGGGCGGTGCAGGTCCGGCACTTCCACAAACTCGTTCATCACACCGGCTTTCACCGCCTTGTCGATCTCAGAAGTAAGGTCAACAATAGAGCCAATGCAGATCTCCTCTTCCCCGTCCTCGGTTCTCCAGATTGGCAGTGGCGTGCCCCAGTAACGTGAACGCGACAGGTTCCAGTCTACCAGGTTCTCCAGCCAGTTACCAAAACGGCCTATACCCGTAGATTCCGGTTTCCAGTTGATGGTCTTGTTCAGTTCAATCAGCCTGTCCTTAACAGCTGTAGTTTTGATAAACCAGCTATCCAACGGATAGTATAAAACTGGCATATCAGTTCTCCAGCAATGCGGATAGGTGTGCTCGTATTTCTCTACTTTAAAGGCTTTGCCTTCTTCTTTCAGTTTGATGGCGATCTTTACATCCGTTGGCCTGTACTCCGGAGACGACTCATCTTCTTTGGCATAGTTCTTCACATACATGCCGGCAAAGTCGGTGATCTCAGGCACAAAACGTCCCTGGCGGTCCACGATCGGAACCTGCTTGCCATTTTCGTCCGTGATCAGTAGCGCAGGTATGTCGTTCTGAGCGGCTACTCTAAAGTCGTCTGCACCAAACGTTGGCGAGATATGCACAATACCGGTACCGTCTTCCGTGGTCACATAATCGCCGATGATCACCCGGAAAGCAGGCTTATCAGGCTGCACGTATGGCATCAGCTGGTGATACTCCACTCCATCTATGTCGCGGCCTTCAAACTCCTCTACAATTTTATAAGGAATCAGTTTATCGCCAGAGTTATACTCTGCCAACTCAATATCAGCTGCCTTCGGGTTGAAGTAGCGGCTTACCAGGTCTTTGGCAAGTATAACCGAAATAGGCTCGTAAGTATACTGGTTGTAGGTCTGTACTTTTACATACTTGATATTCTTGCCCACTGCCAATGCAGTGTTACCCGGTAAAGTCCATGGGGTAGTCGTCCAGGCCAGGAAGTATACCTGCTCATCCTCACGCTCGAACAGGAACATGTTGCGCGTGATGCGCTTCACGGCAAACTGCGCCACAATGGTAGTGTCTTTTACCATTTTGTAGCAGCCAGGCTGGTTAAGCTCGTGCGAGCTAAGGCCGGTGCCTGCAGCCGGAGAGTATGGCTGGATAGTATAACCTTTGTATAGGTAACCTTTATCATACAGCTTCTTCAGCAGCGCCCAGCACGACTCGATGTACTTCCTATCGAAGGTGATGTATGGGTTGTCCAGGTCAACCCAGTAGCCCATTTGCTCGGTAAGGGTGTCCCACTGGTCTTTGAAGCGCATTACCGTTTCGCGGCAACGCTGGTTATACTCCTCAACCGTTATGCGTTTGCCAATATCTTCTTTCGTAATGCCAAGCTCTTTTTCAACCTGAAGTTCTACCGGAAGGCCATGTGTGTCCCAGCCGCCTTTACGGTTCACGTGGAACCCTTTCAAGGTTTTGTAACGGCAGAAAATATCTTTCACGGCACGAGCCATCACGTGGTGAATACCCGGGGTACCGTTCGCAGACGGCGGACCTTCATAAAACACGAACGGTGTGTTGCCCTCGCGGGTGGCCACCGATCTCTCAAAGATGTTGTTCCTTTTCCAGAACTCCAGTACATCCTCGCCTACTTTGGCGTAATTCAGATTTTTATACTCGTTGTACTTCACCGTTTACAGGTTTTTTATCTTCTTCCAGAATAACTTCTTCAAACTTTAACTTCAACTGATTCAGGTCAAGCTCTTCGTCCTCGTGCTCCAGGTAGAACTCGTCGTAGTGCTCAATCAGGGCGTAAGGGTCGTATTTATACTTGCCGCTGTCGAAACTCATCAGCAAAGTTGGCAATATAATCAGGTTTGTGAATAATGCAATCAGTAAACTCACCGACATCAGCACGCCCAGGGCTTTTGTGCCTCCAAATTCAGAGAAAGCGAAGATCACAAAACCAAAGAACAGGATCACCGAAGTATAAACCATACTTGTACCGGCTTCTGTTAGACTGGTGGTGATGGCCTTGCTCACGTTAAACCCATTTGTAAGCAACTCACTTCTATACTTTGCCAGAAAGTGTATGGAGTCATCGATGGCGATACCAAGGGCAATGCTGAAAATAAGGGCTGTGCTTGGCTTTAGTGGGATGTTGAAAAAGCCCATCAAACCACCTGCGATCAGCAATGGTATCATGTTCGGAATCAGTGATATTACCACCACCCTCGCAGACTTAAACAACAAGGCTATAACTAAAGTTACCAACACAAAGGCTAGTATAAGGCTACTGCGCAGGTTGTTGATAAGGTACTCGTTGCCCTTAATGAAAAGCAACGTGGTACCAGTAAGACTAACTGTAGTCTGTGCACCTGAGTCATCCCGGGTAAAGGTCATGGTGTTGCCTTCCTCTGCCACCGACACGCCCTCACCACCATAGATCTCGCGCAACTCCGGCTTGATCTTATTGATGATAAGGGTATCCAGCTCTCTTGAGCCGGCATCGGCCACTTTCAGGGAAATTCGCGCCTGCTGTCCGGTGCTGTCTACGAAAGAACGCAGCATCCGTTGGTTGGCCCCCTCGCCTTGCTTTGCCAGGTAACTGAAGATGAAGTTGCGCTCCGTGTTATCCGGCAGACGGTAAGAACCAGGGTCACCGCCGTAGAATGCCTGTGTGGCCGTTTTTACCAAGCCAACAACCGAGATCGGTGCGGAAAGTATAGGTTGCGTTCGCAGGAAATTTTCCAGTTTGTTGATCTTGCCCAGGTTTGGCAAACGCATTACACCTTGCTTTACCCCGGTGTCAATGATGATCTCGAGCGGCATTACCCCATTAAAGTGATTCTCGAAAAAGGCAAGGTCAGAATTTACGCTACTTTCCTCGGGCAGGTCGTCTACCATGTACGACACCGTTTTCACTTTATAGATGCCATACAGCGATAGCACCAGGGCAAGGGAGGTAAAGAAATACACCAGAGGGCGCTTACGGTGCACAATAGAATCAAAGTACTCCAGCAGTTTGTTCAGTGGCCTTGCATCCAGGTGGCGCAGTTGTCTTGGGCTTGGAGGCGGCAAGTATGAGAACACCACCGGGATCAGCACCATACTCATCACAAAAGTTACGAAGATGTTGATACCGGCCACCACGCCAAATTCGTAAAGTATGGCTACATGCGTAAACGTGAATACGATAAAACCAATGGCCGTTGTCGTGTTTGTTACCAGATTTACCACGCCTATCTTGCTGATCACCCTTGAAAGGGCCAGTATCTTGTTGCCGTGCTTGCGGTAATCGTAATGGTAGCGTGTGAGCAGGTACGTGGAGTTAGGTATACCTATCACCACCAATATGGCAGGTATAAGCCCGGTAAGCAGAGATATTTTATAGTCCAGCAGTGCCAGGGTGCCCATAACCCACACCACCACCAGGCTGATCATGAGCAGCGGAAAAATTACAGCATAGAAAGAGCGGAAGAACAGGAATAGTGTTACGCCGGTAACCAACAAGGCCAGCAGCAGGAACATTTTCATCTCAGCCGCAACTTTCGTTGTCATGATGGCGCGCACAAACGGCAGGCCGGCATAATGCAGCTTGATACCTGTCTTTTTTGTAAAGGCCTCGGTGTGCTCCATCACGTTGTCCATCACCTCCACCCGTCGCGCCGAGTTAAGGTAAGCAGGATCAACGGTTACCGCTAAAAGGGTGGCTCCTGTTTTTTCGTTGATGATCTGGCCGTCGTAAAAGCCCTGGTTCTTTACAACTTGCATCAGGCTGTCGAGCTCTGGTTGCGTTTCTGGGAAAGATCCGAAAATCTGTGCGGTGTCGAATTTACGTGCGGCAGTGTCTTTAACAACCTGCAACAGCTTCGGCAGCGATATCACGGCTTTTACGCCTTCCACCCGCCGCAACTGCTCCGATAAAACCTTAAGTTCCCTGAAATTGTCCAGTCGGTATACTTTGCTGTCCTGCATACCAACAACCAGTATGTTGCCGTCTTCGCCGAAGGTTTGCTTAAACCGCTGGAAGTACTGCATGTCCACATCTTCCGGCGACACGACATTGGCAAAATCGTAAGACATTTCTGCGTCTTTGGCTTTGTAAGCCATAAAAGCAGTAAGCATGGCCAAGACAATGAGAAGCCTCAACCTGTTTTTAATTATAAAAATGGCAATCTTATTCCACATGATCAGCTACAATTCGGCAAAGGTAGGCAATTTTATACACTCATATGGTTTTCAAAGTATAAAGGTGTTAAAACAGAGAAGATTTCCAGCCTAAGGAAAATAAAAAGAGCAGCCCCGTCATTGAAGCTGCTCTTTTATATCCATTCTCAAGTTTAACTCTTTTTACCGGACGCTGCCGAACTGGCCGTTTTGTTTTCAGGAACGCAGTTTGGCACTTCTTTTCCGTCTTTTTTCTTTGTGCCTACCGGTTCATAGCCCTTCCAGCATGGGTTGTTGTTTTTCATGCTTTTACTGTCAGATTTAGACGATCCCATACTTATATACTGGTTGGTTTAATAAAGTATACGTTTATCCTGTTCGCTTCAGTTTAACCACTTGGCAAAGCCCCTTTTTGTTTTAGTTAATCAGCTAAACAATGCCGTAACCGTATGTGGACAAAGTATAAAAACAAAGCCGCCAGTATCACCAGACCCACTTTTTATACTTCACTTTCAACATAACTACCCCTTTCAATCTTGAGATCGGCTTACAGTGTATTTTCAAACCCTGATTTCAGATAACTTGTGTTATACTTTTACTCATGTAACGAAATGTATGTGTATAAATATTGGTTAAAGTGCAGCAGTGTTTCCTATAAGCCAATTTAGTCGCAATTTGTACACAGCCTGAAATGTGCAGTATACAAGTATAGCCTAAAGTATATTTTACATAAGTTATACACTTAATGACATAAAACGCCAAAAACAAAAAGATCCTAACATAACCTGATTACTTGGAAATGGCATGGATAGATAGGTGATTTGAAAGTATAAATTAAAAAAAGCCCCGATCACTTTCGTGTGAACGGGGCTTTGCCAGAATTTCCGATCCTACATACGATCAATCCATTCTTTTATTTCATGCTTTGTTTTACCGATCTTTTGCTGCATCCGGCCCAGCCATTCGTCCTGTTTGCCCTCCTCATACATCAGATCATCATCGGTTAGATCACCGTACTCCTTCTTTATCTTGCCCTTTACTTCATTCCAGTTGCCTCGGGCTCTATATTCGGCTTCTCTCATAGTTTTATAACATTGATTAATAATCTGATAACGTACTATAAGAGCAAGAGTTCAGGGTACAGGAAGAAGATATACTATAGGTATGTAAAGCCGCTACTCCCGATTAGTTGAAGGGCATTTTCTCCATTAGCATCTAAATACAAAATACAAACGGCTTTACAGCAACCCCAATGTATGAACGCTATTAGGGGTTGCTTTAAGTCTAATTTTAAGTAGTCATGGCTGGTTTTGCCTGCTCTACCCTAAAGGCAGGAGCCTGGTAATCCTGTGGCAGGTAATGTGCAGGTATAGTTACCATGTTGCCGTCGCGTTGCGCCCTGTAATGTGGTGATAGAATCTCAATGCCAGCCTCGTTAAACTTATCCTGAATATTCTGGTGGATATTGGAGTAGATCAACGCCATTTTACCAGCCGTGAAAGTATAAGCATTAAGTTGATAACTTACATAAAAATCGTCCAGGCTGGTTTGCAGCACAAACGGCGAAGGGTTTTTCTCTACATCCGGACAGGCCAAAGCAGCATCGATCAGCGCCTGATGCACCTTTGGCCACGGCACATCATAACCAATCGTTACAGTGGTGTGCAGTACCAGCCCTTTTTCGTTTGCCTGGCTGCAGGTGGTAAAATTAGTCGTGTGGTTATTCAGGATCATGGCGTTCGGGATGGTAATGTCCTCGTTCTTTATGGTCCGGACACGGGTTACAAGCAGTGTCTTTTCTACCACATCTCCTGTTATGTCCCCTATCTTAATGCGGTCCCCGATCTTAAACGAACGCATATAAGTTAGCACAAACCCTGCCACCATGTTGGCAATGGCAGATGAAGAGCCAAGCGAGAAAAGTATACCCAGGAATACCGACACACCCTGAAAGATTGCGGAGTCTGAGCCTGGCAGGTATGGCCATATTACCACAAACATAAATGCATACAACAAAAACCGTATGATGTTGTAAGTAGGCCTTGCCCAGTCTCTGTAGAATCCGGATATCTCCAGTTTTCCTTCCTCAACCTCCCCTGCCAGGAACTTGATAAACTTGACCACATAATGGGTAACGACTATAATCACCAGTATGGTTAGCAGGTTCGGGATGTAGTTGATAACCCCCATGGCTATTTTGCGCAGCGGGCTTATGATGTAGAACATCAGGGTTTCAGCGTAACCCTGCGTCCAGGGGAAGATGCTGAAAAGTATAGGCAGAAGTATGTAGAAAAGTATGAATACCGTAACAACCCGGATAAACTTGGCAACAGTAAGTATAACGGTGGCTTCTCTTTCCGGGGTTAGAATCTCGTAATTCTGAATTTTAAATCCTTTAAGTCTCTTCCCCTGCTGCTCTTCAATTTTGAGGAAAACGAACTTGAAAAACTTGTTTACATATTTGATAACAAAGTAGAATAGCACCAACACCAGGATAGCCATTCCTATCTCCAGCAAGATCGTCTGCAGGCTGTTCTGCTTGGCCGATTCTTCCACAGCTGTCCGGATTTTTGCAGCATACAGTTCGGCCAATTCTTCTCTTGGCCTCTCGGCTATTGCAGCGTCTGCATCGGTCACGCTTATTATTATTCTATCTAGGTAACTAACCTCAGTTGTAAGTACATTATCTTCTACCCTTACTGAGTCCGGTGTATAAAAACGTTCCTTGCTAAGTTCTGCTATTCTTTTGCTTACGGCCGCAGCACGCTCCTCTCTACTAAAAGAGCCTACCGGATTAAATACGTAGAACAATGTATCGCGCTCTAGCACAACTGGTGCACCCAACTCCTGTACTACCTTTGGTGTTGGCGTTGATTGTGCGCTTAGCTGACCTGCCCAGAACAGCGCCATGAAACATAGTAAAACTCTGATTACTCGCATTAGTAGAGATGTGAATGAATCCTTTAATCTACAAAAAATTATTTTGTGCTATACTTATTGTATTGCTATCTCTCTATTTTCTGGTTTATATGTGTGTATAAACCTTTTAATACAACAATACAGAATAACCTTAACCGTTGTATATTAAACAGTTGCATACAAATAAGCTGAAGTTTTATCAACAACCCGGGATTTTTGCTGTTACATATACAAGCTGTAAATAAAAAAGGCAGCACCATAACCCTGGGCTGCCTTTTAAGTTCTATTTTGTGGCTTTATGCTAACTTCTCAAACACGCTTTTGAAGCTCACTGCCTTCTCGATGTAACCTTTCAGTTCGCTGATAGGCATACGTACCTGCTCGCGTGAATCGCGGTCGCGCACGGTTACGGTGTCGTCTTCCAGTGTCTGGTGATCCACGGCGATACAGAACGGCGTACCAATCAGGTCCTGACGCGTGTAGCGCTTGCCAATGCTGTCGCGCTCTTCATAGATCATATTGAAGTCATACTTCAGCGCATCGAATATCTCGGTTGCTTTCTCTGGCAGGCCGTCTTTTTTGGTAAGCGGAAGTATGGCTGCTTTAACCGGAGCCAATGCCGGGTGGAACTTCAGGAAAGTACGTGACTTTGTGCTATCCCCTTCTGTGATTTCCTCTTCCGTGTAAGCATTGCAAAGTACCATCAGGAACAGGCGATCCGCTCCGGCCGATGTCTCGATCACGTAAGGGATATAGTTTCCGTATGGCTTGCCGTCTTCGTTCAGGTCGTTGTCGAAGTACTGCATTTTCTTGCGGCTCAGTTCCTGGTGCTGGCTCAGGTCAAAGTCGGTACGTGAGTGTATACCTTCTACTTCTTTAAATCCGAACGGGAACTTGAACTCGATATCTACGGCTGCGTTTGCGTAGTGCGCCAGTTTTTCGTGGTCGTGGTAGCGCAGGTTTTCTGCCGGAATGCCAATGGCCTGATGCCATTTCTTACGGGTTTCTTTCCACTGCTCATACCATTCCATCTCAGTGCCAGGACGTACGAAGAACTGCATCTCCATTTGCTCAAACTCACGCATACGGAAGATGAACTGGCGTGCCACGATCTCGTTACGGAAGGCTTTACCGATCTGGGCAATACCGAAAGGCACTTTCATGCGGCCTGTCTTCTGCACGTTCAGGAAGTTTACGAAGATACCCTGGGCTGTTTCCGGACGCAGGTAAATCGTATGGGATTCCTCGGCCACAGAGCCTACCTGCGTGGAAAACATCAGGTTGAATTGGCGTACTTCCGTCCAGTTGGCTGTGCCGGAAATCGGGCACTTGATGCCTTCGCTTAAGATCAGGTCGCGAACACCGTCCAGATTCTCATCTTCCAGCAGTTTGCCCATTTCGGCCAGCAGTGCCCCGGCTTCCTCCACTTTGCCCTCTGCCTCATACTGGGCTGCTTTATCCTCAATCAGAACATCGGCACGGTAACGCTTCTTCGAGTCTTTGTTGTCGATCATCGGGTCGTTGAAGCTGTCCACGTGACCGGACGCTTTCCAAACCAGCGGGTGCATAAAAATGGCCGCGTCCAAACCTACCACATTCTGGTTCAGCTGCGTCATGCATTTCCACCACAGGTTTTTGATGTTGTTCTTCAACTCCACACCCATCTGGCCATAATCATACACGGCCTGCAGGCCATCATAGATATCACTGGACGAGAATACGAAGCCATACTCCTTCGCGTGGGAGATAATATCTTTTAACTGTGCGTTTTCTACAGTTGCTTTTTCTTGTGTTGCCATGCTGCAAAGATAGCTTTTTAGTGTTTTATTATGCCAATTGGTGTTTACAGTTTTTATCAGGGTGGCCTTCTCTTGCTTACATCCGAACAATTTCAGGCTTAGACGAGGCTTTGTTTCCGTATGTTAACAATTTCTTAACACAGGGTTTAGCTTGCATCCGTGGATTTTAGGATAACTTGCGCAGTTTTTTAGTTTCTCATCCAACTTTTAAAAAATGACTAAAGTGAAGTCGAAGAAACCTGTAGTAGCTAATCAGCCTTACAAGTTCAGAAAGCGCTACAACATGGTAGACATTTACATCCAGAAGGAGAAAAAGTTTTTATACTTTATTGCCTTCTCGCTTATCCTGGCAGGTATCGTTTATCCGTATGCCTCTATTGCCATGTGGGTAGGTTTTGCATTTGCAGGCTATTCTGCCATTGCCAACGACAGTATCCAGACCATTGGAACGTTCATCGTGTCTAACGAAGACAAGAAATGGTACTGGCAGTGGTTGTTTATGGGTGCCATTTTCCTGGGCACTGTATTTTACAGCTGGTATGTGTTCGATGGCGACGTAACCTATCAGCGACTCGCCTCTAAAGGCTTTGATCAGAACCCGGATAAATTTGTTTACCTGCAGCTTGCCGCTCCAATCGTGCTGTTGCTTTTAACGCGCTTCAGAATCCCGGTTTCTACAACCTTCATGCTTCTAAGTGTGTTCACTGTTAGCTCCGATGCTATCGTGAGCATGGTAAGCAAAAGCTTGATGGGCTATGTGGCCGCTTTCGTTTCTGCCTTCATTATTTATATCCTGCTAACAAAGGTTATCAAGAAATTTGTAAAAGGCGAAGCGCACGGTGCCTGGGTTGTAGCCCAGTGGGTTATCAGTGGTTTCCTGTGGCACACCTGGCTTGCTCAGGACTTGGCTAACGTAGCTGTATACCTGCCTCGCCAGTTAGGTTTCACTGAATTTGCAGCCTTTGCCTTGTTTATTTTCCTGGGACTTGGTTTTATGTTCTATAAGCGCGGGGAGAAAATTCAGCACATTATCAACGAGAAATCTGAAGTGCGTGACGTAAGAAGCGCTACGATCATTGACCTTGTTTACGCTGTTATCCTTTACTACTTTAAAGAGGTAAACAACATCCCGATGAGTACCACCTGGGTGTTTATTGGTTTACTTGCCGGACGTGAGTTAGGTATGCGCCTGCGCGCTCAGGACAGCTCTGTTAAGTTTGCCAAAACCTTTGGCCTGATCGGCAAGGACATTCTTTCTGTAACCATTGGCTTGATCATCTCAGTTATACTTGCTGTGGCCATCAACCCGGTGATCCAGGAAGAGTTGATAAACTTCTTTTTCAAGTAAGATAATCTCTTCATAAATAAAAAAAGCCCGGCACTGGTCGGGCTTTTTTTGTTGGTAGCTATACTACAATTATTCTTCTATTCAGCCATACAGCGGTTTCCAGCTTATTTTTCCACAGCGTACTAGGTACGATATCGTGTTAGGCTAATTATAAAAACAGACAGCCCCGGCTCTTAAGTATAAGAACCGGGGCTGTCTGTTTACTTCTGTTTTATACTTTTATTTCTCTGGCCACAATACTTCCAGGTTATCATTGATGAACACCCCAAAGTTCACGGCTATCAGCTGATCTTCGTCAAAGTATAGATCGATCATTTCTTTTTCGAAGGAAACCCTGGTTTCACCGGTTTCTGTCTCTTCCTCCTCCTTGTCTGTCACATCATTGTCTGCAAACAGGCGGATGATCTGTTCTTTGCTCATCTCGAATATACGCTCACCCCAAAGCTGGACCTCACGGTTGGCTGTTTCGATGCAGCTTAATTTGTAATCATCTTCTTTATCGAAGTATAGCGAGTAGCCGTCCTCCCAGTAGTTCCAGGCTTCATGCTCGAACTCATCTTCTTCATCCGACTCTTCGATTTCTTCCGGTTCACCTACCAACTCCTCTACTTCTTCCATTGTCAGGCCAAACTTGATCTTACCAAGCCCCTTGCCTAACCTGATGTCTTTGTTGATCATTTCTAACTGGTTTATTTTTAGCAAAGATACGTGATTAACTTATTTTCTGGTTATACTTTTCGTTTTGCGTTCTGGCTTTACGTGCTATATTTCTCTATAAAATTTTCCTTTTGCTGCTGATACTTTTTGTTCTCCTTTGCCTTTTCCCACTTTTCCTTGAAGATAGCCGCAGCCTCAGCTTTTACAGGATCCGGATCCAGAGGTAACTGTTCGCGGCCGTGTGCCCCGCTTTGCCCTTTCTTATCATCGGGCACTGGTCCGTCATACTTTTTACCGCTTTTATGGTTTGCGTAGCGCCTGGCCCTGGTATACCCCATCTGCAGGTATTTACGTGCCATGTCTGCACCAATAAAGTCCTCTTCATCCAGGTAATCCAGAAACAACTGATATATCTTCTCTGAAGATTCTCTGGCTATTTCCGGGTCTTTGAAGCGCCAGTGCGGTAATAGCTCCGACTTGTATGGCTCTACCAGCAGTACGCCCTGTTCGCCCTTACCTACTCTGTAGCGTTCAGGGTTTTTCCTGAAGTCAATCTTATCAAAGTCCTGGTCGTAGTTAAATTTCTTTCCCATTTGCATCCTCGTATGCTACCGGTGCCGGCTTAACAGGCACTGTTTGATATACTGAGTACTGTTCAGGGTATATTACGATAAAGCTGTTCTCTTTGTAGTCTCTGGACAATACCCTTGGCACATAGTCCATGTTACTGTTGTAAGACACAGTTCGTTTCCTGGCTGAGATCACCACCACCATGTCGTCTTTCTCCAACTCCGACTTCATGTTGGCAATCTCATTCAGGCTGGTATACGACTGGTATGTTGCGTCCACAGTAGGCTTGCTTGCCTTCACTGCCTTTTTAAGGTTATTCAGCGTCCGTCTGCGGGCTCTGAACACCAACGGGGCACCTAGTTGATGCGAGAGCAGCTTAACGGCTCTAACCCACCTTAAAAAGCCTCTTTCCAGTTCAGCATTCGTTGGCACTATCACAACAAGCCTGCCTGTAGTGTTTAGCGGCTGAATCAGTTTGCATACCAGTATCATCTCATCGGTATTATCCAGCAGGTTGTCCAGTACAGATCCGAATATTCTGTCGCGTGCAGTTATCTTAGCGTTCCATCCAAGTATAACTTCGGTTATCATCAGTTCTTTGATGGCGCGCAGTATACCACTGGATACGTTCACATCGATCTTCGATACCAGCTGTACATCGTTATCCGTAGCCGAGGCATGTGTTATCGCCTCCTGCAGCATTTTATTCTTTTTATAAATTTCCTCTTCGGCATGCTCGTTGTCTATTACCACTGCCAGCGGATAGATAGGCGCTTTGTGCTGCGGATTTTTCAGCATGATGGCCAGGTCGATCAGGCTCTCAATTGTTTTAGGGTTTCCTATCGGTACCAGTATCTTGTCCGGTTTCTGGCTCAGGTCCGGCTTGCGTCTGCTTTCAAGTATAGCCAACGTTCTGGCCACTTTCTCCGTCGAGAACGAGCTTACCATACTGGATGTAAGTATAAGTACCACCGCTCCGTTCAGCGCACTCTCTCCAAGCAAGCCAATCTCATAACCAGCCAGTACTACAGCCAGTGTGGCTGCGGCATGTGCACTACTCAGGCCAAATATCAGGTTGCGCTGCAGTATGCTGAACTTGAATATTTTTTGCGTTATGTATGCTGCTGCGTATTTCGTAATTGGAGACAATACCACAATGGTACCGGCAATCAGCAAGGCATTGGTGTCGGTAAAGAGTGTCTTCAGATCCACGAGCATGCCTGTGCTGATCAGGAAGAATGGTATGAAAATGTTGTTGCCCACGAATTCTATCCTGTTCATCAACGGTGAAGTATGGGGTATAAGCGGGTTAAGCGCCAGGCCAGCCAGGAAGGCTCCGATTATTGCCTCCATACCTGCCAGCTCTGACAAAAAGGCCGCTGCAAACACTACTGACAATACAAACAGGTACTGTGCGCCTTTCTCGCTTTCCAGCTGCTTAAACATGTATTTGGCTATCTTCGGGAACAGCCATAGCACTACTGCCACAAATGCTATCATTTTTATCACCATCACGATCCAGAAGCCCATGCCAGCTTCGCCGTGCGTTGAATTAATGATAATAGCCAGCACAAAAAGCACTGCTGTATCTGTTATCAGGGTACCGCCAATGGTCAGTGTTACTGCCTCGTTCTTGCTCAGCCCTAACCTGCTTATAATTGGATACGCTAACAATGTGTGTGGTGCGAACATGCTTGCCAATAGTATAGCCGGCTTTATACTATAGTCGTGCATGTATAAAAATATGAGCGTGCCTACCGCTATCGGTATCAGAAAGGTAAGCGTACCAAACACGATACTTCTTACTTTGTATCGTTTAAAATCTATCATGTCGATTTCCAGACCTGCCTGGAACATGATATACAACAGGCCTACTGTTCCGAACAACACGATACTTGCATCCCTGTTTAGTATATGGAATCCGTTCGGGCCAAGTATAACGCCTGCCACGATCAATCCCACTATTCCTGGTATCCTTACCTTCTTCAGCAGTATTGGTATTGCCAGTATTACCAGCAGCACTAACGTGAATATCAGTACCGGCTCTTCAAACGGCAACGTAAGCTTCATCAACAGCTTCATATTTTCTCGGGTGTGTTTGTATATGCTTTAAATATATAGATTTTTTGTTTCACACTTTTGTTTCCTCTTTTAAGCGCTTTCTCATTTTTTGATTTTCTTTCCACCTTTCCACATCATTCATAACCTAATAATTTTTTATGAAATGAATTTTTAAATAAATCTTCTTTTGTTATTTGGTGTGTTTATAAGTTGATAACTCTTCTCACTTTTGGGTACTGGTGAAAACTTGTTTACTCATGTTTCTTTTTTCACCAGGTGTTCCACAGCCTTCCTGTCTTTTACTTTTTCAGTTACAGACTTTTAACCCTGTTATCCACTTTTTCCCCTTTTCTGTGTATTTCTTTTTAAACAATTCTCATTTACGTGGAAAATGCATTTTTATGGATACTCTTATACACCCTAATCCACTTTTTGGGTGATTTTTCGATGGTCTTACGGGCATCTGTTTTCAGGTGTGTAAAGTTGTTCCAGTGTTACCCACATTTTTCCACAGTTGTTCCCACACATTTGTGGACTTATACGAAGTTACATTTTGGGGTTATTTCTGTGTGAGCTTACACACTTTGGAGTGGCAGGTCTAAAGTGAAGAATTACATGTATAAGACATTCTCTCCCTGCGAGGGTTAGGGGCAATGCCGTCAATCCATAGCAAAAGTTTTTTCGGACTTTTTAGCCTGGTAGCTCTCAGAAGTTGATTTTCAAATTCCCGTATTCTGCAACGCGTATAAGTATGTCCGCAGCAGAACGAGATCCGGACAAGGATGTACGAATCAGCTTTACAACTTGCCTGATACGTCAAGTTTTTAAGGAACGATTCCATACTCCTACCCTCAGAGGTAAATCTCGCCCATTGCTGAATTGGTATGTAAGTTTCATTGTTGAGGCTATTCTTCGGACAGGTCGCGACCCAATGCCGTCAATTTAAGCCAAAAGCTCTTTCGGACTTCTTTGTCCTAAAGCAAAACTGCCAGGGGACATCCTTGTCCCCGTATTCTCGGATGCGGACAAGGATGTCCGCAGCAGCTTAAGACCCGGACAGGGATGTCCGGATCAGCTTTGTATTATTTTTTAAGTTGACGGCGTTGGGTCGCGACTTGTCCCTATAAAGGTGTGAATACAGCCCTGCCATTGTCGAGAGCAGTACCGCTTTATCCTGATTAACTCAATGAGCAATTATCCCTCCCCTAAAGAGCTGTGCTCGCAAGCTTAAAATGTTTGTTTCGGCTAGTTCAGAGGAAGGGAATTTTACTCGTGCATGTCATTCCCCTCTGGGGGTAGGGACCCTCTTTAATGAGTGGAGTTTAGGGGTGGGTTTATACCTAATGCCGTCAATTTAAGGGGAAAGCTCTTTCGGACTTCTTAGTCCGGAAGCTTTCTGCCGGGGATTTCCTAATCCCCATATTACTGTAATGTGCGGACTAGGAAGTCCGCAGCAGAAAAAGATTCGGACAAGGATGTCCGAATCAGCAGTACAAAATTCTTAAGTCGACGGCATTGTGTTTACACCTATCCGTTATAATCATATACCGCAATTTGAGGCATATACTTTACTGACTCTCCCTTCTAGATCTTGTTGCTTATAGAAAGTGCTTGCTATAGTATTGTGACAATCTGGTGAAGGAAGTATGGATTAAGATTTTTCTGAATTGCTCTATTTACTGTCGTTTAGTTCTTTCCTGGGTTTGTCTTACTATTTGGGTGTTGGCTTAACTAATGTTAAGTAGTTTGCTTGGTCCTATTGCCAGATTACTTTGCCTCTCAGCTTCTCTTTATACTTTTGAGGGCATAAAAAAAGGGAACCTTATTGGCTCCCTTTTTAATCTAGTATTAAAACTGTAGCTTTTCTCCTTCAATGGCCCAGTTTGCTCTTACGTCCAGTGTTTTGTTGTGCAAGTATACTTTCTCAGGCTTCTGCTTGAACTCAGGGGCTCCTGCCTCCCATTTACCATTATTATTCTCATCCACGAGCACTCTTATTCTATAGGCACCTGGCGGCAGGTTTTTAAATTCATATGCCTTTACATTCTTTAATTCCTGTACCACTTTGTTGTCTGGATTTATCAACTGTATGATATAAGAAGTATACTTTGTCTCCACTGTTCCTTTTACATTACCTACACCACTGCTTTCAGCCAGCGTTACCGGGATAGGTGAAAACTTTATAGCAGCTCCTTCAATAGGCTTTATAGAAGTACTGTCAACCAATAATGTTATTCTTCCTTTTCTATTCTTCAGGTCGGGCATCCTGAACCTTAGCTCTGTGTTTGTCGAGTCGAGCGTTACTTCTTCCGGATACTTCAGGGTTCTCACCACTACCGAATCTGCCAACACCTTTAGTGGTTCTTTGCCTGTTACCTTTACTGTTGTTTCCAGTTCTATGGCAAGTGGTGAGCCTGGCACTATCGTCTGAGCATTTCCATTGTTCATAACTTTCAATTGTGCTCCTCTTATCAGCTGTGCTCTTTTGCCTTCAAATTTAATATCAAGTGTATCTGTGGCTTTATTACCTGCAGAATCCACAGCTGTTAGTATGGTTTTTCCACCGGCGTAATTCTGAGTTTTAAACAGTTCCACGGCCTTTCCGTTTGCCGATATCTTATAGTTAAGCTTTGTATTTTTGCTCTCTACTGGAGTAGCTCGGAACGATCTTATACCCTCATTATAGTTTGCTATAAACCTGTCTGTATAGTTTTCTCTTTTTGTAAGGATTGGCCTTTTGGTATCTATTTTAACCAGCTCCAATGTTACAGGTTCTGTTGCCGTTGTTATGGTTATTGGATTTGGCAAGTAGCCTATTTTTTCCTCTTCATTATCGTAGTAAGAGTTATTGTTTTTGTCGGCCAGGGCATATATTCTGTAATCTCCGGCCTTTATGTTCGATAGTTCAAATTTGCCCGCTGCATCTGTCTGCGTCTGGTAATAGGGTTTATTCTTTCTAATGCTAAGAGTATCGTTGGCCGGATAAAGGGCAACTGTTATTTCTTTCTGTGGCTGTTGCGTCATCAGATCCACTACTGTACCGCTCACAGAACTTGAATCTATATAAGAGCCAGTGCTGAATGACAACCTCAGGTTAGGAGCCTTGTTCTTTTCTGTGATATCTGTTATTCCCTCCCGGAAATTAAAGGTGTAAGTTGTGTTTTCCAGAAAGGGCTTCTCGAATTCCAGGCGTATGGTGTTTTTATCTGTCTTGACTTTATACTTGTTATCTGTGTTTGGGGTAATCAATAACTCAGTGTTCAGTTTATTGGGCTGAACCTCTTCGTCAAATGTCAGTGTTACGGTATTAGTCTTAACATTTAGTGCCTGATCTTTTGGGTTGCTGCTTTTCAAGGTTGGGGGTGTATTGTCTTTGGGGCCTCCTTCCGGTGAACTCACACTTGCGCATGATGCAGCCATTACTGCTGTGGATAAGATCAGGAAAATATGCGTTAGCTTCATGTATGATAGGTTTCTTTTAAAAGTAAAAGAGGCAAACTTGCGCCTGCCTTTTACCTGTTCTTGTTCAGTCTTTAACTCTATTTTTTTCTGGCTACAAATATTAAGCTCGAATAATCATTGCCGTTCTTTTCTGCATAGCTATTGGATTTATAGCCATTCATTACACTACTGATCATTTTGGTTTTGCCTGCTTTGTGTTTCTCGCTAAGCAGGCTCACATAATAAGCATCAAACTTCATTGGCAGCACTTCTTCCAAAACCATTTTGTGTTTCTTTAAAAAGCGCTTCATGGTTTGCTGGTTAAAGTGGTACAAATGCCTAGGCACATCATAGGCCGCCCAATTTTCTTTGTAAACCTGCGCATCATGCGAGTCTGCGTTTGGTACTGCTATCACCATAGTTCCATCGTCCTGTAGCATGTCCACCAACTCTGCCATTGTTTCATTCAAGGTATGGATATGCTCCAGTACATGCCACATCGTAATTACCTCAAACTTTTCACCCTCCACATCACTCAGGTCTGGAGCAATAAGCTCCTCTGTGGTCTCTGATGCGATAGCTCTGGCTTTATCACTTGGCTCAATTCCTCTTATCTCCCACCCGTCTTTCTTGCACGCTGTTAAAAACACACCGGTGCCACAGCCATAGTCAAGTATAGTGCCTTTGTTCGGTGAGAATTTGTTGATAAGCTCTACCTTTTGCTTGGTTGTGATCGACCTTACTACATGATAAGCTTTGTTGATAATTCCGGTCTTGGTGTTGCTATGCGATATGTATTCCTCGGATTCGTAATAGTTACCAATACTCTCAGCATCCGGCCTTGGGTTGGTAAACTTAAACGAGCAATTCTCGCATTGCACTATCACAAAGCTTTCTTTCGAAACTGAGTTATCTGTTACCACCAAAAAGTTCTTGAATTCCTCTTTGCCGCATACAGGGCACTGCTCCAGTCTTTCGTAGCTCATTTATTTTCCTAAGTATACCATTAACACAGAAATGTCTGCCGGAGATACCCCGCTTATTCTTGATGCCTGCCCTATTGTTTCCGGCTGCACTTTCAGCAGTTTTTCTTTGGCCTCCGCCGACAGCGCCGGTATATCCCGGTAATTGATCTTGCCTTTGATGTTGTAGTTCTCCAGCTCACTCATTTTGTTTGCCATTACGTGTTCCTTCTCGATATAGCTTTCATACTTTACTGCTATACCTGCCTGTTCCACGCTGTCGATTTTAAACTTGCTTAGGTACTCAGCTATTGCCGGTACTGCTGCTGCTATATGTTCTATCTCAACGTTTGGCCTTTTAATTAATTGGCCGGCACGCTGTTTTTCTGTTATTGGTGCAGAGCCTAAACTCTCCAGCATGCTGTTGATATCTCCGGGCTCGATCGGCTTATTATTTAAGTATGCGATGATTTCAGCCGTTTCCTCTATCTTCTTATCCACAGCTTTCAAGCGTGCTTCGTCGGCTAAACCCAGCTGATATCCCAGCTTCGTCAGGCGAATATCTGCATTGTCCTGGCGCAATAAGATGCGGTGTTCTGCCCTTGAAGTGAACATACGATACGGCTCGTCTGTACCCTTGTTTACTAAATCGTCGATCAATACACCGATGTATGCTTCAGATCTTTTCAGTACGAATGGCTCTTTTCCATGCACCTTGTTATGGGCGTTTATACCTGCCATCAAACCCTGGCATGCAGCCTCTTCGTAACCCGTAGTTCCGTTTATCTGGCCTGCGAAGTATAAGTTATTGATCAGTTTTGTTTCGAGTGTCAGGTTGAGCTGCGTTGGCGGAAAGAAGTCATATTCTATGGCATAACCCGGACGGAACATTTTGGCATTCTCAAAGCCTACTATTTTACGCAGGGCTTTGTACTGAACATCTTCTGGTAATGAACTGGAAAAACCGTTCACGTATACTTCCACTGTGTTCCATCCTTCTGGTTCCACAAAGATCTGATGACGGTCACGCTCAGCAAAACGATTGATCTTATCTTCTATACTTGGGCAGTAGCGTGGACCCAAACCTTGAATGCGTCCCTGGAACATCGGTGACTTTTCGAAACCGGTCTTCAGGATCTCGTGTACTTCAGAGTTGGTATAGGTGATATAACAGCTGCGCTGCGCCTTAAGCGGCCCCGTTTCGGTGTACGAAAACTTTGATGGATTTTCATCACCAAACTGTTCTTCCATTCGGCTGTAGTCCAGGCTGCGTCCGTCGATGCGCGGTGGTGTTCCGGTCTTCATTCGCCCAGCTTCAAAGCCCAGTTCTATCAGTTGTTCGGTGATGCCTTTCGCTGATTTTTCAGCGGCTCTGCCACCTCCTAGTTGCTTCTCACCAATGTGGATAATTCCATTCAAAAACGTGCCATTCGTTAAAACTACGGCCTTTCCACGTATAGTTATCCCCAGGCTTGTGCGCACTCCGCAGGCACTCCCATTCTCCACGGCGATGCCCGATACCATGTCTTGCCAGAAGTCAATGTTCTCAGTTTGCTCCAGTGTCAGGCGCCATGCTTCTGCAAATCGCATACGATCGCTTTGTGCTCTGGGGCTCCACATGGCTGGGCCTTTTGATTTGTTAAGCATTCTGAATTGGATCATGGTCTGGTCGGTGATAATACCGCTCATGCCACCCAATGCATCTACTTCACGAACAATCTGCCCTTTTGCTACGCCACCCATTGCCGGGTTGCAAGACATTTGGGCAATTGTGTTCATGTTCATTGTTGCCAACAGCACTTTTGAGCCCATTTTGGCAGCGGCTGCTGCGGCTTCACAACCTGCATGGCCCGCGCCAACTACAATTACGTCGTATTCTGGAAACATGTATTTCTGGATTTAGAGATGTTTCACGTGAAACATCATCTGGAGATTGGTAATTCCTTTTTGCAATTAAAATTTTCGCAAAGATAAGGAAGAATCTTCTTGTTTGCGCATAAGCGCCTCTTGCTCTTCGGTTTTATCCTTAAAACCTAGCAAATGCAGGACACCATGAATTATGACACGGTGCAGTTCATCATTAAAAGGTATACCCAAATCCTTGGCATTATCCCTGACACGATCCACACTAATAAAAATATCACCTTCAACGATGCCTTCTTCATCGGCATTATCAAAGGTGATAATATCTGTTAGGGTATCATGGTCGAGATACGAAACGTTCATCTCGTGCAGGTAGTCATCAGAGCAGAAAACATAAGTTAAGCTTGTTAACTCCTGGTCGTGCTGCTCGATTACCTCATTGATCCATGCTGCTACTTGATTTGGGTTTTCCAGTTCGAACTCTACGTCCTCACTAAAAAACTCAATGGGTTGTTCCATTCTGCGATGGTACGATGTTAAATACTAGTTGAACTTTTTTTCCGTTTTCCTCAAAATTAACCTGATCACACAGATTACGCATTAAGAATATGCCTCTGCCGCCAGGGTTTTCAAGGTTTTCAGGAGAGGTTGGGTCTGGCAAGTTTTCAAAATCAAACCCAGGGCCTTCGTCCTCAATTTCAAAAGTAAGTTGGTTTTCTTCTACCTGTAGGGTTAGGTAAACGTTCTTATCTTTATCAAACTTATTACCGTGGCGGATGGCGTTGTTTACAGATTCTGTAACGGCAACCATTATATTGCCATAAATATCATCTTCAAACTCGAACTCATCTTTAGAATTGTCAATAAAGCTCTCAACCACTCTGATGTTTTCGATTAGAGAAGGAATCTGAATTTTAACCTGATTCATATTAATCAACAAGTGAAACTATAGGTGCTTAATTATTACTAATATTTTGAAAGTATTCGTTTACCTTCTGTTTATAATACGGAGAAAGAGCAGGTGATATAGTTTTAAGTAACTCAGTCTGCTTTTCCTTAGCTTTTAAGTATTTTTCAAACGATGGTGGTACCTTTCTGTTAATGTCCTGTGCAGTGCGTGCTTCTCGCTTATTGTCCAGTTCCCGCTCTCTAGCCGATTTCTCGGCTTCTAACAAACGGGTGAGAATCTCACGCTGACGCATAATGGTTTGTTCGGTCAAACGTTTATTAACGAGATCGGTTTCGGTTTGTTCCATCATCTTGCTTAAATTTCCGAGTTCACCGTTCTTCCCTTTCTCGCCTGGTTTTGAGCCCTGCTTTTCAAGTTCTTTCAGTGCATTTCGGAGAGCCTCCTGCTCAGCAGCCAATTTAGCTAATTCTTCAGAAAGTGCCTTACCCGATTTGCCACCTTTTTTCAATTCTTCGATTTTTTTATTCAATTGTTGCTGAAGATCACCTAAATTTCCGGGCTGCGGCTTGTTTCCCTTCTGTTTGCCGGCCATACTGCCCTGCATTTGTTGCATGGCCTGCTGCATTTGCTTTAAGGCATCGTTCAGCATCAGGGCCAGATTGTTCATGCTGGTCATGGCCAGTTGCTGCTGCGCTGTGGCGCGCCCCAGGTTACGGTCGCGCAGCTCCTGCATGCTGTTATCCATACTTTGATTCATGGCGGCCACCTCGCGGGTAACAAACGACTGAATCTGGAATACTTTGTTGGCCAATGCGAAAAGGCTGTCTTCAATAACCTTGGCATTATCGCGGAGGCTAAGTTGCTGCTGCGATAGCGTAATAAAGCGCGGATCGCTTTGGTTAACCCCACGGAATTGCTTCATGAGGTTTTCCTGGTCGAAAGAAAGTTTGATAAGATTCTCCAGAATGTCGCGCAGGTTGTCCAGGTTCTGTTGCATACCCTGCATGCTCATAGAGTTCATCATCTGCTCCATTTGCTGAGCCATTTGCTGCATCTTCTTCCCTGCCTTCTGCTGCGACTCGCTGGCTTTTTTGTTCTGGTTCTTCTGCAGCTGCTCCTGGCTATTCTGCATGTCCTGCTCTATACTTTGCTGGTCCTGCTTCTGCTGCTGTTCATCCATCTGGTTGGGGTTCTCCAGCTTATTGTTAAGCTCTTTTAACTCCTCCATCTGCCGCTTAACATCCTCAAAATCTTTCTGGAGTTCGTTTTGCTGCTCCTGAAGCTGTTTGTTGTCTTCCTGCTTCTGCTCGGTCTTGTCAGCTAGCTGCTTTTGCTCTTGGGCCATCTCCTCCAGCTTTTTAGTTACATTGTCAAGCTTTTGCTCAAACTGTAACTGCTTAAAAAGCTCCAGGGCGCGTTCCAGCTCACGTTCCAGGTTTCGTTCGCGGTTGTCCAGTTTGCTTAGCAGCTTTTGTAGCTCTGCATCGTTGGGGCGTTGCTGCTCCAGTAGTTTCTCAAGTTCTTCGTAAAGCTTCTTTGTTTCCGGGTCAAGCAGGTCTTCCATCAGCTTTTGCAATTCTAAAGCCTTTTGAGCCAACTCTTTATCCTGCTCGCTTAGCATGTTCTGTTTTTTGTTAAGCTCATTAAACAGCTCTTTCATGCTAGAGATGTCCTGCTCCAATTGCTTTTTCTTCTGGATAAGATCCTCCAGTTGCTTTTTGTCCTGCCAGTTCAGGTCGCGCTTCGTTTTCATCTTCTCCTCCGACTTAGACAGTTCTTTTTCCAATTGTGTTGCCTTGTCAAGGGTTTTGCTGAGTTGGCTGGCAATAGTTTGTGAGTTGCTGTCTAACTCTTTCTGGAGGTCGCGTTTGTCCGGAATCTTAAGCTCGAAGGTGCGTGTACGTGCGCTTTTAGGCCCATTTATGCCATCATTGTCCCATACCTGCATAAAGTACTCTACCTTATCGCCGGGTTGTAGATTTAGTGCAGCAGTATTCCATTGGTAATAGTAGGTTTGGATAAGCTGATTGCTGAGTGGAAGATTTATACTTTTATACTTAGCCTGCGGATTCTTACTGCTGTTGATACGGTAGTTCAGGGAGAGCCGGGTAAGGCCATAATCATCTGAAACGTCTCCTCCTAGTATCAGGAAAGTATAAAGTGCAGTATCCTGAAACTGCTCCAGCGAGATCTGCGGCAAACGATCAGGAATAGTGTTTATTTGATAAGTGATCTGCTCCTTGTTTGTGCTGTGCGCATTCTGGAGCTTTATACTATAGGATTGGTCCTGGTTAAACTTTTTGGAAGCAGTAAAACTATCGCCGTTTTTGGTGGCAGGTATACTTTGTGCAGGTTCATCAAAAGCCAGGTTTATCTGATCTGTTTCGGTGGCTTTAAAGTTCCAGTTTACAACGCTACCTGACGGCACTGTGGCATTTCCTGTGTTCTGAATGTACTCGGGTTTGCGCCTCAGGTAAGCGGGAAACTGCACTTCCAGGTAAAAATCTTTGAGGTTAGGGCGTGAAAGCAATTCCAGTTCATACTCTTCGGACATAAACCCGGAGCCTTCCAACTGAAAATCTATACTTCGTTGCGGCTGTTTGAAAGTATAAGTATAAATTCCGTCAGCATTTGGGGTAAGCTTTTGCCTGCGGCCACTATAGTTGATAAAAACTTCGTTGGGTACGGTCTGCCCATCCAGATCAACTTTCAGTTCAAAGTCCTCTCCCCTATATGTCTGTAGCATGTCGTTTACAACAATAAACCGGAATGGGGCAAGAGGCGCATAGTAACGTTTATAATTGATAATGCGCTCCGTGCCTTGCACAAAAATAGTGGGGTAAACTATTACGATGAGCAAGGCGATAACAGCAGGCAAGGCTACATACTTAAGCAGCGGCTTGTTCTCCTTATATGTTACTGCCTCCCTGAATTTGAATGGAAGCAACTGACTGGTGCGTTGGTTTATACTTGCTGCAATAAGCTCATTGGTCCTATCAAGCTCCTTTAACTGTATCGCATTCAGTAATTTATCCTTTATTTCTGGGTAATGCGAACCCACACGCAAGGCAGCCTGCTCATCGGTCAGTACTTTTTTCAGGTTTGCCAGCGCTGACAGCGGAAGCAGAATCCAGCGAACCAGCACATACAGCACAGCGGCAATAAACGAGAAAAGCAGAAAGCCCCGGACATATTGCGGAAAATAGAACACATACTCCAGTAAGCTATACACTATGTAAACAGACAACAGGAGCCCAACCGCAAAAATGCTTCCCCTTAACAGCATGTTAAGGTAAAACTTGCGTTTGTACTCCTGCAGTTGATGCAGCAACTGATCCAGTGCATCGTTTTGTCTCATAATCAGTATGCTTTTAGCTCATGTTGTTCTAGTTGTAAATGAGGTGCAATGGTATAAGTGTCTGTAATATAAAGCGAAAGCACCAGGCTCTGCCTTAAAGTATAAACTGATAGCTACCTGAATTTAGTATACGGCACTATTCAATTTCCAGCAGTACAGGGCAATGGTCAGAGTGTTTAGCCTCTGTAAGTATGGCTGCGCGCTTTAGGCGGCCACGTAAGTTTTCGGTAGCCATATTATAATCAATACGCCAGCCAAGATTTTTGTTGCGTGCCCCTGCCCTATAGCTCCACCAGGTGTAATTGTGAGGCTCAGCGTTAAAGTGCCTGAAAGAGTCTATAAAACCACTTTCAATAAACTTACCCATCCAGCTGCGTTCCTCCGGCAAAAAGCCCGAGCTATTGGCATTTGACTTTGGGTTATGAATGTCGATGGCCTGATGACATATATTGTAGTCACCGCTTACAATCAATCCGGGCAAATTGCCTTTCAAGTCGCTGATATAACCGTAAAAATCGTCCATCCACTGGAATTTGAAATTTTGCCGTTCCTCTCCGCTTGAGCCGGAAGGCATGTATACGCTCATAACAGAAACATCGCCGTAATCGGCTCTCAAAACTCTGCCCTCCACGTCATAGCAATCCATGCCGCAGCCAACCTCTACGTGCGTGGGTTTATCTTTAGAAAGTATGGCCACACCACTGTAGCCTTTTTTCACGGCCGGATGCAGGTATACATGGTAGCCCATATCCTCAAACAGGGCTTTGTCAAACTTAGATTCATCAGCTTTGATCTCCTGCAGGCAAAGCACATCCGGGTTAGCGGCCTTTAGCCAGGAATCGAAGCCTTTGGTAATTGCGGCACGAATGCCGTTAACGTTATAGGTAATTATTTTCATGGGTGAAATACTTAGACAAAAGACGTAAGACTCAAGACACAAGATTTAAGAACAACTACTTGAGGTTCAAGCCGAAATCTATTGTCTTGTGACTAGTGTCTTATGTCTCATTTTATAGTTCATCTGCACGGTTAAAGTATTCGATCACGTGCCATTTCAGCATTTTTTCCTGCTCTTTCAGGTTCGCGAACGGAATGGGCTTTAAAGCTTCGAAGTGTGGCCAGCCTTCCTCGTCGCGGCCAGTGAACTTATAGAAGCCCGACAGGCTGAACACCCGGCAGGTGGCAATATGCATCAGGTCCTGTTTCTCTTCTTTAGTAAACTCCCGGATGCCCATGCCAAGTTCCTGAATCCCTATCAGGAAAAGTATAGCATTCATGTCAGGCTTCTTGCCGAAACGCTTCATCAGGTCGGCCCGCAACTGTGTCCAGTTGTGCTCTAAATTTTCGGAGTCGTACATTTATTAAATGTTAAATTGTTTAATTGTCAAATTGTTGATACTCGTAAAATTTATTTCTGAACCAACAATTTAACTATGTAGCCATTTAACAATTTACTTAGCGTGAACCACGCTCTTTTAACTCTTCCCAGTACTCCACGGCACGGCGGAAGTGGGGGATAACGATGGAGCCGCCTACCAGGTTAGCTATAGAGGATACCTCCATGAACTGCTCGTCGGTAACGCCCTCTTCGTAGCATTTACCCACGTGGTATTTAATGCAATCGTCGCAACGAAGCACCATAGAGGCCACCAGGCCCAGCATTTCCTTTGTTTTTACATCCAGGGCACCCTCCATGTAGGTGTTGGTGTCGAGGTTAAAAAAGCGCTTTATTACTTTATTGTCGTACGACATGATGCGCTCATTCATGCGCGTGCGATAGTCATTGAATTCTTCTACTAAGCTCATTGTTGTGTGTTCTGATTGCTATAAAAGCGAGTAAAAAGTATAAGTATAAAGTTACGCGAAATTACGCAGAATACCTTAAACCAGCGCCGACTCACAATGTTCGAAGACCTGCTTTCGCTTTTGTTTCCAGAGAGTTGCTATGCCTGCAACGGCGCCATGGCGCGCGGAGAAAAGTATATCTGTACAAGTTGCAATGTAAAGTTGCCCTACACCGATTATCATTTGCACGGCGCCACCGAGCTTAACCCGCTGCAGCGGCGGTTCTGGGGTAAGGTGCAGGTGCGCTTTGCCTTCGCTTACCTATTATTTATGCCCAAAGGACGGGTACAGCGTATTTTACACAGGTTAAAGTATAAAGGCGCCAAAGAACTAGGGGTGCACCTGGGTTACCGTTACGGCTCTCTCCTCTCCGATTACCAATACACCGAGCATTTTGACCTGGTAGTGCCTGTACCGTTGCACAAGCATAAAATGCGCAGGCGTGGCTATAACCAGTCTGAGTATTTTGGAAGGGGCCTGGCAGACAGCATGAAGTTGCCATTGCAAGCAAATGCACTGGTACGCACGGCCAATACCGGCACCCAAACACGAAAAAACCGGTTGGACCGTTGGTATAATGTAGAGCAGGTGTTTCAGGTGAAACATCCGGAAAGTATAAAAGACAAGCGCATCCTGTTGGTGGATGATGTAATGACCACCGGGGCTACATTAGAGGCCTGCACTTTGGCCATGTTGGCAGCCGGCGCAGCGGAAGTGAGCGTGGTAACCATCGCGGCTGCATAGCCCCTCTAATATTAAAAGAACTGATCCAGATGCTGTGCTGTTTCCATTAAAGCTGCTTTACAGGTAGTTATATCCATGAAGTTTTCAAAAAAGTATAAAAACCATAAGCTAAGGGGCCGTTTTTACTATAAAACAGCTTTGGGTGCACTATTAGTGTTGGTAATTGCCTCTATCTGGGCGGCAGGGCCTCCTGCAGCCAGTACCGGGCCAATTGTTTTAAAAGCAGAGCCTTTGCCTTTAACACCAAAAGAGTTTTACATTGCCAATGTGGTGGACAGCCGAACAAACAAGAATGCAGTGGCTTATCTTTTTCCGGCCCAGGGCACTAAAGCTTTACCTGTAGATCTGAAAGGCGGGGCACAGGTTGCCGTTCAGGAGTACCTCCGAAAAGGCTTGCCTGTCAATACGAAGCTTCGCCCTGTAGTACTGCGCTTAAAAGAGTTAAATGTTACAGAGTCCACTCCAGCCAATGGGCGTGTGCAGGGGCATGTAGTGGCGCATGTTGAGTTCTGTTTACAGCGAGACGGTGAAATAATTCCATTGATAGCCCAACAGGGAGGTATAAAGTATAACCGCCCCGCTAGCCAACTGGATGTGGTGGAGCCGGCTCTCAGGCAGGTGCTGAATGAGGCTGTGCGATATTTTGATGGTTGGATGAACCGCGAAGCAAATCAAAACGAGTTACTTGCTAAAAGTATAAAAGTGAGATTTGAGGATTTTGCGCTGGATGCCAAAGATGATACTGTATTTTATACTTTAAAAAGACCTCTGAACTGGGACGATTTCCGGGCGAATCCAACAAAAGAGAGCCGTTATGCTGCTGCTGTATTTCCGGGGTTTGCTTACGAAGGCCGCAATGAAGTAAAAGACGGCGTGCTGCACCTTAACCTGACCATGAAAGTATTTGTGGTTAAGAGTGCTTCCTGGGCAAAAGCCGCTGCCCGTGATGCTTATACTTTAAATCATGAGCAACGCCATTTTGATATTGTGAAGTTGGTAGCAGAGCGTTTCAAACAGGAAATTCATCCAGACAGCCTTACCCTGTCAGACTACAACAGCATCATGCAGTATAAGTATATCGAATCGTTCAGGGAGATGAATCGGTTGCAGGAGCAATATGACCGGGAAACAGTTCACGGAAGGGATGAAGCCGCGCAGCAACGCTGGAATAATAAAATTGATGCAGAACTCCGCACGTTTAGGGTAAAGCAATAGTTTTAGTTGCAGAGCATACTTATCCAACCACCCCTAACCCCTCAGAGCTACGCTCGTTAGTTTCGAACTCGCGTTCTCACTAATCTAAAGCGGGGAATTCTGGCATTGCTTTAGAAAAGTATAGATTTCATTGCTAAAGCTTAACCTCCCTTCACACAAGTTCCTTTCAGGATGACAAGGGAAGTTGTAAGTATAAATTCCCCGCCTTAGCCAAGTCTACGATCCCGGACTTGTTACGGGAGAGGGGCCAGGGGTGGTTGGACTTACATAACTGGTTCAAAAACCCCACTACTCATACCTATCCTTTATATCTACCTCACACAGTTGTAAGTATAGATCTGCCATCTTCTCAGTCACAAACTTAAAGAACCTCTCCCCTTTCTCTTTTGTAGCCGCCTTAGGGTTGCCTATGCCAGTATCTTCCGTTACCATAGACCATTGCCTTTCCGACCAGGCCCAGCCTTCTTGTATGCCTCTTATCTTAGATTTTTTCTCTTTGCCCTCTCCTGCTTGTTCCAGTGGCAGCACAAGTTCGGGTTTTAGGTAAAGTATAAGGCTGGTTTCCATTTCATCGGCATGGTCGCCTTTTTCGTCAAAGTACTGGTGCTTTTCGGGCAGCTGAAACCAGTTACTGCTTACCAACAGCATATCCGGGAATCGCAGGCTCAGCTCACGAAGTATAGGTTTAAAGTCGTTGCCGCCGTGGCTGTTCACGATCAGCAGCTTTTTAATCCCTTGCCTGTTAAGCACCTCCACGATGTCTCTTACTATTGCCAACTGTGTGCTTGGGTTCAGGTTTATATCTAATTTAATATCAGCCTGCCCTGTATTTACCCCGAAAGGTATAGCCGGAAGCACCGAGATTTTAGCGCCATTTGCCCATGCCAGTCTTGCGGCTTCCGCGGCTATACTCTCTGCCTCAAAAATATCAGTGCCGTAAGGCAAATGGTAGTTGTGTGCCTCAGTGGCGCCCCAGGGTAGTATGGCTAATTCAACTTCCTGCTCTTTTAAAGCTTTCCAGTTTGATTCTGCTAAGATATATGGTCTCACTGTGTATGATGCTTTTAATAGTATGTAGAGATAGTATGTAGAGAGATTCGGTAAAAATAAAAAAAGCCTGAGGTTTAACCCCAGGCTTTCCTGTATCAATATCTTTGAATTATCTGTTAGATCCTGCGTTGATCATCGCGCAACGGAAACCGATTGTTGCTGTAGATGAGTCCTGAACCATGAAGCGGCGTGTACCTGGAGACAGCCAGTAAGCTACGTCTTTCCATGAGCCACCTTTGTAAACCTTCACTTCGTCAGTAACCAGTGAGTGGAATCCTACACTTGAGTCATAGTTGTCTTTCTCATCCAGGTAACCGTCACGACGGAATGGGTTAAGGTCTTCAACATCCTGGTAAGAAAGCGGACGGTAAGTATCCTGTACCCACTCGTTCACGTTACCGGCCATATTATATAAACCGAAGTCATTTGGCGGATAGCTGTAAATATAGTCCGTGATCATGGCGCCATCATTCAGGGCACCGGCTATACCGGCATAGTCACCGCGGCCACGCTTAAAGTTAGCCAGGAACCTGCCCATCTCGCGGCCGTACGGGTTACGCACCTGGTGGCCATCCCAAGGATAGATTCTGCGGTTGTTCTGGTTTTCGTCTTCAGAGTACTGCGTACCGATCATGGCCTGCGCAGCATACTCCCACTCTGCCTCTGTAGGTAGGCGGTAATTTGGTAAAACGTAGCCAGACTCAATAGATGGCTTGCTGCCTTCAACAGACTCACCGCCACCACCGCGTCTGCGGCCGAACAAGCCTCTGCGTCCACCGCCACCCTCAGCTTCTTTAGCCAGGTTTTCGTTTACCTTAGCTGTACGCCAGATGGCATAATCGTTAGCCTGCAACCAGCTTACACCCACTACCGGGAAGAAGCGGAAACCAGGGTAACGCAGGTAATACGTCACATACGGGTCGTTGAATGATAACTGGCGTGACCACACAGTTGTATCAGGTAAGGCGGCTGTATATACCTCCGGCAGCGAGTCCTGCTTCAGGTAGTGCAGATACTCCAACCAGTGAATGTTAGCTACCTCTGTTTCATCCATAAAGAAAGAAGCAACCGTAACCGTACGCTCCACGTTGTCACGGGTCATGGCAACGTCCTCTTCCATAGAACCTAAAACAGTACGTCCACCCTCAATGAAGATCAGGCCAGGGCCGCCTTCAATATCAGCATAATCATTCACCTGGAACGACTTCTCGTCTTCACCATACTCAATACCGGTAGCGGTACTGTAATCACCAGGGTTTCTGCTAGTAGGCTGTCCTCCTTTAGAGCACGCTGTCAGGAGCAAACCTCCCATTACTGCAGCTGATAGATACTTTGCAAACTTCATAAAATAGTACCTAAATAAGATAAGGTTCTTTTAACGTAATTTAAGATGCAATTATAATTAAAATTAGAATTCCGGACAAGGAATGTTCCTGTTTAATTTACGTCCTAAACGGCTTCCAAACAATTTATTAAACTCAAGTTGTTCAAAAACAAGAGAGATCTCGTTGGCACCGCCGGCTTGCTTGCTTATTCCGCTCAGGCCAACATCGTGGCAAAAGCCAATTTTAAAGGCCTCGATCCGCAGTCCTGCTATTATGGACAACGCCTGATCCTGGTTAGTTCCGGAGCCCAGCGGCACCCCTTTATATATTATACCTAACGTAAGCGGTGTGTATATAGTATGTATGCCAATATCAGTACGCCTAAAATTATTTTGCTGGATATAAGTAGCTGACGGTGTAAAGCTTAACTCAAAAGTGCGCCCCTGCTCCTGGTAGGATCGAGCAAAAAACTTATACCCTGCATTTGCTATGTACCCGATGGGTAGTTTAACGCTTTCCTCGAAGCCATAAGCCGGTTGGTTTAGATGGTTTACTTTTAATCCGAGCCATGCCTGGTCTGAGTATACTAAACCTCCTACGGCAAAGCTCACATAAGTGTTGGGCTCAAATCTGGCGGCTTCTGCCGATGTTACTGCAACCTGCCCGTTATCAGATAGTTGGTCTCCGAAAACTAAGTTGTCCAGGTTTATACGCAGAGAGGCAACACTTGCCTGCAGCCCCGCCGACATGGCCCACTTATCGGTTATGGCAGTATTGTAGGCATACCCTGCAGAAGCCTGTAATTTTTGTAGTCCTCCTACACCGGCTTTATCCTGCTGTAGTATCAGGCTTATTGCACTTTTTGAATCTTTTATACTTGCATCAGCCGTAAGCTGATTAGTGACGAAAGAACCGTTTAAGGCAGGCCACTGGTTACGGTGCGCCAACGATGCGCTCCAGCTGTGGTTTAAACCTGCAAACGCGGGGTTAAGGTATAAACGGTTGGCATACATCTGCGAGAAAAAGGCATCCTGCGCCTGAGCCAGCAGGCTGCAGAGGCAAAGTATAAAACAACAGGTTACCTTTTTTGAGAACATAATTTAAGATACTTATAACCGTTTAACATCCATGGCAGCTCTGCTCGAAATTAAGCTGGCAAAACTTGCACGGTTTTAGCTATAAATATATAGTTTCGCTTTTAAAAGCTAATTTTTGATCGATATCATCCTACCTCTATATGAAAAAAGTAGTTATTGGTTTTTTTGTCTTTCTGGCAGTGCTGTTAGCTCTTGCAGCCCTAGTGCCCGTGCTTTTCAAAGATAAAATTAAACAAACCCTCGACAAAGAGATCGCCAAGAATATAAACGCCACTGTGGTTTACGAAACGGATGATGTAAGCCTCTCCATTTTCCGCAATTTCCCGAACCTGACACTGGGCGTTGACAATTTATCCATTATAGGGCAGGATTCCTTTAAAACAGATACGCTGGCCCAGATACCCGCTTTCAGGATGGGGCTGAACCTTATGAGCGTTATTTCCGGCGACGAACTGGAGGTCAACTCTATTACTTTAGACGAACCCATCATTAAACTTATTGTGCTTAAAAGCGGAAAAGCCAACTGGGATATCTTTATTCCGGACACGGCTGCCGCAGATATTGATACCACTGCTTCCGACTTTAGCATGGCCATTAAACAATGGAAGATCAACAACGGCACTTTGTTTTATGACGACTTAAGTATTCCTTTCGGGCTTGCAGCCTATAACGTAAACCACACCGGTTCCGGCGATTTTGCCAAAGATGTGTTTGATATGGTGTCTGAGACTACGGCAGACCGACTGACCATGACCTATGACGGAGCCAATTACATAGAGAATGCAAAACTTGTTGCTGATGTAACCATGGCCATGGACCTGAATAAGATGCTTTATACTTTCAAGGAGAATAACATCCGCATCAACGAGTTTCCTTTTAAGTTTGATGGTACGATCCTGATGCCGGACGAGGCAATTGACTTTGACCTGACTTTTAGCGCTACTGAAACAGACTTCCGCAATGTGCTTTCGGTTGTGCCGGGTATGTACAGCGAAGAGTTCAAAGACATCAAAACCGAAGGTAAACTCAGCTTTGACGGTTTCTTTAAGGGCAGGATGATCGATACGCTGATGCCAGGGTATGGTGTGAACCTGAAAGTGATTGATGGTATGTTTAAATACCCTGACCTGCCACAGGCTGCCCGCAACGTAAATGCCGACATGAGTGTGGTAAGCCCGGACGGAACGCCGCAGAATACCAGTATCGATATCCGGAAGTTTCACATGGACCTGGGTAAAAACCCTGTGGATGCCCGTGTTTCCATAAAAGGCCTGGAGGTGATGCAGGTAGATGGCAACGTAAAGGCCAGCATCGACCTGGCTGAGATGACGAAAGTCTTCCCGGTGGAGGGTATGACGCTGCGTGGATTGCTAAAGGTGGATGCAGATGCCAAAGGCACTTACTCCGAAAAAAGTATGCCGATCATAGATGCCGACCTGAACATGACCAACGGTTATATCAAGTCAAAGGATTTTCCGGCGCCGATCCAGAACCTGAACATGATCACGAACATCCGGAACACCACCGGAAACACCGATGATACCCGCATCAATATAGAACGATTTAACATGACCCTGGATGGGGAGCCGCTACAGGGCAATATGCTGATCGCAGGTATCGACAAGCCAGCATTTGATGGCCGCATAAAAGGCGTGCTGGACCTGGCTAAGCTGACAAAGATCTTCCCACAGGAAGGTATGGAGGTAGCAGGCAGGATAGTGGCAGATGTGTCGGCGAAAGGCAAGCTAAGCGATATTGAGGCCGAGAAGTATAACAACGTTACTGCCAACGGTACCATGGCCATCAGTAACCTGAGCTATGTTAGCACCGACCTGCCGCAAGGCATGAAAATCAACAGCGCTAACGCCACATTCAATAACGAGCGCATCAACCTGCAGAACATGGCAGGTTACCTGGGTAAAAGCGACTTCAAAGCAAATGGCACAGTATCAAATTACCTGGGATATGCCCTGGCTGATAACCAGTCGTTGCGCGGTAATTTCAACCTCAGCTCAAATAACTTTAACGTAAACGAGTGGATGGTTGATGACGCCGGAGCACCGGCAGACGCGCCGACTGAGGGCGTGGTAGAGGTGCCTGCAAACCTGGATGTAACCCTTAATATAGATGCCAAACAAGTAACCTACACCGATCTGAAGCTGAACAATGTAAGCGGACAGGTACAGGTAAAAGACAAGATTGCCCGCTTAAACAAAGTAACGTTTAACACCTTAGGCGGCACGTTTGCGGTGGGTGGTAGCTATAACACACAGAATCTGCAGCAGCCATTGTTCGACATGAAGCTAGATATTCAGAATCTTGGCTTTAAAGAGGCATTCAACGCATTTAACACTGTTAAAGTACTTGCCCCAATCGCCAAGTTGCTTGAGGGTAAGTTTAACACCAGCTTTGCTTTTGCCGGTGAAATAGGCCAGGACATGACACCTGTTTTCAAAACGCTGGACGGCACAGGCATAATTAGTGTGATCAGGGCTGCTGTGCGTGACGTGCCTATTGTTGAGAAAATAAGTAGCTTTACCAGGCTGGAGGAGCTGAAGAGCTTTGTGGTGGAGAACAAGAAAATTGATGCACAGATAATTGACGGCAGCCTTGTGATACGGCCTTTTGATATGAAGGTGGGCAATATAGAGATGACTGTGGGTGGCTCAAATAACATGAACGGGCAGATCGATTACATCACGGCCTTAAACGTTCCGGCAGGCAAGGTTGGGCGAGAGCTTAACTCCCGACTGGCAAGTATAGTAGGCGGCGATGCCCTGGCTGCATCAGAGCGTGTAACCCTGAACCTGAACATAGGTGGCACACTTTCTGACCCAAGGATTTCGCTGGCCGGTGGTTCTGTAAAAGAGCAAGCTAAGGACGTTGTAAAAGCCGCTGTGCAGAATAAAGTAGATGTTGCCAAGCAGCAGCTTGAAGAACGAAAGCAACAGCTACAGGATAGTGTACAGAACGAGCTGAACCGCCGTAAGCTGGAGGCAGAGCAGAAGGCACGTGAAGAATTGGAGAAGAAGCGAAGAGAGGCTGAACAGAATATCAAAAAGCAGGCAACGGATAAAATTGGTGACTTGCTCAAACCAAGGACGAAGCCTAAAACCGAGCCTGCCAAACCCGATACAACAAAGTCAGGAAACTAAGCTGGAGTACAATTTTTGAATTACAGCTTTATAAACTTGTTACATTTTAAGAAAGATGCCAGCAGCTCCGGTTGCTGGCATCTTTCTTTTTGGTGGTACGTAATTTTGTGCAATTTTATCCGTTTCTAAAAAACGAATGTGAAAACACGGATGTTGAGGCAATTACTTAAACAATTAAAGAATAGACATTTTTGCTTTCTTCATCTTGTCTTCATGTTGATGCCAGAAATTTGGCTGATAACTTTAACGTACAATCCTTATGAAAAGAAAATTCATTCTTCCATTATTGCTTAGTGGCCTTGTATGGTTTAGTGCATGCGACAGCGACAGTGATACGGGTACAGCTAAAATGCAAGTTCGTATGACCGATGCTCCCGGCGATTATGCAGAAGTAAACGTTGACATTAAATCGGTGCAGGTGCACAAAGGCGGTGACGGCGACGAGTCGGAGTGGATTACACTGGACCAGATAAACCCAGGTGTGTACAACCTGCTTGACTTTGCGAATGGCAAGGATACTTTGCTTGCCAGCTCTACCCTGCCGGCCGGTAAAATATCTCAACTAAGACTGATACTGGGTAATAACAACACGCTTAAACTGAAAAGCGGCGAAGTTAAAAGCCTTAAAACACCTAGCGGACAGACTTCAGGTGTTAAGCTGCAGATCAACGCTAACCTGGAAAGCGATGTAACTTATGTGTTGCTGCTTGACTTTGATGCTGCCAAATCTGTTGTGGAAAGAGGTAATGGCCAGTACAACCTGAAGCCAGTAGTGCGCACGATCACAAAAGCTGTGGCAGGTGGTATAAAGGGTAAAGTAACCCCAGCCGAGTATAAGCCTGGTATCTATGTGATCTCAGCGGCCAACGATACGATTGGCGGCTTCGCTAACGAAGCCGGCGACTTCCTGATCAAAGGTGTGCCAGCCGGTATTTATAAAGTGAAGTTCTACACTGAAGGCGATGCCCATAACAAAACCCTTGAAAACGTGAGTGTGTCTCAGGAACAGATAAAAGACCTGGGTACGATAACATTGGAGTAGTTCTAGATAAGGTCGTATCTCGTAACACGTATCAAGTATCACGACCTAAATATTTACTATAGAACTAAAAAAGGAGCCTCCTGCTAAAGGAAGCTCCTTTTTTAGTTACAGATTCAGTACCAGCAAGAGCTACGCATTTATACTTTGCGCTAAAATATAAACAGTCGCGATACTTGATACGTGCTACGAGATACGTCTTGTGTCTATTAAAAAACCTGCCCCATCAGTTCACGCACGTAGGTAACGTAGTCTGTGTTTGGCGGCGTGTGGCCGTTTTTGCGCAGATCCGTGGCTACTTGAGCACGGTGGTAGGTGGCGTGGTTAAAAGCGTGTGTCAGGATGTCGAGTACGCGTGTGCTGTACTTGTTGCCCTGGCTATTGGTGTAATCTATCAGGCGGTTAAATTCTGCTTCATCGGCGTTGGCCACAATTTCTGCCAGCCTGTAAGATGAGTTTTTATGTAGCTCTTTAAGCTGCTCCAGGTTATGCTCCTGCCATACTTTTACAGGGCTTTGCGTGCCTGTAATGCGTGCAATCCAGATAGCCTGCGCGTTAAGGGCGTGGCTAAATAAGCGGGCTGCGTTGTTTGGTACGCTTGGTAACCCTGAGAATACATCCAACATGGTCTGGTTGGCCCAGATGTTATATTCAGATAGATTTTTTAATACGTCGTTTCCTGTCATGTTACTTTTGCTCTCTTTTGTCTTCCCAAATTAAAGTTTCATCAGACCGCTTTTCGAAAAAGTCCGGGCAGCGGCCATCGCCCTTTCCTGTTATACCTCCGTCAGGCTCACAGATCACATTGCCATACATATCGTAGACCTTGCCGGGTATGTCGCAGCATCGGCCGGTTATGTAGTATACTTCCTGATCGTTGTAGGTGTAACGGTATACTTTTGCGGGTGGGTTGGCAGGTTTGTCCTGCCCCATTTCCTGTATCAGTTGGCTTAGCCAGGGGGCTGCCTGCGCATTTGCCGTGGCTGCCTCTGGTATCTGTGGCGAAATTCCGGGTTTGCAGGCAAATGCTATACTTGCCAGTAAGAGCCCGAGAGCAAAAACCTGTATTCTTCTTTTGCCCATAAGCGTGTTGTTTTAAAATGAAGGCGCAAAGGTAAGAAACGCGCTCTTTTAAAGAAACGCGAACTCAGTAAACATTTAAGTATACTAGCCAATACGGAATAAAAATGATTAAGCCTACAATGGCTGCGGTTATAGCGGCTAGCAGAACGGCGCCAGCGGCCAGGTCTTTGGTTTTGCCGGCAAGCTTATGGTACTCCGGCGACACGAGGTTGGTAAGCGTTTCAATGGCGGTATTAAAGGTTTCGGCCATCCAGACAAGCCCGATGCAAAGCACAAGTATGCACCACTCCGTGCGCGATACTTCAAACCTGTAGGCCATTACCAGCACCACCACACTTGCTATCACATGCAGGTGCATGTTGGTTTCGTGCCTGAAAACGGCTGCCAGCCCTTTAAAGGCAAACTTAAAGCTGTTGTACCTGGAAAATAAAAACGAAGGCCGCTTCTTCATAAAATGATCTGGGGGAATGTGGCCCCCTGCTTTGTACAGATGCGCAAAGTATAAAGTTTAGGTATAAAAGTATAACCCTAAGATTGTTCAGCCTGCAGTTGCTCCAGGTAAGCGTTTTTGGCCAGTTCCAGGAGCACCTCGTAGTATGGTTTCTGTATCATTTTAGACTTGAGCCAGGCATAGTAACTCATCGCTTGCAAATCTGTTTCCCGGAAGGTGGTAAACTCCAGCGTATTTTCTACTTGCTGAACAAAGGCAGGCTTGGTTACAAGGTCCGGCTGCTCCATCAATAGTTTAATAAGTACCAGAAACTGCTTTACATTGCGGTACATCGGGTCTTCCCAAAGGTCTTTGTAGGTGCGCTCCAGGGTGCGCAGCTTGCTGTACACCAGGTCGTCGTTGCCCAGTTCGTATTGTAGTATAAGCTCACCCAGTTTCTTTTTAAGCACCCAGTCGCGGCCCATTTTAGCCTCGCACCATTTATCCGACCTTTTAATGGACATCAGCATGCGGTTGGCTTTTGTATATGCACCGGCGGTAAAGTAGTTAAAGCTAAGGCCGAGTTGCGCGGTAAGCTGGTCTTTGGTGTTAAGCGTGATCTTGCTGTTGTTAAGAAGCGCCTCCATCAGGCTGATGGCCTCACTGTTACGGTTCAAAAACACGAGGTTTGCCACCATCAGGAAAGTATAGCGTGGCATAAAAAGGTGCGCATGGCTCTTGCCTTCTGCCATCATGCCTGCCTTTAGCTGCTCCAGGTAAGCAACCGATTTCTCGAATTTCTTATTGCGATACAACACATGCGAGATCATGTAAAGCAGCCTGAGTTTATAGTATTGGTGTGCTTTTTTAAAACCCTGCCGCTGTTCCATCTCCTGGTATTGGTTGATGATGTAGGGCTCGAAAGACAGGAAATCTTTGCGGGCAAGTATGGCGCTGCGGGCAATCGACATAAGCTTGTAAAGTAACGAAGGCCGCTGGCTAACCGCCTCCGACAAGTTATAGGTCTGGAGCACCTCTTCGATGATCTTGTTGAAGTGCATGCTGCTACCCTGCTGCCTGACCGCCCTTAGCCTCAGGTTGATAATGCTGCTGGCAATGTTGGCGCGTTCATCCTCATCGGCTACCAGCTTGTTCTGATTTCGCTTTAATATGATCTCGTCCAGCGGATCGGCGTACTCGCTGTCTGCCTTCTCTATCTGCAGGTTATACACCGCATTCAGCAAGCCATACTGTTCATTTGCCTGTGCAAGCTTTTCGGCTTTGCGCAAGTGGTTCCAGGCCAGCCTGTCTATGCCGGCATCAAAGAGGTAGTTCGCCAGCGACATTAAACCTGTAATAGGCGAAGCAGCCGTGATGTCCTCCTCCATGCGTTTGAGAAGTATAAAATCGGTGAGGTGGCGCTGCAGGCGCTTGCGCAAGGCATAGTAGGCCACAGGGTTAGGCGCATCCGGGTACAGGAGTTTTATCAGTTCTTCTGCACTATACTTTTTCTGCTGCTGCAACAGCCGGAGAAGGTCCAGGTCTTTGCGGCTTTTCTTCTTCTTTTGCCTCCTGATAAACGTGGCAAGTTCTCGCCTGTCTTCTTCGGTAAGCGTTTCGATGGTAAGCTTCAGGTCATCCATACTTCAGAACAGGTTTTTATACTTCTTTTTTCAAGATAATTAAGGTAAGTATAAATTTTGTAAAGTCTAATGTGTGTGTTTTAAGTAACTGATTATCAATAATATATTTTTGTTATATTTAGATTTGTAAAGTCCTTTTTTTGTTGATTTTGGATTTGATGTGGGTGAAAGGCATCATACTTTTACATCATCGATACATTAAATAATTCAACAACCTAACCCCAAATCAACATGAAAAAGTTACTGTTAATCTGTTTAGCTCTTATTCCGTTGTTTGCCGCACAGGCACAGGATGTGATCTTAAAACGCAATGGCGAGGAAGTACAAGCAAAGGTTCAGGAGATAAGCCTGCACGAAATAAAGTATAAACGCTACGACAACTTAGACGGTCCGATGATCTCGATCTTGAAACAAGAGGTGTTCATGATAAAGTATGAAAACGGTACTAAAGAAGTATTTAATGAAGCCGCTCCGTTTGTTGCAAGCCCTCAAATCGACAGGCCATACGAGCAGCGCAACCTGAAGCTTGCTGGCCCGCGAATTGGCTTTACCATCATCAGCGACAAGTACCGCAACCAGATCATGGAAGACCATAACACCGAGTTAAATAATTTCATGACTCAGTTTGGCTGGCAATTCGAAACACGCGTATTTACACTAGATAACGGTACCTCCGGATTGTTTGAGTTTGTGCCTTTGATAGGTGGCCTGGAGCAGGGCAAGTTTTTGCCGAGCCTGAGCGCTTTGGTTGGCATAAGAGGACCAAAGGGCTTTGAATTTGGATTTGGCCCTAACATTAGCCTGGCAGGCGCGGGTGTGGTATTGGCTGTAGGTACAAACTTTCAGAGCCAGGGAGTAAACTTTCCGTTAAACTTTGCCTTTGCCCCGTCTAAAGATGGTGGCAGGTTTAGTGTGCTGTTCGGGTTTAACTCGCGCAAGTACTAATAACAGGACCCATTCTATAAGTTATTCATCATTAATTTATAACCTTATGAAACAGAGTATATTGCTGGGCCTGCTATTAGTGCTGTTGCAAAGCGCTTTTGCCCAGGACAAGATCGTAAAGCTTAACGGCGACGAGATAAAAGCACGCGTGCTGGAAATTAAACTCCAGGAAATTGTGTACCGCCACCCGGACTCTATGGATGGAAAAATGCACATGTTGCCTATAGCCGAGGTGTTTATGGTGCAGTACGCAAACGGTACCAAAGAAATGATCGCCAAACCTATTGCCAGCCAGAGCAGCGAGCCTGCCAGAACTCCGGAGCAGATGTATGAGCTTGGCCAAAAGGACGCACAGCTTTTATACAAGGGTAATGGTGCCATGTGGGGTTCAGCTGCGAGTAGTTTTGTGTTTCCGTATGGCTTGGCCGGTTCTGCGGCCATTGGCCTGGTAAAGCCCAAGGCAGAGAACCACCCTGTGTCGGATGTCAGGTACCTTTCGGACCCTGATTATGTGAGAGGCTATGAGGACAAGGCTAAGCGCAAGAAATGGGGCAAAGTGGCAGCGGGTACAGGAATTGGCCTGGGAGTAGCCTCAGTTTTTATAGCAATTTTAGTTACCCAGGTAGCTTTTATGCCTTAATGTTGATTAGGTTAGTTTGAGGCACCTGCTGGTAAAATGGCAGGTGCTTCTCTATTATAATTTACTTAGCCTCCTGATGGCTTGACTGGACTGATCGGTATCAGAGGGCCTAAAGGCTTTAAGTAGGTGTTGGCCCTAATATTCTCTGGCAGGTGCAGGCTTGGTATCGGCTAAAGGTACCAACTTTCAAAGTCAGGTTATAAACATCCCATTAAATGTTGCCTTTGTTCCCTCCAAAAACGGAGGCAGATTTAGTTTGCTGTTCGGATTTAATTCACTCAAATACTAACAGATAGATTCCTTTTTAGATCTTGCACTATAATATTTATAACAATGAAGCAATGTTTACTGCTGTGTCTGTGTCTGTTGCTTGTGCTTATGCAAAGTGCATTTGCCCAGGACAAAATCGTTAAGCTAGACGGCAATGATATGAAGGTGCGTGTGCTGGAGATAAAGCTTCAAGGAATTGCCTATCAGCATCCGGACTCTGCTGAAGGCAAAGTATACCTGATACCTAAATCGGACGTTTTTATGGTTCAGTATGCCAATGGGGCAAAGGAGGTGATTACGGAGACAAGCGCGGATACTGCAAGCGCTCATAATGATGGTAATGTAATTTCCAGAACACCAGAGCAAATGTACGAGCTGGGGCAGTATGATGCTCAAAGACTTTATGAAGGAGCAAATGCTAAGTGGGGTTCTGTTACAAGTGGTTTATTCTTATGGTATGGCTTGGCCGCTTCTGTTGCTATTGGCTCTGTTAGGCCTAAAGCAACAAATAATCCTGTATCGGATAAAACCTACCTTCTAGATCCGAATTATGTGAAAGGCTATGAGGATAGGGCACATAAAAAGAAATTGGGTAAAGTGGCAGCCGGAACAGCGATAGGCTCAGGTATTACTTTAGGTTTAAGATTATTTTTTATGACAATAAAACCAGGGAAGTGAAGTGCATCAGGTTTATTAAAATGCACCTGCTGGTAATAGGAGCAGGTGCATTTTCTAATATTAACTGGATGATGTAAAATATTAATAAACACTATTGTGTTTTAACTAAAATTTTAGTTGCTTCATTCTGCCAACTCCAAAACAAACTTATATGAAACAGCTAATTATACTTACACTTGCTTTGGTATTTTGCCTAGGTACGCAATCCTGCAGAAGAGAACTTTATAAGCGTCCAGTTACTATCGATAAACTTGAGTTTAGTAACAAAGCCGGTGAAAAGTATGAGGAGCAGTTCCAGAAAGTAAATAGATTTTTCGTACAGCGGATAAAGGCATACGAACAGGAAAAGAAGTCTTTTAAACTGGACACCACAGCCAGCAAGCGATATCGCAAGTATAACCATACCCTGGTGGCCTCCCTGGACTCTTTGAAAATAGATGGAAAGCAGGGCGTATACTACCAACTGTACTTACGGCCGAACAGCGGCATCGGCAAAATAAAAGGTAGTGTGCAAGAAGACAAGTATAACGAACTCAAGCTTTACTCCCCGGACCACCTGTTTCTGCAGCACAAGGAGCAATTTTATACAGATAGTATTGTAGCTGGACCTTTTAGTAATATTATCGTCACCAATTCCTTCCTGCCGCTGGAAAACAAAGAGGAGCCCGGTATATTAACCGTCTCAATCGATAGTATAAATTTTGGTAAGGGATTCAGCAAGCGGCAACGCGAGGGGATTATGCGCATCCTACACAATTCTGTGATATTGGAGCAGCGCCATAATGCAGGCAAAGATCCTAAAAAAAGCATGGTGTTTAATTACTACCCTAACTTCAGAAACAAAAATGATAAGAAACCTGCTTCTTTTGTCGTGAATCTGGATGTCTCACAAGATCCCATCTCCAACAGAATTACAGTAAAGATTAATAACACCGATTCAACTATAAACAAACTCTGGACAGAGGCCAAAATTAACCGGCTGGACTATATGAACGGCCATGATTATGAAGCCAAATCGGTACTGGACGATTTGCTGCCGCGTTATCTGCGAATGCAATACAGATCACGACAGATACAAAGTAAGAACTAAGGTTTATACTTAATAGCCTCCGCATTTACACAGTACCGCACATTTGTAGGAGTTCTGGCATCTTCGAACAGGTGACCGAGGTGCTGCTGGCATTGGCTGCAAAGCAACTGTACCCGCTGCCGGCCATAGGTATGAAGTGTGTTCTGCTGCACATTCTCCCCTATCTGCGCCCAAAAACTAGGGTAACCGGAGCCTACATCAAACTTCTTGCTGGCCTCGAAAAGTACATTGCCGCAATTGGAGCAAGTATAGATTCCGGTTTCCTGTGGCTTCTCCTCTACCCTGCCTCTGTGCCTGAACATCTGTTCGGTTGGCTAAGCCTCTTCCTCTATTTTTTCGATGGGGATAAATTTAAGCGATAGCGAGTTAACACAGTGGCGGATGTTTTTAGGCGTAAGGTACTCCCCATCGAACACATGACCCAGGTGCGCGCCGCAGTTGGCACAAACAATCTCGGTGCGGCGGCCATCGGCATCGGGTACGCGTTTTACGGCTCCGGTAATTTCATCGTCGAAGCTGGGCCAGCCGCAGTGCGACTCGAACTTATATTCCGAAGTATAAAGCGGTGCATTGCAGCGCTTGCAAACATACACCCCCTCTGCTTTATTGTGCTCATACTCACCGGTGCCCGGGTACTCAGTGCCTTTGTGCACGATAATGCGTTCTTCTTCCGGGGTAAGTTTGTTATACTCTGATGGGTCTTTCGCTATTTTCATAGGTTTATGCTTAGTTGTACTTGGTATACTTATACGTATGGTTACGGTAATAGCAAAGTAAGGAAGAAGTCAAAGGTAAAAACCAGTTTCAACTTCTATTTCAAGGAAAAACTCTGGGAATTATTCCTTTTGAGCGCAGGGGCCACTTTATTCTACAAAAAGACTACACTAACGTTATAAGTTACCTCGCTCTCAACCTGTTTTTTTGACCCTCCGGGCCAGTGGAGTCTCCGGCTCCACATCACCTACAAGTCACGAATCTGGAGATCTTACCCTGCCCTCAAGGGGACAATTTTGATACTCCTAAAGCAAAATAGGGTTAATTCTAAAAAGTTATTGGACAGGGTAAGACCTGGAGATTCGCGCCAGAGAATACTTGAATAAAACAGACCTGCCTCCACAGAGGGGTTAGACGTCGGCTACTTACGCTCCCTGTCCCAAATTTAAAGACAGGCCCCCATCCATAAAATAACTGGATCCTGTTACATAATCAGCGTCGGAAGAGGCTAGGAACAAGGCTACTTTTGCGATCTCCTCCGGTTTGCCTGCCCGGTTCATGGGAATATGTTGTTCGCTCTCTTGACGCACTTTTTTGCTGTCCATTGCTTCCTGGTTCATGGGGGTAAGTATCATGCCAGGACAAATGTTGTTTACGTTGATGCCGTCTTCGGCCAGTTCGAGTGCGAGGGTGCGTGTCAGGTTGCGTACTGCGGCTTTGGAGGCGCAGTAGTCTGCGGTGCCGGCTGCCACTACCTCTTCGTGGACCGAAGAAATGTTGATGAGCTTGCCCTTGCCGCCGTTTTGCTTACGATGCCGGATAAACTCCCGCGAACAGAAGAAGGTGCCGTAAAGGTTAGTGCGGATGGTTCTGTCAAAGACTTGTGTATCCATGTCGGCGACGTTTATACCTGAGCCATTAACTGCGGCGTTGTTTACCAGGATATCTATTGTGCCAAACTCATCAATAGCCTGTTTAAATAGCTGTGCTACCTGTTGTTCGTCGCTTATATCTACCTGTAAAACGATGCCTTTCCTGTTCTGCTTTTCAACTTCTTTCAGTGTTTCCTGGGCGCCTTCTTTATCGGTGTGGTAACAGATCACGATATCTGCCCCTTCGCGGGCAAATGCTATGGCCATAGCCTGACCTATGCCAGAGTCGGATCCGGTTATCAGGGCAACCTTGCCTTTAAGTTTATCCATTGCGGTAGCTTTAAAGTATACTTGCCCTCAGCGGTGTTAAGCCAGAGGGTTTAAGTACATACTGCCATACTTACCCGATGGTTTATACTTTTAGTGCGGCTTCTGCTTGCTAAGCAGTTTGTTGATGGTCTGAACGATACGCTCTACCTTGGTTTCGTCGGTTTTGGCGGAGTAGATCCAGTCTACAAAGGCTTTTTGCTCACCATCGGTGCATTTCAGGAACTTCTGATAGGCAGCAGGCTCGTCTTGCAGGCATAGCAGTAACTCTTCGGGTACTTCCTGCGGGGTGTTGTCAGGGTAAAGTATAACCTGCACCCAGTCACCGGCCTGCTTCTTTATTTTCTTGCGTATCTCGGCACGTACCGGCAGGAAAAGCTGCCCGTTGCCCATAGGCATCAGGTGGTAACCTTTTATTTCGTAGCCATCTATAGTCCCCTTTACCCGAACCCAACCAAATGGCGCATGTTTATCCGGTAAAATCTCGGGCAGGGCAGCATAGGTCCAGCCGCCCTTGCCGGGGAATTTCTCGAGAAGATAAAGCTTGTTGGTTAGGGGCTGAGGCATGATGTTAATTGTTATCTCTCAGAGGTTCTGGTGGCCGCAAAGTATAGCACATATAGCCAGCTAAGAATGCCGTGAAGTATAGCCCACAAAATAGACTTGCTCCTGGACCAGGAAGCCACAACCGCGATCACAGAACCTAAGCCAATACCATTGTGAATCACTGTTTTGTCGGCATATTCGGTGTAGCTATAAGCCAATGCAGGCACGGCACATAACAGCAAAACCATAATAAGGCGGAGTTTAAGTTTGTTAGTCATGTTTTTTGAATTGATTAGACAGCTGAAATGGATGTTTGGGTTTGGATTGTATAACGGTTCTGCTAAACGACGGGCGAGGCCGCTGGCTGAAGGCTGGCGTTTAGGTTTGGTTAGCGGTAGTAATTTTTATTTTTAAATTAAGCAATGGGTTTAATTTGGAAGTTGCTTTTGAGATAGTAGCTACGTCTAATAAATTCCATAAATAATTTACCATCTTCTGTAACTACTACAGACTCATAACCAGCTAAAATGACAAACTCGTACCAATAATTAATAAAAATATCTATAGGAATTTTTGAAAGCGGAATCTGGTATCCAAAGTCCATTAATACATTCTCGTAGTTTCTAAGCTCTGAGTTTTGAAGGTAATTTTTTACGACTTCTTCATTGCCATCAAAATCAAAGAAAAAAGAATAGTGGTTGGGATAATCATTCCATTCTATCCAAGATGGTTTATTCCCCAATTCAACTCTTGAATTACATAATCTTATTTTAAACCCATCCAAAAGATTATTAAGATTATCAGGAAAGTCCGCGGAAATAGAAATTATATTTTTTCCAAATTCCTTAAAGGGATTGACAAAGTTGTTACTCATTCATTTAATCTGAATATTTTATTCTTTTTATTGCCGCTAACTAGGATATAAACGTAATAAACATACGCTTTTTTGTAGAGATCGACAGATAACCCTATCGGACTAACGAATATACTATATATGACTAATAGTATGTAATTTATCACATAACAATAAAGCAGCCATTTAAATAGCTGCTTTACACTTCAATCATACTAATTTCTAAAAACCAGTTAGCTGTTTCTGCCCTTGCTTCTTTGCAGGCTGTTCATCGCATAGCCAACCCTTAGCAACTGGAAGTTATGCAGGATCAGTGCTTCTTCTTCGGGTGTGAGGCCGCCTTTCAGGTAGAGCATGTGCGGTATGAAGTTCTTTTCCTTTTTAAGCTGCTTTTTGGTTGGTTTGGTGTGCGTTATCAGTCCAACTAATTCATCGCCATAGTATAGCTCTACATTGTTAAGGCACAACGGATTGGTAACAAGAGTTAACTTCTTGCCAAGCATGCTGCCTTCGGCTTTTATGTAAGGGGTGTAAATGCGGCCATAATTGCGGAGCATCTTATGCAGGCTTTTAGCTCCGTTTACCTTCGTTCTGCTAACCAGGCCAACCCCGAAAGAAGAGGCAGAGGATTCTACTCCCTCATCGTAACGGGTAACACCCAAGTTATGGACCTCCATGTCAGCTTTCAGTGATTTGCTTTCGTCGTAAAGGGCAAGCTGAAAGGTGTTTTTAAACGGATCGCCTACCCTGAGCCCCAAAGCATAAGCATCCTGCACAGCCCCTTTTAAAGTATAGTTTCTGTATGGCGTTTGAAACAACTCGGAGCTAAGCGTGAAAGTGCGGTTAAAAGAACGGTATCCTGTACCCAAAGGGCTTGCAATATCCAGGTCTGTGAGGCCGCTGAACTTGTTTTCGTGCTTCTGTAAAAGTCCTCGCTGGGTTTCGGAAAGCTCTCCGGCAAGCACAGCAGAATGCTTAGACTTGCCAGCCACTACAGGTATACCCAGAAATCTATACTTTACATTGCTTAGCGTAGTGTACCCATAGGTTACCGGAACAACCAGGCTATACTTACGCGTTGCCTCCTGTATAAATTCATCATACCCCTCATAAGCTGCCCTGTTCACAAGCTGGGTTTTAGGGCTTTCTGTGCCGAAGAACACCTGCTGCAACCCATTAATATATGCTTGCTGTATCTCTGCTTTGGTAAGTGCAAAGTTCTGGTAAACAGTTATAGCCTGACTGGCAGTTTCGCTCTGCAGCTGGTCTGGAGTATTAACCACGAAAGTATAACGCTGCCGTTCAGAAAATACTTTCCCTTTGCCGTTCTCTTTGATTTTAACTTTCAGCCTGAACTTCACGTTCTCCTGGCTCTTCCAGGTTTCAGGCTGCTGAAACTCGGCTTGCACTGTAACCAGGTACTGGTAGCCGCTTTTGTTCTCTCTTTTAAAGCGGGCATAGTAATCCTTTTGCTTCGCGAAATAGTCTTTAAACTGCTTTTTAGTATCAGAGTAAGGGCTAAGGGTTGGGCTAAGCAGATCTATCTGTTTGCCGGAGTAATAATCGATGGGCAGGTCACCTACTTTGGAGCGGATGCCTTTTTCAAGCACTTCTAATACAGGGGCCATAAATACACTGTCTGTAAGAAAGTGGCCATACTCCGGAAGCTCTTCCGGAGATTCATTTAAAAGCTTAAACTCGTGTACTAACACATTGCCCTGGGCTAATGCAGCACTTGAACTGAATAAAAGTAGAAAGGTACTGAGCAGCAGTCCCGAAACGGCCAGTTTGAGATTAGGGTTAAACATAATTTCGATAGTTTTATTTTGTAGATAATGGACCGAGCAGGCATTGCAATAATTAAGCCAATATATAGGGAAAATCTATATTGTTATAGCGTAGAGATCATTACATGAAATCCGACAAGTTTTCGACTTGCGGAAGTATGGTTGTGATAAATGCATTTACAAGCCGGCCTCAAGTATAACAACAGGTTGCGTTGGCGCTAAGCTTGCTGGATTGGATCCTGCTTTAGAATACTGTGACACCAAATTTCTTTGATAACAGGTCATCAAGTTGCTTGATATCCGTTATCATATCTTTGAAAGCCTGTGTTGATGCTAACGCATGCTCGTTTTTCTGATACAGCCTTTCCAACTCAGCCATCTTAAAGTAAAATGATTGGGATTGTAGTTTGATCGGTAGTAGCGCTAACTTTTCTTCAATAGCGCGCTTTCGCTGTTTAGCCTCCTCAATTATTTCGATAGCCGAAGTATAATCCAGTTCTTTTTGTTGGAAAGACTTTAGGAGTTCGCAATCATAGCTGGCACATTGTTTCGGTCTCTGTGAGTAAATCGTGCAGCCATCGCAGTACTTGCTGCAAGGCTGAATAAAAACCCCATCACTGCTTGCCTCCTCAACAGCCATTAATTTTCTTATTGCAGGCAACTCTTCATGGTTGAGTTGTACAAAGCCAATCAGGGTGCCATCGCAACATAACCCACAGGACAAACAGATATTGGTTGAATCAATCATACTTTCTGAATTTAAGCACTTCTATTGCGTGCAGTTCAAAGGTAGCTTAAATTACAGCTAGCAATTGTATAAACGGAATACTGGTTCTTTTGTCCCTTAAATCCCGCAAGTTTGAGCGCAGCGGTAACTTGTGGGTAATTATGGCGCAAGTTTTCAACTTGCGAAAATATGATTGTGGTAAATGCCAGTTACAAACTGGCCTTAAGTATAACCACAAGTTGCGCTGGCGCTAAACTTGCGGGATGGTGGGCAATATTAGCTATTTGGCCCAACCGTTGGGTATTCCTGATGCTCTTAATCTCTTCTGCGCAATGCTATCGAGCCATCTGCTATTAAGTCTGTTAAGAATATAGGCTAATGGTCTTTTGCCCTGGGCTCCTTCTGCTCTTTGCTCACCTTGCATTGCATCTGCTATAATTTCCTCATTATCAGCTGTTGTCAAGCTGTCTATAAGTGCATAATCTTTATCAGACAAAATTGGTTCTGTAAATCCACTATGGTCAGAATGAATGATTTCTTGAATTGCTTCGGAGTTATCATAGCTCTTAATAAGCAACTGCCGGAAATATGTTAGTTTAAATTGGTTAATGTAAATAGCCTTATATTGTCTTTCTAACTGTCTTGTTCGGCTCGTGCGACACTGGGTGAAACTTATAAAAAGTATAAAGAGAATACTTAAAGCAATAGCCTGTTTAATCATATAGCTCTAATTAATGGAGGGTTGTGGTCTACAATGTATGATATTGGAATAAGTATGGCAGCAAGGGTGTTTATAGGAAGTTATGTGCGAGATAACTATCCAGATAAGTTGCCCCTACTGCCACAGTATTAAGGTAGTAAAAAATGGCGTAAAGCGCACGGGGAAGCAGAACTTCCTGTGCCGCTCTTGCAGGAAGCAGTTTCAACATGCATATGAAAAGGCTGGCTGTCGTCCCCAGGCAAAGCAGCTGGTGTTGCGTATGCTGGTGAGAAATTCCGGCATACGCGACATTGAGCAAGTTTGAGCGCAGCGGTAACTTGTTGGTAATTATGGCGCAAGTTTTCAACTTGCGAAAGTATGATTGTGGTAAATGCCAGTTACAAACTGGCCTCAAGTATAACCACAAGTTGCGCTGGCGCTAAACTTGCGGGATGGGGAATATTATCTAAGTTTATATTTTCATCTTGATTTCACTTCTCTGAAATTTCTTCCTTCTTTCAATGTATTCAAGAAATGTAGCTTCGCTTATTAGCTTTACAGATTTTAGGTTTCCATTCTGCTGTGAGGCGTTTCTTATTTGTTCAAACTCAATTATTGATTGGTTTTTGATACCATTTCTCAAGTCTTCTACCTGCTTATTAGATACTATGAAATAGTCTGTATTTACTATCTCCTCTTTATCATAGTCATGGCCAAATCCTCCGCAATCGCCAACATATTGAAAAGCATTTAGTCTATTTATTGAAATTTCAGCCGAGAAGTATACGTTTTTACCATAAAAGCTACTATAGCAATTTAGATTTAAAAACTCCTCAGAATCAGTATCAATCTGACTGTTTGTTATTTCATAGATTGTAGATTCTGTGTGAATCATTCTAAAAAAATCAATCTCTGAAATAACTTCTAATTCTTTTCCTTGTGCAATTAGTTGCTCTGCTTTTTGGAGCTTCGATGATTTAAAGCCCTCGCCATATTGGGTGTAATCGTATGTTCCTATAACAAGGTAATTAGTCTTAGCACTCAATGTGTCTGGCGTAGTTATGCCTCCAATGTTTTCAACTATTTTCTTAGCGTCATTTCTTGATAGTTTTGCTAGTGCCCCTGTAAAAACCACACGTTTTTCGAAAAAGGGATGCTCCTTGTCATGTTTACTTCTATCTGGAATAACTTCAAAAAGCTGTTTTGGAGTTTTTGATTTATCGGAACTGCAACTGAAAGGATAATATGAGTTGGGGAACAGCTTTCCGGAAGAAATTTTTAAATTTTTCGTTAAATCTGAAAAGCTTGTAATATTATTTTCCTCGCATACCTTAATTATAATATTTGCACAAGCGATTGCATCGCTTGTTGCTTCATGGTGACGTAAATCATGGATATTTAAGTGTTTGCATACGGTAGGTAATTGATAATTGAGTAACCCTGCAAACAGTTTTTTGCTTATTTGCATTGAACAATAATAGTTTAAGGTTGGGTACTCAATGTTATATGTATCTAAAACATACCTTAGAGCACTAAAATCAAATGAAGCATTGTGAGCAACTATATGATTGTTTTCAAGGTGTGGTTTTAATTCGTCCCAAAGTTCAGCGAAATTTTTCTCATTATTAGTCATTTCAGGCTTAATGCCATGAATAGATATATTAATCTTTTCGTAGTAGTTCGGAGTTGGTTTTATGAGTTTATTAATTGTTTTTACAATTTTAAGGTTCTCGACTACAGCTAAGCCTATTGAACAAACACTTTGTCTTTTAAAATTTGCTGTCTCAAAATCGATTGCTACAAAATTCATAATAGTCTGTTTTCTTAATAATTGGTAGAAATAAAATAATGAGCCTAATTTATATATAAAATTCAATAAATAATCTAAATATAAACAAAAAAGCAGCCCCTACCGGAGCTGCTTTTCCTCTATCTTCAACACAAGTATAAAGTCTTGTGTCTTATGTCTAAAATCTAGCGTCCCAAAATTACTTCAAGCTGCCGATCATATCCTCCGGCTTCACCCACTCGTCGTACTGCTCATTGGTTAGCAGGCCAAGCTCGATAGCGGCTTTACGAAGGGTTGTTCCCTCTTTGTGGGCTTTCTTCGCGATCTTAGCTGCGTTGTCGTAACCGATGTGTGGGTTAAGCGCCGTTACCAGCATCAGCGAGTTCTCCAGGTTTTCTTTGATGCGTGCCGTGTTTGGCTCGATACCTACCGCGCAATGCTTGTCAAAAGAATCGCAGGCGTCACCGATCAGCTGGGCACTCATCAGCAGGTTGTAGATCATCACCGGCTTAAACACGTTCAGCTCGAAATGGCCGTTCATGCCACCCACCGAAATAGCCACGTCGTTACCGATTACCTGTGCGCAAACCATGGTCATGGCCTCAGCCTGCGTTGGGTTTACTTTGCCCGGCATGATAGAAGAACCCGGTTCGTTCTCTGGGATCAGGATCTCAGCGATACCAGAACGCGGGCCAGAAGCCAGTAAACGGATATCGTTAGCGATCTTCATCAGTGATACTGCCAGTTGCTTTAAAGCGCCAGATGTCTCAACAATAGCGTCGTGTGCAGCAAGTGCTTCGAACTTGTTTGGAGCCGTGATAAAATCATGACCAGCAAACTCAGAGATCTTCTCGGCAACCAGTACATCGTAACCAGCAGGTGTATTAAGGCCTGTACCTACCGCAGAACCACCAAGTGCCAGTGTGCTTAAGTGTGGCAAGGTGTTGCGAAGCGCCTTCATGCCGTAGTCTAACTGGGCTACATAACCAGAAAGCTCCTGACCCAGTGTAAGTGGCGTAGCATCCATCAGGTGCGTACGGCCGATCTTCACCACATCCATGTAAGCCTCTGCCTTGCTGTTAAGTGTGTCGCGCAGCTTCTGTACCAATGGTAGCGTGTGCTCCACTACTTTTTTGTAAGCGGCAATGTGCATCGCTGTCGGGAACGTGTCGTTAGACGACTGCGACTTGTTTACGTCGTCGTTCGGGTGGATTTTCTTTTTCTCGTCCATCAGGTCGCCGCCAAGCAATACGTGAGCACGGTTGGCAACTACCTCGTTCACGTTCATGTTAGACTGCGTGCCCGAGCCTGTCTGCCATACTACCAGCGGAAACTGATCAGCCAGCTTGCCTTCCAGAATCTCGTCGCATACTTTAGAGATGATATCAGCCTTATCCTGTGCTAATACACCAAGCTTTGCGTTAGCTTGCGCAGCCGATTTTTTAAGTATAGCAAAAGCCTCTACTACCTCTGTCGGCATCAGCTGACCACCGATAGTAAAGTTTTCTTTAGAGCGCTGTGTCTGGGCACCCCAGTATTTGTCTGCAGGCACCTCTATCGGGCCCATTGTGTCTTTCTCTACGCGAACTTGCATATCGATTTATGTTTGGTTTAAAGGATCAGATTAATCTGCGGCAAAACTACGAAAAAGAGTTTAGAGTTAGGAGTTATGAGTTAAGAGTGACAAAATCAGAGGCTCAGCTTTTTAAAATCTTCAACAAGCAATAGTCTGGAGTTTTTATATAAAAGTCATCCAGGTCTCTCCCTCAGCGTCAAGAAATCAGAAACAACTCATAACTCTGAACTTTTAACTCTTAACTAGAAAAGCTTATTCTCCAAAAACAGGCATATACGTTTGCTCTATTTTAGCGGGCTTGCGCACCTGTTTGGTCACGTACTTTTTCTCCTGCTCAAAGGCCACAACTTTTATGTTCACATCAAGCCCTGTTACAGTATTGCTGTTCCGGAACACGGCATAGAGCGTATTATCGGGAGTTTTAGGTGTTTCGGATAGCTGCACTAGTTTGTAGTCGGAGATGATGCCTGTGCCCTGAGCAAAAGGATAGTGCTTCCAGTCAGAGTCAGCATCGGCCACAAATTTGTCGGCAGAGGTTTTGTTCATGAAGTAGTAGTCGATGTTGCCGGATGCATTTACCTGCGGCAGGCTCGGTATCATGCCCAGGCCAAAAGCCACTACCGGGTTAACAGTAGCGGCAAGCGTGGCGGCACCTTTGCTGGCCATACTTGTCATATTCTTTAGCTGCTCCACAGACTCCTGTCCCACGCCTACCCAGTATACCCAGTGCACCGTATTGGCAGGCAATTTAAACGGCACGGCCACGCGGCTGGGGTTCAGGTTGGTTTTGGACGCCACCCTAAATGTTTTATCCACTAAAGTTACAGGCACCAGATCTCCTTTAACAGCAACTTTTTCGGTTACAGTAGCCCAGGTGGTATCGGATTTAGTTTTCCAGGTGATGTTGCTGTTGAAATGGCGGTTCTCCTCAGAGACAGGTGTGCGGCTGATCTTTAATTGTGCAGGCACGGGCTTGCCACTTGCCGAAGTAAGTATAAACCTGTAAGCGATCTTGCGCGGCGCTGGCAAACGTAGGTTTTTGATCTTCTTCTGGTTTTTTACAGAGTATACCGTAGAGCCAGAAGTATAATCCTGCACCTCCAGGTTAAGCAATTGGCCACTTTTCTCGGGTTCTATACTTACCAAAATTACATCACCCTGCTGAAAGCCATAATGGTACACGCCCTCCTGCGGTTTTATACTTTGCGGGTTTGCAATGGTAGTAGGTACAGTGATCCGGAGATCAGCTACCTGCATACTCTTCTGCGCCACTGCCGAAAGCTGCACCAGCAGCATCAGTATCAATAATTTATACTTCATGGGAGTATCTAAAAAAATCGCGCAAAGATAGCTGATAATTAGATTAGTAGGTGCAGGAATTTTGTTGGGAACGATTAACACACCCCTGCGCCCCTCTCCAGAGGGGAATTACCTCCCCTACCCCTCCTTTTACCTCACCCCAACCCTCTCCTAAAAACAGGAGAGGGAGTTCTGCAATACTTATTCTACTAGCCTCCTAACTGCGAAAGCTGTTAGCTCAAAAATCTTATTTTGGCTAGTCTACAAGAGTGGAATTCCTGTAAATCCGGGTCAAACCACCCCTGCCCCTCCTTGTCCAAGGGGGGGAGTTTCCGCTATTACCAACTTATACTTTGCTAGCTAGTTGAGACAGGCGTTTACCAAGAAGTGTCGATCCCAGCCTTTGTGTTGAGCGCCTTCTATTGTTGCGGTGCCCGATAGGGCAGCCGTTAGGCAGCTTCAATAGACAGCGCGATGCGCAAAGGCGAGGCCTCCCGGCCTTGAGGGCACCAAAGCTAGAAATGAAACGATAGGTAAATAAAACTGAGGAAGGAATTCAGCTATGAAAGTATAGCGAAAGCTTTGCACTTTACCTAATCACCCTGTTCCCCGACTTCTCCGCTAAAAGCGCTATCATCTCCAGTTGTACAGGCTTGAGATAAGATGTATTGATGTTTGAGTCGTCGTTGAATGTGATGAGGTATTTCCCTTCCTCGCCAAGGTAATGTATGCTTTTAATGTTCTGATAACTATAGGCACGCTGCTCGCCTAGGAGGTTGTTGATCTCAATGCCATCTTTGTTAATGGTTACATGCCAGCGCAGGCTATACCAGGCAACTATACCCGAGAATACCAGGAGCAAAAGAAAGATAAGGCGGTACTTTTTAATGGAGTTTTCGCCTTCGGTGCGGTGCACGAAAGTCTTGTATAGTTCCAGGTCATGGCCCAGTAGTGTGCTTTGTATCAGGCGCAACGGCAGCAGGGCAAATACCAGCCCCAGCAGCAGCCCGGGAGCAAACATGGCGTTAAAGTTGGGTGTCAGTAAAAACATCTGCTCCCGCTCAGAGTGGATTATACTTGATACCAGTGCCAGCGTGCCGGCAAAGAACACAGCCAGAACACAGGCAAAAAAGAAGTATGCAATTGTCAGCTTCAGGTCCTGCTTCTGTATGTACTTAAGTTCGTCGGCAGATAAAGGGTCGGCATCTTTGGCTGGAGAAAGTGTGCGTAGCATGTAGCGTATTACAGGCAATAGCACTGCCACAGAAAAGAAAGCCAGAAGTAAAATTTTGAGGATCTCAAGCATAAAAATCGGGTTGGTGCTGTAAAGTTAATACGGGATACCCAATTTCCGATAAATAAAGCCAAGCAACCAGGCGGGGCCAACCAGCAGGAACTGCAGGTCTTTTAGAAAAGATGGTTTTTTGCCTTCTACCTTATGCCCGTAAAATTGCCCGATCCAGGCCAGAACAAAAATTACAAGGCAAACCAGCCACAGGGGTGCAGCGATAGCGGCATCTACAGCCTTTACCGCCCACAGCATAAAAAAGCAGACAGCAGCCATGCCCAGAAACATAGTAAACGATAGGCGCAGGTAAAAAAGCAGCCCCAGAAGTATAACTATTGTCCCGAAATGTAAGTATGGCTGCAGGAAAGCCGGGAAAGGGGCCTTGATAGTGTTGCTGGGTATACTTGCCAGCAAACCGATGATGCTGAAAAAGATCAGGGGCACACATATCCAATGGATAAGCTTGTTTGTCTGATTCTGGTGGCTCTGGCCATATTCATCGAACCACTGCTGCATTGTTCTCATGTTTCTGTCTAGAATATTGAAGGGTTTAGCTGGAATATAGTTAATTTAAGATTGCCGTAGAACTTTATTTTTTTGAGTTGAGTTTTGCAAAGATTAGGGGCAACAGCTGCCGTTCCTTTTCATTGATTTATTATATTTGAAGAATTAAGGTTAAGTTGTAAATGCCTTTTACTGGTTCTACTTCTTTTTAAAACAACTGAAGGAGCCCAAATTTATACTTATGAAAGCCACTAAGCTGGTACAGTTCATCAGGGATTACTTTATCGCTGTTTTTTCTTTTTTGCTCATTTTTCTGCTTACCCTTTTTATCTATGCAGAAACCAAGCGCAAGGCAGAGGAAAGAAGCGAGAAGCTCTTTAGCTTGCGGGCCGACCAGGCCACAAAAGCAATTGAGAAGCGGATGCATGATCATATCCAGATCCTGCTGGGTGCAAAAGCCCTGTTTACTGCCTCAGACACCGTACAGCGCAAAGATTGGGTACAGTATTACAAAACCCTGAACCTGGAGCAGAACTACCCGGGCATTCAGGGGCTGGGCTATGCTCAGTTTATACAACCCAACGAGTTGGCCGCACACGAGAATCACATCCAGAGCGAGGGGTTCCCGGATTACAAAGTATACCCTGACGGCAACCGCCCCATCTATTCCGCAATCATTTTTCTGGAGCCATTCATAGGCAGAAACCTGCGTGCTTTTGGTTTCGACATGTTTAGCGAGCCCACACGGCAATCGGCAATGCGCATAGCCCGTGATACAAGGCAGCCTGCCATGTCGGGGAAAGTGCGTTTGGTACAGGAAAACGGACAAGACGAGCAGGCCGGGTTTTTAATTTACTTGCCTGTGTATAAGGGCAATGAGAACCCGAAAACGATACAGGAACGACAAAAAAAGATAAAGGGGTTTGTGTACAGTCCCTATCGTGCCAAAGACCTGATATCCTCTATTCTGGGCAGCGAGTTCAGAGACATAGACCTGGAGCTGTACGATGGTGTCAGCCTCGATAAAGCCTCCCTGCTCTACAGCTCCGATACCACTTTATACTTCCATGAGGCTAACAACAGACGTTTCAGCAAATTAAATACCTTAAGTATAGGTAACCATACCTGGCGTGTGTTTGTAACTGCCAAACCCGAGTTTGGCAGGTCAGCTGATACAGAATTGCCCAAGTTTATACTTTTGGGCGGCGGCATCATTAGTTTGCTGATGTTCTTCATCATATGGTCTCTGTCCAACACCCGACGCTCTAACTTGCTTAAGCAGACCATTACAGACAATGCTACGGCCGCACTCTTTATAATGGATGCTAAGGGGTACTGCACTTTTATGAACCCGGCTGCAGAAACCATGACGGGGTATACTTTTGAGGAGATACGGCAGAAGCCACTGCACGACATGATCCACCATCACCACCCCGATGGTACGCCTTACCCCCTTGAGGAATGCCCGATAGACAGAGCCCTGCCAACTAATAATGAAATACGTGCCCATGAAGACGTGTTTATCAAAAAGGATGGTACATTCTTCTATGTTACCTGCGCAGCTATGCCGATCATGGAGAACGGGGTGCCGGCTTATACTATAATTGAGGTTAGGGATATTACAGAGGAGAAACGCACCCGTGAAGCCATACTTGAAAGTGAGGCCCGTTTCAGGAACATGGCCGACAATGCCCCGGTAATTATAAAGGTTCGGGATGCAAAGGGCAATTTCCTGTACGTGAACAAGCAATGGATGGACTTTACAGGTCTGAGTTTTGAAGACACGCTTTATGTTACCTGGAAAGACGTGGCGCATCCGGACGATGTGGAAAGCATACAGCATATTTTTGAAAACGGCTTGCAGACGCGTACTGCCTTCAGGGTGGAGTTCAGGATGCGCCGCTTCGACGGGGAATACCGTTGGGTGGTGCTAACCGATACCCCGCGCTTCGACTCCAGTGGTGAGTTCCTGGGCTTTATCGGTTCGGTTATCGATATAACGGAGATGAAGGAGGCAGAACGCAAAGTGAAACAGAACGCCGAGCTGCTGCAGAAGCTGTTTCTGGAGGTGCCCGCCGTTGTGGGGCTGGTGCGGGCTTCGGATTTCCGGTATGTGCTGGCCAACTCTCAGTACCGCAGGCTTTACGGTAACCGTCCGCTGGTTGGCAAAACCATCTACGATGCCCATACAGAACTGGAGGGCGAAGGCTTCTTCAGGAGAGTGGAAAAAGTGGTTAAGACCGGTGAGCCGTTTATAGGAAATGAGGTAATGGCCACTGTGGAAGACAGCCACGGCAAGCTTAGTGCATACTTTAACCTGGTATACCAACCCCTGATCGATACCAATAATCAGGTAGAGGCAGTGCTTGTGTTTGCGGTAGAAGTAACGGAACTGGTTAAGGCCCGCGAAGCTATCCTGCTCACTAATAACGAGCTAAGCCATAAGAATACAGAGTTACAGCGCATCAACAACGACCTTGACAATTTCGTGTACACAGCATCCCATGACCTGAAGTCGCCGATAGCGAACATGGAAGGGTTAACAGCGCTACTGCGCGAAGAGCTGCAGGAAAGGCTGCAGGAAAGCGACCTGCAGGTGCTGGATATGGTACAGGGCTCGATCAACAAGCTTAAAGGCACCATCGCCGACCTGGCCGAGATCACCAAAGTGCAGAAAGAGCTTGACTCGGCTATTGAGCCGCTCTCTTTTGAAATGGCCCTGCAGGACGTTACCTCCGATATCAATGAGATGATTAAAGAGGCGGATGCGATTATCACCACTGACCTGCAGGTAAAAGATATACTCTATGCCCGTAAAAACCTGCGCAGCATTATCTATAACCTCGTTTCCAATGCTGTCAAGTATAAATCCCCTGACCGCAGGCCAAGGATCAATGTAAGCACTTATCAGCGTGATGGCTTTGTGGTGCTGGAGGTGCAGGACAACGGCCTGGGTATACGCAAAGAGCAGCAGCACAAGCTGTTTACCATGTTCAAGCGCTTGCATAGCCACGTAGAGGGCACTGGTATTGGTCTCTACATAGTGAAGCGCATCATCGAGAACAACGGTGGCCGCATAGAGGTAGACAGCGACCTGGGTAAAGGCACCACGTTCAGGGTATACTTTAAGCAGGAGCCGGTTATGCAGGAGGTATAGTAATGTGTAGATTTGGAGGTGTGAAAATTTGAAAAAATCACTTATTCATACCTGTAAAACTGATCTTTCCGCGACTCATTTTTGTTCTCATGGGTTGGGTGATCCCAGCTAAAAACGAGTAACGAACAACTACAATTAATGGCCAAAATAAAAACATCATACTTCTGCCAGAACTGTGGCGCCCAGTCAGCAAAATGGATAGGCAAGTGCCCGGCTTGTGGCGAGTGGAACACTTATGTGGAAGAGGTAGTGCAGCGCGAAGAAATTACCCCAACCAGTGTCTGGAAGGTGGGCAGCAGTTCGGCGCAGGTATCCAATAAGCCCAAACCCATTGCCGACATAAGTTACCAGGAGCAGCACCGCATACTTACGCAGGATCAGGAGCTGAACCGCGTGCTTGGAGGTGGCATAGTGCCGGGCTCTATGGTGCTGATCGGCGGCGAGCCGGGTATCGGTAAGTCCACGCTGATGCTGCAGATTGCCCTTAGCCTTTCGGGTTTGCGGGTGCTTTACGTAAGCGGCGAAGAAAGTGAGCAACAAATAAAAATGCGCGCAGAACGCCTGATGGCCCAAACTTCCGATTGCTTTATACTTACAGAAACCGGCACGCAGAACATCTTTAAGCAGATTGAGCAGTTGCGCCCACAGGTACTGGTGATAGACTCTATCCAGACACTACACTCCTCCTTTATTGAGGCCGGTGCAGGTAGTGTGAGCCAGGTGCGTGAGTGTACCGCCGAGCTACTTAAATTTGCCAAAGAGAGCGGCACGCCTGTTTTCCTGATCGGGCATATTACCAAAGAGGGTAACCTGGCAGGGCCAAAGATACTGGAGCACATGGTAGACACGGTGCTTACGTTTGAAGGCGACCGCCACATGACCTACCGCATTCTTCGCACTACTAAAAACCGTTTTGGCTCTACCTCCGAGTTGGGCATTTACGAAATGCTAGGCTCAGGCCTGCGCGAAGTAAGCAATCCATCCGAGATTCTGATATCGCAACGCGAAGACGCTTTTAGCGGCATAAGTATAGGCGCGACCCTGGAAGGCAACAGACCCCTACTGATAGAAGTACAAAGTTTAGTTAGCCCTGCTACCTACGGCACACCGCAACGCACCAGCACCGGTTTCGATGCCAAGCGTCTGAACATGCTGCTGGCGGTACTGGAAAAGCGCGGCGGCTACAGGCTGGGCACCCAGGACGTTTTCCTGAACATTGCCGGTGGCCTGAAAGTAGAAGACCCTGCCCTGGACCTGGCAGTGTGCGCCTCCATCCTCTCTTCTTTCGAGGATATGGCCATTCCCAGCACATCATGCTTTGCCGCAGAGGTGGGCCTGGGTGGCGAGATACGCGCTGTTAACCGTGTCGAGAACCGCATCAGCGAAGCCGAGAAGCTGGGCTTCAAAGACATTTACATCTCAAAGTATAACAAGAAGGGTGTAGACTTCAGCAAGTTCTCCATCAACATACACCCCTTTGGCAGGCTCGAGGATGTGTTCAGTAACTTGTTTGGGTAATTGGTTTGTGTTAATCTAAGGTATAGTTTGCGGATTCTGGTATTTTAAAGAAATTAGCCGCCTCCCGGAATTTTATACTTTACTGCGGCTGTTGGTGAGATTATTTGCCAGTAGTGGGTTTTGCAGAGACTGTGTGCCAGGCACATACTTTTGCAATTGCTGCTGCGGCTTAACTTTATACTTTCCATACTTTTATGAAACACAAACCTTTACTCCTGTTGCTGGCACTGGTGCTGCAGGCGCAGCTTATTGTTGCCCAGGGCAAAGCCGTGATCACAGGCAAGATTTCCAACCCAACTGCTGATGAGGTAATAATTGCCACCACACCAAACCCACTGATACCGGAAGAAGTGCAAACAGCTGTGCAGCTGAAAGGCGGCGGCTTTAGACTGGAGGTGCCGGTTACCGGAACAATGGTAGCCGAGTTACTGCACGGGGATGAAATGGTGCAGATTTACCTGGAGCCAGGCTATGAGCTTAACCTGAGCTTTAACGGCGACAAGTTTCTGAAGACGCTGAAGTATGATGGCAAGGGAGCCAACGAGAATAATTACCTTGTGCAGTACACCCGCCGCTTTGAGGAGGTAGAAGAATACCAGGTTCTACCAGACAACATTAAACTGGCGGAGAAAGAGTTCGAGGCTTTTCTGGATTACCGCAAAAAGGACCAGTTGAAAAACCTGGAAAAGTATACGGCTAAAAGTCCGGTTTCTGAAAAGTTCAGGAGGTTTGCCCTGGCCGAGATAAACTTTGGCTATGCCAACGACAAGATAACCTACCATAGTTTGCGTGAGAGTGTGCTGATGACCAACAGGCTTCAAAAGCCATCGGCAGCGTTTTATACTTTCCTGACGCAGCTGGACATGAACAACCCGGATAACCTGCAAAGCCATACTTTCATAGGCTTTCTGCGCAACTACGCCAGGTTTATGGCCGCAGATGCAGGACTGCAGGAAGGCGATAGATCATACTATAAAACCGCTTATACCATGCTTGGCCAAAAGCTGCAAAGCCCGGTTAGAAATGTGGCGCAGGCGCATGTGCTAAAACAGTCGATCCAGCTGGGGCACCTGAAGTATACCACTGAAATGCTGCAGGATTTTAAAGCCAGTAACAAATCTCCTGAACTCGACAGCTACTTTACAAAGCTTTATGACCAGAACAAAGCATTTGCCATCGGCAGCCCCGCCCCCGACTTCCAATTGAAAGATGTTAACGGAGCTACGGTATCGCTCAGCAGCTTTAAGGGCAAATTGGTTTACCTTAACTTCTGGAGCACTACCTGTGGCCTTTGCATGGTAGAGATGCCCAACCTGCAGCAACTTACCAGTCAGCTTAAAGGCAAGGATGTGGTGTTCTTGAACATTGGCCTTGACGACGATGAAAACAACTGGAAAAAGATGGTGACCGGCAGAAAGCTACAAGGCACGCATGTATACTTAAAGGGCCTGGATGCCGAATTGGCAAAGCGCTACAACCTTAAAGATCTGCCCGCATACTTTCTGATTGATGAGGATGGCAACTTTATAAGTATAAAACCGCGCAGGCCCACCGACAGGGAAGCAGAAACCGATATCTTAAAGCACCTGGCCAACGGGCAAGCCTCAGCTAAATAAAGCGGAATAGCCTGAGCAGAAGGAGCCGGCTGGTACTGTAGTGTGCCAGCCGGCTTTTTTATGCCAGGTTTAAAGCACAAATCCCATCTTTTGGCCCTCAATAACCGTTCATAGTATAGATGCGTACTTAATTTCTACCCCCTTGTTGTTCCAGAAACAAAGTGGATGAAATTGTTTCAGATCTTATACTTAATAAAAATAAACTATGGCATTGATCAGTAAAAATGACATTGAGAAACTGCTTAATGTGCAGAACAATACAAATGGCGCACTTTGCATTTCGATTTTTATACCTACCCACCGCGGAGGGAAAGAGGCTCTAAACGGGCAGGACAATATCCTGTTCAAGAACAAGGTAAAAGAGGCAAGGGCATTGTTAGCCAGACATGACGTACCGGAGGCAGAGATTGAAGAATACATGAAACCTGCCGAAGCCCTGTTGAACGACACCAATTTCTGGCGGCACCAGTCTGAGGGGCTGGCGGTTTTTATAACAAAAGGATTCTCGAAGCACTATACCCTACCTGTTGAGATGCCGGATGTAGTATACGTACTGAATCAATTCTACATTACCCCAATACTACCTATACTTAGCCAGAACGGACGCTTTTTTATACTTTGCCTGTACCGCGAAAAAGTGGGCTTCTATGAGGCTACAATCGAAAAGATCAGGCCAATAGAGATAAGTTCTTTCGTGCCCGAAACCATGAACAAGGCACTCAAGTTTGATGTGAAAGGCAACGACCAGGACTTTACCCACTCCACTACAACCGTGAACGGCTCTAACATCGTGCACGGGCCTGGTTCTACAAAAGGTGATGAGGAGCATGAGCGTGTGCGAGAGTTTGTGATCGACATTGACAACGGCCTGCAGAAAATACTTCATGACTCGCACGAGCCGCTGGTGCTGGCCGGCGTAGACCACTATTGCAGCCTGTACAAGCAGCACAGCAAGTATAAAAACATAGTGCCGCAGAACATAAACGTTAATGAAAACGGCGATGTGTTTAACATGAACGCCCTGCACGAGAAAGCACTGAACGTTGTGAAGCCTATTATGCAGCAGAGCCACACCGACTCGCTTAACCGTTACCAGAACGTGGCAGGCACCGGCGTAACCTCCGAAGATATTGCCACAGTGGCCGCAGAGGCTGTGCATGGCCGGGTAGACACCCTGTTTATTACACCAAGCGAGCCAGTTTGGGGCAGCTACGACCCGGCAAGCGCAACCGCCGAGATACACAACGAGTACCAGCGCGGTGACCAGGACCTGGTAAACCTGGCTGCCATTAAAACAATTGCCCAGGGCGGCAGAGTGTTTGTAAGCAGCTACAACGGGCTTAATGAGGTAAGCGAAAACCAGGGCAATGTTAAGGCGTTGTTCAGATATTAGACCTACTTGTTTTGGCGCTTAATGCCAGAAACCATAACTTAGAGGAGCAGCTGCAAAGCTGCTCCTTTGTTTTATACTTTCGCCTGGCCATACTTTTAGCCTGCACCACATGAAGCTGCACCTGACTGACGGGTTTAACTTTTTATCGAAACTTACGCCCTTGCGTGCCTTAAATGCACTGCAGGTAGTGAGCAGCTACATGGTATCTAAAGTTACCGGCAAGGCGGTGCACTGGGGCTACCCGTTAAGTATATCCCTGGAGCCCACTACCTCCTGTAACCTGCGCTGCCCCGAGTGCCCAAGCGGTTTACGTTCTTTTACCAGACCCACGGGCATGCTGCAAGACGAGCTCTTTAAAAGCACCATAGACCAGCTGCACAGACGGCTGTTGTACCTTATCTTTTATTTTCAGGGAGAACCCTATCTGCACAAAAACTTTCTGGAGTTGGTAAAGTATGCATCCGGTAAGGGTATTTACACCGCCACCTCCACCAACGCGCATTACCTGGACGATGAAACTGCCAGAAAAACAGTGGAATCCGGGTTGGATCGCCTGATCGTATCTATAGACGGAACCACGCAGGAAACATACGCAGCCTACAGAGTGGGCGGCAAACTGGATAAGGTGCTGGAGGGAACGCGCAATGTGCTGAAATGGAAAAAGAAACTGAATTCCAAAACACCGCACGTGATGTTTCAGTTTTTAGTAGTAAGGCCCAACGAGCACCAGCTACAGGATGTGCAGCAGCTTGCAAAAGAACTTGGCGTGGATGAAGTCGTATTTAAAACGGCGCAGATCTACGACTATGAGCAGGGCTCTCCGCTTATACCTACCATAGATTATTACTCAAGGTATAAAAACAACGGCGATGGCAGCTATGTTATCAAAAACAAACTGCTAAACCATTGCTGGAAGATGTGGCACTCGTGCGTGATTACCTGGGATGGCCTGGTGGTGCCCTGCTGCTTTGATAAAGACGCAGAATACAGGCTTGGTGAGTTACAGGAAAGTAGTTTTACGCAAGTATGGCGTGGGGCAAAGTATAACCGCTTCAGGCAAACGCTGCTTGGCTCGCGTGCCGATATTGAGATGTGCCGCAACTGCACAGAGGGCACAAAAGTATGGGCCTGATACAAAGTATAACATAAGCATTTTATATGAAAGACATCAACAATGCACTGGAGTTGCTACTCGATAAGCTTCAGGTTTGGGGGAATCAGATCATACTGCTGCTGCCGAACATCTTTGTAGCAATCCTTCTGCTGATCATCACATTTTACCTGGCAAGGGTAATCCGGAATGCCCTGGATAATGTGATAAGCCGCTTCTCACACAGCGCAGCCCTTAACAACCTCATCTCCACGCTGCTTTACCTGATGTTGTTGCTGATCGGGTTCTTCTTTGTGCTGAGTGTGCTAAAACTGGACAAGGTAGTCATATCACTGTTGGCCGGTGTTGGTATCCTGGGTTTGGCCTTGGGTTTTGCCTTCCAGGACATCGCTGCCAATTTCATTTCCGGGGTGATTATTGCGGTGCAGAAACCTTTTGGCGTAGGCGACATGATCGAAACAAACGACTATTTTGGCGTGATTGAGCGCATAACGCTACGCACAGTGGATGTACGCAAGCCAACCGGCGAGCTGGTAAAGCTGCCCAATAAAATGGTGTTCGAGAACCCGGTCACGAACTTGTCCTACCACGGTACCCGGCGTGTGGATGTGGAAGTGGGCATATCGTATGCCGAGGACCTGGAGCGTGTGCAACAGGTTGTGATAGAGGCACTGGAAAATGTAAAGAACAGGGTTAAGACCCGCGATATAGAGGTAATGTATGATGCCTTCGGCGATAGTTCTATCAACTTCAAGGCAAGGTTCTGGGTTAGTTACAGCCGCCAGGTAGATTATGTAGGGGCTAAAAGCGACGCCATCATCCGCATCAAGAAAGCCTTCGACGCCAACAACATTGTTATTCCGTTCCCAATCCGTACACTGGATTTTGCTATAAAAGGCGGGGCCACATTGAGTTCCGAGCTTAAAAGTATAAATGGCTCGGGAAACGGGAGTCTGCAACAGCAGGAAAAGGATAATGGATAGATAAAAGAGAAGTATAAACAACAAGGGCCGACTGAACATCGGCCCTTTACATTTTTACCTATCCTTCTTGTCCAGGTTTTTGCCAAGGTCTTCTACCTGCTTTAAAAAGTTGTCAACGCTTTCGTCGGCATAAGGACCATAGGAGTTCGAGATAGTGCCTTTAAGTCCCGTGTTGGTTTCAAGGGCATAAAGTATAGACATGTCGTCGGGGTCGCTTTCCCCCTCAAATCTATAGAAGTCAACAATGCGCACTTGCTCTGGTCCAAACATGTCTTTCTCTTCCATGGTGCAAAGCCTGCCGTCGCCGGATACTTTAAAGTCATACTTGTAGCCGTCTTTACGCAGGCGGTTTAGTACGTTTACAAGGGATCTTTCTTCTACTTTGTCTTGCATAACGGTATAATAGTTTTTGTTCTATGTGTAAGTATAGAACTATACGCAAAAACAAAGTTTAGATACAGTGTTTGGTATTATTAATGAATAATGAGTGATGAGTAATAATTGATGAATAATGATTAATAAATAATACCTGAGGCCTGCAAAGGCAAAAACTACTTACTAGTCATTATTAACTGACTTTTCGAGGTCTTTCTGGATTTTGTTGAAGTCGATGGTGGAGCAGGCGCCACAGCTTTTGGCGCAGCCGCTTTTAGCTGCAAAACTGCGGTACAGCAGGCGGCCAATGTAAAAGGTGGCCGCTAAAAAAACTAGGAAAATAATAAGCTCTTGAACCATACGCTTCTATCAACTATGCAAAGGTACAAAAAGTTTATACTTCGGCGCCTTTCCAGTGCAGGGCAATCGTATCCAACATCTCTTGGTGGATGCGGGTATTGCTGGCCACAATCTCACGGCCAAAAATATAGTCGCCGCCTTCGCTAAACTTAGACAGTTTGCCACCAGCCTCCTGCACAATAATGGCCCCGCCTGCCACATCCCAGGCATTCAGGTTATACTCAAAAAAGCCCTCAAATCTGCCTATAGCCACATAAGCTAAATCCAGGGCGGCAGAGCCCAGCCTGCGCACCCCATGCGATCTCCCCATAAACTCGCCCAGCACCTGTAGGTACTGCTGCGTAAGGCCAAACTCATAATATGGGAAACCAGTGGCTATAAGTGAGTCTTTCAGGGCAGGGGCCTCTGAAACGTTTATTTTTTTATCATTGCAGTAAGCGCCGCCATCTTTGTAAGCCCAGAAACACTCGTCACGGTTAGGCTCATAAACTACACCCAGAACAACTTCGTCCCCGTCCATCAGCCCCACACTTACACAATACGCAGGCAGGCCATGGGTAAAGTTGGTTGTGCCATCCAGCGGGTCTACCACCCAGTTGTAGCGTTCGCCTTTGGTATTGTCTGTGTCTTCTTCTGTTATAAAACCTGCTTCCGGCAAAAGCTGCCGCAGCCCTTCTACCAATTGCTTCTCAGCTTCTTTATCCACGTAAGACACCAGGTTGTTAAAGCCTTTCATTTCTACCTTAGAAACATCGAAGCCCTCGCCCTCGTGCTTGATAAAAACGCCTACTTTTCTGGCAAGTATGTTCAGGTTCTGGCTAAGTTGGTACAGGTTCATAGTTTACAGTTTTCAGTTGTACTTCCCCATTTTACGGGAAGCCATGTGGTGTAACAGGATTTATACTTTGGCCGCGACCAGTTCCTTTTTCTTCTCGAACCAGGCAATGTATTCTGCCCTCAGGAACAGCATCAGGCCTAACGGGATAAACGAGGCATGTGGTTGCTGTGGCAACAGCCACCACGATATGGTAAGCAAGCCTGTTATTATACCTGTAACGGCCATATACTTAACAGCCCACTCAGGCACTATGCGGCGTGACACGTAAACAGCCAGCACAATGTGTGTAGGTATAGCCCACAGCAGGTTAAAGTTATAAGCGGTAGCCTGATGGTCGGTGGCAAACCACAATAACAGCATAACAATACCCAGCAAGCCTGCCAAAAAGAAAAGTATAAAGTCCAGTGTGCGGGAGCGTTTTCTTTTTTTCAGATCGAGGAAGGTGACTATGGCAACAGCTACAAAAAGAGCCCAGGCAAGTATGGTTGGCGTAAATGGCGAGAAGGGTTTCTCGGCCGGTGGCGTTTGCACAAATACCGGTTGTGGTTTTCCGGTAAGCGGCACGGCCTGCCCGTCCTGCTCTAAAGTAGCGTTGGCAAAGCCTTCTGCCAGGTAATCTGGCAGGAACATGTACTCGTATGGGGTAGCCTCGCGGTCTATTCTTGAGCCTAAGGCCAGGTCAATGCCAAAGTCACCCCAGGGCTGTGGCGGCAAGTATAGATCAATCAGGTTCCGGAAAGTATAGTCTTTATCCAGGTGCGCAATGTTATACTTGATCTGGTCCGGGAAAGTGGCTTCCAGGCCATCTCGTATACGGGTGGCGCAGTTGTCGAAAAAGAAGTCATAAAGGTAAAAGCGGTTGGCTGGCAGGTAATTGTTCGTTAAAAACAGCCAGTATTTTTGCTTTTGATCCGGTGTAAGGTTTAGTTCTTGCTCAAATACAGATCGGTTCTCCTGCGCGTAGTTGTACAGGAAATCCTGGAAGTGGGCTGCCGATAATTTATAGTTCAGCTTACCCCTTGCAAACTTGAGGTAAAAGTTAGGCTCGTTAAAATCGAAAGTGCCGTAGTTAAAAATCACGTCCAGCCCCATAGCCTGGTCCTGAACACGCACTGCACTGTGCCCGAAAACGGCATACAAGTCGTCACCGCTGGAGCAGGTGATCAGGCTTATCTTAGCATCCGGCGAAATGCTTATACCCTCAAACTGTGCCTTAGACTGAATTGCAAGCAGAAGCAATGCAACCAGCAGGCTGATCTTTTTCAGTAACTCTCTCATACTTTATTCGGCGCTTGTTGCTTTGCCGGTCTTCTCCCCTGCCACTACGATCACAAACTCGCCTTTAATGGATTTGGTAGTAAATATCTGGATAAGTTCGTCTAAAGTACCGTTAATGGTTTCCTCGAACATTTTTGAGATTTCACGTGAAACAGAGGCCATGCGCTCTCCCCCGAAAAACTCTTTAAACTGGGTAAGTGTTTTAAGCAGGCGATGCGGCGATTCATAAAAGATCATGGTGCGCTCTTCATTCGCCAGGCTTTGCAGGCGTGTCTGGCGGCCTTTTTTCAGGGGCAGAAAACCCTCAAAGGTAAACCTGTCGGTACTGAAACCAGACTTAACCAATGCAGGAACAAAGGCTGTGGCACCCGGCAGGCATTCTACTTTCAGGTCATGCTTCAGGCACTCGCGCACTAGGTAAAAGCCAGGGTCAGAGATGCCCGGCGTACCGGCATCCGATACAAGCGCCATCACCTCGCCTGCTTTCATGCGATCTACCAAGTGCATAGCGGCCTTATGCTCGTTGTGTAGATGGTGGCTGTGCATGCGCTTTTGTTCTATACCCAGGTGCTGCAGCAGCTTTCCGCTGGTACGCGTGTCCTCGGCAAGTATAACATCCACCTCCTTTAACACACGTATGGCACGAAGGGTAATATCCTCCAGGTTGCCGATAGGCGTGGGCACTAAGTATAAATTGGTTTTCTCAGGTTCCTGCATACCCCAAAGATACGAGTTAATTGCTGATTGTTAACCGCTGCCTGGTTTAGATGAATTTCAGGCAGCGATAGCCATACTTTTGAAGATTAACCAGCGATCATGTTATCGTAGATCTGATCAATCCTTCGCGCTAGGTCATGGTCTTTATCCGTAACGGTGTTGCCGGCATCGTGGGTAGTAAGCTCTATCTCCACTTTGTTATACACATTGCTCCACCACGGGTGGTGGTTGATTTCTTCTGCCACCTCGGCCACACGATTCATGAATGCCATGGCTTGCTTAAAGTCTTTGAACTTCAGGCTACGTTTTAAGGTGTTATTTTCTTCTCTCCACATAATTATGAGTTTTTATACTTTTCAGGTTGCCATTGCTCATACTTTGGCGTGAACAACGCAGCCCCAAAACAGGCGTATAGGCTAAAGCAATGATTACACTATAAAACTATGAAAACTATGGCTAAAAAACCCAAGACAATGCCTGCGCAAGTGCAGGAAGACCAGCCAGGAGACGAATATAAGATGCACCCAAAGCCGGAGTATATCCGGAAAAACTATAAAGGCAGCGATAAACTAAAAGGCAAGGTAGCCCTTATAACTGGCGGCGACAGCGGTATTGGCCGGGCAGTGGCAGTGCACTTTGCCCGCGAAGGCGCAGATATAGCCATCGTTTACCTCGACGAAGATAAAGATGCCAACGACACCAAAAAGCTTATTGAAAAGGAAGGGCGCAAATGCCTGTTGATTTCTGGCGACGTGGGCAAAGAAGAGTTTTGCAAAAAAGCGGTAGAGCAAACGGTAAAAGAATTTGGCAAACTGGATGTACTGGTAAACAATGCAGCAGAACAGCACGAGCAACAGGACCTGAAAGACATAACTAAGGAGCAATTAAAGCAGACTTTTGAAACCAACATCTTCAGTATGTTTTACATGTCCAAAGCCGCGCTTGAGCATATGAAAGAAGGCAGTTGCATCGTAAACTCTACCTCTGTTACCTCCTATCGCGGCAGCCACCACCTCATGGACTACGCCTCCACCAAAGGCGCCATCACTGCCTTTACCCGGTCATTGTCGCAAAACCTCGCAGAAAAGAATATTAGGGTAAACGGTGTTGCCCCAGGCCCCATTTGGACTCCGCTTATCCCAGCTTCTTTCAGTGCCAAAAAAGTAAAGGAATTTGGCAGCAACGTGCCCTTAAAGCGACCTGGTCAGCCATCAGAGGTTGCTCCGGCTTACGTGCTGCTTGCCTCAGAGGATGGCTCATATATTACTGGCCAGGTGATACATGTGAACGGTGGCGAGCAGGTAGGAGCTTAGACTGGGTTAAACCATAGAGGCCTAAATCGAGTAAAAACACATATACAGTATAGGCCATTTATGTGGCAGGACTTAAAAAGGAGTATTATGGCTGAAAATAAAAGCAATGAGACAAGGCTGCAGGGGCAGGGCCCTAACAAGCGGCCAATAAGGGTTATCGAAGACGATACCAGCGAACAGGAAATGAGGGCCGGGCACATCATACCCGGTGCCGATCCACCAAAGAACGAACACCAGCGGGGCGGCTTCGGTAACCGAGACGGCAAAGAGGGTTTTGGCAGCGACACTGCCTCCGAAGGCCCGTCGGCCACAGGCGTTAACGACTATGCCGACGACGGTATACAGCCGCCAGACAACATGCGCACCGAAGACGAAGGTCGCGGCACATAAATTTTAGTAAACCATTAATATAAGGAGTAATACCATGCCATCTTATAAGCACACACAAGACAGCTCTGAAAACAAAGGAAGACCAGCAGGCAAAGGCCAGGACAAAAATGCCGGAGCGAAACCTGTTGACCCAAACCAAACACGTGCAGAGCACCAGGAATTAAAAAGAAAACACACTGAAGGGCCAGACAAAGCGGCAGGGAAAAATATAATGAAAAATAATCCTAACCGTAATACAGACAAAACGGAGCTGGACAATAACAAATATAATTAATCATACCTGACATACGCCATGAAGTATAGCACCTGTAAAACAGGTGCTATTTCTTTTTAAAGTATATTTGGCAAGATACAGAACCTCCTTAATACGATGGCCCGATATGCCCTTACAGATATACATGGTTGTGCCCAGACACTAAAAGCCATGGTTTTTGACCAGCTTGACCTACAAAAAAACGACGAGCTGTATATACTAGGAGACCTGGTGAACAAAGGGCCGGATAGTAGGGGCGTGATAGATTTTATACTTCACCTTCAGAAGCAGCAGTATAAGATCATATGCCTCCGCGGAAATCATGACCAGATGCTTTTGCAGGCTTCCAAAAAAGGAGAGAAAGCCATCAACCTCACTTCTGCCGAGAAAGAACTAACCCTTGAAAGTTTTGGGATAACGCATTTTGAGCAACTACCCGATAAGTATACTTCATTTATAAAGTCCCTTCCTTACTATTTAGAGTTGCCGGACTTCTTCTTAGTGCACGCTGGATTTGACTTTAAGCAACAAAATATATTCCGGGATAAAGATGCAATGTTGAACATTCGTAATTATAAACTTGACTGTAACAAGATTAATTACAAGCGATTACTACATGGCCATACGCCAAATCCTTTACATAGTATAAAAAAAGCAGTAGCCCACAAGGAAGCAAAAGTTAACCTTGATGCCGGATGTGTATATTACAAGAATGCAGCATATGGCAATTTGGCAGCGCTTGACTTAGACACACAACAGTTATTTGTGCAGCAAAACGTTGATCGGCCTTATAACGTGGCTCGAAAAAGCTGAAAGTACGTGCCCGGAATCTCTAAAATTAATTTGTAAACTGTTAATAGTTAGCGGTTAATGTGGATTGGTCTGTGGGTGTGCTTTTATGGAACGTCCACTATAACAAAATAGATGTGGCGTTGCAACTTATAAGATAAACTACATGAAAAATAGATGCTTCTAAAAAGATTGCATCATGATTGATCTTAAAGTTATATATGCATTTTTATATATATCGTTTACACATTTCTAGAATCAAAGAGGTGCCTCTACGAAATATTTATGGAAAAAGTTTCTGAAATAACATGGAAATTATCTTATTTTGTGCCGATAATTCAATAGTAAAGTTCTTTTATACTTTTCACCCTATAAATTGGCTATGGCACAAATTTACGTTCCTGCTCGTAAACCTAAGCTTTTCGCTTATTTGCTGCTTAAATGCACGCTGATCCTTTGCGCCGTAGTCAATGGCCAAGCGCAGGCTCCAACCATTACTTCTTTCTCGCCAATGTCTGGTAGGGTGGGAGATTTTGTTGAAATAATAGGTACTGGTTATAGTACAGCAAACAGAGTATACTTTGGCAGCGGTTCTACAACGGTTTTTGAAGTTCTTGATAATGGAACAAAGATTCGTGTGCAAGTACCCGTGACCTCTAACCCTGGTAGAGTTAGGGTGAACAATGCAAATGGTTATGTGCTCAGCAAAACTACAGAGATCTTCCAGATGCCATATGCACCTACGTTAAGCTCTATGTCTGCGAGTAGTGGAGTGCCAGGTGACGAGGTTACTTTTAATGGTACGAACCTATCGGAGGTTACCAGAGTTTATTTTGGAAGTGGAAATACAACAGCAGTAACAGTAGTAAATAGTACTCAAATAAAGGCAATTGTTCCTGCTACAGCTACTACTGCAAAACCAATATTGCAATCTAATGAGGGACGTGCATATAGTGCTGTAAATTTCGATATCATAGGAGCTCCAACTATTTCCTCATTTTCGCCAATTTCAGGTACAGTTGGGACAACTGTTACAATTAAAGGAACCAATCTCGACGGAGCAACCAGAGTTTATTTTGGGAGTGGTAGCACAACAGTGTTTACAATCCAAAATGGAGATATTATGGTGGAGGTTCCTCCTACAGCTACAACCGGTGCGGTAAGAGTACAAACAAATGGTGGCCAGGCTTCTAGATCAACATTCACAGTTGAGGGTGCCCCAATAGTTACAGGTATTTCTCCGGTGCAGGGTAATGCTGGTACAACACTTACAATAACAGGGCAAAATATTAAAGATGCATTCAGGGTATATGTAGGTGGTGGATCAACAACAGAAATTACTGTTATCAATGACAACACCATTAGCATCATTGTACCAGTTGGTGCATCAACAAGCACAGTTAGAGTTCAATCTAACAGTGGGCAGGGCAGCAGCACCGAGACGTTTGAAGTATTGTCTTCTCCTGTTATAGAAAGCTTTGCCCCAGCCAGTGGGCCTGTAAACACAGTAGTAACGATAACAGGACAAAATTTTATAAATGCAACTTCTGTTAGCTTTAGTGGTGGTTCGGTCACAAGTGCGAACTTTATAAGTAAGACAGATAACGAAATAAAAGTTGCTGTACCATCTACAGCATATTCCGGTGCTATCACTGTCATATCTACAATTGGCAGACACACGAGTAGCTTGTTGTTTAACGTAGAAGGCGCGCCGTTTATCAGCTCATTTACTCCGGAGTCAGGCGCGGCAGGTTCAGTAGTTACCATTTCCGGACAATCTTTACTAAATGCAACGCATATTTATGTCGGAAGCGGGTCTGTTTTAGCAAAGGATTTTATTTCAAAATCAGATAGTGAAATCAAAGTAAATGTGCCTACATTGGCATCTACAGGCTCCATCAGGGTAACTACAACTAATGGTCAGTTTACGACAGCGGGATTGTATACAGTTGAAACAGCACCTGTTATTAACTCTTTCTCTCCTTCGTCTGGGTATTTAGGATCTTCCTTAACTATAACAGGTCAAAACTTCACTGGAGCAACCAGGGTATACGTAGGCAGTGGCTCAATCACTTCTGGATTCACGGTAAGCCCTGATGGTACTACTATAACCCTAAACGTGCCAAGTAACGCAACGACAGGCACGCTTAGAGTTTGGACCAATGGCGGACAGGTAACAAGCACAGGTACGTATGTTCTGTTGCCTCCATCTATTGTATTTAATCCCAACCCGATTAGTTTTAGTAATGTGCCGGCAAATAGCAGCGAGGTGAAATCTTACCAATTAAGCGGAGAGGGTTTGGCAAACGGTACGCCTGTTTCATTAAATATTGCTGACCCAAGTACGCCATTTGAAATTTCAACATCACAAACCGGTACATTTAGCCGCACTATATCTGTTGGAGGTGTTGTAAATCATAAGCTAAACCCAACAACTATTTGGGTGAAGTATTCTCCTTTGACGCAAACTCCCGATGGTTCACCTCATACAGGGGCCATCGTGCATAGCCAGGGCTCTACCTCCAGAAGTTTACCAATTAACGCTACAGCTGCGGGCCCTATGCCAGTAGAGTTAGCATCCTTCACCGCTAAGACAAAAGGTGTAGACGTTATATTGGAGTGGAAAACAGCAAGTGAAGAAAATAACTCACACTTTGATATTGAAATGGCGATTGGTGTAATAACTTCTTTCAAAAAAGTTGCCACGGTTGCAAGTAAAGTGGGTAACAGTACAGTTACCACAAGCTACAAGCATCAGCAGTACCTGCCAAATCATGGCCAGACAGTATACTTCCGCTTAAAACAGGTAGACTTTGACGGGACCTCCAGTTATAGCAAGATTATAGCAGTGGAAACCTCGGGTAAACAAAGCAATGAACAGGCAACTGTAGTTCCAAACCCTGTTACCGATAAATCAAAATTAGTGATAGTGTCGGCCGGGGGTGAGAAAGCAAATATTCAGCTCAGCTCATTGACAGGTAAAAGCTTGTATAAAAAAGAATTGCAGCTGCGCGCAGGAAGCAATGAAGTTGAGTTGCCTGTACTGAGCAAGCTAGAAAGCGGTATGTACATTCTTACAATAGAAAAAAGCGGGGAAACGCAGCAGATAAAAGTTTTGAAGAAGTAAATAAAATATTGGATATGCAGAAAGAGCCGGCTAAACTTTGTTAGAGCCGGCTCTTTTGATTTATATACCCCTAATAGATAAGTGTGGCCCCGGCTGGCATTAGAGATAAACTACTGAAACATTGGTTTATTGCGGGGCATACTTTAATTTTGAGCGCATTAAAACAAAATCCAGAAATGTTAAGAGATACAGCGATATTTGACCTGATAGCCAAGGAGAAAGCCAGACAAACACATGGTATAGAATTGATAGCATCTGAAAACTTTGTTTCGGAGCAGGTGATGCAGGCTATGGGCAGCGTTATGACCAACAAGTATGCAGAGGGCCTGCCAGGAAAACGCTATTATGGTGGTTGTGAGGTGGTTGACCTGTCGGAGCAGCTGGCCATTGACCGTGCAAAAGAACTGTTTGGTGCTGAGTGGGTAAACGTACAGCCACACTCCGGGGCACAGGCAAATGCTGCGGTTATGCTTGCAGTATTGCAGCCAGGCGATAAGATATTAGGTTTCGACCTGTCGCATGGTGGCCACTTAACACATGGTTCGCCGGTAAACTTCTCTGGTAAGCTGTACCAGCCGTCTTTCTATGGCGTAGAGCAAGAAACCGGTTTGATTGACTTTGACAAAGTAGTTGACACAGCCCGTCGTGAGCGCCCTAAGCTGATAATCTGTGGTGCCTCTGCCTATAGCCGCGACTGGGATTACAAGAAGCTAAGAGCTGCTGCCGATGAAGTAGGCGCTTTACTTTTAGCCGATATCTCCCACCCGTCTGGCCTGATTGCAAGAGGCTTGCTGAACAACCCGTTTGAGCATTGCCACATAGTAACCACTACTACCCACAAAACTCTGCGCGGTCCTCGTGGCGGCATGATCATGATGGGTAAAGACTTTGAGAACCCGTTCGGGCTGAAAACACCAAAAGGCGAGACACGCATGATGTCGTCTGTGCTGGATGGTGCTGTTTTCCCGGGTACACAAGGTGGGCCGCTGGAGCATGTGATCGCGTCAAAAGCGGTGGCATACTTTGAGGCGCTTTCTGACGATTACCTTACTTACGTGAAGCAGGTGCAGCAAAACGCACAGGCTATGGCTAAGGCTTTTGTTGAACGAGGCTATAACATCATCTCTGGTGGCACCGACAACCACATGATGCTGATTGACCTGCGCTCTAAGGGTATAACAGGCAAGCTTGCTGAGAATACCCTGATTAAGGCAGACATTACCATCAACAAGAATATGGTGCCATTCGACGACAAGTCTCCTTTTGTAACTTCGGGGATGCGCGTAGGTACGGCAGCCATTACAACGCGTGGCTTAAAAGAAACCGACATGAGCCGCATTGTAGAACTGATAGATGCGGTATTGACCAACCATGACAACGACAGCAAGATCGGTGACGCGCGCAAGGAGATCAACAACTGGATGCAGGATTACCCGCTTTTCGCTTACTAAATTTAGAACAGGAGCCATAGTTTAATGGACCAGCCATACTTAGATGAGGAGCCACAGCACGAAATGTCCTTCGTGGATCACCTGGAAGAGCTGCGGTGGCATATCATCAGGGCATTAGCCTCAATTTTTATTTTCGGAACCATAGCCTTTCTGGCGAAGGGCTTTGTGTTCCACGATATCATACTTGCTCCTTCCCGCCCAGACTTTCTTAGTTATAGGGTTATGTGTGAGGTAGGAGAACGTATGGGATCGGATGTGCTATGCATCAAGGAAATGGGTTTTACCATACAAAGCAGGCAAATGAGCGGACAGTTCACGATGCACCTGCTTGTTTCGGCTATACTTGGCCTGGCAGCTGCATTCCCTTATGCTTTTTGGGAAATATGGCGTTTTGTTAAGCCTGGCCTATACGCACGAGAGCGTAAAAACTCCCAGGGAGCTGTTTTCTTTGTGTCCATTCTCTTTGCAATGGGCCTTCTGTTTGGCTACTACGTGGTATCCCCTATCTCCATTAACTTCTTAGCCGGATACCAGGTAGACCCAAGCATTGTAAATGAGTTTGACCTGTCTTCGTATATATCCACGTTAACGACCTTGTGCCTGGCGTGTGCCTTTATGTTTGAGATGCCAGTGATCGTATACTTCCTTACAAAGGCAGGCCTGATCACCTCTGAAACCATGAAGCTATACCGCAGGCATGCGTTTATAGTAATACTGATCGTAGGGGCTATTATTACGCCTCCGGATGTGATTAGCCAGCTTTTGATATCGATGCCGCTTATGCTCTTGTACGAGGCAAGTATAAGTATATCCAAATCAATAAGGGCTAAAGACCTGAAACGACTAAACGAAAACAATACACTGTAATGGCAAAAAAAATCGCAATTGGTGGAGACCACGCAGGCTATACTTATAAAAGTATGCTGAAGCAAGAGCTGGCTGAGCTTGGTTTCGAAAGCATAGACTTTGGACCTGACTCAGAAGCCTCTGTGGATTACCCGGACCATGTGCACCCACTTTCGAAAGCCGTAATCGCCGGCGACGCCGACCTGGGTATACTTATTTGTGGTAGCGGAAACGGCGTAGCCATGACGGCGAACAAATACCAGGAAATACGTGCGGCCCTATGCTGGACACCAGAGTTGGCCAGGCTTGCCCGCGAGCACAACGATGCCAACATTTTGTGTATTCCGGCTCGCTTTGTAAGCGAGGAAACAGCCAGGGAAATGGTGAAAGTATTTCTGGAGACAAAATTTGAGGGTGGTCGCCACCAGAACAGAGTAAATAAGATAGCTGCCTGTTAATGGCAGCTATTTTTATTTTAGCCTGTAGATGGCAGAATCAGGTGCAAGCCGCTCATACCTGCCAAAAACGGCAGGCAATTTATAGGTAAGCTCAGGCATCAGGTTATTCTCATCAACAAGGTACTCTGGTAGTTCCCGCTCAAAATTTCTGTAGATCTCATAAACGGCATAGTACTCGTTAAGGTCACCGAAGTGGCGCTGTGCCAACTCCCAGTTTAGGTAGGGGGTAACGGGCTTGTTAAGTATATAAAAGTCGAGGTTGCTGCCAAGCACCAGCACAGAAGTGTTTGTGATGCTTGTGTCTGTCTCTTCTGTGAGCAACAACGGAGATTCGTCCAGGGCCAGGTATTTATTGATTCCGAGCAAAGATCTGTAGCGCAGCATGCCAACCCCAGCCAGTGTGACCAGAAACAGCGTACTAAGCACCCATTTTTTCTGGTTAGAGGTAAACAGAAACTCGCTGAAATAGGCAATTGGCGGAAGGGCAAGTATAAAAGTGCCAACCGTTATTTCCTCACGGGTAAAGATGACCAGCAGACTTACCACCATCCATACCCACATCACCTGCTGAAACTTAACCTGGAACACAAGCCGCTGCGGCAGTGAGGTGGCACTCATGAATGAAAGTATGGCGATGATGGCTGGAATAGCCATTAGCTTTGCCACGTCGGCAGGAGGCCTTAAAAAAGCAACCTGCAGCTGCCATGGCCGGAACAGGTGCAACTCCAGGAAATCGCCAAGTGCCCCGTTATAAAAATAATAGGTCATCAGCACCGCGTACGGGAATGCAAAACCGCAAAGCATCAGCAGGAAACTACGGAATGTGTTTGATGCGAAAAGTATAACGGCAAAAGTACCCACCAAAAGAAACATCGCCAGCGGCAGGTAGCATAAAGCGGCCAGGCCAAGTATAAACCCTCCTACAAACAGCCTGTTATAATCAAATCCTTCCTTTGAAAGGGTTATGATGTAGGGCAGTGAAAGTATGATAAAAGTATTGCCAATGAGCAACGGTGTAAGCATGTTAAACTCGAAGGAAATGCTACCGAGCACCAGGTATAAAAGCGCAGGCAGGTAATTTTTGCTGGCAAAAACATTGTGCCTGTTAAAGGTAGCGTTCAAAAGCAGTGCCTGAAACAAGAGCAGCACCACGGCAGTGATTCTGTAAGCCAGAAAAGACCTCCCGGTCATCAGGTCGAGGAGCCAGTAAACCATGGCCGAAAGCGGCGCCATGTTATCATAAATGTCCCGGTACATGCTAAAGCCATCGGCCAAACGCTCCCCTATCAGCATAAAATGCAGCTCTGGAGCCGTAGGGGTTGTGCGTAACAAAATCAACGGCAACTGGATAGCAAGGTAGAGTATAACCAGCAGGATCAGTCGGGAAGGCAGTATGCTTCGGAAGTAACTAATCAAGGAAAGACAGAGTTAGAAGAAACTATAAACCTGGCCAACTCGAAATGAGTAAGGCGCTTTTGGGGTAAAAATGCGAAATTAATATGATATTTGCATCTTCGTATGGAAAGTAAAAGACAACAGAAATTTTCGCGCCTGATACAGAAAGAGCTGGCGGATATCTTTCAGCGTGAGGTGCCCCATCTTTTTGGCGGCGCTTATATATCGATCAGCATTGTGCGCGTGTCTCCGGACCTGGGCCTGGCGCGCGTATACTTAAGCGTGATGATGGCGCCTAACCCGCAAGAGGTGCTACTAGAAATAAGGCTGAATGCTAAGACCATCCGCCATCACCTGGCACAGCGCATAAAAAACCAGGTACGCATTATACCAGAGCTTAACTTCTACCTGGACGACAGTGCCGAGTACGCTGCCAACATGGATAAGCTTTTCTCCGGGCTTGAGATACCACCGGCACCTGAGGAAGACGAAGACGACGACATTTATACCAAATAAAAAGCAGCTGCTTTATTCTACCCTATGCAGTACGACCCTATAAAGCGTGTGCTTGGCAATGCCTTTAATAAAACACCCTTTCTTCGCCGCGTATTTTACAACTTATTAGACTTGTTGTTGCTGCGTACCTGGCACGTGCACAAAGAGCTGCGCGAGTGGGCTACAAATCGCAGAAACAAGGAGCAATATATTCTGGACGCCGGCTCAGGTTTTGGACAGTATACGTATTACCTGTCTGGCATGAGCAGCAAGTGGAGTGTGCTGGCTGTGGACGTGAAAGAAGAGCAAATATCAGACAGTAACTGCTTTATCAGGTCGATTGGCCGCCATAATGTGCTGTTTAAGATTGCAGACCTGGTAAAGTATAGAGAGCCAAACAGCTACGACCTTATACTTTCGGTGGATGTAATGGAGCATATCCTGGAAGATGTGGAGGTGTTTAAAAACTTCTATGCGTCGTTACGTTCTGGCGGTATGCTGGTAATTTCAACGCCATCGGACCAGGGCGGCTCTGATGTGCACGGAGAAGGCGAGCATTCGTTTATTGAAGAGCACGTGCGTGATGGCTACAACATTCAGGAAATACAGGACAAACTAAGGTCCGCAGGTTTTAGAAGAGTGGAAGCACGTTACTCTTACGGTAAACCGGGACAGATATCCTGGCGCCTTTCCATGAAGTACCCGCTGTTGATGCTTAACCTGTCAAAAATTTTCTTCCTGATACTGCCGTTCTACTACCTGGTAACCTTCCCGGTAAGTATGGTGCTAAACTGGATGGACGTGAACGGCAAGCATCCGTCAGGCACTGGCCTGATCGTAAAAGCCTGGAAATAATTTAATTGCTGATTGCTAAATTGTCTAATTGTTGATACCGAATAACTAATAACGATCAACGAATAACAAAACAAATGAACGTCCCTTTTCTGATAGCGAAGCGATATTTTTTCTCCAGGAAGAAGAGGAACATCATTAGTATTATCTCCAATATTGCCATGATCGGTGTGGCAGTGGGGTCTGCTGCCCTTATCATCGTGCTTTCGGTTTTCAACGGACTGGAAGACCTTATCCGTGAAATCTACTCCAGCTTTGACCCGGACCTGAAAATAACGGTTGTTGAGGGCAAATCTTTTGAAACTGACACGGAATTTATGAACCGTATCCGGCGTATGCCTGGCGTGGCGGTGGTGTCGGAGGTGATAGAGGACAATGCCCTGCTACGTTACAACGACCGGCAGATGGTGGTGAAAGTGAAAGGGGTTAGCGATAACTTTTTTCAGCAAAACGAGATAACTCAGTCGGTTGTGGAAGGCAGCAGCGAGCTGATCTACGACGATACCTACCATGCCCTGATAGGCCGAGGGGTGCAGTACCAGCTGTCCATCAGGCCAAGCAACCAGTTTGTTCCGCTGCAGTTTTTGTACCCGCGTAATGTAAAGTTTAACCCGCTCAACCCGGAAGGTTCGTTTAACAGCCTGAATATTACTCCCGGCGGTGTGTTCGCCATTGAGCGGCAATACGACGATGCCTATGTGTTTGTGCCTCTCAACTTTGCCGAAGAGTTGCTGGAGTATGGCCGTCGGCGCACAGCCCTTGAAATAAAAGTAGACCAAGGCTTTAAAATTGAGCAGGTGAAGCGTTCGCTGCAGGAGCTGTTAGGTGAAAAGTTTAAGGTGCAGAACAGCGATGAGCAGCACACCAGCCTGCTGCGTGCCGTTAAGGTTGAAAAGCTTTTCGTGTTCATTACCTTCGCATTTATACTTTTCATCGCCTCGCTCAATATCTTCTTCTCCCTTTCGATGCTCGTGATCGACAAGAAGAAAGACATAGCCATACTTGCCAGCATGGGCGCAACAGCAAACACCATCCGGAATATTTTTCTGCTGGAGGGGGCGCTGGTGGCTTTTATTGGCGCGGCGTACGGCCTTACCTTGGGCATGCTTATCTGTAACCTGCAGCAATCCTTTGGCCTGGTAAGCATGGGCATGGCTACCTCTGTGGTAGAGGCCTACCCGGTAAAGATGCAGATCGGTGACTTCGTTTTTACGGGACTTGCCATCATCATCATCACATTGCTGGTTTCTATCAGGCCGGCGCGCAGGGCAGCGGCTATGTCGGTTACAGAAAACCTGTAGCACCAAATCTCAGTCCCCCATCCCCTCTAAGTATAAACCCTTACTCCTACCTGTTCTATCCATGCACTTTTTGGAGCTGCATTGCTTAACTTTTGCATGGCTGATCTGTTAAAGCAAAACTTGGCCAAGCCACATGATCGGATGGTTAAGAAGGCCTTTTTTGGTAGGAAGTAAGCCAAGAAATGGTTAAATTTGAAGTCCTAAAATTGTCTTTGGCATGAAAGTCTATACCACTCAGCCTTTTCAGGTAATTTATTCTTTATTTGAACACGAGTACTTAGGTTACCTGTTTGAGTCGTTTGTGGTACAGATAAATTCCAAAGGACAGCTTACCCTGCAGCATCAGAACATCTCTGCTAAAAATGCTGAAGAATTTGCCTCACGCCTCGATGCTGATGACTTTAAACTGATACAGCTGATCGATCAGATACAGCAGGATGCGGTTTTAAAGCGCTTTGCTATCAAAAAGATGTCGCCTGCAGATTTTTTCCTGAAATCCTATGACCCCGAGAAAGGGGATAAAGCGCTGCAGGAGAATATCAGCCATTACATACAAGGCCGCATGGGCAAAATACTGGAGCTGCTGCGCCACGATAAGCAGACCTTTATCATGGGCAAAGACGGCGAGCCAACCTGGAAACGCATAAAGCTGGCACCTGAAAAAGCTTCGGTGCTGTTCCATTTTATGCGGAACGAAGACAATACGCATTACTTCCCAAGGATAAGGTATAAAGGCGAAAAGCTGGAGTTTCAGTATAAAAATGCGTCCCTTATCTGTTACGAGCCAGCCTGGCTGATGCTGAATGATGTGGTGTACAGCTTTGATGAGCCGATAGACGGGAAAAAGCTGCAGCCATTCCTGAATAAGAAGTTTATAGCCATCCCGCGCTCTATTGAGGAGAATTACTACCGCAAGTTTGTGGCCTCTTTGATGGAGTCGTTCAATGTGTTTGCCAAGGGCTTCGATATAAAGAACGAGAAGTATGAACCGAAGCCTTTCCTGACTTTTGCAGAGATCGCTGCTGGCGATACGACAAAAACAAACGGAAACGGTAACGCACAGGCAGACAAAGGAGCAGGCAAGATTGTCTTTAACCTGGCCTTTAAGTATGGCGAACACTTAGTGCAGGCACAGGAGGCTAAGCGCATCAGTGTAAACATGGAGAAGACTGCCGACTCTTACATCTTCCATAAACTGATACGTGACCTGAACCGCGAAAAGGAATATGCCAAAGAGCTTAACAAACGAAAGCTGGAGGTAAAGAACGGGCAGGCGGTGCTGGAGAAAAGCGAGGCCTTCTCGTGGCTGAACAATAGCCTGCAGGAGCTGGAGCAATTGGGCTTTGTGGTAGAGCAAGCAGTTAGAAGCGGCAAGAACTACTTTATTGGCGAGATAACGCTGGATGTGGGCATTACGGAGAAAAACGACTGGTTCGATATTTACGGCACAGTGCGCTTTGGAGAGTTTTCTATTCCCTTTATCAAGCTCAAAAACCACATCCTTACCAAAAACAACGAGTTTGTGTTGCCTAACGGGCAGATAGCGGTGATACCGGAAGAGTGGTTTACGCAGTACATTGAGTTGTTTGCCTTTTCGGAGGGAGAGGACCAGCTAACGCTTAAAAAGCACCACATGGCGCTGGTAAACGACCTGCAGAACGGAAATCTTGCTACCGTAACCATGAGCCGTAAGCTGGAAAAGCTGCGCGAGTTCGAAACCATCGAAGATCAGCCGCTGCCGGCTGGTTTTATGGGTGAACTCCGGCCTTACCAGAAGGCAGGCTACAACTGGCTGCACTTTGTGCAAAACTATAAATTTGGCGGTTGCCTTGCCGATGACATGGGCCTTGGAAAGACCGTGCAAACGCTGGCCATGCTGCAACATCGCAAAGAGAACGGCGCAGAAACGGCATCGCTGCTGGTAATGCCAACCTCACTGGTGTACAACTGGATGAACGAGGCCATGAAGTTTACTCCGAACCTGCGCATACTTAACTACACGGGCACCTACCGCGACAAGAATGTAGAGCAGTTTCAGGAGTATGACGTTGTACTTACCTCGTATGGCATTGTGCGCCTGGATGCCGAGTTGCTAAAATCATACTACTTCGATTATATCATACTGGACGAGTCGCAGGCGATCAAGAACCCGGATTCCAATACCTCGCGTTCAGTTAGAGAGTTAAAGTCGAGGCACAGGCTTATACTTACCGGCACACCAGTGGAGAACAGCACCATGGACCTGTGGTCGCAGATGTCGTTCATAAACCCGGGTTTGTTGGGTAACCAGCACTTCTTCCGTAACGAGTTTCTGAAACCGATAGAAAAGGACAAGGACGAGCAGAAGACACGCAAGCTGCACTCTTTAATAAAGCCGTTTATACTTCGCAGGCATAAATCGCAGGTGGCTAAAGAGCTGCCTGAGAAGATAGAGCACACTACTTTCTGTAAAATGACAGAGGAGCAGGAGCATGCTTACGAAGAAACAAAATCATACTACCGCAATAAGATCCTGAAGAACCTGGAGGAGCATGGGCCAGGCAACACGCAATTCATGTTATTGCAGGGCCTTACCAAGCTCCGCCAGATAGCCAACCACCCGCTCATGACGGATGCCGGCTACGAGGGCGAGTCGGGTAAGTTGAAGGAAGTGCTCCGCATGACAAAGAGCATTGTAGCCAAGGGGCATAAAGTGCTTATCTTCAGTCAGTTTGTGAAGCATTTGGAGATCATCCGTAAATCTCTGGATGAGAAAGAGATTGCCTATACTTACCTGGATGGCAATACCAAAAACCGACAGGCACAGGTAGAGCGTTTTCAGACAGACGAAAGTATACAGGTTTTCCTGATATCCCTGAAAGCTGGTGGCGTAGGCCTGAACCTGACGGCTGCCGACTATGTATTTATACTTGACCCTTGGTGGAACCCGGCAGTTGAGGCACAAGCCGTGGATAGGGCACACCGCATCGGGCAACAAAACAAGGTGTTTACCTATAAGTTTATCACCAAGGATACTGTGGAGGAGAAGATACTAGCCCTGCAGAACCGTAAGATCCAGCTGGTAACCGACCTCATCAGTACCGACGAAACTATCATCAAGAGCCTGACCAAGGAGGATATTGATAATTTGTTAAGTTAAATTGTTGAATGGCTGAATTGTTAAATTGTTGTTCAGCATAAAGTATACGAAGCCGCTGCATTTATACTTGCAGCGGCTTTGATTATTATTGTAAGTATAACTTTAGCATCCAGGGGAGGTTATAAATTACAGAAGAGCCTGTAATATGCATAAGTCATATGAGAATGTACTTAAGCTGAATTCAACAATTAAACCATTAACAATTTAGCAATTAAATCATGAAGCTCCACCTTAAAACAGCCGTAGCCCAGGATTACCTGAAGGTGTTTCATGCCTTTGATGAGAAGCTGTTCAGGAAACTGTCACCTCCCTATCCAAAGCTAAAGCTTATCAGGTTCGATGGTTCTGAACCCGGCGATGTGGTGGAGGTAGAACTGCAGACGGGGTTCAAAAATTTTCGTTGGACCAGCCTGATAACCGATAGAAGTATAACGGCTACCGAGGCATACTTTGTAGACCAGGGGCAGGAACTGCCTCCCCCACTACGGCAGTGGCACCACAAACATTTGGTAACTAAAAACGGCAGCGGGGCCATTATCCACGACATCATCACGTACAGCACTGGCAACAAATTGTTGGACCTGCTTTTGTACCCGCTGATGAGGCTGCAATTCGGCATGCGAAAGCCGGTGTACAGAAAAGAATTCGGCAAAGTATAAAATGCCACAAAACCTTTAGCCCTGTCAGGCAGTTACAGCACAAAGTATAAACTTGCGTACATTTATACCATGACAAAGGCTGCAATTATTGGTGCTGGTATCGGGGGCATTGCCACTGCGGTAAGGCTGGCCGTAAAAGGCTATGAGGTAACCGTATTTGAGGCCAACAATACTTTTGGCGGAAAAATGCAGGAGTTTTGGCTGGGCAAGTATAGATTCGATGCAGGGCCGTCGCTGTTTACGCTGCCACACCTGGTAGATGAACTCTTTACTCTGGCAGGCCGCAACCCGTCCGATTATTTTACCTACAACCGCCTCGACCCTATAACGCACTACTTCTGGCCCGATGGCAGCCATGTAAAAGCCTTTGCAGACGCCGTAAAGTTTGCCGATGAAGTATACCAGCAGCTGGGAGTGCCAAAGCAGGCGGTGCTAAAGGCTTTGGCTAAAAGCGCACGCCTTTACAAAGGTACCGCCGATACGTTTCTGCACAAGTCGCTGCACCAGTTGGGTACTTACCTGAGCCCGGATGTGCTAAAAGCCTTGGGCTGTCTCACCGACCTTGGCCTGACCACCACCATGCACCAGGAAAATGCAAGCCAGTTCTCTGACCCAAGGTTTGTGCAGTTGCTGGACCGGTTTGCCACCTACAACGGCTCCGACCCATACCAGGCACCTGGCACCCTCAATATTATTCCGCATCTGGAGCATAACATAGGTGCTTTTTACCCGGATGGCGGTATCTATGCCATTGCAGCAAGCCTCGTTAAATTGGCAGAAGAGCTGGGTGTGGAATTCAGATACAATGAGCCGGTAAGGCAGATTATCACCTCAGGCAAAAAAGTAGAGGGTTTGGAAACTGACAGTGGCAAGTATAAAGCCGACCTTGTAGTAAGCAACATGGACATTGTGCCCACCTACCGCAAGCTACTGCCTGACCAAAAAGCACCGGAGAAGACACTGCAACAGCCACGCTCCAGTTCAGCACTTATCTTCTACTGGGGAATAAAGCGTGCCTTTCCACAGCTGCATGTGCACAACATCTTCTTCAGCCAGGATTATAAAACAGAGTTTGAGCATATCTTTAAGTATAAAAATATCAGCCCCGACCCGACTGTGTACGTGAACATCACATCAAAAGCCGACCCACAGGATGCCCCTGCAGGCTGTGAGAACTGGTTTGTGATGGTAAATGTGCCGCATAACGAGGGGCAGAACTGGCAGGAGCTGACCAAAACCACCAGGCAGGCCGTACTACAAAAGCTAAGTAAGATGCTGGACACAGACGTTGCCTCGCTGATAGAGGAAGAACAGGTGCTAGACCCGCTCCTGATCGAAAGCAAAACCTCATCGTATGGCGGTGCCTTGTACGGCAGCAGTTCCAATAACCGGATGGCGGCTTTTTTAAGGCATCCAAACTTTAGTAATAAATTAAAAGGGCTATACTTTTGTGGGGGCAGTGTGCACCCTGGTGGCGGCATTCCGCTTTGTTTACTATCCGCTAAAATTGTTGCGGACCTGGCCCCCGTTCCAAATAGTGTAACATTACCTAAACATGCTTAAAACAATTTATTCTGAGCCAGAGATTATTAGCGGCAAGTATAAAAAGTATGCGCTGGGGCTGGCTGTTTTTGTGCTGGTTGTGTTCCATGCGGTTGGCTTTTGGGGGCTGCTGTTTAGCGGTAATTCGGAATACTTTCAGCGGCTAACCCCCATGAACCTGCTGCTCACCAATGCATTGCTGTTTGCCTTCCATAAAAGCTGGAACAAGGCGTTTATACTTTTTGGGGTGCTGGTGTATGTAGTGGGTTTCTTTTCGGAGGTGGTAGGGGTGCATACAGGCTTAATGTTTGGCGACTATACTTATGGGCAGGCGCTAGGGACTAAGTTGTGGGAGGTACCATTGCTGATTGGCTTAAACTGGCTGATGCTGGTGTATGTTACAGGCCATATCAGCAACTACACAGGCTGGCATTGGTTGGCAAAAGCCATACTTGGAGCTGCCCTTATGGTGCTGCTCGATGTTTTTATCGAGCCTGTTGCAGTGGCGTTTGATTTCTGGAGCTGGAATGGAGCCGATATCCCTTTGTCCAATTACCTTGGCTGGTTTGCAGTTGCGTTTATACTTCAGGTATACTTTCAGAAAGCCGGCTTTACCAGGCACAACCGGATGGCCCTATTCGTTTATGTTGTGCAGCTGCTTTTTTTCATGGGGCTTTATATACTACTTAGTTAAATGTTTTTGCATCAAGTTTTAGGTGTGTAAACCTCAAATGAATTAACTTGCACAGTTAAACACCTGGCTTAATTTTTCAGTTGGTTATACTTTAAAAGCTAAATAAATATATACATAGATGACATTTCTGGAAACAATTCTAGAGGAGCTGCTACAGATATTCAGACGGGAAGGCATAAATGCCAATTCAGATGCTGAGCTCATCCGGAAACTAGATATAAGGGCTACTACCTTTCACGAACTATTTGCCAACCGGGATGATATGGTAATACAGGTCGTATACTATGACATTAAACAGCAGAAGCTGGAGCAGGCGAAGCTACTGGAAAAAGCCACTAACCCGGTAGAGGAGATCATGATGCTGCTTGTAGATGGTATTGAAAAGATGAAGCAGATCAATCCTGTATACATTACCGACCTGCAGCAATTCCCGGAGGCATGGCAGGCAAGCATCGAACACGTAACCAGCAATAACCAGATCGTAAACGCTGAGATCCTGAACCGTGGCATTCTGGAAGGGTACTTCCGCAAGGACCTCAACCTACAACTGGTTACTAAAATTATACTGGAGCAGTTCTTTATGCTGATCAATCCTGTTGTGTTTCCGCCACACAAGTATAGCCTGTCTGAGGTTTTCAGGAGCATATACTTTTACTACATACGGGGCATCTGTACAGAGGCAGGTGGCAAGCAGGCAGAAGAGTTCTTTGCAAAAAAGAATGTATAAATAAAAGCGCAGCGGCCTGAGGGTGTACTCAGGCCGCTGCGCTTTTTACAGTAATGCTGTGCTTAGTTTATCGAAACACGCACCTTTTTGGTGTACTCCCGGAGTGCAGTCTTAAAGTCAGCTTCGCTGTCGTTCATGTAGTTGATGATCCAGATGGCAGCGTAAACGTGGGTTAGCTGTTCTCCCTCGTCGCTTCCCTCAACTTCTATCGCCAAGGGCTGTTCCTCCATCAGCGCTTCCTCGGCAGCGGTAAGTTCTTCCAGCGAGTAAGTCTCGATTAGCTTTTTGATAGCAGGTATTTTCATATACTTGTTAAGCGTCTAATTTATGGATAAGTGAAAGCACGGCTTCCTCTTTAGAGGCTGCCACCGAGTCAACGAGTTGCCCGTCCTTAAACACGGCAAAAAATGGCAGGTTGGTAACGTTTGCCAGTTTGCGCGCCTCAGGGCTTGTTTCAGCGTTCACGTCCACAAAGGCAATGTTGGCAAAATTCTCATCATCAGACATGCGCTTGAACTTAGGGGAGAACAGGCGGCAACTTCCACACCAGTCGGCGTAGTATTTCACCACTACTTTTTTATTGGAGTTCAGTACTTCCTTAAAGTCGCTGTCAGATGCAAGTATAACGGCCATAGTTTTTCTTATTTTAAATTATGTAAGTCTTCTTTGTTGCTATTAATTTACTAGTGTCAAAAGTAAAAGTTTCAGCTGACAAAGCCGTAGTAGATTGGATAGATTTAATTTATCGGATGATAGATTTTGTTTATGATGCAAGTGAAACGGATTATGCCAAAACTGTATTTAAGCAGAAACTAAAGCAGAGCCTTTAAAGTTATAGCATAGAACATAGCAGGGCTGCAGAATTATACCTAAAGGCAAACACAGAGTAATATACTTACAGCCAATTTAGTATCTTTGCAGCCTATAACCAGACAAAACCCATGTTAGATAAGTTAGAAGCCATCAATCAGCGATTTGAAGAAGTAAGCCAGTTGCTTATACAGCCTGATGTGGCCAGCGACATGAAGAAGTTCAAGGCGCTTAACAAAGAGTACAAAGACCTTGACAAGATAGTAGTAGAATACAAGAAGTACCTCAACATCCTGAGCAATATTGATAACGCCAAGCAGGTAATCGCCACTGAGAAAGATGAGGATTTCCGTGAAATGGCGAAAGAGGAGCTGGATGAGTTACTGCCGCAGCGTGAGGAGATGGAGGCAAACCTTAAAGAGTTGCTTATCCCGAAAGACCCGAACGACAGCAAAGACATCATCATGGAAATCCGTGCCGGTGCCGGTGGCGACGAAGCCTCTATTTTTGCCGGTGACCTGTTCCGTATGTATAGCCGCTTTGCTGAAAAGCAGGGCTGGAAAATGGAACTGATGGATGCCACAGAAGGTACTTCTGGTGGCTATAAAGAGATTATTGTGGGCATTACCGGCGAGGACGTGTATGGTAAGCTTAAGTTTGAGTCGGGTGTACACCGCGTGCAGCGTGTGCCAGCCACCGAAACGCAGGGCCGTATCCATACTTCAGTGGCATCGGTGGTAGTGTTGCCAGAGGCTGAGGAGTTTGACGTGGAAATCGACATGAACGATATCCGTAAAGACCTTTTCTGTTCTTCCGGACCAGGTGGCCAGTCGGTTAACACTACTTACTCTGCTGTGCGCTTAACGCACATACCTACAGGTATTGTGGCGCAGTGCCAGGACCAGAAATCGCAGCTTAAGAACTTCGACAAGGCATTGGCGGTACTTCGCTCCCGTATCTTTGAGGTAGAGCTTGCCAAGAAGAACGAAGCCGAAGGTGCGCAGCGTAAGAGCATGGTAGGCGGCGGCGACCGCTCAGATAAGATCCGTACTTACAACTATCCGCAAGGCCGTGTTACCGATCACCGTATTGGGTATACTGTGTACAACCTGCCAAATGTGATGGATGGCGGTATCGATGACTTTGTTGAAGAGCTACGTATCGCGGAAAATGCCGAAAGGTTGAAAGAAGGCGCTGCAGCAGAATAAGCAAAACCAGATCAAGATAAAGCAAAGGAATGTAGTAAGGCAAGTATGGCTGCGCTGCATTCCTTTTCTGTTTTAGGCTGAATTGTTAAATTGCTTAACTGTTAAATTGCGAATAGCTGTATCTTTAGCTTATACCCAAAGTATACCATCTTTTAAGCTACAACAGCATTAAAATAACTTATTCTGATTGTCGTTCAAAAACAGGTGTACACGATAAACCACTTATTAATGTAACGCAAACAGTCATACATACTCCCGAATAACCAATAACGATCAACAAATAACAACACTTGAGATACCTGCTCGCCATACTGCCCCTGCTCCTGCTGCTCTCCATGATCAGTTGCGAGCCAAAGGACGAGGTGTTCACCACAGACCCAAGTGCTGTGCTGGCATTCTCCGGCGATACCGTGCTGTTTGATACGGTTTTTGTAAGCAGAGGAAGTATAACCAAGCGCCTGAAAGTATACAACCCCAATAAAAAAGCGGTTAAGATAAGCGAGATTGCTTTAGCCGGTGCGGGAGCTTCTCCATATCAGCTTACCGTAAATGGGGTGCAGAGCCCACTGGTAAATAACCTGGAGTTGCGCGGAGGCGATAGCATCTATGTGCTTGTGAAGGTCAATATCAACCCCACCGATGTTAACCTCCCCTTTCTGGTGGCCGACTCCATACTTTTCAGGACAAACGGGCAATGGCAAAACGTAAAGCTGGTGGCGTATGGGCAAAATGCCTATTTCCATCGAAAGGAAAGCACTGGCACTACTACCTGGCTCAACGATAAACCCCATGTGCTGCTGGATACGGTACTGGTGCAAGAGGGCGCCACACTAACCCTGGAGAAAGGCACCAAAGTATACGGCAGCAACAAATCGGTGCTGCTGGTGAATGGGCAGCTGCTGTCGGACGGCACACCGGAAGAACGGGTAACATTCAGTGGCTACCGCCGGGAACCGGAGTACCTGACAGCGCCGGGCCAGTGGGAAGGCATACGCATACTTACCAAAAGCGCCAACAACACCCTGAAGTATACAGACATCAGAAACGCACTTTACGGCCTGCGCATAGGCAACCCCGGCATGGCTGGCACTTTGGTGGAAGGCTGTGCCATACAATATGCTTTTCTGGATGGGATCGTGGCCTTTACCTCTGATGTCAAAGTAATCAACACACTTATCCATAACTGTGGACAATATGGTTTTGGGGGCTTGGGTGGCGGCAAGTATGAGGTGCTGTACTCTACCATCGTGAGTTACAACAACCGGCTGCTTCGCGAAACACCCCTGTTCGTGGTTGCCGATTTTATACCGGGTACCAATATCAAAAACCAGCCAACTTCGCTTAAGCTTGTAAACTCCATCGTATACTCTGATAATTTCAGTGCCATTGACGAGGTGTTTATATCCCCCTTGTCTGAAGCCATGGACATTAGCAACAACCTGCTTCGGACTGATGTTTACAAAGCTGTTTTGAATAGCAACGGCAATAAGCTGAATGTGATCCCGAAGTTTAAGGCACCTGACAAAGCCAACTTTACTTTGGACACTTTATCGCCTGCAAGTAGTGCCGCCAGGTTTCTGCCAACTGTGCTTACCGACCTTAAAGGTAAAACCCGCAGTACCACCAAATCCGATGCCGGCGCTTTTGAGAGGCTTATTGACTAGAACAATTTTGAATGTGTGATTGAGTGGATGAGTGAATGTATAGTTGTTCGTTATTAGTTATTTGTTGTTAGGTGATCATTTAAAAGAAGGAAGTCTGATACTACTACACTGTTTGTCTAAAAAGCATAAAACCATTCACACATTCGCTCATCCACTCATTGTTAAAATATGTGGTTTCAGAAAGAGATAAGATTGCCAGCCGTTAAGCGTGGCTTCCACTTAGTTACCGATTTGATTGTAGCGCAGCTGCCAGAGTTGGAGGATATTAGGGTAGGGCTTGCGCATATTTTTATCAAGCATACTTCGGCTAGCCTGGCCATAAACGAGGATGCTGACCCAACTGTACGGCAGGATTTTGAGAGCCATTTTAATCACATGGTGCCGGAGAATCAATCCTACTACCGCCATACTTTAGAAGGCCCGGACGACATGCCAGCACATCTAAAGGCTGCCATACTTGGCTCTTCGGTTACAGTACCCATTACCAACGGAGAATTTAACCTGGGCACCTGGCAAGGGATTTACCTTTGCGAACACCGGAACCACGCCTCTAAGAGAACCATTGTCGTAACGCTGCAGGGAGAGTGAAGTGAGCTGTAGTTATTGGTTATTAGTTGGTAGTTGTTGGTTATTAGGGTTTATGAGTGGCATATAAATTACACTTTTGGAGTCTTCCCCAACAACCAATAACCAACAACCAGCAACCAACATACTTACTTTAAGAAGGCACTGGCTATTATACTTGCTGGTGATAACACGCAGCAAGGGCAGGCAGTATGGCCTTTAATAAACTCTAAACAGGCTCAAGATTTCTCTCCAACAACTAATAACTAACAACCAACATACTTACTTTACCACGCTTACCCTCCTGATCGTAGTGCCGTTGCTGCTGGTAATGCGCAGGAAATATACCCCTGCCGGAAGGGTGCGCACGTCGAGGCGTATTTGCCTGTTCTGGGCTTCTGTAGTAAGCACCATCTGGCCAAGCTGGTTGAGTATTTGCACCTGGCGCACAAGCACACGGGCAGGTTGCTCAATTATAATAAACCCATTGCTAGGGTTAGGGTATACTACCAGGTTGTCTACGGTTACGTGTATGTAAGCCTCTTTTTCCTCTGTACTGGTCAGGCCGCCAGTTGATACCGTAAGCTTTACTTTATACTTGCCCGGCCTTGGATAGCTTACTTTAGGGTTCTCCTCTGCAGAAGTGGATGGAAAGGCTCCATCAAACTCCCATAAGTATGTTGCAGGCTTGACCCCTGCCGAAGCATCCCGGAACTGCACCGAGTTCCCTGCCACAATAAGGGTATCGCCGTCTAAGTTAGTGCTGAAGTCGGCCCGGATGGCAAAAGAGCAGGCAAGTGATTTAAGGATACCCGCCCTGGAAGTATTTAGAACCGTGCGCATGTATGCACCCTGCCCTTGCGTGAAAAGGCTCATACAGGCATCGTCTGTGTAATCCATGTAGTTTTGGTACATATCGCCGTATGGTGCATCATTGCAGGAGATAACAACACCGGAAGGGCAACTGTAGTTTTCCCCGAATTGGTTCGGCGTGTCTGCAATGCCATCATCATCGTCGCAGGTGGCGCCTTTTCCCCAGATGTGTCGCAGCCCCAGCCAATGGCCAACCTCGTGTGTGCCTGTGCGACCTAAGTTAAAAGGCGTGCTGAATGTATTGTGTGGCTTTGCCCCAACGGTAGTATAATCAAGTACAACACCATCTATAGCTGCAGGTGCGCCAGGCGGTGTGGCATACCCGATTACCATATCGCCGAGGTTGCAGATCCAGATATTCAGGTATTGGTCTCTGTCCCAGGCATCATGCCCACCTTTGCTGGTAAATTTTACATCATCGTTAAAGTTGCTGAAAGAACTGCGGGTTGTGAGTGTGCGGGTAATACCGTTCGTTACCTCGCCGTTCGGGTCTAAAGTAGCCAGGCAAAACTCCAGTTCGGTGTCAGCGGCAAAGGGCAGGAAGTATGAAGGCGTATTGGCCGCATCACTGTTCTTTCTTCTGAAGTCAGCGTTTAAAACGGCAAGCTGCGAGAGCACCTGCTCATCTGAAATGTTTTGTGTGGCATTGCTGTACACCACATGGAAAACCACCGGAATGGACATGGTGCTAGCCTGGCGTAGGTACTGTGCATTACTTTGCTGCTGTAGGGCCTGCTGCACGGCTTGCTCTGCCTGCTGGTATTGCTGCTTAAACCCGGGATACTTTTGCTCCAGCGCCTGCACATACCCATCGGTGCCACAGTTGCGCTGCACGGGCATGTTTTGTGCTACTACAGGCAAAGTAAAGTATAACAGCAGTGGTATTAAAAGTAGAAGTATGCGCATGGGCAAGCCGCAGTATAAATGGCGGTATATTAGCAGTTTATATATGCCAATATACGAAATAAAGGCGTGTAAAGCACCATTTTGCTACAGATTGGCATCCACTCTGAAATGCAGCGAATCGCTGAAAATGAGCTTTTGCACTCCTTCTATCCTATAATCGGAGATATTGCCAGTGCCGGGGTCGGTTTGCAGCATCACTTTCCGGCGTGAAAAAAAGAGTGGGTTTTTGTCCTGAAGTATAGCTTGCAGCTGCTTGAGTTGCTTATCTGGGCCAAAGCCAAGGTACAGGTAATGCACCAATGGCTCGCTGTCTTCTCGCTTTTTGTACACAACCGCGTACGCTCCACCTTCCAGCGGAATCCGATCCTTTATGTAATATTCTTCCAGTGTAGGTTTGTTCAGGTCGAGTTGCTCAAACACAGCCAGTTCATCTTCCCAGTCAACCTCGTCGGTTTGAATGGTCTCGGCGGGCAGGTTATCAGTGCTTACAGACTTCAGTACCATCGGCTTTTTAGCCTGCATGGTGGCTATCTGCTCCTGCAGGAACTGCGTGAGGTTATAAGAGTCCGACTCAGCTGCAGGGGGCGCCGGCCGCTCGCAGGCTGTAAAAGCCAGCATGCCCAATATCAATAACCCTATGCTATACCTGCCCATTATTTACTCTTAATCTATCAAGGTTTCCCCGGTCATCTCTGCCGGCTTCTTAATACCCATCAACTGAAGTATGGTTGGGGCCAGGTCGCCAAGCTTGCCCGGATGCAGCTTTCCTTTAAAGTCTTTGCTTGCCAGTACGCACGGCACCAGGTTGGTAGTGTGGGCTGTGTTGGGTGTTCCGTCCGGGTTAACCATCATGTCGGCATTGCCATGGTCTGCTATCACAATGGTGTCGTAGCCATTTTCCAGCGCAGTAGTCACTACATCCTTTGCACACTCATCCACTACTTCGCAGGCTTTTACGGCAGCCTCAAAAACACCCGTGTGGCCAACCATGTCCGGGTTGGCAAAGTTCAGGCAAATAAAGTCAGCTGACTGCTGCTTTAGCTCCGGTACGATGGCATCCCTGATGTCATAGGCGCTCATTTCCGGCTGCAGGTCATACGTGGCTACCTTAGGCGATGGGCACAGCAGGCGTTTTTCACCTTCAAACTGGGTTTCGCGGCCCCCCGAGAAAAAGAACGTTACATGCGGATACTTTTCTGTTTCTGCAATGCGTATCTGCTTTTTGCCGGCATTGGCAATTACCTCACCCAGGGTATTGTTCAGGTTATCTTTCTCAAAAATAGACTCTACGCCCTCAAACGTATCGTCGTAGTTGGTCATGGTAACGTAGCGCAGGTTCAGCTTGTGCATGTCCTGCTCCGGAAAGTCGCGTTGTGTTAAAGCCTGGGTAATTTCGCGGCCGCGGTCTGTTCTAAAGTTAAAGCAGATCACCACGTCGCCATCCTGTATAGTGGCAATCGGCTGTTGCTTGTCGTTTACTTTTACAATAGGTTTGATGAACTCATCGGTAACGCCTTCTTTGTAAGACTCCAGCACCGACTGTATCAGGTTCTGAGAAGGCTTGCCCTCTCCTTTTACCATCAGGTCATAAGCAAGCTTTACACGTTCCCATCGGTTGTCACGGTCCATAGCGTAGTAGCGGCCCACCACAGAGGCAATGGTGCCAGTGGTTTTCTCCAGGTGCTGCTCCAGTTCGTTTATATACTTTACGCCACCTTTCGGGTCGGTGTCGCGGCCATCGGTAAAGGCGTGTATGTATACTTGCTGCAACTCGTTATCAGCGGCCACAGAGCAAAGTGCCTTCAGGTGGTCGATGTGTGAGTGCACGCCCCCATCGGATAAAAGGCCTATCAGGTGTACAGGCTTCTTGTTCTCTTTGGCGTAAGCGTAGGCATTTGCCAGCACGGGCATGGTAGCCAGTTTGCGTTCTGCGATGGCTTTGTTAATGCGCACCAGGTCCTGGTACACCACGCGGCCTGCGCCTATGTTCATGTGCCCAACCTCAGAGTTGCCCATCTGCCCTTCCGGCAAGCCTACGGCCTCCCCGGATGCATTCAGGTGCGTATGCGGATACTGCTCCAGCAAAGAATCCATGAAGGGTGTATGCGCCTTTAGAATGGCAGATGCCTCCGGAACAGTGCTTATTCCCCAGCCGTCCAGAATCACAAGAAGTACCTTTTTATCCATAGCACAAATATAAGTATAATCTTTTAACCGAGCCGTGGCACCAATCAATTGCGCCAGCTGTTTGGCACTCAACGATCAGGGGTAGATTATTAAGTATAAATGAGGCTGGTTTTTTATATTTTTAATATATTCCGGGTAATTTAGCGTTGCTTATCGTTCCTCATTACTTGGCATAGTTTTAGCTATTATAAGGGCGAGATCACAAACAGGATTTATGAAAAATTTAAAACAGATTGCGGTAGTATTTTCGCTGATGTTGGCGACTGTCTTTTTTATTACGGGGCAGGCCGCGGCGCAAGGCGATTTGATGGGTAGTGTAAAGTCTGCTGTGAAAGCGGGCTCCTCCAAAGACCTGGCGCGTAACTTCGGCAGCATGGTGGAAATTACCTTGGAAAACGGCGATGCCACCAGTTACAGCGGCACGCAGGCAGAGTTTGTGATGAAGAACTTTTTCAGCAAGAACCCTCCTGTAGATTTCTCTTACAGCCATCAGGGGGCCTCGGATAAAGGCCAGAAATATGCCATAGGCACCTATACATCTAAAAATGGTACTTACACAGTACTGATCAGGCTGAAGGATTCGAAGATACAATCGATGAATTTTATAAAAGATTAAGCAGATAATAATGAGATTTTTATGAAGGCTCGGTATAAACTCCGAGCCTTTTTTTATTTTTGTGCCGTGAAACCGACATACCTTACCGAAAAAAGTATAAACGAGTTTATCTCGACGGCCCTGGCCGAGGACATTGGCGACGGAGATCACTCTTCGCTGGCCTCCATACCTGCCGATGCGCAAAACCAGGCGCGCCTGTTGGTTAAGGGCGAGGGCATACTGGCGGGCGTAGAGCTTGCCGGTTACATTTTTAATGCCGTAGACCCAGGCCTGAAGGTGGAGGTGCTGTTGCAGGATGGCGCCCAGGTAAAGTATGGCGATGTGGCGCTTATCGTAAAAGGCAAGGCGCAGTCTATACTTACCGCAGAGCGTTTGGTGCTGAACTGCATGCAGCGCATGAGTGGCATTGCTACTTACACCCACTACCTTACAAGCCTGATAGAAGGCACTGGCGCCAAACTGTTGGACACACGTAAAACCACCCCTAACTTCCGGATCATGGAAAAATGGGCTGTGTTGATAGGCGGTGGCCACAACCACAGGTTCGGCCTGTTTGATATGATCATCCTGAAAGATAACCACGTGGATTATGCCGGTGGCATCCGGGAGGCCATACTTGCCACGCAGCGTTACCTGCAGGAAAAAGGCAAAGACCTGAGAATTGAGGTGGAAACACGCAACCTGGAGGAAGTAAAAGAAGCGTTGGAATTAGGAGGCATTCACCGGATCATGCTCGATAACATGACACCCGAAATGATGCGGGAGGCCGTGGCCATGATCGGTGGAAAGTTTGAGACGGAGGCTTCCGGAGGAATTACGGAGCAAACCATACGAACAGTGGCCGAGTGCGGCGTGGATTACATTTCGGTGGGAGCTTTAACGCATTCCATCAAAAGTATGGACCTGAGCCTGAAAGCGTACTAAATATTACCGCTGGTATAGCAGCACTTTATAAAACCTGATGTTCTCTTGAAGGGATAGCCGGGGAGGAATAAGAAAAGAGAATTTTACTTTAAAATTTATGCAGCAGATAAACCAAAGAGGTTTCAGAGCGCCACAAGGGCCAGCCCCTGGCGCCATCCGAACAAAAAAATACCAGATGGACAAGGACATGTTTGCACGCATTGCGGTAACACAGGTATGGAAGAAAGACTGGTGGTATGCTTTAATCGTGTTTGCAGTGTTCATGATCCCTGCCATCTTCAGTTTCTCGTGGTGGTGGGTTGCCCTGGCCTTTATCATGACATTGATCTTTGTGCTACTGCGTTCTGCGCAGGTAATGGGCATCACACGCATTGAGCAGGGCAACGTGCTGTTCGAGAAACTGCACTACGACATTGATAACCGCCAGATACTGATGAAGCGCAATGAGCGTGAGGGCATGACCATGACCTGGGATATGATCAAAAAGGTGCAGCGCAACGATGACGCCTACCTGCTTTGGTTAAAGCCGCCAACCGGCACACAAATGCCAACCGGCTGGAAAGGCTGGCTAGCCCGCACCTTCGAGGTTCCGGTGTTCATCTACATGCCTTATAAGATATTTAACAGCCCGAACGACATTAAGCTGATGGATAACCTGCTGCGCCGCAAGAATTTTATCTCATAGCACAGGGAGTACCACAACCTAAGCTGTTTGTTTAATCGTAAATAATTAATAAGTAGGCTTTTACGGATGCCCGATTCTGTAAAGCAACTATAGCTAAAGTATAAAATCGTACAAAAATGAATAAGAACGTAATTGCAGTTTTCGCCGCTGTTTGTGGTTTGTTTATGGCCTCATGCGATACTCCTAAAGACCTGAGACCAGGCGAAAAAGTATCTACAGAAATGGTGGCACCAGGCACTCGCACCACATTTAACGTAAGCGACGCCGGAGCTCCTGAAGTAACAGCTCAGGGCACAGTGCAGGATCACGTGGAGCACCAGGAAGTAATGCCTGATCGTGACCTGGGTGGTAACACCATACAGAAAGGTGACAGCGTGATGGAAGCCACAGAGACAAACACGCAGGCTGGCGCTACTAAACGATAGTTTTAAACCTACAGTATAAGCCTGCCGTTGCTTAGCTATAGCAGCGGCAGGCTTTTTTGTGGCAATTGCCTCAGGAGTGGCCATGCCTGCCGAAGGCCGGGTATAGTCGCTTTGGACTTATTATCGTATATTTGCAACTCAATTGCGTTTAGCTTAAATGGCACAACAGGAAGTAGAGTGGTTTAGTACTTGGTTCGACTCATCGTACTACCACATTTTGTATCAGGACCGTGACCTGAAAGAGGCACAGTTGTTCATGGATAACCTGTTGGCTTACCTGCACCCCAAACAGCACGAAAAGATCTTGGACCTGGCATGTGGTAAAGGGCGGCACTCCTTATACTTAAGTCAAAAGGGCTACGATGTAACAGGCATCGACCTGTCGGCGCAAAGTATAGCCTATGCCAGACAGTACGAGCATGAGCGCCTGCATTTTGATGTGCATGACATGCGGCAGGTGTATAAACCAGAGGCCTTTGACTTTATACTTAACCTGTTTACCAGCTTCGGATACTTTGAGCATGAAACGGAGAACGTAGTAGCCCTGCTGGCTACTGCAGAGAGTCTGAAGCACGGTGGCAAGCTGGTAATAGACTTCATGAATACCGATAAAGTGATCGCTAACCTGGTTACGGACGAGGTGAAGGAGGTGCAGGGTATAAAATTTAATATACACCGTGGGCTGGAGCATGATTTTATCGTTAAAACCATCTCCTTTACAGATAACGGGGAAACTTACCGGTTTCAGGAGCGTGTGCGTGCCTTACGCGAAGAGGACTTTATGGAATACTTTAAAATGACACAACTGCGGTTGGTGGATGTGTTTGGTGACTATCACCTGAATAAGTATGATCGTGACAATAGCGATCGGATGATTTTTGTTTTAAAAAAATAGCGCCGCACCCGCATGATCATAGCTATACTAGTCTTGTTTCTTACTGTGGTCTTTTCCGGCTTTCTGGTAAAGATCTTCCCTCCCACTAACATCAAGTGGCTTAAAATGGCCCTTGCATTTAGTGGCGCGTACCTGTTCACAATCACCATCATCCACCTGCTGCCTGAGGTGCTGATGAGAAACAACAGCTTTGGCGTTGGCTACTGGGTGTTGGCCGGCTTCTTTTTACAGCTTATCCTGGAGTTGTTCTCGCATGGCGTTGAGCACGGGCACATGCACCACCACCATAACGAAAGAGTGGGGTCTTTACCCTTTCTGCTTTTGGGCTCTTTGTTTGTTCACTCTTTCCTGGAGGGCAGCATACTGGTAGAGCACAGGTACGGAGCCGAAAACATGGGCCACCACGCTACCAGCGAGAACTTTTACCTGGTGCTGATGGGAATTACACTACACCATATACCGGCGGCTTTTGCCCTGATGTCGGTTTTGCTATCGAGGTTGGAGAACTTCAGAAAAGCATTTTTGTGGTTGCTGATATTCGCACTGGGGTCTCCATTGGGTATCATTTTTAGCAATACGGTACTGGCGCAGCAGGCACCTGGAGGCTTGGTCTACACAGCACTCACTGGCCTGGTGGCAGGCAACTTCCTGCACATCTCCACCACCATCCTTTTCGAAACCAGCCCGGACCACCACTTTAACCGCAATAAGCTGGTTGCTACCATGCTTGGTTTAATCCTGGCGGTACTTGGCGGTTTCATTTAGCGTAAAGGCCTGCAAAGCTGCCTGCACCTTGATCTTATGCTGACATTTGGTTAGCTTAAAGAAGTATAAACCAGGAGAAAGCATGGCCAATAAAACCTCTGAGCCCTATACTTCCTTTAAGGAGTTTTACCCCTATTACCTATCGGAGCATCAAAACACAACAAGTCGCGTGCTGCATTTTACAGGTACTGGCTTACTGTTGTTGGTTGCCATAGCTGCGCTGGCGCTGGGCAAGTATAGCTTACTCTGGTTAGTGCCTGTAATAGGGTATGGCTTTGCCTGGGTAGGGCATTTCTTTTTTGAACGGAATAAGCCGGCTACTTTTAAATATCCTTTTTATAGCCTGGCTTCAGACTTTAAGCTGTTTTTTGATATACTCCGCGGGAAGCAGCAATTCAGGAGTAGCGGTACTGATACCACTGATCAGGAAAGGTAAATTACATAATAGTGGAGAGCAGGGTAGCTACAAGAGCTTTCACTGTTATCATAACAGCACTGTTGTTTGACGCTGCGTCAGCCTCATCTTCTTCAGTTGCAAATGCCTTCTTAAAATAACCGATAGGGCTGTCTAATATTTCAGTATCCAGTACTGATTTGTTCTGAGGCTTTACCGTGGTTTTTGGCTTTGGTTTTTGTGCTTTTGTTGCCTCTGCGGATGCAGTAAGTGTTGCGGCAGGAGAGGCCTGAGCAGGAACAGTGTTTTGCTGAACACTGGCAGTGGTAGTTCCGTTGTTGCCGTTGCCATTGCCGTTAGCCTGTGCAAAAGGCATGGCGCTGAGGCATAGCAGTACTACAGCCACTACAGGAAGAAATCCCAACATACCCTGACACAGTTTTCTCATGCTCAAATATATATGCAAATTATGTAAAAATCAATAAATCAGTAGGATAATTTAGAGAATATACTTTTTGTTATGCATAACGTGTAAAATGCGGTATTATGTTCCTGAAATTGATTTTTTTAAAATTACTTGGCGGCTGGTTTCACAACTTTTAGTTTTACAGGCACTACTCCCTCTTTTACAGAGCCAATTTTCCTGGCTGCAGCCTCCGAAAGGTCTACCACTCTGCCTTTTACGAAAGGCCCCCTGTCTGTGATCTTAACCTTTACAGTTTTATTTGTTTGCAGGTTGGTAACCTTAACCTTGGTGCCAAACGGCAATGTTTTGTGGGCTGCAGTTAGCTTACCCTTCCGGTAGGGTTCTCCGTTTGCCATTTTGCGACCTTGCAACTTGCGGCTATAGTACGATGCCTTGCCCTCTTCAGTGTATCCTTTTCTGCCAAACTCAGGTGCAGAGCTGGCACAGGAGCTCATGAAGGCAATTAGCGCAGTAAATACAATACCGTAATTAAATTTCATAGGATCAGGGTTTAAGTTTGGTTCGCAGGAATTGTTTGAGATGTTACTGTACTGATAAAACTGTCGAGCTCGGCGGCTAATTTTGCTGTTGGTATGGTTTCGAGGGGGTGACGCGTGGCTGGCAATACCATCAGGCTGGCATTTGGTAAGTGCTTATATGCCCAAAGGGTTTCTTCAACGCTTACCATATTATCGCGGTCGCCAACACTTACGCATACCGGCACTTGCAGCATAGGTAAATTATCTGGTGTAAGTCCTGGCGCGTTTCCCAAGTGTAGCATCATGTCGGCGGTTTTGCGCATCACCGTTTTCCAGTCTTGTGGGGCATGCCGTTGGGCAAGTGCGTTGGCAAATGCGGGCACCTTCTCCTCCACTTTTGCGGGGTCCAGCATCTTAGTTTCCTTTGCGGCGGTTTCCGGAGACCAGGCAAATTTGGTAGCCAGTGTAAAAATGCTGTTTACACGCTCAGGGTGCTGCAGTGCAAAGTATAAACCAGCATAGCCGCCCATACTATACCCGAAAATATGCGTTTGTGCTATTTCCTCTTTTTCGAGCAATGCACTAATGTCGTTGGCAAACAAATGCATACTATACGGTTCGCCTGGGATGGTTTTTCCTCCATGCCCCGAGAAATCCAGGGTGTATACTTTATACTTACCTTCCAGTGCCTGTTTTAGCGGATCTAACGTGTCGGCTGAGCCAAGCGCACCGTGCAAAAGCAAGATATTCTGCATAGCTGATCTAAGTATAAAACTGCGTTCTTATTGCCTTACCTGGTAATTGTAGACTTCCATGGCCTGCGTCAGTTTATCTTTCTGGAACAGGTTTATGACGAACTGAGCTCCCAAAATGCCAGCCCCGGCATAAACCAATGGTGAAATGCCACTATTCTGCTGATTTTGGAGCGTAGAAAGGGAACCTGCAGCCAGTAAGCCAACGCCAACGATAGAAACGCCGGTGTTGATCACTTTATCGCGGCGATACCGTTGCAGGATCTGCATACTGGCGGCATTATCTGCCAAAGCCTCGCGCAGGTTATTATAGTCAAGCAAGTATAGTGGCCCGTCGTCTTTAGAAAAGAAATTTATCCGGCGGCGGCTGGTGCGCGGTATTCCGTAACCGTAAGGGTTGTAGCCATAACCATAGTCGTAAACGGTGCGAGAAGTATAAAATTTGTCTATGCGCGGACCATCAAGTATGCGCTTGGCAAAATCGTCGTAACTGTTGCCGTAATCTACCCTTGCAAAATAGCCCTGCTCATTCTGGAATGCGGCCACTGTACTTGGGTTATACTTCAGGGAGTCGTCGAGCAGGAAATGGTTCTGTTTAAACAACGGCGACTTCAACTGTATCTTATTTGCATAGATTATCTGGCCGTTCTGCTGTTTGATAAAGAAACGGCCCTGGCGGATGCTTTCTACCTCGCCGCGTTGTGCGTTTGCCATAAAACAAGTAAGCAGACAAAATGATAAAAGGTAAACTAGTTTTTTCATTGTTGTTGATGAGAATAGCCGCAGGGTGTGCCGGCATCGTTAAAATAAAAAGAACAGCATAACAGCCATACCAACCAGTGCCAGGTAAACCCAGCGCATAAGTTGCCTCCGGTGTTTGGCTGGCACAAAGTTGCTTACCAGCATAACAACGAACAGAAGGCACAAAAGGTATAAGAGTATAAATATAACAGCTTTTACCCAGTTGGGCACAATGGTGTTCTCGGCCTGATACTGGTTGCTTATACCCATATCCGATAAAAGCCATTGCAGTCCCATAAAAACTACCACTTCAAAAAGTATGAAATAAAGAAGCCAGCTAAGCCAGCTATACTTTCCGCTGTTTTGCATCAAATAGAAATAAGATTATCAAGCACCGGTGCAGCTGTGAGAAAACCCCGTAAGTTAAACCCTGCTGTAGTCCGGTATGGTTTTGGCTCTACCATAGTCATACTAGAGAACTATGGTAAATAACCTGTAATATAAAACATTCTGATATAATTATGTGGCAACCAAGGGTATAATGATTATAAGAATGTTATTGTACATCAGTAAGATTTGAAACATTGTGCCGCATAGACGTCGTTAGAATAATAGAAAGGTGTTGGAATATGAGGTTATTGAGGAATATATCATTAGACAGTTATAAATACAGATACGAGCATGAACCCAGGAAGATCTTTAGTGTTGGATACGAAGACCTGACTACGTTCATATATTATCAGGATACGAACAACAACTACATTCTGGTGGTTGCGAAAGATGACAACCCACCGATGATAGTTGAGAAAGATATATCTAGAGCAGAGGCTTTTAGATTAATGAATACCCGACCTTAAGCAGTCGGGTATTTTTTTGCCCCTTCCTTTTATCCCTATATTTTGCACGTTCATATAAACGCCACAGGAGTTCATATACAAGCATGATCGGAGGTATTGCGCAGTGATGTAATCAAGTATAGTTTTGTTGTAAGTTATTCATTTTTAGGGATTAAAATAAAAACAAAACTATGGAAAAGAGAATGATCACATGCCTTACTGCATCCTGCGCAAGAAGTATAACCCTGGCTATACTTCTTACCTTTTGCCTTATAAGCTCAAAGATATTTGCGCAAGAGAATTTCACAGCCAAGCTGGACCAATACCTTAATGCACACTTACAGCAAGGCACCTTTAGCGGAACAGTCGTAGTTACAGAGAAAGGTGTGCCTGTGTATAGCAAGGGTTTCGGAATGGCTGATTATGAGAAAGGCGTAGCCAATAGCCAGGATATAAAGTATAGGATTGGCTCTGTAACAAAGTCGTTTACGGCAACAATGATAATGCAACTGCAAGAGCAGGGTAAGCTTAATGTTCAGGATAAGGTTAGCAAATACATACCCGGTTTTCCTAACAGCGATAAAATTACCCTGCACCATTTGCTTACCAATACTTCTGGCTTGCCTGATTTTGTGAACCATTGGGGTGAGGTTAATACCAAGCCTGCCACAACAAATGATATTCTGGCACTTGTAAAAGACAAGCCTTTGGAGTTTGAGCCAGGCAGCAAATGGAGCTATAGCAGTACTGGCTTTGTGCTTTTGGCGCAGGTAATCGAAAAAGTAACCGGAAAACCTTACGAGAAAGTACTGCACAAGCAAATCTTGAAGCCGCTGAAAATGAACTCGACGGGAATGGAGTTTAGTAAGCCCGTGGAAGGAATGGCAAAAGGTTATAACCATGATGCTGCAGACCGTAAGCTTGCCAAATTTATCGATATGAGTTGGTGCCACGCTGCAGGTGCCATGTACAGCACTACAACCGACTTGGGCAAGTTTGATGCAGCCCTTAGAGGCAACAAGCTTTTAAATGAGGCTTCTAAAAAGCAGATGTTCACTCCCGTTAAAAATAACTATGGCTATGGCTGGGTAATAGACTCTGTGTACAAGCAGTTAAGAATCAGCCATAGTGGGGCCATCAACGGCTTTAAAGCCAACTTTATCCGGCTTCCACAGCGTGAAATGACGATCACGATTCTGAGCAACTACGAATCGCAGCAGGTTAATGGCCCGATCTCTCGTGATGTAACGGCTATTGTGCTCGGCGAAAAGTACCAGGTGCCGGTGGTTCGCACCATAGTAAGTATGAGCGCAGCACAATTAGCAAAATACACTGGGGAGTATAGAGTTACGCCAAACATGTCGTTCTCAGTAAAACTGTCGGGTAATCAAATATTTGTAGAGGCGCCAGGTCAGGATAAGTTTGAGATTTTTCCGGAGGCAGAAGATAAGTTTTTCGTGAAAGTGGCTCCTGCCCGGGTAACTTTCGAGAAGGATGAAAACGGGAACATTGCTAAGATGTACATGCATCATGGAGGCAGGGCGATGCCAGCTATGAAAATAAACTAAACACAAAAGCCCCGCATACTGCAGGAGAGCTACTTAGGTGGCTCTCCTGTTTGTTTTATTGTCAGCGTATAAGCTATTATGAACTGGCAAAACAGATATTACAGGGCTGCTATATTTGGTGCTGCAGCCACATTCATTTTACAGACTATACTTGCGCTAACTGTAGATCCATACCTTGCATCTGTGCTTACACCCCTTTATCCTGTGTGGATAATTGTATTCGTAGTTGGCTGGCGCAAAGAGCACCCTCGCCGTTAAGCGTGGTTTTTGGAAAGCTGCGTGTACTGCTGAAGTATGGTTTTGCACTCTTTAAAGTATAGACTGCAACATTAAGGTGAATTTGTATTGTAGCAAAAATCGCCTCAGCAAAGTGGCACTTTTTTGGCTTTATCTGGCTTATACCTATAGCCAAAGTACAAAGTATATGTCTAATCAGGAAGTAATGACAGATGTAAACCACGTGCAGCACATGTTTTTGCGCGTGGAAAGTAGTGATATGGAGTGCGTTATAAATATTGCCGGGCATCCTTATCGTTTGCGTGAGTTAATCTTTATGATGATAGAAAATGGGTGTCGGATAGAGCAGACCTCAGCCGATATGTATAATACTTTCGTTTACGATAAAGAAACCGTGGAAGTGCATGACTTCCTTACTTCTATCATTAAGGCAAAGTTCAAGGAAGCAGCTTAATTGTGAATTTGTAAGCATAAAAAGAAAGGCACCATTTTGCGGTGCCTTTCTTTTTAGATCTCCTTAATATTGATTTCCCGTGGCCTGTCAGCCGATTCGGAATACGGTAAGTTTATAAGTAGCTCTCCTTCTTTATAAATAGCCTCTATACCTGCCTGGTTAATATCAGCCGGAAGTATAAACGTGCGGCTAAACATTGGCACGGATACATTAGGCTGCTGAGCGCTTTTTAATGTAGAGGTTATTGTGAGCTTGTTGCTGCGCAATGTTACTTTAAATGTTTCGGGAGTAACACCAGCTGCCCAAACCCTGATCACTGCTTCATCTGGTCCTTTTTCCAACTTTACATACGTTTCGCTTACTCCACCACCAATTGTATTTAACAGGTCTAAGTGGAGAGCAACAGTATGCAGAAAGCTCGTTCTATCATATTGCTTCATATTATTTATCTCCTCTTTAGTTAACAAATAAGTAGTTGCAAATCAGGTGCCAAACCCGGTTTTTAACAATCTGCCAGCCACAGATCTGCACATTTGGCAGCCTGCGAAATGCAAAAGTGGTTTTCCCACAATTAATGTGTCATTCCTGATTTGGGAACAATTCTTTGGTGTGAGAAAGCGCGTTACTGCTGGAGAAAAAAAATATTATCGATTAAAGTATAACAAAGTTAAATATTAGGTGCTGCTAATCAATAGGTTAGGTATATAGTGCGAATGAGGTTTATGGTGTAGGCACTAATTGTAGTAAGCTGTGGCATACTTCTTTCATAACACTTGCCAGATTACCTATAGTTTATGAAAAAGTTTTACATTTTACTTATTACACTCTTTACCTTCCTTGCAGCTGCTCAGGCTCAGGTTATAGTTTACCACGAGAATTTTAATAATAACATAAGCGGCCTTACAGCTACTAATTTTATCATTACAAATACTGCTCCTTACTCCGATACGCTGTACACTGCCGGCAACTACGCCCAGACAAGCACAACGGCTTCAGGGCAACAGGTGTTGGTTATTAACAATAGCATCTCTACATATAACCTAAAGGATATCAGGATCACCTGGAAAGAATACCGAACACAGTATCATAGAAGGTCAAATGGTACTATCGTTACTTCGCCTTCTGGTAATACTACTTTCGTTGCCAATACAAACCCGGTTAAGCTGGAGTACAGCCTTGATGGAGTGAACTATGTACAAGTGACGGGGTTTACACAAAACACCAGTAATTTCTTCAGCTGGGGTGCCGTAAACAATGGTGCTCCTATTACGCTTCCGTTTGCAGTAAATAATCGTCCAAACGTACGCTTAAGATGGACAATAAATGTAAATAACGTTAACACGGATTACTATGCCATGGATGACGTGATGATTAACGGCACACCTGTAACGGGTACTTCCACTTTCAGATGGAGCACGCGGCCTGTAAACGAGAAACCGTTCACGGCCTCTTCCGCTACTTCCGTTAATCCTTATACTGTAGATGGTGTAACCATGCGTTGGACAAGATCTAACATTGGTACAGGCACTACGGTAGAGACAGACGCGGTGAGTACTACTTTCTTAAATAGAAATACACTTACACTAATTCAGTCTGGGGCCGGAGCAGCAGCAGGCACGCAGGTTACAATGCAGCTTGGTAAGCGTGTTTCTGGTCTGACTTTTACCTTGTACGATGTGGACCGTAACGCCGGTCAGTTTTTAGATAAGATACAGGTGATCGGGTATGACGGTGCCACAGCTATACCTTTAACTAAAAACATGATGCTGCCTACTGTGTCGAATGAGTTTAGCAATGGCGCAGCAAGAGCTAAAGTGGATGGTGTGGACTCAAAAGTAACCTCCAACAAAGGTAACGTTACGATCAGCTTTGTTGCCAACATAGACCGCGTAGAGCTTAGATACTTTAACGATGATGCCGCCAAAGGCAGACAAGGCATAGGGATAAGCGATATCTCCTGGGCTATGGCAGAAGAAAGTATAACAGCAATGCCTGTGGAGCTGGCTTCGTTTAAAGGGCAACTGAAGAATGGCCAGAGCGTGCTTACCTGGGTAACAGCAATGGAGAAAGACAACGACAAGTTTTTAGTAGAGCGTAGCCAGGATGGCAAGACCTTTACTAAAATTGGCGAAGTAAAAGGCAACGGTAACAGCAACAGAACTATAAATTATACTTTCAATGATGTGAAGCCTGTGGTTGGATTTAACTACTACCGCCTGCAGCAGGTAGACTACAATGGAACAACATCCTTCTCTGCCATTGTTGCCATAGAGCTTACAAACAAAGTGGCAGGTATAGCTGCTAAGCCGGTACTTTATCCTACAGTGGCCACAGATGTGATCAACATCAGCCTTCCGGGTTTTGGAACCAAGGTTAACCTGACCGTTCTGGACGCATCAGGCAGACTGGTAAAACAGATGACTACTACCTCAGGAGCAGAAGCCGAAGTAAGTGTACAGAACTTGAAAGGTGGCGCATACTTTGTTTCTTTAAGCGATGGGCAACGCCACGAAACGCTCCGCTTTTTAAAACAGTAACAGATTAAGTGTAGTTTTAGAAACCACCTGCTCTATTCCGGCAGGTGGTTTTGTTTTTTCAGGGTCTACACCCTTTAAACCACTAACCGGAAAGCAAATAATAACGTGCCTCCCCTCACTTAAAGGCTTCAATTCCGTATCGGCAACAAACCATTTTAGCAGAAAACGAAGCTTCAGGGAAAAGCGTTGTGCTATTTTGTTGAATAATGTTACCTTTAAAAACAGTAGCAGGTTCCCCATGTATGGGGCTTTCTCCTATCACCCCTATGTTCGTATATAATAAATATATTAAGAACTTTTACACTATGCTGGAGTTGCGCTATCAAAGTGATGTGGTTAGCATCCTGGTTGACAAAGACAAGCAACTGGGAAAAGCGGAGTGGCGTGGTTTTCTTTCGAGCCCGGAGTTTAGAGAAAACGGTTTGCGTTGCGCGCAACTCTGTCAGGATGAAAAGCTTGAGCGTTGGCTGGCAGATCAAAGAACAATGCGCGCCATCAGGCAACAGGACCTGCAATGGGCGGCCTTAGAACTTCTACCAAAACTATTAGCTACACCGCTCCGGCGTATGGCCGTTGTGGTCTCTGCAGACATTTTTAACAACATGGCCATGGAACAATTGTATAAGCGGGCTGGCAGTATTGGAGACATGGTAATCAAAGAGTTCGTTACCGAAGAAGAGGCACTGGAGTGGCTGCTTGAACCCTTAAAAGCCGAGGTGAAATCCAGTGACCATAAACCTCATCAAAAAGGTGCTTAACTTATACATTAAGGTTAACGAACACCTCGTACATAAGGGCAATCTCGCAAACAAGGCTAATAGAGTCAATTTCAGCTACCAGGTATAGATCATACTTCTTTCAAGTATAAAAGCTTCTCGCAAGTAAATAACAGCTTTTCCCCTGCCGATCATTCCCAGCCTCTCCTTTAAAAAAGCAGCTTTCATACTATGTATTGCAGGATAACGTGCTTTTTACACACCCGTAGGCTTAAGTATGTTATACAAAACCTAAGTCTACAACTATGAAAACTATTAATAAACTTTCTGCTTGGCTCGTCATGTCAGTATTGTGCTTTGCATGCGACGATGACAACGACAGCATCATCACGCCAAACACTTCCTACACTTATACTTTTGAGCAAAACGCTGAAGGCTGGCAAGGAGGGTTCGCTGATTACCCTAAAGATTGGGACAAAAGCCGCTTCGAGTTTGAGTTTGACCGTGAAGCCCTCCCAGCCGAGATTGGTGAGAACAGTATGGCCATGAAATTGTCTGGACGTAACATAAGCGATGATCTGTTCATGTTTATGAAAAAGCAGATAACCGGACTTGAGCCGAACCATACATATAGCGTTACCTTCGAAATAGAACTCGCTTCACAGTATCCGGAGCAATCAGCGGGAATTGGCGGCAGCCCTGGGGGAAGCGTGTATTTAAAAGCCGGAGGCAGTACAATTGAGCCAATCCCTGTAGAGATGCAGGGTGCCGGCAACAATGTCAGGATGAACATCGACAAAGGCGGGCAGTCGCAGGGCGGCCAGGACATGGTAGTGCTGGGTAATGTAGGTATACCGGGGAATACTTCGGAGTACAAGCTCATTCAAAGAGACAACCTGCAAAATCCTGTCCAGATCACAGCCGACAGCAATGGCAATTTATGGCTTATTATTGGCACAGATTCAGGTTTCGAGGGAACAACCACGCTATACTATAACACCATAGATGTTAGCTTGGAGTATTAAAGTAGCTCCCTGCAGACCTCGCAGCGTGCGCAGCTCCTGCGAGTGTCTAAGGATGTGAAGGCTATTGCTTCGTAGCTTAGGTTATGGAGGGTTAGACGCTCGCGGGTCGTAAAGACGCCGCGAGGTCTGTAAAACTTTGTAGAAGTTAGGCAGCTATGCTACAAGACCTCTGTTGTTTATACTTGTATCACTATTCTTAATGTTTGGCATAAAGAGTTGATAGAGCAAGCTGAATAACTGTCGCTCACTATGTATCTCTTTAGTAGAGAACTGATAAATCTCTTTTGAGTAATAGTTTTGTAGCTCTTTTACAACTTCATCCGGATCTAAAGAGCATACTATGAGTTCAGTATTAGGACGATCAAAGTAGTTACTTATTAGCTCTTTTATATGCGGTTCATTTCTAAAGGAGTTTCCTATAATGATTATCCTATTATTGGTCTTCAACTTTTCAACAAGCGTTCTATAGTAACTAGAAAGAACCTGATCATCAAGAATCTCTTTTTCCTTTAGAAATGGGTTATTAAACACAAGAACAGGCTCATCATTATAAATGTTACCTATTAACTTATATGTATTGCCTCCTTTTTTTGCGAATTTATATGAGCCATGTAAATGGACCATACACCTTTTGGAACTTTTTAAAAAGTTCTCATACAGTTTTAGATGGCCTGGCAAACTGCTTTTTCCAAATCCATCACTGTAAATAAAATGAGTGCCATTTATCCTTACAGGGTAGGTAAGCAAGGTATCTAGTATGCCATCATAGTTTGTGGTACAAATAAAAAGCTCTTCTACTCCATTATGCTTTAGCATATTTTCAAAGTTTAAGCCAAAGCTTGGAAAAAGCTTCCGTATTGTGCTATAACCTGAGGAGCCTTCAAATCTCTTAAAATCTAAAGCTACCTCTTTGAGACTTTCTTTCCGAGTTATATCAAACTTACTATTCAGCTTATCTATTAAATTCATAGGAATAACATTTTTGACAAGGTCCTCATCCGAAAATGCATTCCAAATACTAAGTATCTGTTCATCACATAGATTGGGGTGAAACTGCTTGATTTTAGGAAACGCTTGTTTAAATCTTTCCCAAAGTCCTGCCACATCGTCAATGTTGTTAGCAATTATATCTAATTCTAACTTTAAATCACAAGGAGCTTTATCCGAAGAGTAATTCCTGATAATATTTGCTAATAGCCTGTTTAAGCCATTACCAGTAAATAGAATGGGTTTCAATGTTGTATACTATAAAGAATGGGCTAAAAAGTATAAATAACAGTATTCCATCCGCTAGCAGGGAGCCAGTAGTAACAGGAAGTATAGAATTGGTAGGAAAAAAGAAGAAGGAGGACAATCAGCCCTCCTTCTTTAGTTATTTACGATCCGCAAGCTTCGCAAGCGTCTGGGTTATCGAGTGAGCAGCTCATATCGCTGCGGTTTTGATCTTGCTGGTTATACACTGGCGACAGGGTTTCGGCGGCCTGTTTCTCTACGGTAAACTTGATGGCATCTACAGCTGCTTTGGTGCGCAGGTAGTACATACCTGTCTTCAGTCCTTTCTTCCAGGCGTGGAAGTGCATCGAGGTCAGCTTACCAAAGTTCACGTTCTGCACGTGCAAGTTCAGCGACTGGCTCTGGCAGATGTAAGCGCCACGATCAGCACTCATATCGATCACGGCACGCTGGCTGATCTCCCATACTGTTTTGTACAGGTCCTTGATGTGCTGCGGTATAGCTGGAATTTCCTGGATAGAGCCGTTTGCTGCGATGATGTCATTCTTCATCTTATCGTTCCAGATGCCCAAGGCAATCAGGTCGCGCAGCAGGTGCTTGTTCACTACCATAAACTCGCCACTTAGTACGCGGCGCAGGTAGATGTTAGAAGTATAAGGCTCAAACGACTCGTTGTTGCCCAATATCTGTGCAGTAGAAGCAGTAGGCATCGGAGCAACCAACAGTGAGTTACGCACACCATGCTTAATTACTTCCTGGCGCAGTTCTTCCCAATCCCAGCGGCCGCTCTCCGGAGTAACGTCCCACATATCAAACTGGAACTTGCCTTCCGATAGCGGAGAACCTTTGAACGTCTCGTATGGTCCCTGCTTCTTGGCCAGGTCCTTAGAAGCCGTCATGGCTGCGAAGTAGATCGTCTCGAAGATATCCTTATTCAGGCCGCGTGCTTCATCACTTTCAAATGGCATGCGCAGGTGAATAAAAGTATCAGCAAGGCCCTGCACACCCAACCCGATCGGGCGGTGACGCATGTTCGAGTTCTTTGCCTCAGGTACCGGGTAATAGTTTATATCGATAACCTTGTTCAGGTTAACTGTTGCATGGTAGGTTACATCAAACAGCTTCTGGTGATCAAACACCTTATGGCCACCTTCCTCTTTTACAAAGCGAGGCAACGCCAGAGAGGCCAGGTTACAAACAGCTACTTCATCTTCGCTGGTGTACTCCATGATCTCGGTGCACAGGTTAGAGCTCTTGATGGTACCCAGGTTCTGCTGGTTAGACTTGCGGTTTGCGTGGTCTTTGTACAGCATGTATGGCGTACCCGTCTCGATCTGCGACTCCAACACATGGAACCATAGATCTTGAGCTTTAACAGTTTTGCGGGCACGGCCCTCACGCTCATACTTCTCGTATAGGCGCTCAAAGTCTTTGCCCCAGCACTCAGCCAGACCAGGTGCCTCGTTCGGGCAGAACAGGCTCCAGTCACCGTTCTCCTCTACACGCTTCATAAACAGGTCTGGAGTCCAGAGGGCGTAGAACAGGTCGCGGGCACGGTTTTCTTCTTTGCCATGGTTCTTCTTCAGCTCCAGGAAGTCGAAGATATCGGCATGCCATGGCTCCAGGTAGATAGCGAAGGCGCCTTTACGCTTTCCGCCGCCCTGGTCTACGTAGCGGGCCGTGTCGTTAAACACCTTCAGCATCGGGATGATACCGTTGGAGGTGCCGTTGGTGCCTTTAATGTATGAACCCGTTGCGCGGATGTTGTGGATGCTCAGACCGATACCACCGGCACTTTGCGAAATCTGTGCACATTGCTTCAGGGTATCGTAAATGCCTGGTATACTGTCGTCCTTCATGGCAAGCAGGAAGCACGAAGACAGCTGTGGCTTAGGCGTACCAGCGTTAAATAGCGTTGGTGTGGCATGTGTAAACCACTTCTCCGACATCAGGTTATACGTCTCAATAGCAGACTCAATGTCTTCTTTGTGTATACCCACGGCCACACGCATCAGCATGTGCTGCGGACGCTCCACGATCTTGCCATCCAGGCGAAGCAAGTATGAACGCTCCAGGGTTTTATAGCCGAAGAAATCGTAGTTGTAATCCCGATCGTAGATGATGGTAGAGTCGAGTAGAGCCGCATTTTTACGGATGATCTCATACACATCTTTGGCGATAAGCGACGCATTCTCACCCGTTTTTGGGTCGGTGTAAGTATAAAGTCGCTTCATGGTATTGGAGAACGACTTGCTCGTTACCTTGTGCAAATTTGAGATAGCCACACGTGCCGCCAGTACCGCATAATCAGGGTGCTTGGTGGTAAGCGACGCCGCTGTTTCTGCCGCCAGGTTATCCAGCTCCACGGTAGTTACGCCATCGTAAATCCCGTCAATCACTTTCTTGGCCACCTCGATCGGCGACACATAGTCCATGTTCAGGCCATAGCACAGCTTTTCGATGCGTGCCGTAATTTTATCGAATTTGACGGATTCGCGTCTGCCGTCTCGTTTAACTACTAACATATAATTTATACTATTAGCGAGGTTAAAGGCCTCGGGTTGACTGAATGATATATAGATGCCCTGCTGCTTATGGCAGGAGTTTATGCACTATGAGGTATACAAGTAGCCAATACGGTATTATATGTATAAGCCGTTGTAGTACAACTGATTATGTGTAAAGCTAAATGCTTTTACTATATAGCAGGGTAGAAATACCCCATCTGATGGCAGTTATGCCAACTAAGATTCTGCACAGGCCTGTTACATAAAGGCTGCAGGCATCGTGCAGTGGTAAGTATGTATTAATGTTTAGGTAGGAAAAGAAGATGGGCCTTTTCCCTTTGGCTTCCTAAACATAGTGAATCTCTAATTATCTTAAAAGTCTTCGTCCAGAGAAAAAACATTTTTGTCTTTGTCTCCCATTACGCCGGCCTTCTGGTACTCGCCCACGCGCTTCTCAAAGAAGTTTGTCTTGCCTTGCAGCGAGATCATTTCCATAAAGTCGAATGGGTTGGTCGAGTTGTAGATCTTGCTGCAGCCCAGGGCCACTAACAATCTGTCAGCCACAAACTCGATGTACTGGCTCATCAGCTTTGCGTTCATGCCGATCAGGTCAACCGGCAGCGCGTCTGTTACAAACTCCTGCTCAATGGTTACGGCATCGCGTATGATCTCCTGCACACGGCTTTCCGGCAGTTTGTTGTTCAGCATAGAGTAAAGCAGGCAGGCAAAGTCGCAGTGCAGGCCCTCGTCGCGGCTGATCAACTCGTTAGAGAAAGTAAGGCCAGGCATTAAACCACGCTTCTTAAGCCAGAAAATAGAGCAGAAAGAGCCAGAAAAGAAAATACCCTCCACAGCCGCAAAAGCGATCAAACGCTCCACGAATTTCTCGCTGTTGATCCAACGTAACGCCCACTCTCCTTTTTTCTTAACACACGGCACCGTTTCCAGCGCGTTAAACAGGTAATCCTTTTCAGACTGCTTCTTTATATAAGTGTCTATTAAAAGCGAGTATGTTTCCGAGTGGATGTTTTCCATCATGATCTGGAAACCATAGAAGCAACGCGCCTCCGGGATTTGTACCTCCTGCATGAAGTTGATCGCCAGGTTCTCGTTCACGATGCCGTCGGATGCCGCAAAGAATGCCAATACGTGGCTGATAAAGTGACGCTCACCGTCGTTCAGGTTCTCCCAGTCTTTCAGGTCCTGCGACAGGTCGATCTCCTCGGCAGTCCAGAAGCTGGCTTCAGCCTTCTTATACATCTGCCAGATGTCATCGTGCTGGATTGGGAACAGTACAAAGCGGTTTGGGTTCTCTTGTAGTATTGGCTCCATAAGCTAGTAAGTAAGCGTTTTATTTGTTGAAGGGTAAGCAACTTTGCTTAGAAAACACCCTGTAAGAATTTATGTTTAGCTGGATGTCTGACTGGCATCCGGTACTATCCTGACTTCAAATATATAGATTTGAACTTGAATTTGCCGACGAAAGTTGTTCAATTTATTCACATTGTTTTAAGCGTTTGATCGTGTGTGTGTTATGCAGCAATGCACACGCTTATCCACATAGTTGTTAAGCTATATATTTTTGTTAGAATATTGTTAAGAAACTATTAAATCTCTGTAAAATGCCTTTTGCGGCTATGTGAGTGGGTTTTGTGAGTAATCTTGTCAGATTTAGGCGCAATGGTTTGTGTAAAACCAGCAGGGTGGCTGGGGTGATTTGTGTAAGCTGAAAATAGATTTACACATCAGGGGTTTGGCTTGTGGATAAGTGACGGCTTGTGTATCCTATTGATGCAAAACAAGTTGCAGGGCAATTCAGGGGCTTTAAAAAAGTGCGTTGTGGATTTCAACATTTTTATCCACATTTTAGTGTGTAGGATCTGGTAACTGGTAACAATTTATGCGATAAGGCATTGCATAATTAAAATATGTGCCGTACTTTTGCAGACTAAATTTTAAACATACATTGAAGCTGATGTACGCAATTGTAGAAATCGCAGGTCAACAGACCAAAGTAGAGAGCGGTAAGTTCATCTACGCTAACAAGCTTTCCGGCAATGAGGGTGACGCCGTAGAGTTCACCAATGTTCTTCTTACTGATGATAACGGCACTATTACTTTAGGTGCTCCTTTCGTTGAAGGTGTTAAGGTTGTAGGAAAAATCCTTACTAGCACTGTGAAAGGCGACAAAGTAATCGTTTTCAAAAAGAAGAGAAGAAAAGGATACCGTAAGAAGAATGGTCACCGCCAGCACTTCACTAAGGTCCTGATCGAGAGCATTGGTTAAGCAGTAAGAAGAAATTAATCGAAGAATCTTTTCAGGGGATGCACCCGCTAACCTGAATTAAATTTTAAACAAAATGGCACACAAAAAAGGAGCTGGTAGTTCTAATAACGGCCGCGAGTCACACTCAAAACGACTTGGTGTTAAGATTTACGGTGGCCAGGACATCATCGCTGGTAACATCATTGTAAGACAAAGAGGTACTGCACACCACCCGGGCAAAAACGTGGGTATGGGCAAAGACCATACTTTGTTTGCTTTGGTTGACGGCGTTGTAGAGTTCAGAAAGAGCGTTAAAAACCGTTCTTATGTTTCTGTAATTCCTAAGGTAGAAGCAGAAGCGTAAGCAAAGTATAACTGTTATGCAGTTAGGAGAAAGGGATGCCATGAGGTGTCCCTTTTTTTATTGAAAAAACTTTAACAATTCGGTAACATCGGCCATAAACTGGCGTATATAATATCATAGAGTTTGATTTACCGTTAAAAGTAGATTAGACTTTGAGGAAAAGGACACGTTAAGTGTCCTTTTCTGTTTTATGGGGTTAACATCAGCAAATCAATACCGAAAAGATTTCGTATTTCACATATATCTGATAAATTGCAGCTTCTTATCAAGAAAGACCGAGGGATAGGGCCCTATGACGTCTTAGCAACCTTGTACAAGCCTGGTGCTAATTCCCTTCCTGGTTATACTTTAACCAGGAAAAGATAAGATAGTATATCCTGCCTTGGGGTGTCCTTCTTGATAAGCGAACGCAAAGACTTACGAGAAGAAAGACACCAACAATGATCGCCAAAACACATCCGATTTATACTTTGCTGCAGGAGCGCGTGCTCGTGCTCGATGGCGCCATGGGCACCATGATCCAGCGTTACCAGCTAACGGAAGCCGATTTCCGTGGCGAGCGCTTCAAAGATCACCCCTCCGACCTGAAAGGCAATAACGACCTGCTATCCATTACCCGTCCCGATGTGATCAAAACCATCCATACCGAGTACCTGGAGGCCGGTGCCGACATCATAGAGACAAACACCTTTAGCGGCACAAGTATAGCCATGGCCGATTATGGTCTGGAGAATATCGTGTATGAGCTGAACTATGAATCGGCCAAAATAGCACGTGAGGCAGCAAACGAGCTAGAAGCGAAAGATCCTGCGCACAAACGCTTTGTAGCAGGTGCCATCGGCCCCACCAACCGCACGGCTTCCCTCTCCCCGGATGTGAACAACCCCGGCTTTCGCGCCATTACATTTGACCAGCTGGTGGAGGCATACTATGAGCAGGTGCGTGGTTTGGTGGATGGCGGCTCCGACCTACTATTGGTAGAGACGGTATTTGACACGCTTAACTGTAAAGCTGCTCTTTTTGCGATACAGCAGTTTGTAAACGACGGCGGCAAGGAGCTCCCGATCATGGTGTCGGGCACGATTACAGATGCCAGTGGCCGTACCTTGTCTGGCCAAACGGTGGAAGCTTTCTGGAACTCGATCTCGCATGCACCTATACTTAGCGTGGGCTTTAATTGTGCCCTGGGTGCGCGTCAGTTAAAAACGCACATCCAAGAGCTGGCCCGTATCTCCGATTGCTACATCAGCGCCTACCCGAACGCTGGTTTACCAAACGCTTTTGGTGGCTACGACGAAACTGCCCAGCAGATGGGCGCTATAGTTGAAGAATACCTGAAAGAAGGCTTAGTAAATATACTCGGTGGTTGTTGTGGCACCACACCTGTACACACCAAAGTAATCGCAGACTTAGTGCAGAAGTATAAACCGCACACTCCCACACCAGTAGCCCCTCTCCCCCGCTACAGCGGCCTCGAGCCCCTCACCATCACCCAGGACACACTTTTCGTAAATGTCGGCGAACGCACCAACGTTACCGGCTCTAAGATGTTTGCCCGCCTTATCGTTAACGGTAAGTTTGAAGAGGCACTTGCAGTTGCACAGCAGCAGGTAGAGGGCGGTGCCCAGATCATTGACGTGAATATGGACGAAGGCATGCTCGACTCAGAGCAGGCCATGACCGACTTCCTCAACCTGATCGCCTCCGAGCCCGATATTGCCAAACTGCCGATCATGATCGACTCTTCGAAATGGAGCGTGATTGAGGCTGGTTTGAAATGCACGCAGGGTAAAAGCATTGTTAACTCCATCAGCCTGAAAGAAGGCGAAGAAGCCTTTAAGAAACTGGCCCGCAAAGTGCGCCAGTATGGTGCTGCTGTAGTGGTGATGGCTTTCGACGAAACCGGCCAGGCTGATACGCTGCCGCGCCGCATTGAGATCTGTGAACGCTCTTACCGCATTTTGGTGGATGAAGTAGGCTTCCCACCGCAGGACATTATTTTTGACCCGAACATATTGGCCATCGCCACCGGCATCGAAGAGCATAACAACTATGCTGTAGATTACATTGAGGCGGTGAAGTGGATTAAAGCCAACCTACCGCACGCACAGGTAAGTGGTGGTGTGAGTAACCTGTCTTTCTCCTTCCGGGGCAATGATATTGTGCGTGAAGCCATGCATACGGTATTCCTCTACCACGCCGTGAAAGCCGGAATGGATATGGGCATTGTGAACGCCGGTATGCTGGGCATTTACGAGGAAGTACCGCTAGAACTGCGCGACCTGATCGAGGACGTGATCTTTAACCGCTATCCGGATGCAACAGAGAAGCTGGTCACTTACGCTGAAACCATCAAAGGCAAAGGTAAAACAGCCACAGCAGCCGACAACACATGGCGCGATGCTCCGGTAGAAGAACGCCTGAAGCATGCACTGGTACGCGGTATTGTAGAGCATATCGATGAAGACACTGAAGAGGCCAGACAAAAAGCCGTTAAAACCCTGGATGTGATTGAAGGTCCGTTGATGGCAGGTATGTCGGTAGTAGGTGATCTGTTCGGTGCCGGAAAGATGTTTTTGCCGCAGGTGGTGAAAAGCGCACGCGTGATGAAAAAGGCGGTGGCTTACCTGATGCCTTTTATGGAGGCCGAGAAGGCTGGTTCCTCTTCATCCTCGCAGGGTAAAATATTAATGGCTACCGTTAAAGGCGACGTACACGACATCGGCAAAAACATTGTGGGTGTGGTGCTGGCCTGTAACAACTACGAGGTAATAGATCTGGGCGTGATGGTGCAGCTGGATAAGATCCTGGCTGAGGCCGAGGCGCAACAGGTAGATATAATTGGCCTGAGTGGTTTGATCACGCCATCGCTGGATGAGATGGTGTATGTGGCGCAGGAGATGGAGCGCAGAGGTATGAAAATTCCGTTGCTGATAGGTGGAGCTACAACCTCGCGGGTACATACCGCCGTGAAGATCGCGCCGCAGTACAGCGGGCCGGTGGTGCACGTGCACGATGCATCGCGTAGCGTAACGGTGGTAAGCAGCCTGCTGGGTAGCAACCGCGACAGCTACATTGCCGATATAAACGCAGAGTATGAGAAGCTGCGCGAAGACCACCTGGGCCGAACTAAAGACCGTGCATTTGCAAGTATAGCAGAAGCCCGCGCCAACAAGTATAAAGTGGATTGGGCTGAGGCACATCCTACCAAACCAAGTTTCCTGGGCAACAAAGTATACACCAACTACCCTCTGGAGGAGATCGTCCCCTACATCGATTGGACACCGTTCTTCCATACCTGGGAGCTCAAGCGCCAGTACCCGAAAATCCTGAATGATCCGGAATTGGGCACTGAGGCAACCAAGCTGTTTAATGATGCACAAAGTATGTTGCAGGAGATCGTGGAGAAGCAGCTGTTGGAAGCACGTGCCGTGGTAGGTTTTTATCCTGCCAACGTGCAGGCCGACGATACCATCGAAGTATACGCCGATGATTCACGTGAAAACGTGCTGACGGAATTCCATACCTTAAGGCAGCAAGGCAAAAAAGGTGCTAACGTGCCGAATCTAGCTTTCTCTGATTTTGTGGCACCGAAAGAGGCAGGTGTGCCCGATTACATTGGCGGATTTGTGGTATCAGCTGGATTTGGTATTGAAAAGCTGCTGACCAAGTATGAAGCCGAGCACGACGATTATAAAGCTATTATGGTAAAGGCGCTGGCAGACAGGCTTGCCGAGGCCTTTGCCGAATTGATGCACGAAAAGGTGCGCAAGGAATTGTGGGGCTACGCACCGGAAGAGCAACTGGATAACGAAGGCCTGATAAAAGAGCAATACAAAGGCATTCGTCCGGCTCCAGGCTACCCTGGCTGCCCTGACCATACGGAGAAAGTCACGCTGTTTAACTTACTGAATGCTGAGGAAACCGGAGTTATACTTACTGAGAACCTGGCCATGTACCCGGCTGCCTCGGTGAGCGGTTTGTACTTCTCTCATCCGGAGTCGCGCTACTTTGGCCTGGGCAAGATCGGTGAAGACCAGGTGGCCGACATTGCGCAGCGCAAAGGTATGCCGAAAGAGGAGCTGGAGCGTTGGTTGTCGCCAAACCTGAACTATGAGCCAAAGCCGGTGGCGCAGCAGGCGGTGTAAGTATCCAACCACCCCTAACCCCTCTCCCGAAACAAGTCCGGGATCTTCGACTTGTCTAAGGAGGGGAATCTGCTGTTACTGCTTCATCTGCCATCATAATAGCTGCTTTCTTATTTTGTCATCCTGTAAGGATCTTGTGTGAAGGGAGGTTAAGCGGAGACGACAGGTAATTTGCCTTAAGAGCTGTAGTGACAGAAGTCCTCTCCTCGGAGGGGTGCAGGGGTGGGTAAAGCGGATAAGGATATCCGCAGCAGAACAGGTTCCAGATCAGTAAATCCGGAACAGCACAAAATGTAATTAGTTATACTTCAATCTTGCTTCACCCTCTCCTGTTTTTAGGAGAGGGCCGGGGTGAGGTAAAAATCAACATAAATTGAAAGTAACAGACCACTTCAAAAACGCTAACGGCAAAACGCTGTTCACTTTTGAGATACTGCCCCCACTCAAAGGTGAGAACATGAAAACCCTGTTCAGCCACATAGACCCGCTGATGGAGTTTAAGCCACCGTTCATAGACGTAACCTACCACCGCGAGGAGTATGTGTACAAACAGCGCGAGAACGGACTGCTGGAGAAGATCACCACACGTAAGCGGCCGGGCACGGTGGGTATTTGCGCAGCCATCCAGAATAACTATAAGGTAGACACGGTGCCGCACCTGATTTGCGGAGGCTTTAACCGAGAAGAAACCGAGAATGCCTTGATAGATCTGCACTTCCTGGGTATAGACAATGTGCTGGTGCTGCGCGGCGACTGCGTGAAGAGTGAGCAGCGTTTTGTGCCGGAGCTGGGTGGCCATCATTATGCCTCAGAACTGATTGAGCAGGTGGTGAAGATGAATAACGGCTGTTACCTGGACGATGAGCAAGTGAGCAACAGCTGCACCGATTTCTGCATCGGCGTGGCCGGTTACCCTGAAAAGCATTTTGAGGCACCCAACATGAGATCGGACCTGCGTTGGCTGAAGAGAAAAGTAGAACTAGGCGCTGATTACATTGTTACGCAGATGTTTTTCGATAACCAGAAGTATTTCGATTTTGTGAATGCCTGCCGTGCCGAAGGTATAAACGTGCCGATCATCCCGGGCCTGAAGCCGATGACGACCAAGACCCAGTTAACGCTACTGCCAAGCCTGTTCCATGTGGAAATACCATGCGGCCTGGCGGATGCCATAGAGGCGTGCCCGGATAACAAGGCAGCGGCGCAGGTAGGCGTGGAATGGGCCATACAGCAGTCCAGAGAGTTGATGGAGTTCGGCGTGCCGTGTCTGCATTACTACTCCATGGGCAAGTCAGACTCAGTGCGGAAAGTGGCCGAGGCACTGTTTTAAGTAGTAGGGCAAGTATACCGGTTTAGAGAGACTGGCTTTACTTACAATGGGATACCGCATAGGGGCGGGCCCGTTAAGTTCTAAGAATTTGCTCCTCAGTGATGCTTAAAGCATTAATATAGCAGTACAACGATTCTCCCCTTGAGGACAAGTTTCAAACTCCCGTTTTCACTTGTCCTCAAGGGGACAATTTTCGTTAGACTTAACGGCCCTGCCCAAAAGGGGAGACCCCAGATTATACTTTACTTCTCACAAACCGAAATAAACCGGCAGGTGTCAGAAGGCTACCCCTAAGCTTAGCCCTGCCCCCCTTATACCTATGTAAGGAGCCTTGCCTGTCAGGTGTGCGCCTTGGCTCGTTACTGTTGCCATTACGTCGACGCCGGCTATTTCTCCATTTACTGATTCCAGTTCTTCTATTAGATCTTTTCTGCCGGCTTCGCTTAAGGTGCTAAGGTTTACAGAAGCAGGCAGGTCGATGTTAAATTTGCCGTAGTGAGCCCCTATTATGTACCAGTCTAAAGCAACGCGCTTGGCAATCAGCCATTGGGCTCCGAACATTACGCCACCTCCAAAACCAGTCATCCGGCCATCAAAAGGGAGCTGATACGTGTTATTGTTATAAGTATAATCGTAAGGGAAAGCTAGCTCAAGGTTCATGTGCCGGCCATAAAGAGACACGTAAAAGCCCCTTGCCCCTTCTTTTTTTCCGGTATAAAACCTTATTTCCCCGGTGTAGGTCGTATTTGCCAAAAGAGAACTATCTAAGTCATCAGTGATGTCGTCACCCTCATCTTCCATAATGCTGTTGATCAACTCTTTAGAAGCAAACATGTGCGAGGCGATAGTTTCAGGCATAAATCTATAACCGGCTACAATTGTGGTTTTGCGAGATAGAGAGCGTTCATAGCTGAAGCTGTAGTTGTTAAACGCCAGCGAAGACAGGTTCATTTTCACGATATTCTTCCTGAATACCTCAGGTACTTCTAACTCAGAGGTAACAGTACTCTTAATTAAAACATTTGTTGTATCTGATTGACTTACAGATGGATTTAAATCCTGCCCAAAGCAGCACGACGCGTAAAAGAAACAAATAATAAGGAAACCTTTCATCATAGTATTAAATTTTTCGACTATAACGAAGGTTGAACGGAATTGGATTTAATTAATTGAAATTATAACTAAAAATATTGATTCAGAGTTGGCTGCAAAGTATAAAGTATAGGCTTGCTGGGGCTGGCATCAAGTTGCAGGCTGGCGATCTGCAGGTTCAGCAAGTATAAACCGTCTGCAATATGGTCAGGGGCATAGATCAGCTCGGTGATGGTAGCGCCGCAGCGGGTGTTTTTCGGGTACTGCCAGAAGGCATGGTGGCACAGCAGTTTGCCTTCGTCCATCTCACGGTCCACAGAGGGCAGGTCCAGGAGCAAATGTTGAATGCCTTTTTCGGCCAGGTATTGCCCAATGGTGTGCTCTAAGTATGGCGGGTTGGTGCCGGAGTAGTGGCGGGTGAGTTTCTCATCTGTGTTCGGAAGGGTGCGAAGTATAACCGCCTCGGGTTTTATACTTTGCAGCTGCTTTTCCACATCTTCCAGCATTACCACCAGATCACCGTTTTCCTGCTGCTTTGGCTGCACCGTTACCAGCTGGGCCACAAACAGAAAGCGCTTCAGGCAGTTGTGGATGGTAGCGTTCTCGTCGGCGGAGATGTGGCCGTAGCACTCAGTGTGGGTGCCATTGCCGTGCGGGGTTACGTGCACCCGTTTGTAGTTGGTGCTGCCGCCCTCTGCCACGCTGCCCACAAAATCACCTACACGTATCACATCAAACTGAACCGGCTCTGCCCAGAAACACTCCATTTGCGGTTGCCTGTCGTGCAGGGGCATGGAGATGTCCAGGGGGTGCAGCGGATCAAAAGTATAAATCTGGTTCTGGTAAGTGATGGTGGCTTCCATAGTATATCAAGCTTTTGGCAAGTATAAACTAATTTGCTGAAACCTATACTTTGGAGAGTGGGAAAATTGAGCGCTTTTATCCGTTCAGGAGCCAGTTGACAGCGTCTGACTCAGAGGCGAAATCCTGGATAGTATAAGAAATGTTGGTGGATGCCTCGGCACGGGTGACCACAGATGCCAGTGCAAGCTTTTTAAAAAGATTATCAGGCATAACCCTGGCCATCTTTTTAACGGCAGTATCTGAGAAAAGAGTGTAATAGGTGTTGGAAAGCCAGTCTTTGGTTTCGGGGCCAAGTATAGATACCTGCTGAGCGTTTACAAGCACTTTTTCGGCATTTCTGTCTGCTATTACCTGGTACGCTTTCATGGCTTCTGCGGTAAACTCCTTATCTGTAAGCGGACGCAGCCATTCGGTGCGGATATAAGCAAGCTTGTCATCGGCCTCAATTTTGAAGTCATCGGAATGATACACTAGTGAGAGGTTTAATACAGACATGGTGCTATGGAGATTTTAGCCTGATGTTCGGCATACAGCCTTTATTTTTGTACGGAGCATAGCCGCTTTTGTGTTTAATAATGCAGTTGTTTTACTCTGCCAGTAAATCCAGGGTGATCTGATCTGCCAGTAGTTTGCCTTTATCTGTTAGAAACAGCACTCCGTTTGTTATGTTTGCCAGTTCTTTTTGCTGAAGTTCCTGTAAATAAGCGCCATGCTTTGCCTCCAGGTCGTGCTTATACTTATTGCGCAGCAGGGTGAGGTCGCAGCCCCAGATGGTGCGCAGGGTTGTAAGCAGGTAGTCATTGGCCTGGTCGGCTATACTTAGCGTCTCCAGCTCGAAAGGTATTGTGCCCTGGGTAATGGCTTCGGTATACTTTCGGTTGTTTGCCACATTGTATTGCCGTGACACGCCATTAAAAGAGTGCGCACTTGGGCCCACACCCAGATAATGCACGCCACGCCAGTAATTGCTGTTGTGCTTAGACTCGTAGCCAGGCTGGCAGAAATTAGAGATCTCGTACTGCACAAAACCATGCTGCGCCATCTGCTCCAGTAAAATCTCAAACTGCTGTGCGGTAAAGTCATCTTCGGATGGGGTGAACTTGCCTTTCTTGCTCCAGCGACCAAGCGCAGTGTCGGGCTCAATGGTAAGGGCATAGCACGAAACATGCTGCACATTTAGCGAGAAGAGCGTTTCCAGGTCTTTGTGCCAGATGGTGTGGTCAGGTGCCGGTATGCCATAGATCAGGTCTACGGTAATGTTTTCGAACCCTGCTGCCTGTGCATCTATTACGCACTGCAAACTTTCGGTAGCGTTGTGGGCGCGGTTCATCAGCTGCAGGTGCGGCTCATGAAACGACTGCAATCCAATGCTCAGGCGGTTAATGCCTGCTGCCCGCAGTTCCTGCAGCTTTTCCGGTTTCAGGTCGTCGGGGTTGGCTTCCAGCGTAATTTCAGCATCCTCAGAAACTTTGTACAGCTTTTTTATGGTTTCTAGCATTAACTCTAGTTCCTGCCTGGTAAGCAATGAAGGCGTGCCGCCGCCAAAGTATATGGTGCGCACCGTTTGCCCCTGCAGGTAAGCTTGCGTCAGCTCCAGTTCCCGGGCAATAGCCTGTATGGTAGCCTCTTTGTGCCCCATGGATGTACTGAAGTGGAAATCGCAGTAATGGCAGGCCTGCTTACAGAAAGGGATATGGAGGTAAATGCCGGACAAAGTATAAATTGTTTATTAGTTAATGAGGTAATTGTTTAATGTGGTAATGCGCTAATAAGTGAATGTATAAACTTGACTAATTGTTCAATTGGCGATAAATGAGTAAACCAAAAACATTCAATGCTTTATCGTTACATTTGCCTTAGAAGTATACTTGTCTACTGATGTATAACTAAATTATTACCACATCAGCACATTAATCCATTAGCACATTAATCACGCAAATGTATAAAATAGCCCTCGTAGTATTAAGCTTACTTTTGTGGTTGCCGCATGTGCAGGCACAAAAGCAGCCTGTTACTACGCCCCGGGCCAAAATTATACTTCATGTGCAGCCCCTGCCCCACGAGCAGCCCTTGTTGCAGAACTATACTTACCGCAATGCCCTTCCCGACTCTGCCGAGGCTGGCAAAGAAGCAAAAGCGTTGGTGTATCAGCTTCACCAGGACGGCTACCTGCTTGCTTCTGCCGACAGTTTATACTTGCGCCGCGATACGCTCCACGTGAAACTGCATTTAGGGCAGCGCTATGAGTGGGCACAGCTCCGCAATGGCAACCTGAGCGAGGGTATATTAATAGAGTCGGGTTTCCGGGAGAAATTTTACCGGCATGTACCGTTTAAGCCTGCCGAATACGTGAAGCTGCAACAGCGGATCCTGAACTATGCTGAACGCAACGGTTACCCCTTCGCCTCTGTCTGGCTGGATTCCGTGAAGATAGAAAATGGCAGAATGGAGGCAGCTCTGATGGTAGAGAAAGCCTTTGTGGTAACCTACGACTCCTTGGCAATTATCGGCGATACCAAAACGCAGCCTAAATTTCTGATGCGCTACCTGCAGTTGCTGCCTGGCCAGATTTACAACCAGGACCAGGTGAATGCATCGCAGCGCATGGTAACCTCGTTGCCCTACATCCGGCAAACACGGCCTCCGCAAGTGCAGTTCGTGCGCGATAAAGCCAAAGTATACTATTTCCTGGACGACAGGCAGGCTAACCAGATAGATGGTGTTGTAGGCTTTTTGCCAGACCCGACACGGCAGGATAAATTGCTGATAACCGGCGAGGCTAACCTCAATATCCGGAATATTCGAGGCAGTGGCAAACAGTTAGGCCTGCAGTGGCGACGGGTAAACAAAGGCTCGGTTATACTTAACGGCGAGTACCTGCACCCAAACCTGTTGGGAACGCCTTTCGAGTTAGGTACAAAGTTTAATCTTCTGAAGCAGGACTCATCTTTTATTACCATACAACCCCGGGTACAGCTGGCTTATTATACTCTAAAGTATGGCAAGTTCAGTGTGTTTACCGAGTGGCGTAACTCCCGCATTCTGTCTTCGGCAAATGTGCAAAGCCTACAAAGGCTGGACCTGGCCGATGCCCGCACCAACACCTATGGACTGAACTATCTCTGGAACAACCTGGACGACTTCTATTTCCCGAGGCGTGGCAGGCTGGTGGAGCTGCAGTTTGCGGCTGGTAAAAAGACCCTGCTGCGCAACAGCGACCTTGAGAAGAGCTTTTACGATACCCTGGACCTGAAAACAACACAGCTGAGCCTGGGGCTGCGGGTAGAGAATTTCCTGCGGTTGAGTAAGAACAGTGCTTTACTGACCCGCCTGCGCGGAGAGGCCCTCTTAAACGACCAGATCTTCCTGAACGATATGTACCGCATCGGGGGACTGAACACCTTGCGTGGCTTTGATGAGTACTTCTTCTTTGCATCCTCCTACGCTGTGGGTACACTGGAGTACCGCCTGTTCACTGCCTCTGATTCGTATGTGCTGTTGTTCTACGATCAGGCCTACTACCGCAGCGATCTTGAAAACAGCGAGGCTTCCGACTTTCCGTTTGGCGTAGGCGGCGGCATCAGCTTTAGTACCGGGGCAGGTATTTTTCAATTAGTTTACTCTCTGGGTAAATCCGAGCAACAGCCTATGTCCTTGAAATACTCGAAGATACACTTTGGGGTGACCAGTAAGTTCTGAAACTTCTCAACTTTTTTAGCGATTTTGGGTATATATACTTGCATAGTAAAGTTTATTGCTATACTTTTGTAACACAATAACAGTGCGGGATGGAGCAGTTGGTAGCTCGTTGGGCTCATAACCCAAAGGTCACAGGTTCGAGTCCTGTTCCCGCTACCAAAAGAGAAGCCTGATTCAGAAATGAGTCAGGCTTTTTTGTTTTTGTTTAAGCCTTCAACTTTATCCCATGTTACCACAAGTCAAACCGCGGATTGCTCATTTTAAAACTTCTGAAGTCCTCTGCGCAGCAAAACAATATCCAGTTATACTTTAAGTATTGTTTCACAATTTAGATCGGCATCGTCTTTTCTAGCACCCTTCGCATAACACTGGTTCATAGTAAATTATTATGTGTTGCTGACTGTATATTAATTGCTTTTTAGTAATATTAGCCATGCTATATACTTAAAGCCAGCCACTATACATTGTATGAATCAAACTTTACCCAAAGCCATACTTTTATTGCTTTCAAAGCTACTTTTACTGCAGGCTTACCCATTATTCGCGCAAACCTGCCCGATTGCTGCTATACAAAACAACCAGGTAAACTCTGCTCAAACCATTTGCGAAGGTCAGGTTCCGGCAATATTTTCAGGTACAGTACCAACTGGCGGTAATGGCTTTTACAGTTATCAGTGGGAACGTAGCAGTGTGGGTGCGAATGAAGGTTTCGTGCCTGTTCAAGGTGCTACAAATCAAAACTATCAATCTGGGGCCTTAACACAAACTGCTTGGTTTCGGCGTGTTGTAACAAGTGATTGCCAGCAAAGTATAAGCAATGCTGTTAAAGTAGAAGTTCAGGCTGTACCTGTAAAGCCTGCTGATGGTGGTGTTACGATACCCTATGGGAGTTCTGCCACTCTACAGGTAATATCTCCCGATCCCACACTAGCTTACCGTTGGTTTAACGCAAGCACAGGCGGCAGCCCAATTGCAACAGGGGTTACTTATTACACCCCACAGCTGGTGAGCAGCAGAACGTATTATGTTGAAGCCATGAGTTCTTTGGGTTGCATAAGCTCCAGAGCTGCATATACTGTTACAGTGAATACTGCTGTGGGAAACAACTCTATCGGAACAAGCCATACGATATGTGCCGGAGAAAGGGTGGCTACGTTAGTAGGTTCACAGCCAACGGGAGGTGGCGGTAATTATACTTACCAATGGGAGCAAAGCGTAGATGGCGTAAACTTTACGGGGATAGAAGGTGCAGCCTCAAAAGATTATGAGCCTGGTGAGCTACAACATACGAAATGGTTCAGAAGAAAAGTTAGTGCCGCTTCATCAGAAAGCTCTTACAGTAATGTTGTGCTCATAACCGTGGCGGTTTTACCAGGATTGCCGGAAGTAGATGTATTACATGTTTGCAGTGGATACAGTGCTAAACTAAGTATAAAGCACCCTGAGTCAGGGTTAACTTATCGCTGGTACTTTGCAGGAGGACCCAACTATGTGTTCAAAGAGGGTGTTTCTATTTACACTGACCCTGTTGTGCAGGATACAGCGTATTTTGTTGAAGCAGTAAACGGAGCAGGGTGCGCAGGGCCACGGAAAATGGTTATGCTTCGGGTTCAGGAGGAATTTTCTGAAAACAATATAGGGGAGCCCCAGACGATTTGTGCGGGTATGGTTCCTGCCCAGTTGGGAGGGCTGGCACCAAAAGGAGGTGAACTGGTACTGTACGAGTATGACTGGGAATACAGTACGGATGGCGTTAATTATAATCCAGTGCCAAACCTCGATAAAAAAGGCAGTAAATTTTTTCAGCCGGCAGCACTTACCCAGACCACATGGTTCAGGAGGCTCGTTGTGTCTGAGTTTTGCTCTCCAAGTATAAGTGAGCCTGTTAAAATTACGGTGCTGCCAGCCCCGGCAAAACCAAGTATAAACCAGGGAGCCACAACACTAACCTCAAGTATAGCAGGTGTGGCTTATACATGGGTTAAAGATGGTGTCGAGCTTAACAAAACAGCCTCCCAAAGCATTACTATCGAGGAAACAGGAACCTATAAGGTGCGTGTGCAGAATGATCAGGGGTGCTTCTCAGATTTTTCAGAGGAAGTATATGCAACACCACAACCAAATGCTATAACGTCCGACCTTACAAATATGGGTATTTTGCTTGCTCCTAACCCAAGCTCAGGTAAGGTTATCTTGCAAACGCGGCAACCCTTGCACAACTTAAGGGTAACGGTTTATACTTTGGCTGGTAGAGAGGTGCATAAGCAGGCAACTAGTGTGGTAAATTCACATTTTAGCATAGACCTGACTCACCTCAATAACGGAGTGTATGTCCTTTTCCTGGAAATTGATAAGAGGCAGTTTTTGCAACGAATCGCAATTATAAAGTAGCTCTGTAGATTGCCTCTTTTAAAGAATTTATAACACAAGTTGTAGAATATTGAGATAATAACAATAATATAATGCCTGCGCATATTCTGTAAGTGGTGGAATCAATTACTTTTGCCTCACAATCAACCCATTCCATCCTTAATATGAAGAGAATTCTACGCATTGTACTGGCATTGCTGCTGGTAGTGCAATACGCGCATGCGCAAACCGCACCTCCATCCAACCTGTCTGGCGACGAGTTAAAAACCTGGCTTCGTACCAACTGGTACGACGGGAAGCGTGTGGTGCTGGATTACAGTACAGCCCGCGGAAAGATGTACAACTACATCGACAACTACAATAACATGGTAACCTGTGTATATTCGGGTTATCAGGAAAGCAAACCTTACAGCGAAACCGGCATTTCAACAGATGTAGGTATCATTAACTGTGAGCACACAGTGCCGCAATCGTGGTTTGATGAGGCTGTAAGAATGCGCTCAGACATACACCACCTTTTCCCGACACATACCACCTGGAACAGTGACCGTGGAAGCGATCCCTTTGCTGAGATACCAGACAACCAAACTACAAAATGGATCAGAGGCGCCTCTTCTCAGACTAGTATACCAACCTCCAATATTGATGAGTACAGTGAGGACACCAATACCCATTTTGAGCCACGCGAAGACCACAAGGGTAACCTGGCCAGGGCTATCTTCTACTTTTATACCATGCACGCCGGGCAAACCTTTGATGCAGGCAAAGGAGTTTTATCGGCGGTGGCAGATCCGAATACACTGTACCAGTGGCACCTGCAGGACCCTGTAGACGCAAGAGAGCGGGAGCGTAACAACCGTATTGAGGTAGCACAGGGCAACAGGAACCCATACATCGATTATCCGGAGCTGGTAGCCAAAGCCTGGGGGTTTGTGTGCGAGGCCAATACGCCGGTTTCTAACCTGGTGATAAATAACCTTGCTTCAACTTCTTTCAACCTGAGCTGGACTAATGGCAATGGCAGCAACCGCTTAGTTGTAATAAAAGAAGGCAGCCAGGTAACTTTAAATCCATCTGGCACTTACACAGGGGTTAACAGCAACTACAGCCTGGCTACCGACCAGGGCAACGGACACCGGATTGTATACAACGGCAGCGGCTCAAGCGTAAGCGTTTCAGGTTTAGCAGCCAACAAAACATACTATCTGCAGGTATTCGAGTTTTGCTCCTCCACAGAAAGCTATGTGCTAACTAACGCACCGACAGCCACGATAACCACGCCAGACTATACATGCAGTGGTACACCAGCAATACCATCAGCGGTAACGGTAACCGGCATCACCCAAACAAGTTTTATACTTAACTGGACAAATGGCACCGGTGACGGCAGGCTGGTTGTGCTGCGCAAAGCATCGGGAGTAACGTTTCTGCCTGCCGATGGGAATGATTATGCAGGCGCTAATGCAAATTATACGTTGGCTTCAGCGTTGCCTGATGGCAGCAGGCTGGTTTACAATGGCAACGGAAACAGCGTAACCATAACTGGTCTGGAGGCTGGCAGTTTATACTATGTGCAATTGTTTGAAAGCTGTTCTAATGGGTATAAGTATGCCACCAATAATGCCCCGACTCAAAGTGCTACCACTACCGCTGCAACCACAACTCCGCCTGTATCCAATGGTAACCTGATTACGCTTCAGGACTTTAATGGAACGGCTACAGACGGGTGGGCAGTTACTTCCGGCTTTAGCAAATCGTCAGTAAACACAGGTTACCCTAGTGGCCAGCGTCTGCGCAGCGGATCAAGCCATCAGGTTAACTCCACTACGAGCACCCTTGAGTTTGCCTCTGTGGATGTTACCGGTAAGACGGGTGTTTATGTGGAGCTGTATAATTCTTCAGTGTCTGTATCCACTGGCAACGGGATAGAGAACGGAGACCTGCTTGAAGTATATGTGGCCCTTAATGGTGCTGCCTTTTCCGCAACGCCGGATGTAAGAATCACTGGTGACCAGACTGATAATAATGTGAGGTATGGCATGAACGGAACGGCTGTGTTAACTACGATGGCCGGCTCGCCAATCACCAAAACATTTATCAAGGCAAACAACGAAATCGGTGATATTGCGCTTGATAAAGCCCCTTCCAGAATTCAGGTAAACATCCCGGACGGCACGTCATCGGTAAAGCTTAAACTGTTGCTCAAGAATAACTCTTCAAACGAAGTATGGAATGTGGATGATGTTGGGCTTTATGGTGCCACTGCAACAGCACTGTCCGCACCAGCCGCAACTATGGGTATAACCATGTATCCAAACCCGGTGAGCGATATGATGGTCTTGCACACACAGCATACTTTAAAGCAGGCTCAGGTTATATTCGTTAACATGTTAGGCCAGGTTGTGTACAGCAAGGATCTGGGCAATTTCACTGGTCAGAAGGCCCTGGATGTGGCTCATTTGCCTGCAGGTGTATACATGGTTCACGTCAAAGCCGATAAACTACAGGCTGTGCAAAGACTGGTTGTGACGAAGTAAGTTATAGCGTCCTTAGCACAGCATTACAGGCCCCGCAGCTTCGGTTGCGGGGCCTGTTGTTTTTAGTGGTATCGCAGTGTTGTCTGCACACACAATTTGCATGTAATTAATGCGTTAAAAGTATAGCAACGGGCAAAAACTAAAGCCTGGTTGTAACCTTTTTAAGGTTTTAGCACTAGAGGTTAAGGGTGATTGTGCGCCTGCCTCTGATTCTCTTCCAGTGGGCACACCCTCCCCGACATCTTCTGTTGGCTAAAGCTGACTTTATAAGCTAGTTTGGCCGGCCTTGAATCTGAATATATATAGTTATCGTAATGTAAAATAGGCTGATGAAGCTTTGGATTCACCCTATAATCACTATTAAATGCATCTTCTGCTGAAGCAATTATACACTACTTTCCTGATACTGTGCCTGATCTTGTTATCTACCACCATCGTAAGTGCACAGGGAGGAGGTTCTCCTTGTAGCGCTACCATTACGGCAAGCAGCGGCAATGTGCTGTGCCAGGGCGAAACCGTTGAGCTAAGGGCCAACACAGGCGCTAACATAACCGGCTACCAATGGATACGCGACGGGGCAGACATACCCGGGGCAACCGGTAGCACCTATACTGCAAGTATAGCTGGCAAGTATACAGTGCGCATTACGGGTTCCAATTGCCAGACAAATACCTCCAACGAGATCGAGGTGATTGTAAACCCTAACCCGCCAAACCCTAACTTCCTGGTAAGCCCGACCGGGCAGCAATGTGCCGGCACCGAGCTCACCTTCTCGGTTAATGCGCCGCAACCGGATGTCGTGTATACCTGGATTTTTGGAGATGGCAGCACAGCACGAGGTGCCAACGTAACCCACACCTACGCATCGCAAGGCGTAGGAACAGTGCCATTTGTAACGAAGGTGTTTGCAACCAGCCAGACAGGCTGTGAGTCGGACACGGTGCGCCAGACCATAACAGTGCGCAGCCTGCCAGAGGTGGATTTCTCGGAAAAAGAGGACTTCCAGGTTTGTTTGCCAGACTCCGTTGCCGATGATGACATTGAGGTATTCGCTGAAATCACAAACGAAACAGTTGACCCATTCCTGACAGATATCAGAACATACTTCGTGGATTGGGGGAACGGAGAACAGCAGCAGTACCGCCGCGGCGACTTCCCGATAAAAAACCCCACAGCCTATGATTCGGTGGGGGTGTTCCCGATAACGATAAGAGCCGTGGCCGGCAATGGCTGCGAAGTGATCTTCAAAAAAGACTTTGTAGTGAGCAAGGAGCCTAGGGCAAACTTCTCGGCCAATGACAAAAAGCGGGTGGATGAAAACCAGCAGCCTCCCTGTGTGCCCGTACTGATCGCTCCTGCCGATAGTTCTTCCGGAGGCGGCCTTTCATATAAGTGGGCCATACAGCCCGACCAGGGATTTGAACTGGAGTCGGGCACGCTTACTTCTAAAGACCCGGTTTTTAAGTTTACAAAATCTGGTGTCTATAACATAGAGTTGGTGGTTACAAATGGCTGTGGCAGCGACACTACATCACAGTCTGTGGTGGTGGGTTGGCCGCAGGTGCAGTTGCCTGCCAGCGTCACCGAGTGCGGCCCTACAACTATCGATTATAGCAGCAGGGGTGCCGGAGGCGGAGGCGGTTTTCCGGGTGGCGGCGGAACAGGCGGTTTGTTCATAGACAAGAACCTGGGCGAGCAGGTAACGGTTACCATCACCATTACTGGCCCAACCAGTGTTACCCGTACTTTCAACTCCGATACTTTTGACTTTAAGTATGATTTTACCACACCCGGCAGGTATACAGTGGCTGTAGAGGCTGTGAACGAGTGCGGCAGCTCGGATGATATATACAGTAGCCAGGGAGGGCAAAGCGCTCCCACACAGGAGGTAGTTATACTTCAGCAGCCCGCGGCGCCATCAATCCAGCCTCCGAAAACAGCTTGTGCCGGCGATATCGTTACTTTAACGCCAACCAGTCCGGGGCCGATTTACGTGTGGTTCGATTCCAATGACCCGAATGCCACGCCTATTGCCACTGGTCCATCTTTCTCTACTCCTTCGCTTACTGCCGATATCACATTTTATGTAGCGGCAGTAGATACGGCAAACTCCGTGATCTGTATTGGACCCAAAACAGCCATACCGCTTAAGGTGGTGCCGGCAGTTGCTAATAACACCATAGACGGTGACCCGGTGCGCAACACCTGCAAAGGCGAAACCCCGCCGGCCCTGACCGGAACCATACCTACCGGCGGGGACACCAGCACGCCATACTTATACACCTGGCAGATAAGCACCACAAATGCCAACAGCGGCTTCGCGGCTGCGCCAGGAATAAATAATACGCCAAACTATACCCCTACGCAGCCTATTACCACAACCACCTGGTTCAGGAGGTTGGTGATATCGGGTAGCTGTTCCGCCGATACCAGTAATGTAGTGGAGATAGTGGCCGTTGACCCTGTTCCTGCTTCTGCCAACACGATCAGCGCCTCGCAACAGATTTGTGCCAACGAGACTCCTGCCCCGCTGATAGGCACAAGGCCTACAGGTGGTGGTGGGGCGCCTTATACTTTCCTGTGGGAGGTAAGCACGCAAAGCGCTACAACAGGCTTTGCCGCAGCGCCAGGGGTAAACAACGGTGAGAACTATACTCCGGCCAACCTGACGCAGGATACCTGGTTCAGGCGCAAGGTTACATCAGGAGGGTGTACCAGCACCTCCGAGGCAATCAAAATCACTGTGTTGCCAACCCTTGCCAATAATACTATTTCCGCAGACCAGCAGGTGTGCAGGGGCACTGCTCCGGCGCCACTTACAGGGTCGGCGCCTACAGGTGGCTCAGGCAGCTATACTTACTTGTGGCAGAGTAGCGTAACAAGCGCAACGGCAGGTTTTGCACCTGCTGCAGGCAACAACAGCAATCAAAGCTATACTCCTGGCCCGATCACTAGAACTACCTGGTTCAGGCGGGTTGTAACATCTGCCGCGTGTGCCGGCGACACCAGTGCTGTGGTAGCCATTACTATTAATCCTGGCGTTGCCAACAATACTATTTCTGCTGATCAGACGGTTTGTGCAGGTACGCAGCCACAGCAACTCACGGGCAGCAACCCGACAGGCGGTTCTGGTAGTTATACTTACCTGTGGCAGAGCAGCACGATCAGTGCCACAACAGGGTTTGTAAACGCGGCAGGTAATAACACAGGCCAGAACTATACACCGGCAGCGATTAACCAAAACACCTGGTTCAGGCGATTGGCCACCTCTGCCGGGTGCTCCGATACATCTGCCGTAGTAATGATCACCATTAAACCGGTGCCTGCAGCGCCAAAGCTAACAGTGCGCGATGCGACGGCCTGTGTCGGAGAGTCTGCCACCTTATCTATTGCCAACGCAAACGGTGAAACATATGAGTGGTATGACGTGGCAACAGGTGGTTCGCCAATATTTATAGGCCCGGTCTTCCAGACACCGAACCTTACCCAGTCTGTGATGTATTTTGTGCAGGCAGTCAGTCAGGGGGGATGTGCCAGCACTACCCGGACCACGGCGTCTGTAAAAGTAGTTACGCCAGAGGCCAACGCCGGCGAAGACGTAACCATTATACAAGGCAGAACGGTGGAATTGCGTGCATCCGGGGGGGTAACCTATCAGTGGGAGCCGGCAGAGGGGCTTAGCAGCGCCACTGTCTCAAACCCTGTGGCCAGCCCGGACAAGACCACAACCTATACCGTTACCGTTACCACTGCTGAAGGCTGCGTAGATACAGATGAGGTTACAGTGGAGGTAATTCCGGCCCTTACAATACCTAACGCTTTTACCCCTAACCGGGATGGCGTAAATGAGATATGGGAGATAGGCAACATTGAAAACTATCCGGATGCACGGGTTGAGATCTTTAACCGCTGGGGCAATCTCATATTCACGTCCAATGGCTATGGCACACCTTGGGATGGCACTTACAAAGGAGAGGACCTGCCAGTAGCCACCTATTATTACATGATTTACCTGGACAGGCTGGAGAAACCCATCTCGGGCCACGTTACCATCATTCGCTAAAAATGAACAGATACCTACTGAATATACTTGCCCTGCTGTTGCTTGCAGTTGTACTGCAGGTGCAGGCGCAGCAACGCCCGCAATACAGCCAATACATGCTCAACAACTACCTGCTTAACCCAGCCATTACAGGCATAGAGGACTACGCAGACATAAAAGTGAGCCACAGGCGGCAGTGGGTTGGATTGGATGGTGCCCCGGTTACGACTTACCTAACGGCACATACACCGCTCAACAAAGGGACAGCCAGCACAAAGTACCACAGGGCACTGGCGCATCATGGTGTGGGCGTTGCGTTTCATACAGATAAGACAGGCCCTCTGCGCCGAACAGGTTTAACAGGTTCCTATGCCTATCATCTGCCATTAACTAACTCGATCAATGTTTCGGCTGGTGCCGCCGTAGGTGTTATCCGGAACAGCGTAAACGCAAGCGACCTGGAATTTACTAACCCTAACGACCCTTTAGTAAGCGGAGGTAGCTTTAATAACAACGTGGTGGATCTGAACCTGGGGCTTTGGCTGTATTCTAAGAATTTCTCAGTGGGTGTTGCCGGGGCGCAGCTGCTGGAAGATGTTGGAAGCTTTAGGCAGGAAGGTAATAACAATCCAAGCCTGGATCTGCAGCGGCATTATTTTGTAACAGGTGCCTACAGGTTATCACCAACCGAGAAAATCGATGTAATACCTTCTGTCATGCTCAAGCTGGCCAATCCAAGTCCGGCCTCTGTGGATGCAAATGTTCGCGTGATTTATGGGCAGCAGTTTTGGGCAGGGGCCTCCTACCGTCACGAAGATGCATTAGTAGCTATGGTGGGTGTATACGTTAACCCTCTGATCGACATTTCCTACTCCTATGACGCCACTTTATCTAATTTAAACCGCGTAAGCGCAGGTACACATGAAGTAGTAGTTGGCTTTAAATTATTAAATACCAGACGAATCATTTGTCCGCAATGGATATGGTAATATACGGATAATTAAATTTTAATTTAGCGAAGGAGCTTATACTTGTTTAATGTTTAAATACTAACTCAAGCTTCTTTGTCATTTCAAATAAAACAAAAACCCTCCTCCCATTCGCTACAGCAATATTTATTGCTTCTCTTAATTGTTGTGAATTATTTGTAACTGATTAATAGAGTATTACCTTTGTAGATGAGTCGGCAAAGGTTTGCTTGAATAGTACAATTTTTTAACTATTTAATATTGATTTGGGGTAACAGTTAATAAATTGTATTGACCTTATATGAAGGGTTATTCATGCGTAAAACAATGTATTCTAAACAATTAAATTTTATTTTTCTGATATAATTTGGATTGTACAAAAAAAAATTAAAATTTAGAAGAACAAACAGACACCGACGCATAATTTTAAGGTTTTACTAATTTTTTAGTGAATTTTTCTTGAGCGATTGCACCATTTTATTTTTAAAGTGGTTGTGCTCGGAAACCAGGTGGCTAATTTAGTGCAAGGGGGAGTGCTGCATTAGCTGTATAGAGTTTATTTAAATAAGGTCTTTATAGCAAACTTTTACAAAACATCTTAATGAGAAGCTTATTATGGAAAGTTATACTACTTGTAGTATACCTTTGCGCTCCATCTCTTCTTGCTTCTGCTCAGCAGATCCCTTCACTCGGATCAGCTTACAACTATAATGCGCTGGCTGAAAAAAAGGTAAGCAGCACGGGAAATACCGTTGTTAATGCAAACCTGGGAGTCGCCAATGGCACCATAACAGGTTTTCCGCCGGCTATATCCGTTCGCCCACCCGAGATAAACACCAATGCTGCGAAGCAGGCCTTGCTGGATGCCAAGCTTGCCTATAACAATGCACTTATACTTCCCGGAGAGCTTATTGAATCTAACCGTAACCTGGGTAGCCTTACCTATGGCCCCGGAGTTTACAAAATTGACAACGATGCTGTTTTTTCGGGCAATGTGGTGCTGAGCGATGGCGGCAAGTCGAAGCCCACTTATATTTTCCATATTGCGGGCAACCTCACCATATCCAACAATGCCGTTCTCGACTATGCTAACAAGGCCGCCACAAGCAACATCCTGTGGGTAGTTGAAGGAGACCTGGCTGTTGGTAAAAACGCTGTGCTGGAAGGTACCTTTCTTGCAAAAGGAAAAGTAACGCTTAGTGATGGCGTGCGCCTGCAGGGGCGTGTAATATCGCTTGAGAACGAGATGTTCCTGAGTCAGGCTATCCTGAACACCCCTTCCGATCTGATGATCGAGATCTCGATGAGCCCCAGTGTAACCGGAACAGAAGCTTATCAGCACAACGAAGAAGTACAAATCTATTTCAAGATAACTAACAAAGGCCCGGCCGATGAACTAAACGCCTTTGTCAGGACCATAGCCTTTATAGGCGATCTGCTTAGCTATACTACCAGCAGGCCCGGAACCATTTTTACACCGGAAACCGGTGAATGGAAGATCGGAAAGATTGCGTTTAAGGAATCAGTAACGCTTACGTTGCGGGTAAAACTCAATAAGTCTGGTTTTGGCTTTGCGCGTGCCGTGGTAGAGGGCGACAATATTGACGAGGATTTGATGAATAACTCGACGATCATCAACTATTGCGTGCTCTTATCCGAAACAAGCAATATTGCGGGACCCTCAGAAGTATGTCGCAACGGTACCTATACCTATAGCATCGCACCGGTAGCAGGGGCTTCTAAGTTTATCTGGAGCGTGCCTGCAGGGTGGCAATTTACACAGCTTAGCTCAACAAGTGTAAGTGTAAAGCCGGGGCAACAGTCAGGGCAGATCACAGTCAAGGCCAGTAATATCTGTGGCGAAGGTCCGGCGCAGGTGCTTTTCGTTACCATTTTGCCAGATCCTCCGGTTAAGCCCGGGCCTATAAGCGGTAATAACGATGTGTGCGTTGGTGCAGAAGGTCTAAAGTATAAAATTGATCCGGTGCAGGACGCTACCAGCTATACCTGGTCGTTGCCGGACGGATGGACGATCATGGCAGGCCAGGGTACCACGGAGGTAACGGTGAAAGCCGGCCCGACCAGTGGCCCTGTATCTGTAATAGCAACAAACAAATGCGGAGCCAGCGAGGCACAAACATTTCAGGTGAAGGTAACAACCGAAGTGCCGGTGATAAATGTATCGATACGGGGTGTAGACAATAGCTGCGTGGGCAGCAACGCCACCTTCGAGATAGATGCCACACCAGGCGCTACCGGCTATGTATGGACGGTGCCATCCGACTGGATCATCAAATCAGGCCAGAACACGAACAGCATCACGGTAACGGTTGGTAAATCAGCTGGAAGTATAACAGTAAAAGCCTCTAACGCCTGTGGTTTAAGTACAGCCCAGACGATGACGGTAACTCCTACCTTCTCTCCTACCGATGCACCAGGCCCGATAATGGGGGAACTCAACTCCTGTGCTAATGACAAAGGACTGGTTTATTCCATTGAGCCAGTTGCTGGGGCAACCAGTTATTTATGGACAGTGCCATCTGGCTGGGTTATAACGGCTGGTCAGGGCACTACAAGTATAACCGTTAATGCAAGCACCAGCGGCGGTCAGATTACTGCCAGAGCCGTAAACGTGTGCGGACCAAGCGGGGCAAGTATAAAAACGGTGCAGCCCACGCAAGGACCTCCGGCAATGCCAGGGGCAATCAGTGGCAAGCAGTATGGCTGCGCCAAAAGCACGGCAACTTATACTATAGCTAGTGTTTCAGGAGCAACGTCCTATACCTGGACAGTCCCGACTGGCTGGACAATTTTATCCGGACAGGGTACTACAACCATTACAGTAACTGTTGGCTCTGAAAAAGGTAAGATCTCGGTAAGAGGCAGCAATGTATGTGGGGTGGGTGCTGTAAGAGAACTGGATGTAACCCCACAAACCACAGTGCCAGGCCCAATTACCACGCTTACTGGTCCGGCGGAGGTGTGCCAGGGTATGCCAGGTTTCGAGTATAGTGTAACCCCTCTGGAGGGAGTGACAGAATACATATGGGCTGTGCCGGCCGGTTGGGTGATCAACTCAGGTCAGAATACAAACAAAATAAGCGTAACCCCAAGCGGCACAGAGGGTAAGGTAACTATCAAAGCAGTTAACGATTGTGGGGTTAGTGCCGAGGCAAGTATAAATGTAAAAGTAGTGCCATCGCCACCTGCTAAGCCAGAAGCGATCTCCGGATTTGTATCAGTTTGTAATAACCAGAAAAACCTGGTTTACACGATTGCACCGGTACCAACTGCCTCCTCATACATCTGGACTATTAACAATGGCTGGACTATCGTTTCGGGACAGGGCACTACAAGTATAACCGTTAATGCCGGATCTGTGGGAGCTACTATCTCGGTAAGGGCCGTAAATGTTTGCGGCGTTACCAGCGAAACCCAGCTGACCACCGTTGTAACCACTGCTCCTCCTGCCAAGCCAGGCGCCATTACAGGTGCCGCTGTGCCTTGCGTGGGTAAAGAGTATACTTTTAGCATCGCAGATGTTCCTACAGCCTTAAGTTATACCTGGTCTGTGCCAACAGGGTGGCAGGTTGTTTCTCAGAGCGGCACTTCTATTACCGTTATTGCGGGAACTACCCCAGGAAATATTATGGTAACTGCCACAAATAATTGTGGTACAGGCGAGGCACAGACCCTGGCCGTGAAGCCTACAACAGAAGGGCCTAGCGGCTTAACGATCGTGCAAGGCGGGCCAGATGTTTGCACCAATAGCACAGCCACATTTAAAGTTGACCCTGCCGTAAACGTTAGCACTTATGTTTGGGCGGTACCAGCCGGCTGGACAATCCAGTCAGGTCAGGGTACTACGGAAATCACTGTAAAAGCGAACTCAACTGCCGGAACTGTTTCCCTTACTGCCAGAAACGATTGTGGCAACACCACGGTAAGCAAGCAGGTAACCATCTCAACCACCAAACCAAATGCACCTGGGCCTATTTCGACTACAGGTGCTGTTTGTGTGGGAGCGTCCTCTATTTTCTCGATAGCACCAGTATCAGGGGCAACATCTTACGCATGGGAAGTGCCTGCTGGCTGGACGATAGTATCCGGGCAGGGCACTACAAGTATACAGGTGCAGACAGGCAGCAACGCCGGCAATATAAAGGTATTTGCAGTAAATGCCTGCGGAAACAGCAGCACGGCCAGCACACTGGATGTAGCTCCACTGCAAACCAACCTGGCTAAACCGGCAAGTATAAACGGGCCTGCAGCCAACTTCTGCCAGAACCAAACGGGTATAAAGTATAGTATTAGTCCTATCGCAGGTGCAACCACCTATAACTGGACGGTACCGGCTGGCTGGACAATCACATCAGGGCAGGGCACTACGGAGATAACTGTAACGGCAGGTGCAACAACCGGCGAAGTAACAGTGGCGGCTGGCAACCCGTGCGGCAATGGCACAGCCCAAACACTTACGGTTAAACCAAATACGGTACCGGCGCAGCCTGCTGCAATTGTTGGCTCAGCTGACCCATGCAACGGCTCTACAATGGAATACAGCGTGCCAGCCGTAGCAGGTTTGGGGTATACCTGGACGGTGCCAACCGGCTGGACCATCACATCAGGCCAGGGTACAAATAAGATCACAGTAAAAGCTACCACAACTGCCGGAACTGTAAGGGTGGTGGCCACTAATACTTGTGGCGCCAGCACGGCATCTCAGTTACAGGTAAAACCGGTAAGTAGTCCTCCTTCTGCGCCTGGCATGATCAGGGGTGTTACGAGTGCGTGTTCCGGACGAACGGTTAGCTATTCGGTTGATGCCGCTGCCGGAGCATCATCTTATCAGTGGAGCTTTCCAGGTGATTGGGTGGTAGTTTCTGGTCAGGGAACAACAAATGTAACTGTTGTGGTAGGTAAGCAATCTGGAGCGATTTCAATAGTAGCTAAAAACGGTTGCGGAACCAGCTTAACCTCAACCATGAACGTGACAGTACAGATCCTGACTCCTCCGACTACGATCCTGGACAGAAGCGCCCCATGTTCAGGGTTGGTGTATGAAGTTGAGCCAGTAGCAGGTGCCAAGACTTACACCTGGACGGTACCGGCCGGCTGGACAATTACCAGTGGACAGGGCACTACGAAGATAACAGTAACTGCCGGCGAAGGCAAAGGAAACATAGCGGTAACAGTAGATAACGGTACCTGTGTCAGTGAGCCAGTGAGCATACCTGCCGACAAAGACCTGGCAAGCACCGACCTGGTTTTCCCGAATGTGTTCTCGCCAAACAACGATGGCAACAACGATACCTGGGTGGTTAAAAACCTGAACAAGTATGCCGATAATGATCTGACCATCATCAACCGATGGGGCAACGAGGTATACAAAGCCAAGTCTTACCAAAACAACTGGACCGGCGATGGCCTGAGCGAAGGCACCTACTACTACATTGTGCGTGCCACCATGTGCGACGGTAAGGACAAAGTATTTAAGGGTTACGTGATGATTGTAAGGTAAATGCTTATGAAAACAAATCTACTGAACAAACTTTTACTCGTGCTCTTCGCCTTAGGCGCACATGCGGTAACGGCCCAGCAGGCACCACAGTACACGCAGTATATCTTTAATGAGCTGGTAATTAACCCTGCCTATGCTGGTAGTAAAGGCATCCTAAACATTAACGCCACCTACCGCAGCCAGTGGACAGGGTTAGAGGGTGCCCCAACCACGCAGACGCTGAGTGTGGACGGGCCCACAAAGAAGTCTAACATAGGCTGGGCAGGCTACCTGGTGAACGATAGGCTGGGTGCCCAGAGCAAAATAGGGGCTTACGGCAACATGTCGGTAAGAATTAACCTGGACCGCTATACGAAGCTGGCTTTTGGGGCATCGGTTGGGGTGGCACAGTATACTTTGGATGGGACCATGCTGAACTCAGGCAGCCAAACACCGGATGTAGCCATTCCGGAGGGGCGGGAGTCGAAGGTGTTGCCGGATGCAAAGGTGGGTATATTCTTTAACACCGAGCGTTTCTTTGCGGGCCTGACTGCTGCCAACCTGGTACCTTACAACAGCGAGAAACTGATCGTAACTAACCCACGCAGGCATTATTTTCTCTCAACGGGTTATATGTTCGACCTTGGAAACGACATGCGCCTGAAGCCAAGTATACTTTTGAAAGAGGATTTCCATAGCCCGACCAACGTGGACCTGAACACCTTCCTGCTTTTAAGCGACAGGTTTTGGGTGGGAGGCTCATACCGCACCTCTTTGCCGATGTTCACGAACCTGGAAATGAAGCAACTCTCGAAGCGCAATGCGGCGGCGGCACTGGTGCAGGTGTATGTAACACCCAGAATGCGCGTGGGCTACTCCTACGACATGAGCCTGAACGAAATGAACAACTACTCCAGCCACGAAGTATCGTTGGGTTACTCTTTCTTTAAAATGCATGGAGGACGTATCTTAACGCCTCGAAACCTATAATACAATACCTTTTTGATGATGAAAATACGCTTACTACCTGCTATACTTTTGTTGGTGATGGCTCTTGTGAGACCAGCAGCTGTGCTGGCGCAGGATATGAAGCAAGCAGATAAACACTTTAATAATTTTGAGTTTAGCCTGGCCCTGGAGGCTTACAAAAAGATACTGGACACAGGGGAGCCAAACATTGCCCTGGTGCAGCGCATCGCAGACAGTTACCGCATTCTGAACAACAGCAAAGAAGCGGAGTTCTGGTATGCCCAGGTGGTTAACTTTCCGAATGCAGACCCTACGAATATTTACCTGTACGCCGAGTCGGCGAAGCGAAACGGGAACTACGAAAAGGCAAAACTGCTATTTCAGCAGTATGGCCATAAAGTGCCGGCGCAGGCAGTTATAGCGCAACGCATGGCTGCATCCTGCGACACGGCCATGAAATGGATAGCTTATCCAAAGCCGTTTAAGGTGCAGAAAAACAAAGCGCTTAATTCTGAAGGGGCAGAATTCAGCCCTATCAAAACCAGCGAAGGCCTCTTTTTTGCCTCTGACAGGCTGGATGGCAGCAAACAAACCATGCGCAACAACTGGACAGGCAATGGCTACATACAAATGTACTTTGCCAAAGCCCTCACCGACAGTACCTGGGGAACTCCTGCGCCGCTGCCATCAAGTATAAACACTACATACCACAACGGCCCCGCCGCCTACCACGAGAAATCGCAGACGCTATACTTTACCCGCACGCGTGTGGTAAAGCGCAACGCAACAAAATCAAACCCGGACCCGACCAGTTGGTTTAAAGGCAGCGAAAACAGCACCCATACCAACCGCCATGGCATTTACATAGCAGAGCGCAAAGGCGATAAGTGGGACAACGTGAAACCCTTCAAGTATAACAATACAGACGAGTTTTCTATCGGGCATCCGGCTATCACCCCGGACGGCAAGGTGCTATACTTTGTTTCGGACATGCCCGGCGGATTAGGCGAAACCGACATTTATTACAGCGAGCTACAGCCTGACGGCTCGTGGGGAAACCCAGTTAACGCTGGTAATGTGATCAATACGCCTGGCCGCGAGAGCTTTGCAAGTATAGGCGAGGATGGTAATTTATACTTCTCTTCGGATGGGCACATTGGTATGGGCGGCCTGGATATATTTAAAGCGATAGGCACCCATAAAAAATGGACCAGGGTCGAGAACCTGAAATACCCGCTCAATACCTCTCACGACGACTTCGGGATACAGGTAGACGCAACCGGCAAAACAGGTCTGCTATCTTCGGGGCGTTTGGCAAGCAATGGATTCGACGATATTTTCACGTTTAAGGAAGAACGCCTGCCGTGCACGATCACTGGTAAAACAATTGAGTATGTGGCAGAGCGTGTAAACCGGGGCAAGAAGAAAGAATTAGCAGTTAGTAAGGTTTTGCTACAGATTACAGAGATCGGAAATGAGGCAGCACCAATTGAGGTTCAGTCTGATGCTAACGGTAATTTTACTATACCCGTACGCGCAGGTGGGCAGTATATTATAAAAGGATCAAAGCCGAACTACCTTACGCAAACACTATCAGTTTCTCCGGATTGCCGCTTTGTAACAGATTCGGTAAAGGTGGAGATGGTGTTTAACCGCGACACCCCGAACAAGCCGATCGTGCTCGAAAACATCTACTACGATTTGGATAAACATGATATTAAACCGGAAGCCGCAAAAGAACTGGACAAACTGGTACAGACGCTAAAGGATAACCCGGGCATCCGCATCGAGCTGAGCTCACACACCGACAGCCGCCAAAGCCACCGCTACAACGAAATGCTGTCGCAGCTGAGGGCGCAAAGTGCCGTGGAGTATATCATCTCGAAAGGCATTGCCAGAGAGCGCTTGGTAGCCAAAGGTTACGGCGAAACACAATTGGTAAATAAGTGCAAAGATGGCGTAACCTGCCCTGAAACCCTGCACGCCGAAAACCGCCGAACAGAATTCAAGATTATTGGCAACACAGCCCAGGCAAGGTAAAGCAGAGAAAACAAGATAGGCGCAACATGTTGCGCCTATCTTGTTTCTCATATCTACAATAATTGTTTATTAGAAAAAATGCAGCTCAACTCATAGCGACTTTCAGGCCTGTGGGTATTCCATCTACAGTTTCTCCTCCAGCCACAAAAACCCGCTGCTAAGCACAAACAAGGCAAAAAACCAGATCAGCGAAACAGGCTCTTCTTTATAAGCAACAACATCACTGGCAGGCGATGCATTTTGCTTTGTCACGAAATCCTCTGTAGCTGCCTTGCGTGCGGCTATACTTTCATGCTCCCAGTTAGATGGCTCCTGTACAAAGAAGAAGTATGGTGCTGCATTAGCAGTTTCTACTTTATGCCAACCGCTTTGGCGTGGCCAGAAGGTGCCGTTATACTTTTCAGGTTGATGAATGTGCTGTGCCAGGGGTAAGTTTATACTTGCCGAGTCTGAAAGGCTGGTTAAAGTTGCCGTTGAAAGTGACACGCCTGCTGCCATAGTATAGTCAGTATAGGAAAGTATAACCGGCTTATCCGGCTGGGGCACCTGCGGTTTTTCCACTTGCCAGAACTTCTCCTTTACTTGCTCTTTGGCAATAGCCGACAAAAGCGAGGCCCAATAGCTGGCGTATACTTCATCTTTGCCCTCCAGCTGCCACGGGAAAGTTTGCGGCACAAAACTCATGGCTACTTTGCCCCAGCCAGCCTTTTTGGCTCCGGCTAAAAGGCTGTTGCCCTGTTCTGTTACCAGACCTGTTACGGCTGTTGTGCTGGTTAAAGTATAAGGTGCGGCATTTATACTTGCCCCACTTCCAAACCAATTGGCGCGGGTGCTGCGGGTGTCCTGTTGCGAAAGGCGCTTGCTCTGGAAGCCCGTAAAAAAGCTTGTGCTGCGGTTGTTGGCTGGCTCTGTGGCAATGGTAAGCACACCCAATCCGCCCTCCGTAACGGCACGCTGTAAGGTTGCTCTTTCGCCGGCACTCATACTTTGCAGCGCCTGCGGTTCCGTTATCACCACATCAAAGTTCTGGAGTAGTTTAGGTGTAATCCTGCTGACGTCAGCTTTTGCCATGTTCACCCATTCAGTCTGGTTGATGCCTTTGCTAACGGTGGTGCGGAAGGCTACCTTATGCTGCTGCTCTGCCAAGTGGTTTTTGAGAAACTTAAACTCAAAGGACGGCGCGGAGGCAAGTAAAAGTATACTTAGTTGCTGCTGCGCTGTTACCTGCACCGGCACTTGCCCTAGAGTGTCTACCTTTTCTCCCATTTTGGTTAGTAAAGTATAAACATAACGGCCGGTTTGCTTCGGTGTATAGTTGAGGTTAAAAGTATAAGTGCTGTCGGAGTTGATCTCTACGGAATCGCGGAGCTGGCCTGCAGCGTGCAAGTATAGTTTAGTGTTTTTGCTCTTAGATTTATACTTTCCGGCTACTGTTATTGGTTCGCCTAACTTTATCTCCTGCGGCCACTTAACTGCACGAACTCCTGCTGGCGAATCTGACAGGTGTGGTACAAGTTGAATTCCTTCTAAAGCGTGCAGTTGCTGCTCCTGTAGCCCGTAACCAAACAGGTGCACCGTCTGCAGCCCCGGCTGTTGCTGGCGTAAAGTATAAAGGTTAGTTAGCGTAATAGCGTTATCAGCCTCAGTTTCTAAAGTATAAATTTTGGGTTTTGCCTCCTGCTGTTGTAGCAGCGCTTTTAAGGTATCATGGTTGTAGCCCTCGGTTAAAAGTATGGCAGCACTCGGGTTGATGGCATGCTGTATAGTTGGCGGAAAAACGAGTAAGGTTAAACTGATACCTGCCACCATGCTTGCCACTAAGCGTAGCGCCAGCCGCTGTCGGTTAGGCCTGCGCCATGCCAGCCATAGCAGGAGTAAAGTGATAGGTATTGCGATGAACCAAGTATACATTATTTGTTGCTATTGCTAGTCTCTAAAACTGTGCTTTAAATTTTGTAATGGCGCAAGTCTTCAGACTTGTGTCCTTTTATGATGTTGAGTTTGTAACTCAACTGGCTCGGAGAGCCATAGTTTGTTTTTACTCCTTGCCTCCCGCAACTTGAACCAAGTTATCCCTATTAGTTACTGTTCATCCTCAGTTTTATAAACCTACAGTTCCATCTCAAGCTTTGGTGTGCTCAAGGCCGCAAGGCCTCGCCTTCGGGCATCGCGCTGTGTTCCCTCCTGCGCTGACGCGCTGCCGCATCCGCGGCACCGGATCTCACAAGGCGCTCAACCCAAAGGCTGGGATCGACACTTCTTCGTAAGCGGCTGTTGCAACTGGCAAGCAAGTATAAAATGGTTGTTGCAGAAGTCCCCCTCCTGTTTTTAGGAGGGGCTAGGGGAGGTAATTCCCCTCTTGAGAGGGGCAGGGGTGTGTAAATCGTTCCCCATTAATCTCTACCTCCTAAAACTCTCTAACTCCCTAAAATACTCCCTCGCCAACCTACTCCTAACCGCCTGCTGCGGCTGTGGCGTTTGCGCTGCCGGTGGCAACAGATCAACCCATGCCCGCTCCACAGAAACCAGACACGACCTACACAGCTTCTCCCCACGCTGCATCTCCGAAATCAATGTCCTCAGATCTTGCAGCGCCCTTAAGTTGCTACCGGGCTTGTTTAGCGACTGCTGTGCTAACTCCTGCCCTGCCTTTTCCAGTACAGTTGCGTCTGCCTTTTTATACTTGCCGCTCTGTTTATACTTTGCCAGCCATTGCAGGGCTGCTTTAGTATTCGGCAGCAGCTTCTCGCTTTCAACAGTTCTGCTGTCCGATGGGGCGGTTATTTTATTCAGTTCTCCCGATAACCTAAGTTCTGGCACTTTAAGTGGCGGAGCCTCGAAACCAGTTTTGGCTACATAGGCACGCTGCGATTGCTGCACTTCTTTCAGCATCCGCAGGGCTTTGTACTCGTAAGGCAGCGCGTCTTTGGGTTTGTGCGTGCGCAGGCGCAACTCAGCTTCCCACATCTGGGACAGGGCGCCTTTTAATTTGGCTTTGGTAGCAGGCTCAAAGAACGTGGCTTCGCCTTCCTGGTCGTGCTTGTGCATGTAAGGGGCCAGCAGGGCTTCGGCGCTGTTCTTGTCGGCAAACTCTTCGTTGTCATGGTCGTGGCCATCGTTTTCGTGGTGCTCTTCGCCCTCCGGTATGCCGCCTCCCGGACCGATGCCGCTCTCAAACTCCTCGCCCAGAAATTTTCCGTAGCGCAGGCGAAGCAGCTTTTGATCCACGCCAAGGTTGTTGGAGCGTTCTTCAAACTTAGCGCGGCTTATACTTTTCTCCTCTTTCAGCAGCTTTTCGGTATCAATAATGATCTGGCGCTGGCTTCTGAAATACTCCGGCACCGGGTTCACGCCCATCGACATATCAAAGCTCGACTCCACGATGGCGGTGTCTTCGATCTGCACAAAGTATGTTTCGGAGCGGGTGTAGCCACGGTGGCGGTCCCAGGCCTGCAGGTAAAAGTATAGCTCGTCGCCGTAAGTCATGCCCAGTTTTTGCAGGTCAAGGGTTTGTTTTACCGTGTAGTTTTTGGCGCTGCCGCTTAGGTTTAGTCTGATCTTTTCTTCCCTGAATTTCACAGCCTCGCCGGTTCCTTTTGCCACAGTGGCGATTATATTCGCTTCCCTGATGCCGTAGTCGTCGGTTAGCTGGGCCTGTAGTGTTACGCGCTGCGGCTCTCCAAAAAGCACCTCCGTGTACTGCTCCGGATTCTGAATCTGTATGGTTGGAGCCTCGTCTGGGATGATCTCCAACGTATAAAAAGCCGACTTCTGCCCGTTCAGGTTAATGGTGTAGAGCCCTGCGGTGGCAAAGCTGCGCGACAACGTATAGCTGTTGCCTTCCTCCTTAAAGCTGACAGGCTTTTGCTCGTTCAGTTCCAGTTGCAGCTGTGCCGGTTTGTTTGTGTGGATGCGCCAGGTTACGGTAGCTCCCTCTTCTACGCGTAGGTTAGGGCTTTCGGCGCGGTAGGTGGCTTTGCCGGTATAGGCCGGTGGCTTTACAGCGATTTCGATGTTCTCAATTTTAGCAGCTGTGTCGGCAATGACAGCCGGCGCATCCGGAAACTCCACTTTTATACTTTCAGGCTCGGTTGTGCTGAGGGGAGCCGCCGGCAAGTATAAAATGCCGATAGAAAATAGCAGTGCCAGCCCCAGGAAAGAATAAGTGGCGGTGCTGCGCAGGGTAAATGTTGTTTTCTGCTCCGGATGTAACTGCTCTAAAGCCGCCGATACACGTTGCTGTTGTAGCTTTTGGAGCAGGTTATTAGGCTCGTGTAGCAATAACTCGGTGCTGTCTTCCAACTGCGAGTACTGCCTATTGAGGTGGCGTGCCACCTGTTGCAGATTTGTTCCGGAAACCGATCTCCAGCGAAGTATAAAGTATAAAACGGCCACCAAAAGTATAGCCACGGCGGTAGCAGCCAGCAAAGGCGCCTCAAACCTCCACCTCCAAAGTATAGCCACCCCCACAAGTATAGCCGCCAATGCCTGCAGCGCATACAGCCACAGCTTCGCCTGCACATACTGCCTGCGAATCCGCTGTAAGATATGGATGCTCTCTGGTGTGACCATTTATACTTTGCTGCGCCTGTTGGCGATAAATCTTTCTATCAAAAATAACACAAAGGCCGCCAAAACAAACCACTTCAGCAGCGGCGTTTGCGCGGTTTTGTCTTTGTTAAACGGTGCTGCTGTTACCTGATTTACCGGCACCAACTGGTGCTCGTCTATGGCCCGGTAGTCGTGGGTGGCCTGTGGTTGCGGCAAGAGCAAGGGCAGCAGCAGCTCCGGCAGCTGCGCACTCTGGCCCAGTTCGCTCCAGGCAGGCGAAAACCCGCCCCGGAAAGTATATATCTTGCCCCGGCCATAGTTTTGGAAGTAAAGTATAGGCTCTCCGTTGGCGGTAGTCCATACCTGGTTTTGCTGCTGCGGTTGTGGTTGGCTAAGCTGGTGTATTTTTATAGCTGTGCCGCCCGCTCCTGCTAAGCTGGTGTTTATAGGTTGCGGCTTTTGATTTTGCTGTACCCATACCTGCAAGCCCTGCTTTACCTGCTGATTTATACTTTCCGGCAGTTGTTTATCGCGCAGCCAGAACACCCAGTCAATTGCTGTGGTATCGGCCTTAAGTTGAACAGGCAAACCCGTATAGTTGCCGATGGCCTGCAAAGCTGCTCTTAAGTATCGTACTTCTGCCTGTTGCGTTTTATCAGAAAATATGGCTACCTGTAGTGGCTCCGTCTGTACTTTTACCTTGCTGCTGTTGCCGGAGATGGTGGCCTGCAGCGTGTCCTGCTGGCGTTGCAGTTGCAGTTGTTGGTTGCCGGCTAGGTTTATACTTTGTGCTGATGCGGCAGTTTTATACTTGCTGTAGGTAGTGCCCTCGCGGGAGCTGTGGCCAAGTATGAGCAGCAGGCTGTCGGGTGTGGTCTGGATGGCCGCCTGCAGCCAGTTTATACTTTTGTCGGTAGCAGCCGGAATCCAGCGGATGTGCTGTGGTATTGTTTCTGGGCGGGAGCCTGCAAAATACTGCTGCTGATCCGATGTGAAAAGCCAGATGCTATCCTGCGGGTTTTTATACTTGGCAGCCAGGGCAGACAAAAGGCTCCAGTAGTTATAGTTGGCCGTTACTGTGCTGCCTTGTATGCTGTTGCTGATCTGTTGCCACTTCTCCTGCTCGATCTGTTCCAGGTCTGGCGTGTATTTGTGCAATATATAACCGCGCTGCAGCAACGAATCTATAGTTGGTTTGATGGGTTTTAGTGCAGATGTATACAGCAGTTCTTTGCCAACTACTACAGCTTTGTTGCTTTTCTGTTTCTGTGCCTGATGCACCCACACCGGTTGTGCCAGCGCCACGGCCAGAAGTATAAATATCAGACAGCGCAGCACCAGCAGCCAGAAGTTGTTCAGTTTTATGCTACTCCAACGGTTACTCGCCGAGGCCTCCAGCCAGCGCAAACTTCCCACCTTCACCGTCTTCCCCTGCCGTTTGTTCCACAGGTGAATGGCGATCGGGATAAGTATAGCCGATGCTGCGAAGAGTAAGTATGGTGCTAGAAAGGTCAAGTTTATATTTGTTGGTTATTAGTTGTTAGTTGTTAGTTGTTAGTTTGTGGGGCGATTAACCCACCCCTGCCCCTCCGAGGAGGGGAATATTACCTCCCCCAGCCCCTCCTAAAAACAGGAGGGGAGCACTCGTGGATGACTGTCCCCCTTTGAAGGGGGTAGGGGGATGACAATCGTTCCCAATTCACCTGCTGGCGCGAGTTTGCAACTCGTGCCTACTAATGATGTCGAGTTTGTAACTTGACTGGGCCAGAGGCCCAACTATAGCAGGTCACGAGCGAGGACGCTCGCGCCATGGAAAAGGTGCCATGAATATCTTTTTCATACTTAAAATAACAATCAACAACCATCAATTAACAATTAACAATTCAACCATACAGCAGTCGTTTCTGCAGGAACGTCCTTAGCGCCTTGTCCAAGGGTCCGTCGGTAACAAACCTATCGTAGGCGATGTGGCGGTTGCGCATGTCTTTTTCTATGTCCTGAAGCCACTCCTGTTGCTTGGCTAAGTATGCCTGCCGCTGCGAGGCGCTGCTTACCTGTAGCGTTTGCCCTGTCTCCAGGTCCTCGAAGGTGAGGGTGCCGGTGTAGCTAAACTCCAGTTCATTGCGGCTCATTAGGTGGGCCAGCAGCAGCTCGTGCCCCTGTGCGCCCAATTTGTACAGCAGGTCCTTTATCTCGTGCTCGTGCTCATATAAATCCGACAGGAAAACGGTGAGCTCTTTCTGCCGTCTGTCGGCAAACAGGTTGGCGGCCACCTCCATGCCCGGAAACTTCCCCTGTGGCTTTACTTCGGCCAGCTGGTGCCAGAAGCGCTGCAGGTGCATGTTGTCGGAGCGAGGCGTCAGGTTGATGAGCTGGTTTTCGTGCAGCACATAAAGCCCCACGGCATCGCCCTGCGTGGTGGCCAGGTACGCCAGCGAGGCCACCAGAAACCGCGCGTAATCCATCTTGCTGATGCCGTTCACGTCCTCGTGTGCCATCGAGGCGCTACCATCCAGTATAAACCGCACCGTAATGTTGGTGTCTACCTCAGCCTCGCGGATGTAATAGCGGTCGGAGCGGGCAAACATCTTCCAGTCGAGTTGGCGCAGGTCGTCGCCGGGCTGGTAGCTGCGGTACTGGCTAAACTCCAGCCCCGCCCCGCGCCGCAAACTCTGGTTCTGCCCCGCCAAAAAGCCCTCCACCACCGTTTTAGCCAACAGCGGCAGGTCTTTTATGGTAGCCAGTACCTTCGGGTCGATGAATTTATGGGTGCTCAACTCTGGATCAGGATTTTCAGGATTTATGGATGGACAGGATTATCTGTCATTAGCAAGTATGGTCTTAATTCTTTTATCAATAATGAATTTACTTATTAATACTATTAGGCCAATTAATAAAAAGAGGGTGGTTTTAAATGGCCAAGAATTGTAATCTTCTCCCCAGCCAATTATATAGATAACTGCTGCTAATGCATATGCGAAACCTGTAAACCAGCTATGGTTTATGATTGCTATCATCAAGTTCAGAATAACTACAATCATACTAAAAATGATTATTGATATAAGTATAGCATACACAGAAAAGATTTCTTTGTGATTATCCGCTAATAAGACGAGTTGCAGAAGCCTTGTTAGAAATAAAAGAATAGAATAAGATAGGGCCTGTATAATGCTCATTAAAAAGCCATATACTAAAATTCGTTTTAACATCATTGATTGAGATTGAACTTAGAGAATCAATATTAAAATCCACTTACACTAAACTCTGTCTCAGTTTCAAATCGACTAACTCCGCTTCGATAGCGGCCTCATTAAGTATCACATCCACCCCGCCAACTAACTCTTCGCGCACCTTTAGCATATACTTTTGGGAGTCGGTGTAGAGCACGATGGCGGCGTCGTAGTGGATGGTTTCGTCGAACTCCTGGTTCCAGTCCTGGTAAATCTCCAGCATCAGCACTTGCCCCGACAGCACCTTTATCTCAGAGTACTGCCCCGACTGCAGCAGCTTTTCGCAGCGGAGCGGCATCTTGCTTTCTTCAATGGCAAACTCGTAGTAGGTGGTACTAGAGACGGGCGTAAGTTTATAGTCGGCGCTGATGTTGAGAAAGCTCTGGTCGCCGCGGTTGGTTTTAAAGCCGATGGCGAACTCAGGTGCCCAGTACAGCACTTTACTGCCGGATGCCTCCACTTTTATCGTATCCGTAAAGAAATAGCAGATGCGCTCGCCCAGCACCTTCCGCAGGAGGTTGGTTCCTGTTTCCGTCAGCTTTACAATGTCCGTCTCTTCCATCTGTTTCTGCTTTTGTTTTACAAATAGTACAAGCGAGTCTGGAGACTCGCACCCACTCCACGTCACGGGTCAGATACCCGCGCCAGGTTTTCTCTACTGCTGCTTCGGATTTGCAATCCGGAGCTTTTTTGGTAGCGGATTTGTAATCCGCTTGCTTACTGATAGCTACAGCCCTTGCTACTGCGGATTACAAATCCTTGCAGTACTATACTTTCGGATTGCAAATCCGAAAGAGCATATTAGGCATTTAGCTCCCTCCCCTGTTTTTAGGGGAGGGCCGGGGTGGGGTATCAAACCAATATCTCCTTCGGCAATTTTATACTTTGCAGCAGTTCATCAACCACTCTGTCTGGCGTTATGCGCTCTGCTTCGGCAGCGAAGTTTACCAATATGCGGTGGCGCAGCACGGGGTAGGCCATGGTTGTGATATCCTCTGCGGTTACAGCGAAGCGGCCGTGCAGCAAGGCTCTGGCTTTGGAAGTAAGTATAAGTGCCTGCCCGGCTCTTGGTCCTGCTCCCCAGCGGCAGTACTGTTTTACAAAATCTATGCTGGTACTGTCGGGGCGGGTGGCGCGTACGAGTTGGTTTACAAAGCCCAGTAGCTCATCGCTTATACTTACTTCGCGCACCAGTTGCCGCAGCAGCATTACCTCTTCGCCGCTAAGTATGGGCTGCACTTGTGCCTGGCGCGTGCCGGTGGTGCTGGAAAGTATGTTCAACTCCTCCTGCTCAGTTGGGTATTTTATTTTGATGTAAAGCAGAAAGCGGTCCAGCTGCGCTTCGGGTAGCGGGTAAGTTCCGGCCTGCTCTATTGGGTTTTGCGTGGCCAGCAGGAAGAAGGGCTTTGGCAGGAAGTATGTTTTTCCGGCGTAGGTTACCTCGTGCTCCTGCATGGCCTCCAGCAAGGCGGCCTGCGTTTTGGGCGGTGTGCGGTTTATCTCGTCGGCCAAAACAATGTTCGAGAAAATTGGCCCTTCGTTGAACTTGAAAAAGCGCTTGCCGGTGGCGTGGTCTTCTTCCAGCACCTCGGTGCCGAGGATGTCGGTTGGCATCAGGTCCGGGGTAAACTGGATTCTGCGGAAGCCTAGGTCCATGGCGTTGCTGAGGGTGCGTACCAATAGGGTTTTGGCCAAGCCCGGCACGCCTTCCAGCAAACCGTGTCCGCCGGCCATCATAGTGATTAGTACCTCGTCGAGTACCTCCTCCTGGCCCACGATTACTTTTTGTATCTCCTGCTTTAGCTGTGGGAGCTTGTTTAACAGGTGGTTTATGTCTTGTTCAGTCATTTTATACTTTGACTTGTATTTTTTTATAGTTGACGCTTTCTCATGTTCAACTTGGCTTGTTTCATAGCTCGCCTGTGCGGCGGGCACCTACTTTTTTTCTTGACAAAAAAAGTAGGCAAAAAAGTCAAGACGCTCCAAACTCGCTGAACGCTCGAACAGTGGAGCGTCATTTAGTGCACATGGCCAATGTAGTCTATTTCATTGTTCACGTATAAGTATATTTTTAATCAGCAGCTAAAATTCCCCTCTTGAGAGGGGTGCAGGGGTGTGTTAATCGTACCCGAGAATCCTGTTGATCCTAAAATCCTGCAAATCATGATTCTGACAAATTAACTAGTTAAAGCGTACATGATGATGTTCACACCAAACTTCGTGTTATCCTCGGCCAGCCAACGCTTGTTCCTAAAATCGTAATCCCATTCGCAGCCGTAGTCTTTGTTGCTGTATAGCACGCCAATTCTGCCGTTTATCTCTATCGCCTTCAGGTAGTCGTGCACCAGGTCATCGCCCCAGCCGTTTAGCTCAAAGCTAGTAGTTGGCGGGCCCTCCTCAAACGTGAAGAAGCTGCGGTAGAGCTTGTGGTTGTTTGGGATTTTCTTCAGCGCATTTGCTCCGAAAATCTGCCGCATCTGCTCCTCAAACGATTTGGCAAATAGCCCGTCGATGTCATGGTTGCAGTCGTCTACAAACACGAATCCGCCGTTCTTCACATAGGTTTCAAAGTTCTGCCTCTCCTTCTGGTTAAACTGCACCAGTTTGTGCCCGCTCAGATAGCTGAACGGGTAATTAAACAGCTCCGCGCTTTCCAAAGAGATCACCTTCTCCTGTTCGTTTACCGGTACCGTGGTGTATTGGATAAGCGAGTGCAGCAGGTTGCTCGGCATACGCGGGTCGGTATCCCAGTTGCCGGAGCGGTATTGCAGGCGCACGAAGGTGAAAGGTTGCACTTATAAAATGGATAGTGTTTAAACTAACTGTCATCTCGAACAACGTGAGAGATCTTATTCAAATTCATTTCAGATCTCTCCTGTTGTCGAGATGACAGGAAAATTAATCAGTAACTCAGCAGTTTTTAAACCGCATCCGACAAGCTCGTGAACGTGAAGTCACGGATCTTCATGGGCGGTACCAGGCTGCCGTTTATACGCTGCGGTTTGCCGAGCGCCTCCAGGTTGTTGAGCATAATCACAGGGCTCTCGTTGAAGCGGAAGTTTTTTACCGGGTACATGATCTTTCCGTTTTCGATATAGAAAGTACCGTCGCGGGTAAGTCCTGTATAGAGCAGCGTTTGCGGATCTACGGCGCGGATGTACCACAGGCGCGTAACCAGGATACCGCGCTTGGTGCTCTTGATCATATCTTCTAAAGATTGATTGCCACCTTCCATGATGGTGTTACCCGGAGGCGGAATAGAGGCAGAACCTTTGTTAGAAGCCCAGTAACGGGTGTTGTACAGGTTCTTTACTACGCCCTTGTCTATCCATGTTACCTTCTCTTGCGGACGTCCATCACCTGCGAATGGAGAGGACGGTACATCAGGGTGTGTAGGGTCAGAGTAAACCGTGATGCGCTCATCTACCAGTTTTTCACCGACCTTTGTTTTGCCGCCTGGTTTGCTCAGGAAACTGCGGCCTTCTTCGGCGTTACGCTGGTCCATGTTAAAGAACATATTGCGCAGCAGGTCTATAGAGGCAGCAGGCTCTAGTATAACCGTATACTTACCTGGTTCCAGGGCTTTGGCATTTCGTGAGTTAGCAGCTTTTTCAGCGGCAATCTGAGAGGCTTTGCCTGTATCCAGCTTGCTTACGTCAGCATAATCCTGCGTTACATAGCCAGAACCGGTGCCATCTTCGGTACGCATGGTTACAGAAAAGTCAACAACCGTAGACGGATGATAGGCGAACAAGCCTTTGTTGTTCATTTTGGCCACAAAATTGGTGTAGTGCTCCAGGAAGCCAGCTGCTGTGAGGCCCTTGTCGGCAGCAGCTTTTATACTTTTAGCGGCAGCCTCTGCTCTGTAAGCCGGGTCTATCTTAGCTGTTGAGTCGAAGTGTGCTTTAGTGGTGATGTACTTCTGCGGCCCCAGCAACTCCACATACTCCGGGCTTTCCGGTGCCAGTCGTGCTGTCTCCTCAGAGCGGCGAACGACTTTCTCCAGCGATTTATCGTCGAACTCGTTTATGGTAGCTACGCCGGAACGTTTGCCAAAACGAGATTCTACAGCCATGGTAGTGTTCTCTTCTGCACCACTCGTAGATACCTCGTTACGGGCATAGCGAATGTTGCCGCCATTGTTGCCACTGAGCGTAATCTCACACTCGTCGGCCTTTGAAAAACTCAGCGCTTTCTTTAGTATCGCCTGAGCTTCTTCTCTTGTTAATATTGCCATTTTACTTAATGCTCATTAGAAGGTGAAAGACTAGATTTTTCGCGCTGTGTTGATCACGTTCACACCATTAAAGCGGGTGTGGGCAGAGCCGTGTGATACCGCACTTACCTGGCTTGGCTGACCTTTACCGTCGAAGAACGAGCCGAACAAACGGTAATCGCTTTCGTCGCAGGAGCCGGCGCAGGAGTTCCAGAATTCCTGGGTATTGCTCTGGTACGCTACATCCTCTAATGGGCCAACAATTTTACCGTTCTTTATCTCATGGAAAGTGGTACCGCCAAACTGGAAGTTGTAACGCTGCTGGTCGATAGAGTATGACCCACGGCCGGCAATGTAGATGCCTTTGTCTATACCTGAGATCAACTGATCCACATTCATCTTCTCTTTGCCCGGTGCCAGCGATACGTTTGGCATACGCTGGAACTGCACAGAACTCCAGCTGTCGGCATAGCAGCAGCCGTGCGATTCAGGTTCGTTAATAATGTGTGCCTGATCGCGGATTGCCTGGTAATTAACCAGTATACCGTCCTTGATCAGATCCCATTGCTTGGTTTTCACACCTTCGTCATCCCAGCCTACATAGCCAAGTGAGCCTTTCTGCGTTTTATCGGCGAAGATGTTAACCTTATCAGAGCCATACTTAAAGTTCTTCGACCTCCACTTATCAAGTGTAGCAAAGGAAGTACCGGCATAGTTAGCTTCGTAACCTAACACGCGGTCCAACTCCAGTGGGTGGCCCACCGATTCGTGGATGGTCAGGCCCAGGTGGTTCGGGTCCAGCACCAGGTCATACTTCCCTGCCAGCACAGATTTGGCGGTTAGTTTCTCTTTGGCCTGTTTGGCGGCAAGGGCTGCATCCTCCAGCATGTCGTAGGCATAGCGGTAGCCGTTCAGGCCGGTGCCTTCCGGTCCTTTTATTTTCTCGGATGCCTTCGGGATCATGTACTCATAGCCCATGCCCATTGGTGCGCTAAGCGCCTCGCGGGTTTTAAACTTGCCAGTAGCTTTATCAACAGCCGTTACAGTAAAGTTTGGCCAGATGCGGTGCACATCCTGGTCTATGTAAGAGCCTTCGGTAGAGGCAAAGTATTTCTGCTCGTTTACCTGGAACAGGGCGGAGTTTACGAAGTTGGCCCCGTTGTCCATGGCTGCGGCATTGGCGGCTAGCAACAGGTCAGCTTTCTCGCCTATCGGTACCTCAAAGGCATTTTTCTCGATTGGTGTTTTCCAGGTAACCTCGCCGAAGCCTTTTACAGGAGCCAGTTTTACAGGCTCTTTCTGGAGTTTGGAGTTTGCCTTGGCGATGGCCACGGCCTGCTCTGCCGCTTTTGCCACGCCTTTATCCGTTACATCGGAGGTGGCGGCAAAGCCCCAGGTGCCATTGGCCAGCACGCGCACACCCACGCCGTAAGACTCGGCGTTAACGATGTTCTGCACCTGTTTTTCGCGGGTAAACACATACTGCTGCAGGTATCGGCCAATACGCACATCGGCATAAGAGGCGCCTTTCGATTTAGCCGTGTTCAGGGCCACATCGGCCAGTCTTTTTTTCAGGGCCGTATCCACGGTCTCCAGCAGGCGCTCCGGCGCAACAATATCGCCGAACACCGGAATGCTCGGCAACATCAAGCCGCCAAACCCCAGTGCTGAAAGCTCTAGAAAATTTCGTCTTTTCAAAGTATAGTAAGGTTAGTTAAAGGTTATATAGTTTAGTTCGTAACTAAGTATAATAATAATCGGCCGCATGTCAAAGTATAAACACCCTAAAAAAGCTTAATCCAGCTATTGTCTAGATTAATCGGGGTTAAAGCTATATGAATCAGCGTGGTTGGGTCTGTGCTTTCATACGGCCTGAAAAGGCACAAACGCAAAGGGCGCAGGATTTATGAACCCTGCGCCCTTTGCGTTTATGCTAAAATGCTCTATTAAGCTTCTTTCACTAAACCGGAAAGACCTTCCTCTTTCAAAAGCTCATTAAAAGCTTCTGCTTCTTTTCTGTTCTCGAAACGACCAGCTCTGATGCGGTGCACCTTCTTGCCTCTGGATTCGTCTTCCATCAGCTCAACAGTCAAGGTTTTGTCAAACGCTTTAAGCTTTTCCTTTAATGCGATGGCGTTCTTAAAGCTGGTGTAAGCCCCTGTCTGGATAGTGTAAAATCCTGCGTTCTTAGGGTCGTAATCGCCGGGCAGTTCTAGTACCTCAACTTTTACATTGCCTATTCCCTGACCATGGAAGTCAAGTTTTCTGGCAGCTACCTCCGAAACATCAATGATGCGGTCGCCTACAAAAGGGCCTCTGTCGTTGATGCGCAGAATCACAGACTCATCGTTTTCAAGGTTGGTCACCTTCACTTTTGTACCGAACGGTAGGGTCTTGTGTGCAGCTGTCATGTCGTTCTTGTTGTAACGCTCTCCGCTGCTGGTTTTTCTTCCGTGATACTTACTTCCGTACCACGAAGCTTGTCCTGTCTGGACATCCTGGTTTTGTGCGAATGTTGGTTGGCTAATGCCGATAAAGAAGAAAATTAGAATGGTTAATAGATAGCACTTTCTATTATTAATCATAACTATAATAGTTGGTGAAGCTGCAAATTTACGAAAATTTTTACAAATGAGGCCTTTTACGCAGCTTTTGGAAAAAGGATGTGGGGGGATACAGGTAGGTGTCGCAAAATTGCTATAAGTCAAATTCTGCAAAAATTGCGTTTTAAAGCTAATAGAGGCCTGTTTTTCTTAGCAATAGAGTATATAATATAGACTATAAAAAATAGTAAAAAAAATTTTATAACATAAGGCTGAGTTACCTAAGAAACCAGCCGAATTGGGTAAGTTGGCTGCTGCCCGACATTAGCTTTTATAAGAAACATGTGCTAATATAGTATAGCTAAAATTGAACAGGATATGGACTTTGGAAAGCTTCAGGATATAAGCCGGGTAGACTTTAAGCTACCACCCGACCACCCGGAAACGCTGCCTTTGCTTAACCGGTCTGGTAAGTATAAAAACCCTCAGGTTTATGTCGGGTTGCCGGTATGGGTTAACAAGGCCTGGGTCGGGGGTGTTTATCCGCCAAAAATGCCTGAAAAGGAGTCGCTGTTTTGGTATGGCAAGCAGTTTAATACCATAGAACTGAACAGCACTCACTACCACATCCCCAGCGATACCACCGTGGAGCGTTGGCGTCATGCTGTGCCGCAAGGGTTCAGGTTCTGCCCGAAGTTTCCGCAGCTTATCAGCCACGAGGCGGCATTGCGTAGCACACAGGATGTAACAGCTGCCTTTTGTGCCGCCATTGCCGGTTTCGAGGATAAGCTTGGAGATTCGTTTCTGCAGCTGCCTCCCACCTTCGGGCCACGCCAGTTACACGACCTGGAGGCTTTCCTGGCCTTTATACCTGAAAGTATACCTATTACAGTAGAACTGCGCCATCCCGACTGGTTTACGGACAATGTAGCAAGCCTGGAGTTGTTTGAGGTGCTGGGAAAGTATAAAGCCGGTACAGTTTTGACAGATGTAGCCGGACGCCGGGATGTGCTGCACATGCGCCTTACCACGCCCTCAGCTATGATTCGGTTTGTTGGCAATGGCCTGCACCCTACGGATTATACACGCATAGATGAGTGGGTACAGCGCCTGAAAGTATGGTTTGACAACGGATTGCAGCAGCTATACTTTTTCGTGCACGAGCCGGATAACACGCTTGCCCCAGAGCTAGGGACCTACTTGGCGCAACAGCTTAACAAAGTATGTGGCCTCAATTTGAAAGTGCCGAAGAAGTTTGTACAGCCGATACAGGGGGAGTTGTTTTAGGTAGCTTGTTGCAATATAGAGTTAAACTACTTAGCTCCAAACGATCGTTTTGGCTAGTAAAGTGGAGGGGAATTTTGCTCGTGCATGTAATTCCCCCCTGGGAGAGGTAAAATTCCCCTCTTGAGAGGGGAGTTTAGCAATACCGGATCAAACCACCCCCAACCCCCTCCTTGTCAAAGGCGGGGAATTTTTTGCCATTACCAATTATATTTCCTCTCCAGTTGTAACAGCCGCTAATGAAGTAGTGACGATCCCAGGCTTGAGCTCACCAAGACCAACTGAAACGATAAGCAAAGGCTGGGAAGTGAAACCAGAAGTACAAAAGCGATTTAAATCAATTGTTCGTAACCCGCACTGCTACAAAGTGTAGAAACTGAAAGAGGCTAGCCAAATCGGCTAGCCTCTTTCCTCTATCAAAGTATAAATTTATACTTACAGCTTAAAAGCGTCGTCGCTTAAATTCTTGTTAACCTCAATATTCTTCACCTCAGCCTTAATTATTTGTGGGCCAATAGCTGTCTCAACAGTATACGGGAACATGATGCCGTTCACTTCTTTGTAATCGCTAAAGGATTTGGTTTGGGTGATCACTCCTTGCGGACCCTGCAGGCTGTTCACTTCTTTCAGGCGAAGGCCGCTGTCTTTGGCAAAGTAGTGCAGCGATTTCTGACCGTTTGGCATCATAACCTCCACTGCATACGCATCTTTGCCATCTACTTTCTCCATACCGGTAACCTTAGTTTTGATGCCTAGCTTGTCGTACTGTAAAGATGGGAACAGGCTGGCTTCCAGCTTCTGTGTTTTAAGCTCTTCTGCAGTCAGGTCTTTGCTGATGCCCTGCATCGGTGCCTCCAGCTTTCCTTTTTCGCCGTTGATGATCACACGCTGCATCGGGCTGTTGTTCATCAGTACTTGTGTGGCAAACTTGTCGTTTCCTTTCTGCTGTTGTACAATCGTTAGCTGCATGCCCTGGATGGTGGCATTGCTGGTAACCGTTACATCCTTCATCTTTTCGATGTTTGCTTTGCCGCCAACAGCCTTGATGTAGTTGTTCAGGACAGTTTCGGCAGTAAGGCCTGCCGGCACGCCCATGGCTGCACGGTCCACTACCTCGCCGGTTGGAGTATAGTAGTCGATCTTACCGTCTTTGTCGAATTTTTGCAGTTTATCGGCTACCTCGCCTGCGTTGCCTACTGCCAGGATATACATTTTGTCCGGCTGAATATACTTCTGAGCCACGCGCTGCACGTCTTCTGCAGTTACAGCTTCCACCTTTTTAAGGTAGTTGGCATAGTAATCCTGCGGTAATCCGTAACGGGCAATGTTGATGGCATAAACTGCTACTGTTGCAGGGTTTTCCAGGCCACGGCCAAAGCTGCCCATCATGTATGCCTTAGCATCGCGCAGTTCTTCGTTGGTTACGCGCTGGCTGCGCATTTTATTCAGTTCGTTCATAAACTCCACCACAGCACTGTCGGTTACGGCGTTGCGCACACTGGCATTGGCACTAAAACGGCCCATAATTTCGTCGTTTGTGATGCCTGAATACGCGCCGTAAGTATAGCCATGTGTTTCGCGCAAGTTCTTAAACAGGCGTGCGTCCATGCCGCCACCCAAAATGTTGTTCATCAAAGAGGCTGCTACTGCATCTTCTGCACCCGGCTTCAGATCAGCAGGGTTGGTAAGCATCAGTACACTCTGCACCGAGCTTGGTCGGTCTACCATTACTACCTGCGTTTGTGCCGGCTGAGCAGGTAACTCATACTTCACCTTCTTTACTTCACCCTTCTGCCATTTGCTGAAAGCTTTATTCAGTTGCTTTTTCGCTTCTTTTGGCGTTATGTCTCCTACTACTGCCAGGTAAGCTATGTTTGGTTTGTAGTATGTGTTATAATAGTTCTGAACGTCCTGCAGTGTAATATTGTCAACGGTCTGCTCTGTGGTAATCTCTCCGTATGGGTGGTCTTTACCGAAAAGCACCAGGTTGCGTGTGCGGCTGGCAATAGCATCCGGGTTGTCCTTCGACTGTGCCAGGTTGGCCTTCATCTGCTTTTTGATCTTGTCCAGCTCCTCCTGCGTGAACTTAGGGTTTAGCAGCGCATCTGCTGTCAGGTCTAAGAGGGTTGGCAGGTGCTTCGTAAGCGAAGAGGCATTAAAGCCAGTAGAAGAAAACGAAAGCTTGGCTCCGATAAAATCTACCTGCTCATCAAACTGGTCTTTGGTACGGTTGGTAGTGCCGGTACGCATCATCTGGCCAGCGGCCTGCACATACCCTGCTTTATCGCCTTCCAGCACCGGGTCACGGTCTAATACCAATGACATGGACACTACAGGTTGCTTGTGGTTTTCAACTACGTATACTTTCAGGCCGTTCTTAAGCGTGAAATGCTTGTATTCGCCAAGCTCTATTTTAGGCGCAGGGCCTGGTGGCGGAGGCGTTTGTCTTGTCTGGGCAGGGGCCACATAAACAAATGCCAGCGCCAGGAAAGCGGTACTTATATATTTTTTTATCATGATTGCTATTTTAAAAAGGGACATAAGTAGCAAGACACAAGACACAAGACTTTAACTTGCTACTGACTCTATAGTTTATCTAATTAAATCTTGTGTCTGAAGTCTTGCGTCTAACGTCTATTTTGGCTGAGCTGATTTTGGAAGGTAGTGTAGTACCACACGGTTATTCTTTGTCAGGTACTCGTTTGCTACCCGCTTGATATCCTCTTTGGCCACGTCCATGTAGCGTTGCAGTTCTGTGTTGATCAGGTTTGCGTCGCCGTAGTATACATGGTAGTCCGCCAGGCTTTCGGCGCGGCCGGCCACAGTGCTGTTCTGCTGTATAAAATCGCTCTCTACCTGGTTGCGCAGCTTCTGAAACTCACGGTCAGACAAGGTCTCCGTTTTAACTTTCTCGATCTCGGCTAGCATCGCTTTCTCCAGGTCATCAACCTCTACGCCCATATTGGCAATGGCAAATGTCAGGAACAGGCCCGGATCTTCAGTCGGGAAAGGGATAGATGCCGCTGCTACAGCTTTCTGCTGCTTATCAACCAGCGCTTTTGGCAGGCGGGCACTCTCGCCACCTGATAGCAAAGTCGTCAGCATGGACAAAGCATAGTAGTCTTTGGTGCCCTGTGCAGGGATATGGTAAGCCTGGATAACCGCTGGCAGTTGTATGTTGTCGTAAACAGTTTTGCGGCGCTCTTCGGTTTGCTTTGGCTCTACAATGTTAGGGCGTGGTATTTCTTTCGTGCCCTTTGGGATAGGCGCAAAGTACTTCTCTATCATCTTCTTAGTGGCCTCAATGTCTATGTCGCCGGCTATGGAAAGTGTGGCGTTGTTTGGCACATAAAAGGTCTTGTAAAAGTCGCGGAACTCTTCAATGCTAGCTGCATTCAGGTCTTTGAAGGAACCGATCGGCATTGTTTTGTACGGGTGCTTAGTATAAGCCAGTGAAAACACGTTCTCGCCCATAGAGCCATACGGCTGGTTATCGATACGCTCGCGTTTCTCCTCCTGCACTACCTTGCGCTGCGTTTCAACGCCGGTTTCATCTATTTTGGCATGCTTCATACGCTCGGCTTCCAGCCAAAGGCCCAACTCCAGTTGGTTAGACGGAAGCAGCTCGTAATAGTAAGTGCGGTCGAAGGAAGTGTTGGCGTTTAGCGCGCCGCCAGCCTTCTGAACAAGTGAGCTGTATTGCCCGCGGTCAATGTTCTCTGTGCCCTCGAACATCAGGTGTTCAAAGAAGTGGGCAAAGCCGGAGCGGCCTTCCAACTCGTTTTTAGAGCCTACATGGTAAAGCACCGATACTGCCACATTAGGAGTAGACTTGTCCTGGTGCAGGATCACGTGCAGGCCGTTTGGCAGGGTGTACTCTGTAAACTCGATCTTGTTGCCCTTTGTCTGCGCTACTGCCGCCAGGCAGGAGAAGCACCACAAAAGGCACAGAAATAACTTTCGTTTCATGTTTTGATATTTAATTAAAGAGAATACTGAAAATGGATTTCACCATTGTTGAGTAAAGAACAATAGTGTTAAAATTAACTTAATTTAAGCGAAGATGCCAGCCGGAAAGGGTGTGCGACCTGTTTGATTCTGCGAAATTGGGGGCTATGCAGATGAAACCGGCTATTTTGTAGACTAAAAACAATTGTGCATAACACCGTGCGTATGTACTGCGAACACAGTACAGGATGTTATGCAGAAGGCTTGCCGAGATAAGTGGTTTAATACATCTTTGGGAGCTCTATACCTTTTATTTTGCGGTACAAGCCCAAAGCTGCCTGGTCGGTGAGGCTGGTTACAAAGTCTGTTATATGGATGATGCGCTCATAGTCCGAGGCTGTATCGGGCAGGTCCAGGTAATGTGGCGGTATCAGGGCGGCAAGCTTGCGGTGGTGTTTCGAGTTTTTTTCGAAAACGGCTTTAATGCCGGCATCCAGTAAGCCTCCCAGCACCTCAAAACCGGCTGCCTCAATCTCAAGCACAGGACGGTTCTGGTAGATCAGTTTAATAGACAGTTTCTTTATCTCATCCAGCACTGGTTTGCAGGCCAGCTCATTAATAAGCGGTTTGTCATAAGTGCCGTCCAGGATGCCCTGCTCATGCTTCAGGAAAATAGCCGTGGTCTCTTCGATCAGTTTGCCGATGATGCGGGCACGCAGGTAGCCGATCTCTTCTTTCCAGTCGTAGAAAGTAAGGGTGGATTTACGGTTTGGGTCGAGGTTCAGGATCTGGCGCAGCAAGCTCATGCCCTGCTCCTGTGGTACCAAGCCCAGTTTTAACCCGTCTTCAAAGTCGATGATACGGTAACAAATATCGTCGGCGGCTTCTACAAGGAAAGCCAGCGGGTGCCGGTGGTAAAACACTTCATCTCCCTCGCCTTTTTTTAACAGACCCAACTCTCTGGCAATGTTGTTAAACCAGTCTTTCTCTGTCTGGAAGAAGCCATACTTTTTCTCGCTGGTGTTGCTGGTGCCTTTTAGCCTGGGTAGCGATTCTTTGGGATACTTGGTAAAGGTGGCCAGCGTAGTATAGGTAAGGCTCAGGCCGCCCTGCATGTTGCAGTGGCTCGGGTAAGTATACGTAAGCACCCTGAAGCCAGCGGCGTTGCCCTCGTAGTGCATCAGGTCGGCTTTTTGTGCATCGGTCAGGTTGGCCAGGTATGGCTTTGCTGTCTCACTCTCAAAGTATGAAGAGATGGCATCTTCGCCGGAGTGTCCAAAAGGCGGATTGCCGATGTCGTGTGCCAGGCAGGCTGCGGCCACAACATCCCCGAAATCGGCTTCCTGTATGTTCTTTTCCTCTGCCAGTTCGGGGTAGCGCTCCAGTATACTTTTACCCACAATGCGCCCCAGCGAGCGTCCTACCACCGAGGCCTCCAGGCTGTGTGTAAGGCGTGTGTGCACAAAATCGCTTTCAGGCATCGGCATCACCTGTGTCTTGTTCTGCAGCCTCCTGAACGCCGAAGAAAACACGATCCGGTCATAGTCGCGCTGAAACTCGCCCCGCACAGATTCGTCTGAGGCATACCTCGCGTCTGTGGTCTCAAACCTTTTTTTTGAGATCAGTCTGGCCCAGGTGGTGGTTGTGGCGGTTAAGGTCATAGTATGAGCTAATGGGTAAAGGCTAGGTTAAAAGTACGCTTACGAACACAGTGCCCAGGAAAAAAACAGACAACGTAATCAGGTAAGCAAACCCGATAGGGAGTAAACTAACAAATGTGCGTAGGTAAGACTGTTTATAAACCCGGTGCAGGGCCAGGTATAAATATAAAATCATGATCAGGAAAACCACCCACTCAAAATCCACAGAAGGGAGCAGCTCGCCGAGCAGCATGGCAGCTATCAGCAGAATAAAATAGAATGTGTGCAGGTGTATCGCAAACATCAGGTGCTCTACATAGTTTCGTTGCTGCTTGCGGTAGTACAAGTATAACACGAAGGCGAAAAAGGGCATCAGCAGGAACATCATGAACGACAGGTTCTTGAAAAGCTTCTGTTTGGAGGTTTCGCCGGAGCTGGAAAACTTCTTGAACTTTTCGGAAAACTCAGAGGCAAACTCGCTGTCTCCCAAGACTGGCTGTATCGGTTTCAGCTGCTTTAGTTCTTCCCGGACTGCCTCTGCCTGGGCAATGCTTGCAGAGTCTGTTTCTGACACGCCTGCCGTAACAACAGGTAAAACGTTATTGCCTCCCTCTGGGCTAACACTGCCTTGTAATTGCACCTTTGAGTCGGAGGTAACGGCCAACACGAAGAAGAAAATCAAACTGACAAACACATATAACCTGAATGGCGGAACATAAGATGCACGTTGCCCAACATTGAATTTCTCGGTAAGAGAACCGGGCTTAAGTATGAGGTATTTAAGCGTATGCCATGCTTTTGTGTCGAAGTGCATGGTGCCTTCAAAGAACTCGGCGATCAGGTGCTTGACCGGTACGTTGAGGTCATGGTTTTCTTGTCCGCAGTTGGGGCAAAAGTTGTTAACTTCCTCAAAAACATACCCACAGTTAGGGCACTGTGTGAACTTACGACGTCTTTTGGCCATGTTAAGTTTGTGGTATTGGCGATGCTATACTATTTCAAATATAGGTTTATGCTTGCAATAAAGCCAATTGTGCAACAGGTTACTGCGCAAAAACCATTTACGCCTGTAAAAAAATGCTTAAAATATATTTTGCCAGATGTTACAAAACCACAACGAAAATTTGATGTAAAAGTGACTTGATGAATAGTATTGCAGGTTTTGTGTAGGTGGAGCCATGCTTTTTAGGCGATTTTGCATGTTACAAAACAGCTAAAAAAGGTATTGTTTTGGTGTTCTAATCCCCTGATATTTGTGGCATAATCCGTCCTTTCCAAGCTAGAAAACCTACTGTACCGAAACCCCATTTCTGGTATGGCCTCAGTGTGCGAGCTGTTTACAGTTTCCAGTGCTGTTGCTGACAGAATGTTTGTGAACGTATTCCTGAAAAGGGTATGAGAACGTTTGTTTGTGTTAAAAGTATAAAGCCGGTGTTTGTTGCACCGGCTTTATACTTTTTATAGGTATGTGTTTCTGCGCCTGCAGCCGTGTATACTTAAAGCCTGACGATCTTAAATTCTCCACTGTTGGTTCGTTCCTGCCATTTCAGGATATAAATGCCTGCGGCCAGATCACGCAGCGAAACCTCTATCGGCACGTTTACATCGGATAATGGGATGCTCAGGTCCCTTACTTGCTTGCCGGCAGCATTATAGATCTGCACGTTTAAGGTAGTGCTGGCCTGCACCAGGTAAAGCAGATTCAGGCTGTAAACATCTGGCGGAACCGGGTTAGGGTATACTTGCAGCTTACGCAGCGAGCGCGGGTCTAAAACGCGTATGCGAGCCGAGAAGCTGTTGCTGTTGTCTTTGTAAACAACTTTTAACCTGTAATAACTGATGTCTGGTAGCGGCGCGGTGTCTGTGAAAGTATAACTGCCGGCACCTTTAGGGTTCACACTGGCAAGGTCACTAAAGTCGGAGCCGTTTTGACTGCGCTGTATCACGTAGGTTTTAACGTTCTGTTCCTGTTGCGTGGTCCAGTTGAGCACTACCTGCGCCCCCTGGAAGGCCCCTTCAAAGGTTATCACCTCAGGCGAGATATTACAATCCCCCTGGGTTTCGGGTATCATGGCTGAGACGGGGACATTACAGGTAATTGGTATGACACTTCGCGCCATTACCCTGGAGCCACCTCTGATGTCGGCATCGCTGAGGTCGCGTACAAGGGCCCTTACTTCTACGGCATAGTGCATTACCGCGCGGGGTAGTATAACGTGGCCTAACTGATGGGCATGGCCGAGCTCGTGCAGGATAACCGTTTCGTAGTCGAACTGGTTGCCGGAGGGGCCACCGGGGCCAAACTGCCAGTTTATATTGCTGTTGATGGACATGTCGAACTCGCTTAGCCAGAACAAGGTGTCTGTGCCGCACTTATAGCCTTCCCAGTAACTTAAGGTGCTGGCCAGCACCCCTTCCTGGCCAAAGCTGGAGCCAGGGGCAAATCGGATCACGGTTACATCGTCGTCGTTGGCGGCATCAATATTTGTTGGCGCGCCAATGTTCCAGTTTACGTTAGTGGCACACACCCAGCTATTAAGGGCACGCTGGAAGCCTTCCTGGGCAGCTGACATTTTCTGGATACTAGGGGCATAACGCACCGTGTAGCCACCCCTGTTATTCTGGTTCTGTAGCAGTGGCTCGAAAGATTTGATGTTGGGTTGGCTGAGCGCCACATTCAGTACGGCAAACTCAATCGTGATCTGGGTTGCACTAACAATGGCGCTGCCGTCTGAGGCAGTTACGCGAATTTCGCCGGAGCCTGCAGTACCGCCGTTAACACCGCGCGAAGGGATGCGCACCCTTATCTGTGTATTAGACCAGGATACGTAGTCTTTCAGGCGAGGCTCCATAAAGGTTTTTCCCCCGTCATCAGCATTCCGGAACTCTACCTTGCCGGAGCCGCGTGTGTTGCCAAAGTTGGTGCCGTTAATTGTAAGTATGGTGCCTGTACCGGCTGTGGCCACCGTAGGCGAGAAGCTGGTGATAACAGGCACAAGCAAGCTGTTCTGCGTTTGCGTCTGGGGCTCGTTTAGTTTTGCATCAAGTGCTCTTAACAGCTCTGCGTTCTCTTGTACTACTCTGTAACTGCGGCCTGTTTTGGTAGCAACTGTGTTGTACAGCTGCGGAACAGAGCTGTAGGTGTTGAATACATCTGCTGCATTGGCTTGCTGCAGGTTATATTTCACAAAGCCCTGCTGGCCTGCATACGTCCTGGTACGCAGTTTGGAGTTCAGTGGGGTGCTGTTCACCTCTTTTTCATCCATCAGGAAAAACATGCCTTGCTGGCCCTGGTACAACTCAAGCGCCGTAGACGAAACATGCTTCTTTAAGCCTACGCTACCGCCGAGTGTGAGTACTTCCAGCTGTTGCTCCTGCACGGTGCCCTTAAACACTTTGTAAACCCTGATGAGGCTCGAAGTATAAATATTGGTCTGCTTCTCGTTCCAGAAAGACTTTTGGGAAATTACCTCGCCTTCCACAATAATTTCGGACTTGCTGATGCGTTCTTCCAGCGAGATCGGGATCATGTGCTTCCCGTTATCGGCGAATAGGGCAGTTGTTAAAAACAGGCTCAGGAAAGTAAGGAGCAGGCGCAGCGTTGTTGGTGCCTGCGCAACAGGTGCTGCAAATAGTTTTATCATACTAGCAGATGCGGTTATAAGTAGAGCAAAAGTGTTGTGGTAACTACAGAAGCCACAATGTGTTATACTTACGCAAATTAGTATAAAAATGGATATATACTTAAAAATTTAATCCATTTGCGGCAAAGGCTAAAAATACAGCGGCCTGCCAGGCGTGGGGCATGGCAGGCCGCTGCAGTAGTAGTGGCAGATCAGTTAATCCTTCTGGTTGTATCGGAAATGGCCTTGACCGGTGATGTTTACGTTCATCAGCTTTTTATACTTTTCGTACATCTCCTGGCTTTGTTTCTTGCCATTCACGTAAAAGCTGTCTTTCGTTATCTCCAGGTTTATCTTTTCGTTCTCCTGCTGTATCAGGCCGTCTTTTACCATTTCCTGTTTTAGTTCTTTCATGCGTGCCTGGTGCTGGCGGGCCCTTTCCTCATGCACGCGGGCCATTTCTTCGTGGCGCTCAGCCATCTCCCGGGCACGCAAGGCATGGCGCTCGGTCTGTTCCTGATGACGCTGCATCTGCTGCTGGTGGCGCTGCCTGTTTATCTCCCCGCCCTCATGCTTTAAGTGTATCTCCTCTTCGTATCTTCTGATCTGGTCTTTGTACCTGGCCATATCCTTTTTGTAGCTTTCCATGGCATCTTTATAGCGTTTCTGCGCTTCCTTGTCATCAGTTGGCGGAGCTACGGGAGGCATAGGAGGTAATGGGGCTAAGGGGGCCATCGGTGCTAAAGGTGCCATTGGGGCCATGGTCGGCATGGGCGGCATCGGGGCAACCATACTGCTGTCGCCGGAGCCAAAGAACCTGTAAGAAAACTCTACGTTTTGTTGTCTTGGGCTGCGTTTTGCCCTGGCCACCGCGTTGCGTTCTTCGTGCAACAAGGCTTGCACTTCAGCGTCGGAGGCTTTTGGCGCTTTTTCAATGGCCTGCAGGCGTTGCTCTATCAGTTCAGTATACTTTGGTATGTCTTTTTTCGGGATACGCTTGCCATCAACATAAAGCTCAGTTACTTTTCCTTTTTTGTTTTTGATGATCACGACATCTCTTGTCTTCCCATCGCCATCCTGTATACTGTAAGTATAAGCGCTGTTCCCCTCGTCATCCAGTACATGCAGTTCAGAATTCACTTTGTCTTCAGTTATGCTCACAGAGGCCAGCTCAATTTTCTCATCTACCTCACCTTTATTCAGTTGTTTCAGGCTGGCCATGGCGCCATATGAGAAAACGGTAAGCCCTGCAACCAGCACCAAAGCTGCTACAAAGCCCTCTGTAAAGGTAGGCCTGATCGGTTGCTGGCTAACCAGTCTTTTGATGCGGCTCAGAAGTGTATTGCGTTTGCCTGAGAAAGCCATAGCCAGCGCCGGACCTGCCGGCATGCGCATGGCTTCCAGCTCAGCCAGGGCACGGGCATAGGTAAGGTTGTTACCGCACACTGCCACGGCTATATCATCACAACAGTTTTCACGCTCGGCACGCACCACTCCCGAGATCCACCACATGGCCGGGTGGTAAAAGAAAATAATATCTACCACAGATTGGATAATGTTGAACAGGTAATCGCGGCGAAGTATGTGTGCCAGCTCGTGGGCAAGTATGGCCTCTACCTGTGCTTGCGAAAGCCCTGTAACAGCACCTACTGGCAAAAGGATCACTGGCTTGGCGTAACCAATGGCCATAGGTACCTTTACTAAACCAGATTCAACCAGCCGCACTGCTTTCGACATGCCCAGTTCCTGCTGCAAGGAGGCAAGCGTTTGCTGCCATTTCTGGGCTAGCGGGGTAGTTTTGTAGTGGCGCAGGCGCTGAGTATAGGCAAGGCCTCCAAAAAAGCGAAGCGCCATCAGTACCAAACCCATCAGCCAGAACATAACCAACAAAGGCAGGTGCTTCTCAAAGTATACTTTGGATGCCGCCAGCGGGTCTTGCCAGAAAGTTGGTGCTGCTTGTGCAGCCGTTATAGGGGTTGTGGATGTTAAAGTTATACTTGCATCAAACGTATCCTGGGCAGGCAGGAAATAATAATGGTCAAAAGTGATGGCCGACACCAGCACCTGAAACAGCAGCGCCCCTGCCGCTATGGTATAGCGTGTTTTAGAAGAGTGCCTGTGTAGCGCCAGCATCAGCAGGCTAAGTATTAGAGCCAGCAGTGCGCCTTGCCACAGCGAGTGCAGCAGCGTCCAGCCCAGGGCCTGCACCACTGCCTCAGAGAATAAATTCAGGATCTGGTTCATTTGTTACCTCCTTCCAGTTTATCTATTAAGTTTCTGATCTCATCCAGTTCGGCCTTGGACGTGTTGCTGTTGCCAAGGGCTTGCATTACGAGTTTGCTGGCAGAGCCCCTGAAAGCTGCATCCAGGAACCTGCCAAGCAGTTGCTGCTGCGTTTTTTCTTCTTCGAGGGCGGCGCTGTAAACATGGGAGCGGTTCGATTTGTCCACGTGCAGCATGTCCTTGTCAGTCATGATCTGCATCAGCTTGAGGGTAGTGGTATAGCCAACCTCTTTGTTTTTGCTCAGCTCTTCGTGCACAAAGCGCACGGTATTGGGGCCGTGTTGCCAGAGTACCTGTAGTATCTCCAGTTCAGATTCGGTGGGTTTCGGTGTTTTTTCCAAAGTCATAAGTAATAGATAGTTATAGTTAGTGCCTGATTGCATTACAAGTATATACGAAACATTTCGTAAAAGGAAATTTTATTTACGATTTTTTTCGTACTTAGGTGTAGAAGTTTAGTTATTGGTGGCTAGCTATTGGTTATTGGTGTATGAAGAGATGAGAAATTTATGGCTAGCAGGCTGCCAAGCAGCAAGTCTTGTCTGCTTGTTTTTTGTTATTTAGAAGATTGCTGATGAACGCAACACTTCGCATTACTATACACTTAGGAGAGCAGGGTTATTTTGAGATTGGAAGCAAATGCCATCTTTTATGGCGCAAGTCTTTAGCGCAGCGGTGACTTGTGACTTGCTATGATGGAAGTCTTCAGACTTCCGTGAGCCATACTTTATCTTCTTCTGATTTATACTTCCGCAAGTCTGAAGACTTGCCTTCATTCATCAGCACAAGTGACACTTCGTTTAACACTTGCGCCAGAGAAATAAAAAGAAACGATCAACGAATAACGAACAACGAACAACTAATGCATAAGCGCGGACTTGATCATGATAAACTCGTTGATGTTATCGGTGTTGATAACACCTGCCAGGCGGCCGTTTTCCAGCACAGGTATAAGCGGGGCTCGGGTTTTCTGCAGTTCGGTATAAGCTTCCGACAGCTTGTCCTGCACATTAAAGGTCTTGAACTCCTGCGACATGATCTCCGACACAGGTTTATTTAGCTGCTCCTCTTTAATGGCCTGTATCAGTTGTATGCGGGTAAGTGTACCAATTACCTCTCCGTCCTGCTCCACTATAAACTCATGCTCCGAGCCCATTAGTAGCTTGTTCAGGGCGTCTTTCACGGTTTCGGTAGGGGCCAGGGTTACAAAATTCGTCATCATGCCTTCTTTTACTACATGTCCGCGCAAGAAATCGAGGTGCTGCACCAGTATGTTCTCGGCGTAGGCCCCAAAAAACACAAAGGCACCGATCAGTATAAGAAACGGGTTGTAAAAAAAGCCGAGGAAAACAAAGCCGATTGCCAGCAACTGGCCCAGGTTAGCCGCGATCTGGGTGGCTCTTACCCTGCCCAGTTTAAAGGCAAGCAAAGCCCTGAGCACCCTGCCCCCATCCATCGGGAAAGCAGGAATGGCATTGAACAGTACCAGGATCACGTTAACGAACAGCAACAGGTAGAAAAAATTGGCGGGGGTGATGCGTGCAAAAAACTCCTCGGTTGGGATGTTCTGGAGTGAAGGCAGTACCAGCCAAAGTATAAATGCGATAACCACGTTCACGGCGGGGCCTGCAATGGCAATCAGAAGCTCCTGTTTCGGTTTTTCGGGCATTCGCTCCAGGCTTGCCACACCGCCAATGGGCAGCAGGGTTATCATCTTTGTTTTAATGCCATAGTGCTTGGCTGTAAGGGCGTGCCCCAGTTCGTGCAGCACCACACACAGAAAAACAGTAAGAACAAACGCTATGGAAAGCAGCGTGGTGTTTACGTCGCTGCCGCGCTGCGCTTCAGAAAACACGATCCAGGCAATCAGAAAAATAAAGGTCCAGTGTACCTGTATCTTTATACCACTGATGCTACCAAGTTTTAAGGACCATTTCATGAGTATGCTGTTTGTATAAGGTAAACGAAGTACAGTCGGTATTGTTTGTGCGCTGCATCTGCACCGCTTTTAACGGAGGCAGTTTGTTCAGGCCATTTCTTCTTTCTTTTCCGGTAGTTTGTGTAGCCGGAACCAGCGGTAACCATATGGTTCCAGCTTTACCATGCCTTTTTTGGGAGGCTCGTAGTCAGTGCTGCTAAAGATCTCATCCAGGTACATGTCCTTCTTCTGCAAGTCTTTTAACTGTACCTGGCAGTTTTCCGCGCTAAGGTTGTGTACAACGATGGTGGTGTACTCCAGTTCACAGCAATGGGCAAACAGGCGGCTGTCCCCGGTCTCCAGGATGTCGTAGTGGCCGTTACCGAGTTCGGGGCACTGCCTGCGCACTCTTATGGCGCGTTCCATCCAGTTTAGCAACGAGTTGGTTTCACGCTGCTGCACCACTACGTTTACTTTTTTATAACTGTAAGCTCCTTTATCTATTACAGGCCTGATTGGCTGTACGTCCGTAGCTTTTGTAAAGCCTGCGTTAGGCTCGCTGCTCCACTGCATGGGGGTACGCACGCTGTTGCGCTCCGGCAGGCTCAGGTCATCCCCCATCCCTATCTCGGCGCCATACTGTATCATGGGGGTGCCCGGCAAACTAAAGAGCAGGCTGTAAGCCAGTTCTATTTTTTTTCTGTTGCCCTTAAGTATAGGAGCCAGCCTACGTCGTATTCCCCGGCCATACACGCGCATGTCTTCTTTCGGGGCAAACTGTTTAAAGGCGATCTCCTGTTCATCCTGCTCCAGGTCTTCCAGGTTCAGTTCGTCGTGGTGCCGCAGAAAGTTGAGCCATTGCTCCCTGTAATCACTATGGGGCAGCATTTTCAACCCTTTTGCGATAGAACTTCCTTTCTCCCTTGCCAGTGCCAGAAAGATGTGCTGGTTCAGGAGGAAGTTAAACATCATGTGCATGCGGTTCTTGCCTTTAAAGAACTGCCCAACTGTTTGCGGCGAACCCGAAGCCTCTGCCAGAAGTATAGCGTCCCGGCTGTGCATGGAAATATAGTTGCGCATGTCCTCGATCAGGCTGTAATGCTCATCCACGTCGTACTCCTGGTCGCTCTGTACCAGAATGTGGGCTGCGTCTATCCGGAATCCTGAAACGCCCAGCGTCAGCCAGAAGCCCATGATGTGGTGGATCTCTTTGCGAACCTCCGGATTGTTGAAGTTAAGGTCTGGCTGGTGCGAGTAAAACCGGTGCAGGTAATAGGCTTGGGCCTCCTCGTCGTAGCTCCATATACTTTTCTGCGGGCCTGAAAAGGAGGGTTCGTAGGCCGGCTCTTCCGGCTTTTCGGTGCGCCAGGTATAATAGTCTCTATACTTTGAGTTCTTGTCGCGGCGTGCTTTCTGGAACCAGGGGTGCTGGTCCGAAGTATGGTTTATCACCAGATCCACGATCACCCGCATGCCGCGCTCACTTGCCTCTTTCACAAAGCTGGCGAAGTCACCGAGAGTGCCTAGGCGGCTGTCAATGTTATAGTAGTCCATCACATCGTAGCCATTGTCGCGGTTAGGGGTGGGATAAAAAGGCAGTAGCCAGATGCATGTAATGCCAAGTGTAGCCAGGTAGTCCAGACGGCCGATCAGTCCCTGAAAATCACCGATGCCGTCGCCGTTGGAGTCCTGAAAAGTGTCTACGTCCAGGGCGTAGACAACGGCGCGTTTATACCAGAGGTCTCTTTCTTTCATAGAGCTTTTGTTTAGCACCTGCCAAAACCTTTTGCGAACAGCTGTGGCTTCAGGCAAGTATATTCTGAGGAGGCGGCAGCATGCCTTCGCTTTTTTTAAGTATTGTTCATACTTACTGCTAACTTGCTTATGTACTACGGCTATACTTTAAAGTATGGTTTTGGGGTACAGATAAAGTCGTATTTGGGATAAAGTATAGCGGAATGGAATTACAACACAGAGGGTTTGAGCAGAAGCTCGAGTTTCAGGCCTCGCGGAGCGGCGGCGCAGGTGGGCAGAACGTGAATAAGGTGGCAACCAAGGTAGAGCTCAGGTTTCATGTGCAGAACTCGGCCCTGCTAACCGATGAGGAGAAAACACTGGTACAGGACAAGCTTGGGAACCGCATCAACAACGAAGGCTATCTACTGTTGACCTGCCAGACGGAACGCAGCCAGCTGCAGAACAAGGAGACGTGTGTAAAACGATTTTACGAGCTGCTAAGGCAGGCGCTTACCAGGCAGAAGAAACGCAAAGCAACAAAGCCTACCAAAGCATCGGTGAGGAAGCGGCTGGAGTTTAAAAAGAAACAGGCAAAGAAAAAAGCTGACCGGGGCTATCGGGGTGACTATTGATAGGTGCGCTTATACTTTGGCTGGTGTTTTGTAAAGAAGCTGTTTGGAATTTTATTAAAAAGCATTGGCTATTATACTTGCTGGTGATAACACACACCAAGGGTGGTATGGATTCTGGTAAACACTAAGCAGGCTCAAAGTATAAAACTAACTGGTACACTACATTTAGCCCAGTTTTTTTAAGTATGGCGCTGGTGTGGCCTTAGGGTGTTTCCGGCACAGTCCATCTGTTGGTATTATAGCTCCCAGCTTCTGCGGAAGTATAAAATGAGCTCATTTTCCAGGCTGAGGTATATCACAAGTCCGTAGTTTCCCGTTGGGTGTGTAAGCTGTCGGGCTAAGCCTTTTAAGTAGGAATTTTCAAAAGCTTTTTTAGCACTGTTTAGCTGCTGGAATACAGTATCTTTGGGTTGGATTTTGCGCATCGAGTGTTGGTAATGCAAGCAAATTTTATAGTACCTCTGCGAAAAGGTGCGGTATTTGCAGCTTATACTTTGTTTCACCCTTTTTTCTATGATAAAGAAATTACTCTTCGTTTTTTGCCTTGCCTGTGGAGTTAGCGTGGCAGGGCATGCACAGAAATACCGGACTGCTCTTGGGCCAAGATTTGAGAGCGATAAGTTTGGCATATCGCTTCAGCAGAAACTGCATGAGAAAGGAACCATTGAAGGCATTGTGGCAGTGGGTTCTAACGAGTACAGCGGCACCGCCCTTTACGAGTGGCACTTTCCGTTGCTGGGCAAAAGGTTTAATTATTATGTGGGTGCCGGGGCACACGTTGGCAACCTGAAAGATAGCGGTGTGTTTACCGGTGCCGATGCCATACTTGGAATAGAGTATAAAGTGAACGGGCTGCCTATACTTTTGTCCGCAGACCTGAAGCCGGCATTGCATATCAACCACACCGATTGGGTCGATCTGTCGTCGGGCGTCTCGGTGAGGTACGTGCTGATTAAAGAGAAAAAAGAAAAGAAAGGCTGGTGGCCTTTTGGTGAGAAGGAAGACGATACTAAGAAAAAACGCACCAAAAACCCCAAGGAAGAGGAGAAAAGCATCTTTGATATTTTCAGGAATAAGAACTGATTGCGCAGGCAGCAGTAGTCCTACATGTACCAAAAGCAGAAAGCCCGGTGGGGGCCGGGCTTTCAAGGAACAGAACTTTATTTAGCGACAACTTTAATTGTCTAACTTATTTCTGTTTAAGTTTGTCTGTCTACTTAGACGTGCAGCTGGGGGACTGCAACAATATTAACTAACCTTTGTAAAGCAGCGCTAAATAAATAAAAGCTAGTTGTTAGGTAATGTTTGTTCTGTTCCTGTATCGTTAGTTAAGCAATTTCTGTTAAAACCCCATGCATCGCAGACAAAGCCCATGCGGCTACTATCACTCAATGCCAGCCATCCTAAAATTACCCTTGGCAACCAAAGTAAAGTAGTACCTGCTTGCCACGAAAAGGATAACTGTTCTGGTTTCGTTACAAATGTAATACCTCAGAGTGTACAATAAAAGTCCCTTTTAGGTGCTTTTGTAACATCCGGTTTTATAGGTTTTAGACCTGGTTTTAACCGCTAAACGTGCATAAGAGGCTTTTAAGGCACTTTATGCGCTGCGTTTTGATGTGGATTTGTAACATTGCATCCGTTGTTATGGCGGCGTGGTTCCAAATTTTTTTTTGCCACTGGTGTACAGGTGCTGTATGCTATACATGCTGGGCACCAGCGGCAGGTTCGAAATTCAACGAAATAGTACGCCCCTGATCTTTTTGTGCATATGGTGTTGTTCTGGCATCAAGGGCGTCTTTCGCTGCAAAACAAAATGCACCTATAATAAAGCAAAGCAGCAATATGATTTTCATAGTTTCTGTTGGCTTTTGGCTAAAAAGCGAGCCTGTTATACTTGATGCGTTTATTAGCTGCGGTCAGCAACAATTTCTACTACAGGCAACAGGTTAGGGTAAGTTTTGTACTCGTTAACTTCGGCTCTTGTTTTAAGATCCTTAATGTCGTCGGCTTGCTTTTTAACGCTAACACCGAAACCGAATACGAAGGCGAAAAGAAGAATGATAATTTTCATAGTAGTAAGATTTAATGGTTTGATAATTAATGTCTTTTGAATTAATAGATAGCAGCTTGAAGGTAAAGGTTGCTTCGGTGTGCTATTTTATTTACTAATTCTGATTTGAAGATTACATTTAGCGTGCCAATTGTGGTAAAGTTCTGATTTACAGTTTGTTGTAATAATGTAACGATACCCGTGAAAGTATGGTTGTGTCCGGCATCGGACAGAATTTGTTCGGTATCGAACATTTTATGTTATGAGGTAGAAATATATTTATATAACTATCTAATTTATTGTAACTTATGTTTTGGTGTGGGTGTAGCACGAAGCATGAAAGTCCTATTTCCAAAATTTGATAAAATTGGCGTTCCGCTGCTTGGCGCTACCGTAATAACGCTTTTTGTATGGCAGTTAAGGCGTCCGTTAAGGCGACGCGTGCGAGTTCTGGAAGAGCGTTTTATGGAGAATGGGAGTGTGGCCCTGACAGCGTTGCCTGCCCTGCGTTTTGCCTTGCTGCCTGCCATGTATGCAGCAGCCCGCTTTGCTAACCGGAAACGGTTCGGTGTGCTACAGTGGTTTAAAGTGCCGGGTATGCTTAAGTATGCGCTGGGCTTTGCCTTGCTTGATTACTCTAACTACCTGTGGCATGTTATACTGCACAAAGTGCCTTTGCTGTGGCGCTTCCATAATGTGCACCACACCGATATGGACCTTGACCTGAGTACGGCGTGGCGATTCCATGCGGGTGAGAACATCGCTTCCGTTCCTTACAGAAGTATGGCAGTTGCCATTATAGGGGTGCCTGCTCCGCTTGTGCTACTCTATGAAGTTGTGTTTGAAGGCTGTACTGCCTTTCATCATAGTAACCTGCGTTTACCTTTCGCATTTGAGAAAAGGCTGTGTCGCTTTGTCGTTACACCGCGTATGCATGGCATCCACCACTCTGTTGTTAAAAGCGAAACAGATAGTAACTACGCTGTTATACTTTCCTGCTGGGACAGGCTGCATCGTACCCTTCGCTTAAATGCACGTCAGGAAGACCTTGTGATAGGGGTGCCTTCTTATCGTGATCCAGCGGAGCAGACACCCATGGGCTTACTATTAATGCCTTTCAGGAAACAAAGGTCGTGGCAATTGCCCAACGGCCAGATACCAGGCAGGGAAGAGAGCAGGGAAAGGACAGAGTTATTGCCTTGATCTTATATATTTCTATACTTTAAAAACACAGGCCGTACTTTAGGTGTTCTTTTGTCAACCTGCTGTTATAAATTAAAGTATAACAGACCAATTTTATAGTAAACCAGCACATGGAAGAAGTCAAAGGAAAACTTATTGCCCTTGGAGGTGGAGACGACGACGGTTTGATCAAACTGATTCATTCCAAGATCTGCAGCCGTACCTCTAAAATAGAAGTGATCGCGACAGCAGCCACTGAAGTGGCAGAAGCAGGGCAGGCTTATAAAGAGGCGTTTGAGGAGTTGGGTTGCCATAACGTTCGGTTCATGCGCATCGATGAGAAGCACGAAGCCGATACGGATAAAAACCTGAAACGTATCCGGCAGGCTGATGTGATCTTTTTTACCGGTGGCGACCAGGTGCGGCTGGCAAGCTTTATAAATGGCTCTGAGCTCCTGGATGTGCTACACAGAAGATACCGTGAAGAAGAGATCATAGTGGCCGGCACCAGTGCCGGCGCCGCCATAATGTCTGATAAGATGATCTATGACGGGTATGGGCACTACTCCCTGATAAAAGGAGAAATGAAAACAACCACAGGTTGCTCCTTTATAAAGAAAGTATACATTGATACGCACTTTGCGGAGCGTGGCCGCTTTGGCCGCCTTGCCCATGCCGTTGCCCACGACCCTGATTATATAGGAATTGGATTGAGCGAAGAGACCGGTATCATCATCAAAAAAGGGAACCAGGTGGAAGTATTCGGCCCGGGCGTGGTTACCATTATCGATGCCAGCCAGGTTCAGTTCTCCAATGTGCATGAAGCAGAAGAGAATGAGCCGATCGCAGTTCAGAATCTTAAGATGCACCTGCTAGTTAACGGTTACCGTTATTGCCTGAAAGAGCACCTCTTCCAGCCTGTTCCGAAGCCGGCCACGTTAGGTGTGCTAGATGCGGCCTCCGAACTACACAGGATTATTGGCAGTTCAGCGGCCGGGGCTATTTAGCGTCTGCTATTTCCTTTCCTCATGCTGCAGCTCCATGTTTATGGCGATGGCGGCCTTTGCGCCTTCTGCGGCCGCCACAATTACCATTTGCACGTCGCGGGCAGCGTCGCCGGCCACGTAAAGCCCCGGAATATTGGATTTTTGCAGCCGGTGTGTCTTTATTACGCCATCCGTGGTAAACTCACAGCCCAGGTGCTTGCCTAGTTCAGACTTCTGTTCAGTTCCCGTTGAAAAGAACATGACCTCCTGCGGGTGTTTCTTGCCGTCGGCAGTCACGATAAACTCCAGTTGGCCGTTTTTTCCTTCCAATCGCTCAATTTTGCTGGTAACGTGCGCCACTTTGTTTTTCTTCAGCAGTTCCAGGTCCTCGGTTCTCAGTTCGTTGGTACCGTCGGTGTAAAGGGTTACGCGCTCGCTCCAGTTTTTCATGCCAAGCGCCTGCCCTATGCCATCCAGGCCTTTGCCGTACACGGCTATGGCCTTGTCGCGGCTTTCCCAACCATCGCAGTATGGGCAATGGTGTATGCTTATCCCATAGTATTCTTCTACATCGTCAATTTCCGGAAGTATATCTTTCAGGCCTGTTGCCAGCAGTAATTTTTTTGAGTGGTATACTTTGCCATTGCTATCAGTAAGAATATACTCTCCTTTACTGTAGGTGGCCGCCTCAACTTCCAGGTCTATCATCTCAACATTATACTTGACCAGCTCTCCTCTCCCTTTCTTAATAAAGTCCCTGGGGTTTATGCCATCGCTGCCTAAGAAGCCGTTCATGTTCTGGGCCCAGCGGTTCCGGGGTTCCCCGCTGTCAAACACTGCCACCTTTCTCCTGGACCTCCCCAGGATCATCGCAGCGCTTAATCCGGCAGGGCCACCTCCTATTATCAATACATCATACATGGTGTTTCTCTTTTAAGGATATGATAACGTAGCTTAACAGGAATAGGATAGCCGCACAGCATAAAAAAATTGCACAGCTTTGCATAGAAGTATGCCGGCTATTATTGCACAGGTCTTGTCCCATACTTTCTGCACACATGCGTAGATTTGATAGCAGTACCTGCCAAATCGGGGTTTACAAAGGGTTTTTCTGTTTTTCGACCCATTTTGAAAAATATTTGAAAAAAGAACACACGATCGTTATGTTGCAGACAAATAATTAATATATTTGTTTTAGACGTACTAACACCCTTCAACAAATTATAGAGTAACATGAGAAATAAATTACTAGCCTTAGTAGGCAGTGCTTTACTGTCCGGTTCAGCGATGGCAGGTGGTTTCCAGGTTAACCTGGCAAGCCAGCGGCAGATTGGTATGGGCCACACTGGAACAGGTTTGCAAACCGGTACTTCCAGCATTTTCTTTAACCCTGGCGCCCTTAGCCATATCCGCGAAAACGGAGTAACAATAGGTGCAAGCGCCATTAGTTCTCATATTGCTTTCAGAGCTACTGAGCCAACCAATGTTACTGCAGAGGCTGACAACGATTTTGGAACTCCGTTCCAGGTGTATGCCGCTTACAAGGTAGATGACATGTTAACTGTTGGCCTTGGGGTTTATACTCCTTTCGGTAGCGGTGTAAAATGGGGCGACCAGTGGGCAGGACGTTTCGCTTTAAATGAAATTGACCTGAAGGCGATCTTCTTCCAGCCAACGGTAAGCTATAAGATTGGTGATAAGTTTGGTTTTGGTTTAGGCTTTGTGGTGGCTACCGGCGCGGTTAACCTGCAGCGTGTGCTACCTGTACAGAACCAAAATGGTGTTGAAGGCGGCATCGAACTAGATGGCGAGGCTAAGACAGGCTTTGGCGTTAATATCGGTGCTTTCTACCAGGCAACAGAGAAACTTTCTATTGGTATAGACTACCGTTCTAAAATTGAGCTTGAGGTAGAAGGTGGCGATGTGATCTTCACGGATATACCTGCTGCTGCCAGAGCTAACTTCCCAAGCGGCACTAACTTTTCGGCACAGTTGCCTTTGCCGGCTACCCTAACGTTAGGTATTGGCTATAAAGTAAACGAGCAGTTAACGCTTGCTGCCGATGTTAGCCACGTAGACTGGAGTGCTTATGAGGCGCTGCGTTTCGATTTTACAAAGCCTGTGGCTGGCTCAGGTGTTTCTGTGAGCCCTAGAAACTACGATGATGCTTTCATTTTCCGTGTTGGTGCAGAATACCAGATGAATGAGAAGCTTGCCCTTCGTGGTGGCGCCTACTATGACCAGACACCGGTACAAGATGGTTACCTGACACCAGAGACGCCGGACGCCGACTCTCGTGGTCTTTCTGCGGGTGTTGGTTACGCACTTACAGATAACTTCAGTGTAGATGCATCTTTCTTATACATTAACAAGAAAAAGAGAACAGATTCGGCTGAGTTGTCAAGAGGTGTAGCCGGAACCTTTAAGTCAACAGCTTATATTCCTGGTATTGCCCTGAATTACAAATTTTAATTTCCCGAAACAGTCATGAAAAACTTATTTTATAAATCCAGTTTGCTGGCGGTTGCTGCCGGTTTTCTATTAACGAGCTGCGATCCTGAGATAGATGCACCAGATCCATCGGCAGGTCAGGCTAATTTCTCCTCGTACATCGCAGTGGGTAACTCACTTTCTGCAGGTTACCAGGATAACGGTTTGTACCGCGAAGGACAGCTAAACTCCTTCCCGGCTATACTTGCAGACCAGTTTAAAGAAGTAGGAGGCGGAGAGTTTATCCAGCCACTTTTCTCGGAAGCTCAGAAAAACGGTTCGGGTTATCTGCGTCTGGCAGGTTTTACAGCACAGGGTTCTCCTATCCTGTTGCCAGTTACAGACATGTTGGCCATCAGAAGTGTTAACCCTACACTTTACACCAAGTTTACAGGCAAGAACCAGAACCTTGCTATCCCAGGCATTAAGGTAGCAGACATTAAAACTGTTGGATATGGAAGCTCGCAAGGCAATGCTTTCTATGAGCGCCTTGTAGATAATACTGGACTAACTTACCTTGATTATGTGAAGCAGCAGGCGCAGGCTAGCAACTTCACATTCTTCACGAACTGGATGGCAGAGAACGATGTACTGGCATACGCTACATCAGGTGGTGCATTCTCAGGTGGTATGCTAAACTCATCTGCATATGCAATTACACCAGTGAATACGTTTACTCAGAATTATAATGAGCTGTTAAATGCCTTAACTGCAAGCGGTGCTAAAGGTGTTCTGATCAATATTCCAGACGTAACGTCAATACCTTTCTTTACAACAGTTGGCCCATCTGTTAAGCAAACGCTTACTGCTAACAACATACCAGGCATGGTTGCATTAACAGGAAGTGGAAGTACACGTGTACAATTTGCTACTGCTCAGATCAATGCGGCAGAAAATGGCGTGTTCTTTACTTTAACAGGCTCGTCTTATGCTCCTCTTCTTGGTGCCCCGACAGGCAAGTACTGGAGAGATCTTGCCAGACAACTTAGCCCTGATCCTAACCCGTTGGTGGTAAAAGGCTTTTTGGCGCAGATGCTAACAAACTACAGCATTGACACTACGAAAGCTTTTGGTTTTACAGCCCAGAACCCATGGCCTAGCGCATTGCTTTTAGATACTGCAGAAAAAACAGAGGTTTTAAGCACAATCACTGCATTTAACAACCATATCAAGTCGCAGGCTGACGCAAAAGGCCTTGCCTTCTTTGACGCTTTCTCATTCTTCAGATCTATCAGCAACGGATTTATGAGAGATGGTGTGGCGTATTCTCCTGCGTTTATCACAGGTAACCTGTTCTCGCTTGATGGGGTGCACCCAACACCACGCGGGTATGCAATTATTGCCAATGAGGTGATCAAGGCGATTAATGCAAAGTATAATTCTTCGGTACCTCAAACCGATATTACACAATACAGAGCTGTTCTTCTTCCTTAATAAAAAGTTTAAAGTATAAGTAAAGCACCTCCATTCAGGGGGTGCTTTTTTTATGCCTTCATGGCTATGGGAGATAATTAGAAATTACAAAGGGCTGTATAGTATAAACAAAAGCGGCACCATAATCAGGTGCCGCTTTTGTTTAATGATAATCTGCTTGATAAATTTTAGTGTGCCTCCAGCCAGTTTTCGCCTACGCCCAGGCCTACCTCCATCGGTACGCTAAGTTTCAAGGCATTGGTCATCAGTTCCACGATCTTTGGCGTCACGATCTCCACTTCCTCTTTAGGCGCGTCAAAAAGTAATTCGTCGTGCACCTGTAGTATCATCCGTGTTTTCAGGTTTTCCTGCTTCAGGTACTCGTGAATGTTGATCATGGCAATTTTAATGATATCAGCGGCAGTGCCTTGTATTGGTGCATTGATGGCGTTGCGCTCAGCAAAAGCTCGCACAGTCTGGTTGCGTGAGTTAATGTCGCGGAGGTAGCGGCGGCGGCCCAGCAATGTTTCTGTATACTCGAGTTCGCGGGCTTTTTCTATGGCACTGTCCATAAATTCTTTGATAGCCGGAAACTCCTGAAAGTAAGCCTCTATGATATCGGCAGCCTCACGGCGCGGGATTCCCAGGCGCTCTGCCAGGCCAAATGCCGAGATGCCGTAGATGATGCCAAAGTTTACCATTTTGGCTTTGCGTCGCATCTCGCCATCCACTTTGTCCAGGGGCACATTAAAAACCTTACTGGCTGTGGAGGCGTGCACATCAAGGCCATTTTTAAAGGCCTCTTTCATGGTAGGGTCTCCGCTGAAATCCGCCATGATGCGCAGTTCGATCTGGGAATAGTCAGCAGAGATAATTAGGTGCTTGTTGTTGCGTGGCACAAAAGCCTTGCGTATCTCCCGTCCTCTTTCCGTTCTTATCGGTATGTTCTGCAGGTTAGGGTTTGTAGAGCTTAAGCGGCCAGTAGCGGTTACGGCCTGGTTAAAGGAAGTATGCACACGTCCGTCGAGTTCGCAAACCAGTTGCGGCAAGGCGTCCACGTAAGTCGATTTTAACTTGGTGAGCTGGCGGTGATCCAGGATCAGGCGTACGATTTCATGCTCGCCGGCCATTTTGGTGAGTATTTCTTCGCCGGTGGCGTACTGCCCGGTCTTGGTTTTTTTGATCTTGGCCTTGCCGTGCAGTTGCAGCTTATCAAACAGGATCTCTCCAAGCTGTTTCGGGGAGCCGATGTTAAACTGCTCGCCGGCAATCTCAAAAATGCGTTTTTCTATTGTAATGATCTCTGCCTCCAGTTGCTGAGAAATATCAGCCAGCGCATCAGAATCTATACTTATACCTTCCTTCTCAATATCTGCCAGCACCTGCACCAGCGGATTTTCGATATCGTTGAAAAGTTTCATGAGCCCTTGCTCCTTCAGCAGCGGCTCAAAGTATAATTTAAGCTGAAGCGTTACGTCAGCATCCTCACAGGCATAGTCTTTTACTTCCGCAGGATCAAGGTCAGCCATGTTCTTTTGTCCTTTTCCTTTCGGCCCGATCAGGTCTGTGATAGGAATAGGGCTATAGTTGAGGTAAGTTTCGGCAAGTACGTCCATGTTGTGGCGCATCTCCGGCTCCAACAGGTAATGCGCCAGCATGGTGTCGAACAATGACCCTTTTACCTCCAACTGGTAGTTCTTCATTACCAGAATGTCATACTTTATATTCTGACCGATCTTGGCAATGGCAGGGTTTTCCAACACATCTTTAAATTCATCCACGATGCGCTGTGCCTCCTCCGGGTTATCATGCGGCACGGGTACGTAGTATGCTTCGCCGGGGCGGTAGCAGAACGACATGCCTACCAAGGCTGCCGTGATCGGGTCTATGCCCGTCGTTTCCGTGTCGAAAGATATTTCTTCCTGTTTCAGCAGGAAACTGATCAGGTTTTGGCGTAATTCCGGGGTGTCAATGAGGTGGTAGTCTTGCCGGGTTGTTTTAAAGCTACGCATGGCAACAGGCGCAGCCTCTTCTGCGACAGCCTCCTCAGTGTGCGTTGCCACAGCGTCGAAAAGCGAGGTCTGTGCTGATGTTGCACCTCTTGATTTACGTGCGGCGGGCTTTGTGGCAGTACTGGTAGCTGCAGAACCCAGGCTCTGCCCCAACACGCGTTGCGTTAGCTGCCTGAACTCCAACTCAGTGAAAAGCTCTGTCACACGTTCCTCGTTCGGTCCATCGTAATGCAGTGCCTCGGCACTAAAGGAGATAGGCACATCGCGGTGTATGGTGGCAAGCTCTTTGGACATTAGTCCCTGGTCGGCAAAGTTCTCTACGTTCTCTTTCTGCTTGCCTTTTAGCTGGTCAGTGTTGGCGATCAGGTTCTCCACAGAGCCAAAGCGCTGAATCAAGGCCTTGGCAGTTTTCTCGCCGATGCCCGGTATGCCCGGAATGTTGTCCACGGCGTCACCCTGCAGGCCAAGTATGTCTATTACCTGCTCCACGCGCTCTATCTCCCATTTGTCCAGCACTTTCTGCACGTCCCATACTTCAATGGCATTGCCCATAAACGCAGGCTTGTACAGGAAGATATGATCGGTTACCAGCTGGCAATAGTCCTTGTCCGGAGTCATCATGTACACATCAAAGCCTTCTTTTTCGGCCTTGCAGGCAATGGTGCCTATTATATCGTCGGCTTCGTACCCATCCATGATCAGCACCGGAATATTGAAAGCCTCCACGATCTTCTTGCAGTAAGGTATGGCAATGGAGATGTCTTCGGGCTGTGCCTGGCGGTTAGCCTTGTAGTCGGCAAAGTTATCGTGCCTGAAAGTTTTGGCCGCCGAATCAAAAGCTACCCCAATGTGTGTTGGCTTTTCTTTTTGCAGTACCTCTACCAGTGTGTTGGTAAAACCCAGGGCGGCGCCTGTGTTCATGCCTTTGGAATTTATGCGCGGGTTCTTGCTGAAAGCAAAGTGTGCGCGGTATATCAGTGCCAGAGCATCTAGCAAAAACAGTTTCTTACGTGGTTCACTCATGGGGCTAATTTAGTCATTTTTGGGCAGTGTTTTGCTCTTTGAAGTATAAGCTGCTACAGTACCGGCAAATAAGTTTTAAATCATACTTGTGTTACACTTATCTGCCTGTGTATTAACAACACAGTGTGGCCGAATGCTACAAACTGTGGAAAAATTCTACAGTTTTTTAAATCTGACAGGCTGCCTGTTAGTATATCCTTATGCTGTAATTGTCTTATTTAAAGCAAGTTGGCTGGTCTGAACTTTTTTGGCACGATTATGCTTTATGGAGGAAGTACAATTACAAGCTAAACAGGTTCATGAATAAGATATTTGCTTTTGCAGTGTTGCTGATAGTTGCGGGGATTTATACTTCTGCTAGTGCGCAGGCTCCTTATGCTGCCTCTTCGCAGTTGCCGGAAGGTGTGCTGCAGGGCATGCCCGCTGAAGCAGGCAAAGAGCAGATTGCGGTAAATGAATTGCCGAAAGCCGTTAAAAAGGCACTTAAGCACCAGGACCTGAAGCATTGGAACATCAGTGAAGTATACCTGGTAAGGGGCACAGTGCAGCAGCCAGACCCAAAGCCAGTGTACGAAGTGTACTTGACAAACGAAGAAAAGAAAAAATCAGTGGCTCGTTTCTATAAGAACGGAAACGCGGTTACAGGTAAAAGATAAATTTATCTCAGTTTAAACAACGTTAAACGCATTAACTAACCAATTTATGACAAGAAAAAGTGTTTTAGCTGCTACGACTGCATTAAATGGCGGAACCCCGCTGCAGCGTACGGCAAAGCCCAACGCACCGCCAGGTTATACTTTAAAGGTCTGCTGCAAATGCAGCGATCTGGTAAACTGGCAAACCATATGATTCTTTAAAACAAACAGGTACTGTTAATTGCTGGTACCCGTTTCATTAAAGAAGCCAGTGAAGTGGCTGATGCCATTCATATATAAGTTTTAAAGGGGAAGCTTCCGTTGGCGCGGGGGCTTTTTCTTTTTTAGGCCTTAAGCGTAAGGTTCTGCAACCCAAATCCTCAAAATCACGAACAATAGGGTGGTTTTAGCCGTTACAGTCTAGCCTGTTCCCAAACCTAGTTGGAACAGTTGCCAGCCCTATGCACAAAATACTTCTGATAGACGATGACCCAGCCTTTAGCTTGATGCTGAAAGCCTTTTTGCAAAGGCACCAGTATGAAGTGGAGACTGCATTTACAGCCAGCGACGGGTTGCGGTTACTGAGATCTTTTTCCCCGGACCTCATACTTACCGACTTCAGGCTGCCCGATAAAAACGGTCTGGAATTACTTATGCAGATCAAAGCCGTTTCCTCGGAGCTGCCTGTTATACTCATGACCACCTACGCCGATATCCAGACGGCTGTGAGGGCGATCAAAATGGGTGCGCTGGAGTATCTTACCAAACCCATAAACCCCGACGAGACATTGTTGCTGGTTCAGAGTGCTTTAAAAAAGGAGGCGCAGCCCGTACAACAGCCATCGGCGAATGCCGCTTTTGTGCACGGGAAAAGCCCCGAAGCCGAGCAGATAGATGAGTTTATACAATTGGTGGCCCCTACAAACCTTTCGGTGATCATAGAAGGGGAAAGCGGGACCGGGAAAGAGTACGTGGCCAGGACCATACATGAGAACAGCAAGCGCAGCCACAAATCATTTGTTGCCATAGACTGCGGTACCCTCTCGAGGGAACTGGCCGGAAGTGAGCTTTTTGGCTATGTGAAAGGCGCATTTACCGGTGCATTAAATGATAAGAAGGGGCAGTTTGAAGCAGCCGAAGGTGGCACCCTGTTTCTGGATGAGATAGGCAACCTGTCCTATGAGGTACAAGTAAAGCTGCTGCGTGCCCTGCAAGAGCGGAAGATCCGGAAGCTGGGCAGTACCACCGACCTGGAGGTAGACGTGCGTATCATAGCCGCTACCAACGAAGACCTGGCGCAGGCTATCAGTGCCGGGCAATTCAGAGAGGACCTGTACCACCGCCTGAACGAGTTTAAAATCAACATTCCGCCTTTGCGCAACCGAAACGGGGATGTGTTGCTGTTTGCGAAGCATTTCCTGAAGCAGGCCAACCAGGAACTGGAACGACAGGTGAAAGGCTTTGATGCCGCCGCTGAGGACGTGATGCTGCATTACAGGTGGCCCGGTAACCTGCGGGAGCTTAAGAACGTGGTAAAGCGTGCCGTGCTACTTACAAAAGGCGATTTGATTACCATACAGGTGCTGCCACCAGAGGTTGTAAACTATAAGCCTGAACCTGTGAGTGCAAATGTGGGTACAGCAGCGACCGATGTGGCAGCCGAAACCAACCTTAAAAGTATAAATGAGCGCACTGAGCGTGAGTTGATTGTAAGCACACTGGAAAAGGTAAGGTACAATAAGTCCAAGGCGGCGCGTCTGCTCAATATAGACAGGAAAACCCTTTACAATAAGCTTAAGCAGTATAATATAGATGCCTAAACCGTGTTTTCAACAGTCTGGCTAGTTTGCTGTTTTATACGTTCCACTTCCTGCTTTAATGCGCCCAGAACTCGAAGTGCGTTTGCTTCTGTTAAGGTGGCGGCTTCCGTTAAAGCGTTATCGTCTACTTCTGGTAAATGAAGGGCATCCTCCAATATGGCCAGGTGCGGTATCACAGTATCTGCTTTCAGTTGCTTAAATCCGGTAATCATTTTGTGGGCAACAGAGCCTGCCTTATCCCACTCCAAATCAAGGGCATATACTTTTAGCTGCTCCAGGTTTTGCTCGTGCTCCTGCACTAGTAGGTCCAGCACCATAAGCAGCATTTGGGTATCGTCCCCGGTAAAAAGCCTGACATCTTCTATACTATATAACTGCAATGGATGGTCGGGGCGAGCTGTGCTACAATTAGTTGCCTGTACTCCTGAGGCAGGTGGCGTGATTGCCAGAACTGAGGCGAGCAATTGATACATTTCCTCTTCCTTGTAAGGCTTAAGCAAATGGCCTGTAATGGCAGAGCCTTTAAAGAAATCGGGGTCGTTGCTGAGAATATTGGCTGAAAGTGCAAGTATAGGTACCTGCTTGTCGTGTTTCCGGATGGCCCTGGATACAGTTTTGCCACTTACACCGGGCAGTTGCAGGTCAGTCAGTACTACATCAAACTTCTGCTTCTTCACCAGATCAAGGACCTCCTGCCCATCATTTGCTAAGTATACCTGCATGCCCCATCTGCCAAGTATAAGTTCAGCCAACGTTCTGCTATAGGCGTCGTCGTCTATCACCAGGGCCGAATAGCCCTCGAACGAACTTGTTGCCGGTTTAATGTCAGATGTTTTGGTTACGTGTTGCTTTGAAACTACCAGAGATAATACGATGGCAAACGTGGTGCCTTTGCCCGGTTCGCTGGCCACGGTTAAGGTGCCTCCCTGCATTTCCACCAGTTTTTTGCTGATTGAAAGCCCCAGCCCTGTGCCCCCATACTTCCGGAGGATGGAGTCGTCAGCCTGGTGAAATTCTTCAAAAACATACTGTAGCCGATCTTTCGGGATGCCAATGCCAGTATCGCTGACGGTAATGGAGGTGGTGATACGGTTTCGACGCTGGCTTTTTAAATCGATACTTACCTGTACCTGTCCCTCATGCGTGAATTTAATGGCGTTATCAATCAGGTTAAACAGCACCTGTTTTATACGCAGTGCATCGCCTTGCAGGGCATCCGGCATACTATCGGACACAGTGCATGCAAATCTGATATCCTTTGCGGCAGCCTTCAGGGTAAAAGCCTGCTTTAACTCTGTAACAAGTTGTTGCAAGCTAAACGGCCCGGGGTTCAGGTTAAGTTTGCCTGCCTCCAGTTTAGACAGGTCCAGCACATCGTTTACAACATGTAGCAGGTGCTGCCCTGCACTGTTAATGGCTTGTACGTGCTCCTGTTGCTGCTCCTCAAGTGGGGCATGTTGCATTTGCTCGGTGAAGCCAAGTATAACGTTTAGTGGCGTGCGCATTTCATGGCTCATGTTGGCCACAAAAGCCTCCTTTGCCCGGGCAAGTTGCACGGCTTCCTTCTGTGCCCGCACCAGGCTGGATTTATAGTTGTTGCTTCGGGTAATATCACGTAGTATTAGCAGGATAAATGCTACTCCACTTCCCAAACCTACTATACCCACGAGCAAAAGTATAGTAGATGTCTCTTTGGCTTCTTTGCGGGCCTTTACCGAGTTTTGCTCCGATAGTTCTTTCTCGTGCTTTTCCAGGGCGTACATCATGGTCCGGATCTGGTCCATGATCTGCTTGTCTTGCTGCAACAGGGCAAGCTCTTCTGCTTTAAGCATAGCTTCCGTCTGCTCCGACTCGCGCTTTACGTTTTTAAGGATACGGCGCACTTTTGCCAGTTGCGCAACCGGTGCCACCACTTTATTGGTATCTACCTTTACCTCGCGGGTAACATTGATCTCGGGTACGATTACCTGCGGCGGGGTAGTGGTTGGCTGCGTGGCTTTTTCTTTTTTGGAAAACAGTTTGTTCAGAAAGCCTTTTTTATTGTCCCCGGTTTCCTCGTTTGGGCTTGCCTGGTCTGCAGGCTCGGGTTTCAGCCTGTCGGAAATGGTAGTGGTGGTATGTTGCTTTATGGTAGTGGCCAGCGGCTTTGCTTCGGCTGCCGAGGCGATCTGGCGCAGCGCCTTATCGGACGGGTTTAGCTTTTGCTGTTCCCTCTTTAACGCCACATAGCGCTGCATGCTGCGCTGTTTGGCCTTCAGCAGAGCAGAAATGGAATCTATCTGGGCCACATCCGGCTTATTGGCCTGCATCAGAGTCCGTAGTGTATTCAGCTGACTCTCTATGGTGTCGAGGTGGCTTAAGTATGATTTAAAATGCTGTTCCTGGCTTGTTAAGGAGTAAGCCCTGATGGAGCTTTCCGCAGCCGATATGGTCGCCAAAGTATGATGCAGGCTGTTAAGTTTGGTATTAGGCTGCGAAAGCTCATCTACAGAGTTTAGTAGCTGGGTAAAGCTGGTGTAGGTAAAGTATACGGCCACAGCCACTACGCTCAATATCAGCCCGAAGCCTGTAATAACCTTCGCTTTTATACTATCTCCAAAAAGTTTCATTTAGTTATTGGGGATTTTTCCTGCTCTTCTTGCTAAAAGATAAAAACACACAACGCATTCTGGCTTAAAATAATTGCTAATCCTTGAAATTTAGCGAATATCAACGAGGTCAAGTATAATTTTCAACATTAATGTTATCGTTCCGTTAAATATATATATCCATATATTCCCCGAATACGTTAATGCTGATTAGTATTACGCTTGTGTTAGTAAAATATAGTTTTTTCACTTTTAAGTTTTATGTTTATGATTGGCCGCGTTTTAAAAATTCTGTGGGGGCTGCTGTTGCTGTTCGTGTATAACGCAAATAGCCAGGATGTGATCGTGAAGAAAAGTGGGGAGCAGATCATAGGTAAAATAATAGCCCTGGGAGATGAAACGATAGCCTACCGTTATTTCAGCGACGTGAACGGACCTGTGAAGACTTTACCCAAAAGCGAAGTGGCCCAGCTAAAGCTCGTGGCAACCGCTGACCCTGTAGAGGTGTCGGTGCATATGTATACTGATGAAGAGACAAGTATAAACGAGATGGCACAGCTACGGCTGCAGGCTAAGATAGATGCCAACAATTACTACAAAGCAAGGGGCGTGTTCTGGACCACCATGGGCTCCACCATCATACATCCGGCCGCTGGCCTGGCAACAGGCGCTGTGATTTCGGCCGTGCCTCCAGCCATCGATTCAGAGTATAACCCCAACCGCCACCTGATGAAGGAACCTGTTTACCGGGAAGCTTTCCAGAAGCAGGCCCGAAAGCGCAAAATAGGCACAGCAGCGGCTGGCTTTGGAGCAGGTGCAGCCGTGCTAAGCGTTATTTATATGGTAGTCGTGATTGGTGTGGTAGGTGGAGCTTGATTTGTTGTTCGTTAATCGTCGAGCCTGTTTAGAATTTATCAAAATCTACTCTGCCTGCCCTTGCTGCGTGTTTTCACCAGCAAGTACAATAGCCAACGTCTTTTAATTGTTGGTGAAAAACACCAACAATGGCGAGGTCATACTTCTTAACTAAAACTGAAAATAGCTTCATTGTTAGTTAGCCGTTACCCGTTCGTAGAGACGCAATATTTTGCGTCTTGCCGGCTATAGGGAAGATTGTTTCGCTGTTGATTATTGGTTAACCGTTACACGATCGTAGAGATGCAGTGATTCGTTATTCGTTGTTAGTTACTCGTTGTTAGTTACTCGTTGTTAGACTCTATAGAGACTCTATATTTTGCGTCTTACTTGCTAACAGGAAGTACAGTTTAAAGTATAAAAAACGGCTTACAGAAGTATAACCTGTCCCAGTGAATTTTGGGCAGTAAAATGAAGTATAAAAAAACCCGCAGGTTTTCATACGTGCAGGGTTTTTCTTGTCTATCACTGTAAACAATTTTACCAACTACTGCTGGCGCCGCCACCTCCGAAAGAGCCTCCTCCGAAACCGCCGAAGCCGCCACCGCCTCCTCCGCCGCCAAACATGCCTCCGCCTGAACGGAACGTGCCGAAGCCACCAGGTATGATCACGGGGCCGCCGAATGTTCTGGAGTAACGCCTGCCGCCACGGCCGCCCCCGCCTCCCATCTTCGAGAAAATGATCAGCACAAGTATCACGATGATGATAATGAAAATGATGGATGGGCCGCCACCCTCGTCTTCGGTTGCCATGGCCTGGTCTGCCTGGTAAGCACCACTGGCAAGGTCTATGATCAGGTTGGTGGCCCGGTCTAAGCCTTCGTAGAACTGCCCGCGGGCAAAGGCTGGCTTTAAGGTGCGTTCTGTAATGCGCTTGGCAAGGGCGTCGGGTACATACTCTTCCATGCCGTAGCCGGTTTGTATCGTCACGGTGCGTTCCTCTTTCGCAACAAGTATAACCAGACCATTATCATACTTGCCGGAGCCAACTCCCCAGCGTTCGCCGAGCTCAGCGGCATACTGGTTAGGGTCGTACCCTCCGATAGAGGTCATCAGCACCACCGTAATTTGCGTGGAAGTGGTGTCGCTGTAGTTCCTTAGTTTTTGCTCCAGCGCCTGTTCTTCCCTTTCATCCAGCATATCGGCGTAGTCGTTTACCAGCCGGTTGGGCTTTGGCGGGAAATCGTTGCTCTGGGCCTGGGCCAGAAAGCTGATTAAACAGAACTGTAGCAGTAAAAAGATTTTCTTCATGATAACTTAGTCTCCGAACGAAATGTCGTCTTTCAGTTCGTTTACATCGCCTTTCTGGTCATAAGGGAAGTGTGCTTTTAGCTGTTCGCCAGCCATCAGAATTCCCTCAGCCAGGCCTTCGGCGTAATGTTTTTGCTTAAAGTGCTTGATCACATGCGCGGTGATATCTTCCCAGAAATGGTCCGGAACGATGGCGTTTATACCTGCATCACCCAAAACCGCAAACTGATGGTCTTCTAAGGCAATATAAAACAGAACGCCGTTGCGAAGTTTTGTCTGGTGCATGTGCAGTTCGGCAAAAACCTCTGTGGCACGGTCCAGCACATCTTTGTCGCAGTTGCTTTCTATGTGCACCCGTATTTCCCCGGAAGTGTTTTGCTCGGCCTCACGTATGGCCGCTAATATCTTTTCCTCATCCGCAGAGGTTATCGTATCTCGTGGCATAGATTGAATGGTTAAATTGTTGGAGTGTTTAATTGTTAACTCTGCATGAGAGCAGCAATTAAACAGTTAAGCCATTAAACAATTTAATTTTAAAATTCTACTGTAGGTGCCTGTTGTGCGCCGGCCTCAGCCTCAAAATAACCCTTCTTGTCGAAGTCGAACATGCCGGCTACGATGTTGCGCGGGAAGGACCTGATGTATGAGTTGTAATCCTGTACTGTTTCGTTAAACTTACGGCGTTCTACCGCAATGCGGTTCTCTGTGCCTTCGAGCTGGGCCTGTAGTTCCAGGAAGTTCTGGTTTGCCTTCAACTCAGGGTAACGCTCTACAGAAACCAACAATCTGCTTAAGGCGCTGCTCAATTCGCCCTGTGCCTGCTGGAAGCGCTGTATGTTTTCCGGCGTAAGGTTATCGGGGCTGATGTTTACACTGGTTGCCTTTGCTCTGGCCTCTATTACATTCGTTAATGTTTCGCGTTCGAAGTTGGCTGCGCCTTTTACGGTGTTTACAAGGTTCGGAACCAGGTCGGCACGACGCTGATACGCATTCTGCACATTGGCCCAGGCTGCCTCCACGGTTTCGTCTTTCTGTACCATGGTGTTGTAGCCGCACGATGACTGCGATGCCAGAATAACGAAGCCGATCAGATAAAAGAAAAGTTTTTTCATGAGTTTAATTAGTAAGTATGATTTTGCTATACGATTAATAATGTGCTGAAAAGCTATATCAGTACGAATTTAATAAACCTGTGTTGGTTCCGGGCTATAAACATGAAGAAATTAACACCTGAAGATATTAAACCTAAGTATAACTTGTGTTGTAACTACATTGGTAACAGTAATTTAATTGGGTTAACAGGCAGGTATAAATTTATAAACCGGGATAAAATCAATATATTGCATGAAAAGTATAGTTTATGAAAGCAGTTATACCTGTTGCAGGAGTTGGATCAAAGCTTAGGCCGCACACACATACGCAGCCCAAGTCGTTGGTGCCTGTTGCCGACAATACTATACTTGGCCACATCATCGAGAAGGTACTGGATGCCGGTATTACCGACTTCGTGTTTATTATAGGCTACCTCGGTGAAAAAGTGGAGCAGTATGTGCGCGAGAAGTATAAAAACATAAATGCCGAGTTTGTGGTGCAGGAGCCGCGCGAAGGCTTGGGCCACGCCCTCTGGATAGCCCGGCATACCTATGAGCACGACGACAGCCTGCTGATCATGCTGGGTGATGCCATCGTAGACGTAGACCTGAAGCCTATTATTGAGGCACCTACATCGGTGCTTGGCGTTAAGAAAGTGGCAAAACCTTCATTGTTCGGTGTTACGGAGGTAGGCTCTGATGAATACATTGTAAAGGTGGTGGAGAAGCCTAAGATCCCCAAGTCTAACTTTGCGCTGGTGGGGCTGTACAAGATCGTTAACCCAGGCAAACTGATCGCCTCTTTGGAGCACATCATCACCGAAGACCAGCGTACCCAGGGCGAGTATCACCTGACCGACGCGCTGATGCACATGATCAAGCATGGAGAGAAGATCGTGACCTGGAGCGTAGACCATTGGTTTGACTGCGGCAAGAAAGACACCTTACTGGCCGCCAACGCAACGCTGCTTAACCGGTCACATTTCCGGACAAAAGATTACAGTGAGCAGTGCCCGGGCTGTATTATTATACCACCGGTAAGTATAGGCAAGGATTGCGATATCACGAATTCCATTATTGGTCCGAACGTAGCCATTGGTGATAACACCACCATTGCCAACTCCATACTTAGCAATTCCATTATCGGTTCTTACTCGGAGTTGCGCCACGCCGTTATGCACGATTCCATCATCGGCAGCGATGCTTCGTTCAGGGGTTTCAGCCACAGCCTCAACATCGGCGACAGCACCGAGATCAACTTTTCGCAGTAAGATTTTAGGACTCAAGACACAAGTATCAAGATGCAAGACTATACTATTTAAACCCTCTTGATAATAGATTACTAGTTACAGTCGTCTCATGAAAAATACATAGCTGCTCTTTCCAACAAAATCTTGTGTCCTGTGTCTTGATACTTGCGTCTTTTTTTACAAAAACGTCAACTCATTCAGCTGGTCCAGCATCCAGCCGGTGAGGCTGTAGCGGGGGCGGTTTGCGGCCAGCACCTCATGCGGGATCAGGTCGGCGCGGAAGCAGGCCAGGCGGCCGGCAATTGGCAGTATATCCACCTCTTCTTCGGCTCCATCCTTGTTTGGCAAGTATAAACGCAGGTTGCCTCCGTTCTCCGGCTGCCAGTCTTCGTTCAGGTAGCAGATAAACGACAGGCGGCGATGATCGTTGGTTTGAAACTGGTCGAGGTGGCGCTGGTACACAGTCCCCGGAGGGTAAACCGTAAAATGAAACTCGAAGTCTTTCAGGCCCAGAAAACAAGTGCGGTTAATGTAGCGCATTACCTCGTGCATGCGGTCCAGGAACACCTGGGTTGGGGGCAGTGCCTCTGATGGCTCGATCCAGCGAATAAAATCACCCCTTACCTGTTTGTCTACTGTAAACTGATCGGCGGTGCCTATACCGGCTTTCTTAAATGTGCCCTGCTCCTGGTGGTGCAACAGCACTTCCAGCAAGTTACGGACCTCCTCAGGCTCCAGAAAATTGTCGATGATAGCATAGCCTTTCTCTGATAACCTGTCGGCTATCTGTTCAAACTTCTGTAACAGTTTTTCGTCTTCTATTTCTTCTGTCATCTATTCCGGTTTTAAAAGCCTCGCGCTAAGTATAAAAGCGCGCAAAAGTAACGAGTAATGTTATCGGTTGTATACGCAGCCTTTTCAGAATTTGCAAACACACTAAATGTGCATAAGTATGTGAGATATGTGGCGTCGTACAGAAATTCACGTAAAATGCGTATCTTGGTTCATTACACACCTAACTCTAAAACAAAAGAACAGGCAAAGTAATTATGAAAAAGACAACGGCAATTTTGCTGGCGGGTAGCCTTACGGCTGTTTCGGCCTGCAAATCAACGCAAACAGACACAACTGCCACCGGCATGACAACAGAGACCGCAGTAGCGACAAACGTAGAAACCAAAAGCGATTTAGATTACCCGGACACCAAGAAAGTTGAGCAGGTAGACGATTATTTCGGAACAAAAGTAGCCGACCCGTACCGCTGGCTGGAGACGCACAATGAAGCAGTGGATGCCTGGATCGAGGCGCAAAACCGGGTAACGTTTAACTACTTGGATGATATAAAGTTCAGAGACAATATAAAAAGAAGGCTTACCGAAATCTGGAATTACCCAAAGTATGGTGCTCCATTTAAAGAGGGCGGTAAGTACTACTTCTTTAAAAACGACGGCCTTCAGAACCAGAGTGTGCTGTACGTGCAGGAAACACTGGACTCTGAGCCGAAGGTGTTTTTTGACCCGAACAAATTAAGCAGCGACGGTACGGTGGCGCTTACCGCTTTGAAGTTCTCAAAAGACGGCAAGTACATGGCCTACGGTACCTCCAGCGGCGGCTCCGACTGGAACACGTACCATGTGCTGGATGCCGCCACCGGCAAAAAGCTGGATGACCAGATTGAGTGGGTGAAGTTCTCGAGCCCAAGCTGGTACAAAGACGGCTTTTATTACAGCCGCTACGATGCCCCAACCGACGGGAACAAGCTGGCCAAGAAAAATGAGTACCACAAAGTATACTACCATAAAATTGGCACCCCGCAGAGCCAGGACCAACTGGTTTATGAAGACAAGACCAAACCGCTGCGCAACTTCTATGGCCAGACCACAGATGATGAGCGTTACCTGGTTCTGAACGTGTCGGAGGGTGCCAGTGGAGCCAACGCGCTATACTACAAAGACCTGAAAGACCCTAAGTCTACCATCAAGCCGCTTATCGAGAACTTTGAGAATGAGTATAACGTGATCGATAACTTTGGCGACCAGCTGCTGGTGATGACGAACAAGAACGCACCGCGCTATCGCCTGGTGATGATAGACCCTAAAAAGCCACAGGAGTCGAACTGGAAAGTGGTGGTGCCGGAGTCGCAGAATGTGATGCAGGGCGTTTCGTCGGTGGGTGGCCGCATCATCGCCACTTACATGAAGGACGCAACCAGCCAGGTAGTGGTATACGACCAGAACGGCAAGCAGCTGAATACAGTAGAGTTGCCAACCCTGGGCACTGTTAGCGGTTTCGGTGGCGATAAAGATAACAAGGAGACCTTCTTCACGTTTACATCCTTTACTTACCCTCCAACTATTTACCGCTACGATGTTGCCAACAACAAAGTAACCCAGTTCCGCAAAACAGAAGTGAAAGTAGATACGGATGCCTTTGAAACGAAACAGGTATTTTATACTTCTAAGGATGGAACAAAAGTGCCGATGTTTATCGTGCATAAAAAAGGCCTGAAGCTTGACGGTACCAACCCAACTTACCTGTATGCTTACGGCGGCTTTAATATCTCGCTTACGCCAAGCTTTAGCATTGCCAACATGCTGTGGCTGGAGAATGGTGGCGTATACGCTATGCCTAACCTGCGTGGTGGCGGTGAGTACGGCGAAGACTGGCACAAAGCCGGCATGACGCCAAACAAACAAAACGTGTTCGACGATTTTATAGCAGCAGCAGAGTACCTGATCAACCAGAAGTATACTTCGTCGGATAAACTGGCTGTGGCTGGTGGCTCTAACGGTGGTTTACTGGTAGGCGCTTTTATGACCCAGCGACCTGACCTGGCTAAAGTGGCTATACCTGCTGTGGGCGTAATGGACATGCTGCGCTTCCATAAGTTTACTATTGGCTGGGCATGGGTACCGGAGTATGGCTCATCAGAGAACGAGGCGCAGTTTAAAAACCTTTATACTTTCTCGCCACTTCATAACATCAAAAAAGGCGTGAAATACCCAGCAACCTTAGTTAAAACCGCTGACCATGATGACCGTGTAGTACCGGCGCACTCGTTCAAGTTTATCTCTGAGTTGCAGGATAAAGGCGCACCGGGTAATCCATACTTAATAAGAGTGGATGTGCGTGCTGGTCACGGTGCCGGCAAGCCAACATCGCTACTCATTCAGGAATGGGCCGATACCTGGGCTTTTGTTTATAAGAACATGGGTATAAATCCTTATCCAAACCAATAACAACAAGTATAAATCTGCCATTTATACTTCAGCCGCGCTGCCTGCATCTGGTAGCGCGGCTTTTTTGTTGATAACAATAGATATTTTCATATATTTAGATTGAAATGATTTAATATTTAAACCACAGTTAATTTATGGAAACAGAACTTTACGCAGACACGCCGGAACCACAGGCACTCATCCTAAACCTTGCATCAGAAGATTTTCTGATGAATACCGCCAAATGGGGGAAATTTCTGGCTATAGTCGGATTTGTGATGATAGGCTTTATTGTGCTGATGGGCGTTTTCGCAGGCTCTATGTTTGGCGCCATGATGGACACAACCGGTAACTCAGCTGCAGGTGGGACTTTCTTTGTTACGTTTTACATACTTTTTGCGCTGTTATACTTCTTTCCGGTGCTATACCTGTACAAGTTTTCCAACAAAATGCAGGATGCGCTTAAGTATAAAAATGAGGAGCTTATTACAGAGTCGTTCAAAAACCTGAAGTCGCTGTTTAAGTTTATGGGTGTGCTAACCATTGTGATGCTTGGCTTTTATGCGCTCGGGCTTTTGTTTGTAAGTATAGGTGCCGGTATTGGCTCTATGATGTAAATAGCAATATGCAATTGCAGAAAGCACGTCTGGCAACAGGGGTGCTTTTTGTTTTACTGGTAGATTAGTATAACCAGTCCTTCTAAATCAGAGCCCCCGAAAATTGCCTCTATTACCTGTTAGGCTAGCATAGTAGAAGCAGAAAGTATACTTTTGCACGAAGTATCCAGTCATGGAATATGAGCTGGCGCAGATAAAATCAATGACTGGCGATTAAAGTGGCTTGTTGAGATCGAGTTAATCTGTCTAATCTATAAAATCCCCTTAATCACCGGTCAACAAATAACAATTACAAGTGATAAACATACGCAAAGGAATAATTGACGACCTGCCACAGGTACTGGGGCTGATACAGGAACTGGCAGAGTATGAACGCGCCCCACTGGAGGTAACCAATACATTGGCAGACATGCAGCGCGACGGTTTTGGAGAGAATCCGATCTACAAGTTTTTTGTGGCTGAGAATGAGAGTGGTATTGTGGGTATTGCTTTATACTATACAGCCTACTCTACCTGGAAGGGTAAAACTATTTATTTAGAAGACCTGGTTGTTACCGAAAAACTTCGCCGGGCGGGTATAGGCCGTAAGTTGTTTGATGCAGTGGCAGCAGAGGCAAAAGCCCTGGGAGCCAAACGCTTTAGATGGCAGGTGCTGGAGTGGAACGAGCCGGCAATTGCCTTTTACAACAAGATTGGCGCAGAACTGGATGCCGAATGGATAAACTGCACCATGACCGAAGATCAGATCCAAAAGTATAGTGCCTAAGTAGTAGATGCTTAAAAATTAAAAAGCCGCAGCTCGGTTTATACTTTCCGGGCTGCGGCTTTTTAATTTAGAATTGCTGTGTACTATTCTTTGTCTTTGCGCTCTACATTTACGCCCACAATGTCCAGCACAGTTCTGAACGAGGCATACCTGCCCGCATAACGTTCGTTTACCTTTTGCTGCAGCGCCGGCGAAAAATCGCGCTGGTACTCCAGCAGGTCATCCATATTGCGGCAAGTATACTGTACGGCATAGGTGGTGCCTCCTGTATCCTCCTCTTCCATTACGCGGCAAATCTGGTTAGCCAGAAAATAGCCTGTGCCCATTACCTCTGGTATATGCACATCTTTCATCCATTGCAGCCACTCATCGGCCACACTGTTGTCTATACTTACAGTTACGTTGTATAAAATCATACCCAAAATTACAAAATAGGTAGCACTTTAGCTCAACAGATAAGCTAAAGACGTGAAACGAGGCAGTAACTAGCAGAAAAGCAGCAGGTACAAATGGACACTACTGCTTTTCCGGGTTTAACCATGGGCTACAGGCACCGCCAGTCCCCTAGGTTGCCATCGTAGTAACTGCTTTCGGTGTATGGCTGGTAAGCAACCACTATTGGCTTTGCACTTGGGTAAGCCTTTAGCTGAAGCTGCCCATCGCACAGTTGCAGGTAAATAGTTTCCTTATTGTCATACTTAGCCTGCAGCAGATTGCTGTTATCGCTTACCTGGTATGGCTTGTTCGTACTAAGGCCGGTAGCAGTGAGTTCTGTTACCGTAAATACCTTGGTTTTGGAGAAGGCTCCTGAATTGCTTACAACCAACTTATCGGCGCTTTCGAGTTTACCGCCCAGCCATAGGTCTTCGCCAAGGCAGTTGTCAGTTTCGGCGATCAGGTCGAAGTATACCTCATCTGCGGTTTTCTTGATGGCGGCCACTGTAACGGCGATAGCTTTTTTAGGGACTTCGGTTTCAGTGCCTGCCGTGGCCTCTTTTGTGTCTTGCTCTACATGGGCAGAGCAGGAGTTGAAAAGAAAGGCTATCAGCAAGAAAGTTAATAAGGTATAATCGGAGATTTTTGATGTAGAGGTTTTATTCATAAGCAAGTATGATTAAACGGAACATGTTTAATTATTTATACTTGCTGTGCAATTTTATGGTTGTCGGGATGTGGGCCTATTGTTTGGTTTAGCGCCTTTACGCCATACTTTGATATGACGCAGGTCTGATAAAGCAATAAAAGTTTAGCATTTAGCAATACAATTTAGATCGGCTCTGTATAGTCCAGGTCTTTTGCGTAGGTTTCTTCCAGTGAAAGTATGGAGACCACGGCCAGTGCCAGCGAAATTACACCTAAAACCATGGCACCCGGCACCAGCCCGATCCCATCCTTCAGATAAGAGAAAGAGATGGTTAGCGGCACCACGGCACCGCGCACAAAATTAGGGACAGTAGTAGTTACAGTTGCCCGTATATTGGTGCCGAACTGCTCGGCTGCAATGGTAACAAAAACAGCCCAATAGCCACTGGCAAAGCCAAGTGCCACGCACAAAGTATAAAATGCATCCAGGCTAAAGGCAGACCCAAGCAGGTAAGCACCAATGAAAACAGCTGTAAGTATAAGGAAGGCAACCACAATGTAGCGCCTGCTTTTAAACCGCTGGCTAAGGTACCCGCTGGCAAAATCTCCGAAAACCAGACCCAGGTAGCAGAAAGACACAGCTTTGGCCGCCGAAACCGGCTCTTCCATGCCTAATGCAATGCCGAATTCAGGAGAGAAGGTAATAAGTATACCCACCACATACCAGATGGGCACGCCAATAAGTATGCATTTAAGGTATTTCCAGAAGCGTTTCAGGTTGGTAAACAGGCTCAGGAAATTTCCACGTGTAACATCTGCGGTCTTTTTAATATTATCAAACATCCCCGATTCATATACCCCAACCCGCAGGAAAAGCAACAGCAGACCCAGGCCGCCGCCAATAAAATAGGCGGTGCGCCAGCCAAAGTACTCACCCACAATACCGGCAAGTATGGCCCCTGATATACCAATGGTAGCCACTACCATGGTGCCGTAGCCACGCTTCTCCTTAGGCAACACCTCCGACACCAGCGTAATGCCAGCCCCTAATTCCCCTGCCAGGCCAATGCCCGCTACCAGTCTAAGAAAGGCATACATTGGGATTGAAGTTACAAAGCCGTTCATGATGTTGGCAACAGAGTATAAAAAGATGGAACCGAACAAAACGGAAAGCCGTCCTCGTTTATCTCCCAGCACTCCCCAGGCAATGCCGCCTATCAGCATACCCGCCATTTGCATGTTCAAAAGCATAACGCCCTGCTCCAGCAACTGGCTTTGCTGGGTAACCCCTAGGTCTTGCAGGCTCGGAATCCGGACAATGCTAAACAGCACCAGGTCATAAATATCGACAAAGTAACCTAGTGCGGCCACAATTACAGATGCATTAAACAGGTAATGTTTTTGCCTTGATTTCGTTGGTGCTGCCATATGTGCGGTTTGTCTATCCTTAAATATAGCTTTTGCATAATAAATTACAAAGCAGCCAGGTATACTTTAGTTACTCCAGATTTTACATTAGATTAGAACGTTAATCCATAGTTATACTAACACAAACCCTGGAAAATGGCTGAGCTCGGTAAAAAATTACAATTAAAACATACATACAAACTTTTGTTGCTTAATGCGCCTATGCAAGTTGCAGATGCACTTGCCTCGGAGGGTTATACATTTACCAATTCAGCTGAGGCACCGCATGTAGGCGCCTATGATGCCGTGCAGCTGTTTGTTCGCAACACCGATGAGTTAAACCATTTTGTGCCCCAGGTGCTACCGCTGTTAAACTCCGATGCGCTGTTCTGGATAGCATACCCTAAAAAATCATCGGGAATCAAAACAGACCTTAGCCGCGATAACGGATGGCAAGCTGTAACGGACTCAGGTTATGAGACTACCCGCCTCGTGTCGTTAGACGATACCTGGTCGTCGGCAAGGTTCCGGCACAAAACCGAGCGCAGCAAGCCATCTATGTTTGGAGTAGACATGCCGGGCATTGACAGAGCTGCCAAAACTGTTGTGCTGCCAGAGGATATGCAGCAGGCACTGGAGCAGGCAGGAGTGTTGGAGAAGTTTAACAGATTGGCATTTACCCATCGCAAGGAATACACAGTAGCTGTGTTGGACGCCAAAAGGCCGGAAACCCGAGCAAAACGGATACAGAAAGCTGTAGACGACCTGGCAGCAAAAAAATAGCAAGCATAAAACAGACAAGGGCAGCCAGTTGGCTGCCCTTGTCTGTTTTAAAAAGGGAAATCGAGAATTGTTACTCTACAATAACAGGAAACTCAGCCTGAACATCTGTTTCTCCTTTGGTAATAGCGACCTGCTCACGGTTAGGCTCGTTTGCGCCCACCTTTAAGTTTGGCTGGTGCTTAAGTGTAATGCGCAGCTTGCCTGTGCTTGAGCTGGACGTAACGATCTGTGCCTTTAAGCCAACAGGGCGCTGGCTTTTGTCCTTATCCGTTTTGGTAATGGCCAGCATCAGGTTGTCCAGTGTCTGATAAAAGAATTCGTGCTCGTCTGCTTCCTCCTCTATCTCGCTGGTAAGCTCAGCAGCCGGCGTTTTACTTTCATCAAACAGCGTTATTGTTGCATTGTATGTTGTATTGGCCTCGAGGCGCAGGGTATTTACAGTTGCCTGGTTCCCACCCGGCCCATCTGGGTCGCTGTAAGTGCCTACCACTGTCTGGGTCTTGCCTACTGGCACCATGGTAATTTTAAGCGTTGTGATAAGCTCCTCTTCTTCGGTTGGCTCCGGGTCATCATCGCTGCAAGCCGTTGCTGTAAATAGAAAAGAGCCTAGTATAACCAGGGGAAGGTAAGATCTGAATAATTTTTTCATAATGGTTTAATAGTGATAGATGTACTTTACTTTTTAAAGTTATGGATTAAGGTTTGCTAAAATCTAAAGGTATTTTCACGCGGAACATTACCAGGCGACCCATGTCGTCGGCAAAATAACGGAAGCGGTTAAGGTACTGGCGGTAACTGGTATCCAGAAGGTTATTGCCAGTCAGGCCAAACTCAACAGGCTGTTTGCCAAAGTATACCGTAGTGCCTGCCTCTGCCTGCAACAAAAAATAGGCAGCCGGGGCCGGGGCAAAATCCTCGTCGGTTTTTGTAGGCACCCTCGATTGTTTTGCCGAGTAAACACCACCCAGCGTAACATAGGCGTTTTTAAATACACCAGCCTTTCCAATTTCTCCGATCTCATAGCGCAGGCTGTTGTCAAACCTGTCCGGCGGAATGTTGATCAGGTGATCGTCGGCGCTGATGTTTCTGGCCCGCACAACCGACGTTTTGGATTCCAGTGCAAGGTTAGGCAGCAGGTTATACTCCATGCTAAGGTCAAAGCCTGTAAACGTGGCGTTTGTCTGCTTGTACCTAAAAAGTGGAAATGCGCCGCTAATCTCCAGCACTACTTCCTGGGTAGGAGCCAAATAAATGTAATTATCAATAAAGTTATGGTACACGCTCAGTTTTCCGTTTAAGCGCTTATTGGCGTAATAATCCACGGATGCCTCGAAGTTATATGCCTGCTCTGATCTAAGCGTAGGGTCGCCTTTCTCATAGGCTACAGAGCTGTGGTGCACTCCATCGCTAAACAACTCGTTGGTGTTGGGGGCACGCCATGCTGATGTAGCGCTAAGGCCAAACGTAAGGTGATAGCCAAGATCATACATGGCGCCAAGTGTTCCGGATACATTGCCAAAATCGAATTCAGGCTTCTCCAGGTCGCGGTTCTTCACCAGTCTTTTCACCAGCAGGTGCTTGTAGTCGTAGCGAAGGCCGGCCTCCAGCTGTAGCCTGTCTTTTCGCCATTTTTCAATAGCGAAGGCTCCGGCGGTTACTCCGGTAAAGTATGGCAGAAAAGCATTATACTCATAGGTATTGTTCTGGTACATGGTGCTTAGGCCAACAGAGCCGGAGAAGTTTCCGATTGGCGCATGCTCCCATACTGCCTCTGTTGTCTGCGTTATCAGATCCAGCTCCAGGGCAGGCTTAGGGCCTTTTCTGTGCGCATCGAACTCCTGGCGCAGGTTGCGCTGCAAGCCATACACAAATTCCAGTTTGCCAGCCTCGCCGGTAAGTAAAAACGCTTTAGCCTTTAGCAGTTGGTGCTGTACATCCTGGTAAGGTCTGCCGATCTTGTAAGTAAAATCTACCTGGTCTGCATTGTCGGGCTGCCCCTTTTCTATGGCAAAAAGCAGATCGGTTGGGCTACGTATGTGTGCAGCCTTTAAGATGCCTAACTTTGTATTGAATTGGCTGTAAAACAATTCGCCACCAAACCGTTCTTTTTTATAACCAAGTGCACCCGAAAAATTCTGCTCCTCAAAACCGGTATTCTCTAAATAATAATCAGGAGTACGTGCATTGCCTGCCTTTTTAAACGTGCCTTGCATACGCCAGCTTAAAGGTAGGGTGCTCAACTTGCCTTGCAGGGTAGCAGAAGCAGCCACCTGGCGGTTGTTAGTAGTACCTACCAGGTTCACTTCGCCTCCCAGTCCGGCTTCTGCTGGCAGCGGTGCTGGTTGAACAATAACTACACCGCCAATGGCATCAGAGCCATAGCGCACACCGGCGGCTCCTTTTATCACCTTCATTTCGCTGGCCACAAACGGGTCTATTTCCGGGGCATGCTCAGCGCCCCACTGCTGCCCTTCCTGGCGCACACCATTGTTGAGCAACAGCACGCGGTTACTGTGCATGCCATGTATAACAGGTTTCGAGATTGTAGGTCCCGTTTGGATGGTCGTAACACCGGCAATGCCCTTCAGCGATTCAGCCAGCGACAGGCCTCGTGTTTCCTCCAGTTCTCTGCCGGAGATTACTTGCGATGACTGCGCTTCCTCTTTTATCTGGCTGCCGGTAATCTCCACCGTACGAAGTGTGGTGGCATCCGTGTGAAGCTGCAGGTCGCGTACAGTTGAGGTGCCCAGCTTTACAGAGAAACTCTCGGTCTCATACCCGATATAGGTAACCTTTAAAGTATAATTGCCCTGGCACAAGTGATGAAAATGGTAATTGCCATACTCATCTGCAACCGTAGCCCTGTCAACCTGCGGGATATATACCGTTGCGCCAATCAAAGCGGTGCGTGTGTCGTGGTCTAATATTTTCCCCGATATAGTAAGCCCGCAATCCTGCTCGGTGCCAGCATTTGGCCCAGGCACAGCAGGGTGCTGCGAATAGGCTGAAGAAATACCCAACAGCACCAAAAGCACTACCATTACCGGAGATTTAAATATGTATTGCAATCGTGAAAACTCTCTTAGATTTAGCTATAATTTACTGATAGCCAAAATAGGCTGCATTACCCGTGCATAAGCTAACATAGTGCCATAAGCACATGCCAGCGGCTGGGCGTTAGATAAAAGGACAATAGGCATGCATAAGCCCTGACTGTGAAAAGCAGGCGCATGCCAAAAGCTAAAAACTAAGCTGCGGGAGGCCCCCGGAGAGATGTGTTGTGAACAGATGCGCCATACCAGTTGCCGGTATAATGCACGGTGTAAGTATACGTATGAGCCAAAGGCTCAAAACTGACAGCGTTGACTGCAGCCTGGAAAGGTGCCCCAAAAAGGTCCTCTACCGGGCAGTGCGTATGCTTTTTGCCAACCTCGGCTTTATGTGAGTCGGATTGTTCGGTATGAAGCGTATGCGCGTGGCTATGCACCCTTAGTAAAAGGGCGTCTGGTACCATGGCTCTTATAAAGAGCACCAGCAAAAGCACGGCGATATGTTTCAGAAAGCGGTTCACCTTACTGTATAACTACGAAAAGGCTGGTTTAATTTCAAATGTACTTATACTTCTGTTATTGCTTAGAGCCAGATCGATCCGTTTGGTTTAATCCGGTGTGCCAATTATAACGAAAAAAATGACGTGCACGGCATGTTAAGGTCAATAAATCAAATATTTTCTGACAACCTGTCACAGAATTAGCTGCTTTGTTACAATGGAACAGGATTTGAAAGCCCACCCCATAGACTATAAAGCAGATTCATAACCTTAAAGTATAAACATGGAAGAAAGAGGTAGTATTTCGATCCACACCGAGAATATTTTCCCAATCATTAAGAAGTTTTTATACTCTGACCACGAGATTTTCCTGCGCGAGCTGGTGAGCAACGCCGTAGACGCCACACAAAAAATGAAGCGCCTGGCCTCTATTGGTGAGTATAAAGGAGAACTTGGCGACCTGAAAGTGACAGTGGCCGTTGACAAGGATGCCCGTACCATAACCATTTCGGATAATGGTATCGGTATGACAGCCGAAGAGATCAAGAAATATATTAACCAGATCGCATTCTCGGGTGCCACTGAGTTTGTGGAGCGCTACAAAGAGTCCGGAGGAGATAAGAGCCAGATCATTGGCCAGTTCGGTTTAGGATTCTATTCTGCCTTTATGGTGGCTGAGCGCGTAGAGATCGTTACGAAATCCTATAAAGAAGGCTCGGAGGCTGCGCACTGGACCTGCGATGGCAGCACGGAGTTTGCCATTGCCCCGGCGCACAAAGAAACGCGCGGTACCAATGTTATACTTAATGTAGCCCAGGACTCTGAGGAGTTCCTGGAGGCGGCGCGTGTTCGTACCATACTTGAGAAATACTGTAAGTTCCTGCCTGTTCCGGTTGAGTTTGAAGGCGAGGTGATCAACAACCCGAACCCGATCTGGACAAAGCAGCCAAGCGAGCTGACAGATGAGGATTATAAGAACTTCTACAAAGAGCTATACCCGTTCTCAGAGGCGCCTCTTTTCTGGATTCACCTGAACGTGGACTATCCGTTTAACCTGACGGGTATTTTATACTTCCCTAAGATCAAGAACGACTTTGAGCTGCAGCGCAACAAAATACAGCTGTACTCCCGCCAGGTGTTCATTACCGACGAGGTAAAAGACGTGGTGCCTGAGTTCCTGATGCTGCTGCACGGTGTGATTGACTCGCCGGATATTCCGCTTAACGTGAGCCGCTCTTTCCTGCAGGCCGACTCCAGCGTGAAGAAGATCAACACTTACATTACCAAAAAGGTAGCCGATAAGCTGAACGAGATCTTTAAGAAAGACCGCACCGCGTTTGAGACCAGCTGGGATGACATTAATGTGTTTGTGAAGTATGGCATGCTAAGCGACGACAAGTTCTATGAGAAAGCCAAGGACTTTGTGTTGCTGCAGAGCGTTGAAGGCAAGTATTATACATTAGAAGAGTATAAGGCCTTTACGCAAGCCAATCAGACAGATAAAAATGATCAACTGGTACTGCTGTACACAACAGATGCCGACAAACAGCATGCTTTTGTGGAGGCTGCCCAGAACCGTGGCTACGATGTGCTGAAGCTGGACTCGCTGATCGACAGCCACTTTATCGGCATGCTGGAGCAGAAGCTGGAGAAAACCACTCTGAAGCGTGTTGACTCTGAAACTGTTGATAAACTGATCGAGCGCGACGAGGCGAAAGAAAGCGTATTAACGGATAAAGAGAAAGAGGACCTGAAAGGTATTTACGAAACAGCCATCGATAATAAGAATATGATGGTAGAGGTTGCGCCGATGTCTCCGGATGATGCGCCTGTGGTAATTACATTGCCAGAGTTTATGCGACGCATGAAGGATATGAGCAAAGCCGGTGGCGGCGGTATGATGTTTATGGGAGACATGCCGGATACGTATAATGTAACCATTAACGCCAACCACAGCCTGAACCAGCGCATTTTGCATGCCAAAGAAGAAAACAGGCCACGTATTGCAAGACAAGCCTATGATCTGGCGTTATTATCACAGAACATGCTTTCAGGGGCTTCGTTAACGGCTTTCGTAAAACGCAGTTTTGAGCTGATAGACAAAGAATAGTAAATAATAAATATACCTGACAGATTTAAGGCGGCGCCCCCAGGGTGCCGCTTTTTAGTTTTGCCAGCTACCCATGAAACTATCACAAGCCAGACACAGTTATTAGTGCGAGTTGATGGATATATAAAATATGTTCATCTTTACGTTATACTGTAAGGTTAAATTGCTTAACTGTTGAATAAATGTCTGAGTTGGATATCTATACTTATTCACTCAATCGCTTATTCGCTCATTCAAAATTCATGAGGCACTCGGGACGTTTGTTATTTTCATTGGCTGTAGGCGTAGGTCTTTTAACCATGTCGGGGTGCGGCGCGCCTAAATGGAACAGCGATTATAACCTGAATCAGGCCCTGATAAAAGAAAACGCCAAAACCAATGCAGTGGCCTCCGCCGATACCACAGCCCCGGAGATTAATTCCGACCTGCTGGGCGACAAGGTAGAGGAGAAAGATAAAAAGCGTAAAAAGAAGTATAGCAAGCGTTACTTTTTGGGTGAGAAAGTGAGCCGCGGCTTTGTGAAAAGAGGCAAGGGTAGCCGCGAAGAAATCGAAACGTTCAGCTACCTGCCAAACTATAAACAGCCCAACCCTTACGCGCCATTAAAGTACTACTACGATACCAAGAAAAAGGTGCTCTACCGCACCAGCGCCGACGAAGTAGACAATGCCCGATACAAGGTGCTGCACGGACCCTATGAGAAAAAGGTAGGCGGGAATACCGTTGAAGAGGGGTACTATTACATAGGCACGAAACACCTGCGTTGGGAAAACTACAGAAGAGGCGAAGAAGGTATTCTGACCAACAAACAGCATTTTGAGAAAGGTTTCCAGCGTGATGCCGTGATTACCTACTACGATGGCAGCAAAAAAATTAAAGAGGTGTTGCCTTATGAGTATGGGGAGATGCAGGGCACCTATTATCGCTTCTATGAAAACGGTGAGGTAGAATGGATCGGCAAGTATGAGAAAGGCAAGAAAGTGGGTGTTTGGATAAAGCACTACGACTTCAGGGGCCGCCGCCACTACGAATTCCAGTATCCCGAAACTGCTTATGACAAATCTTTTGGGCCATACCTGATAAAAGAGTATGACCGCCACGGCACGCTGATTTTCGAAAAAGACAAGTTCGACAAACGTTCGCAGGCACAGCGTTAGTGGAAAGCGTCTTCTATGTGATGGATCTCCAATTCAGGGGTGAGGGTAATGGCAATGATATCGAACCTCACTTCTTTCTCCCATTCGGCCTTGTGAATGTATTCGTCTGCCGCAGCCAGTAACTGGGCTTCCTTCCTGGCGCTTACAGCCTCTTCCGGAAAGCCAAATGTGGAACTGCTTCTGGTCTTTACCTCCACAAAAACCAGCACCTCATCCTGTATGGCAATAATGTCTACCTCGGCGCGCCTGTGCCTGTAGTTTCGCTTAACAATAGTATAACCTTTCTTCTGCAGGTAATTTGCGGCTGCGTCTTCGCCGTTCTGCCCAGTGCTTATATGGGCGCTTATTTGAGAAGCCATCTAAAACTCGTAATTTGCAACAAACTTATATTTCTTTTAAAGGTTATGGTTTAAACATTGTTAAGCGGCTATTTTCTAAACCGATAGCTACAATACGTTAACATGTTTGAGTATAAAATTTATACTTCGCTGTCCCGTTAAAGTTTATGGGCCGCAACCTAGACCAAACCAGTTAAAAGCCATACTTCACTAACACTAGAATTGTGCTGCAGAATAAAAAAATACAGTTCGAGCATCTCGGCCTGATAGATTACAAAGAGGCGTGGGATTACCAGGACAAACTGTTTACCAGCGTGCTCGACTTAAAAGCACAGAACCGCAAGGCTGCTGCCGGTGAGGAGCAGGCAACGCCCAACTACCTGCTGTTTTGTTCGCACCCCCACGTATACACCCTCGGTAAAAGCGGGCACGAGGAGCATTTACTTTTAAACGAAGAAGGTTTAAAGGCGAAGGGGGCCACATATTACAAGATCAACAGGGGTGGCGATATCACCTACCACGGGCCAGGGCAAATTGTTGGGTACCCTATCCTCGACCTCGAGAACTTTTTCACGGATATACACAAATACCTTCGTTTTCTGGAGGAGGCAGTTATACTTACACTTGCGGAGTATGGCATTCAGTCGGGGAGGATAGACGGGCTGACAGGTGTTTGGCTGGATCATGAGGATCAGAAAAACCCGCGGAAGATATGTGCCATGGGTGTGAAATGCAGCCGCTGGGTAACCATGCACGGTTTTGCCTTTAACATTAACGCCAACCTCGATTACTTCAGCAATATCGTTCCATGCGGCATTTCAGATAAGAAAGTAACCTCGCTTGCCCAGGAGCTTGGCTTTGAGGTGCCGCTGCCGGAGGTAGAGGGAAAGCTTAAAAAGCATTTGGCAGTTTTATTTGAGGCCGAAATTTTAGACTAACATACATGAAAAAGGATATAGACTTTAGCTCAGTTGAGGGCATTGCCGTTGCTATTGCTACACAGAAGAATGAGCTGGGAGAAGACATCTGGAATGTATACCTGCTTAACAATAACACGCACCCTCTCGAAAATGTACTTATCTCATCCAAAGGATACGGAGTTGTAAAAGGGCAGGAAGTCCAGACTTCTGTGCTAAGGCACATGTTTGAGCGTGTAGAGCCCAAAAGCTCAGTAAAGATCGAGCCAATTGACCCTGCTATTTTCCATATCAATAACGAGTATTGGGTCAGCTATTACATCGACAGGCAGATCTTTGATAAGAAATTCGTTTTTGTTCCTGATTCTATCACAGAAGAGAACTTAATTGATATAAACATGCTGCAGCTAAAAGGTGTGTTACATTCTTAATAAAAAAATAGGTAAATGAACGCCAGCTTAATATTAATGTAGGAATTTTGGCGTTAATTACTTTTATTTAAAATGTCGCAGCACGCTTCATCCTGACTTTATGGATCAACGAATACTACCTCTTATACTTGCATCAAGCTGGGCTTTTCTCATAGCTATCTTTGCAGTGCCTTCCATAATCAGGGTAGCGCATCTAAAAAACATCCTGGATAAGCCAAACGGCCGCACAATACACGAAGAGCTTACGCCCAGGCTGGGCGGAGGGGCCATGTTTGCGGGGTTTATGTCTGCGCTTACAATATTTGCCGAACTCAACAATGGGGTGCAGCAGCTGCTGGCAGGGTGCATCATGCTTTTCTTTATTGGCCTGAAAGACGACCTGATCAATATTTCGGCTCTGAAAAAGTTTGCTGTGCAGATTCTGGCAACCGGCATTGTGATCTTTATGGCCGATATAAGGGTAACCAGCTTCCAGGGAATTTTTGGGGTAGGAGAGCTAGAGATAGGAACAAGTTACGCTTTCACCTTTATTGTGATCATCGGGGTAACCAACGCCATTAACCTGATCGATGGACTGGACGGCCTGGCAGGCACATTGGTAGCGATCGCAGCCAGCGCATTCGGGGTTTACTTTTATCTGTACGGCGGCGCGCTTTACGGAAACTATGCGGCTGTGGCCTTTTGCCTGGTTGGCGGTATACTTGGCTTCCTGAGGTATAATTTTAGAAGGGCTACCATATTTATGGGCGACACAGGCTCACTACTCTGCGGGTTTATACTTTCGGTGTTAGCCATACAGTTTATAGAAATGCGCGTGGTGCCTGCCGCGCCATCAGTTGCCCTGGGTATTTTGTTCATCCCGTTGTTCGACACGATCCGGGTATTTCTTATCCGCATCCTGAAAGGCAACTCGCCATTTGTCCCGGACAAAAACCATATCCACCATTGCCTGTTGGGCATGGGTTTTTCACAGATAGCCACGGTTGTCACGCTGGCTTCCGTTAACCTTTCTGTAATTTTCTTTGTGGTATACTTAGGGGTTTGGGGCAATTTAACAATGCTTATGGCACTTACTGTGTTCTCAGTGCTGTTAAGTATATTTTTAGGAGTTTATAAATCACGCAGTGTTCAGAATATATCAAAAGCCTAAAAACGCTTTACTGCTTATTTGCTTCATACTTATTGCCATAATGGGGCCAGTGCTGCAAATTAAGGCGCAGGTGCTACCATTAGAGCAAAACAACTCATTAACCGGAGAATGGTATGTGTATGACAATGCGTCCGGTGAGTTGGTGCCCTTTGTTTCTGTGGAGCATTCCAGCCAGAAGGCCTTGCACCAGTGGCTCTCAATCGTTCCGTCTCAGTCTTTCCCGATTGGTTTTGCCGCACCCCAGGGGCTCTGCATATACCTGAACAACCGCTTGGTTTTTAAAGCAGACTCAACGGCATCCTATAAACTGGACCTGACTGAAAGTATAAATGACCTGAAGCCTGTAGATGGTAAAATACTGCTTTCGGTTTGGCACCCCACGCAGCAACCTAATATAAAGAGCTTCTACAATGATGTGCAAAGCGTGAGCCAGGGTAACAGAAGCGATCAGCGGCCGCTTTCTATCAGGGTGCGCGACTATGTAAATCAGAATGCCTTTATACTTGTGCTGTTGCTGATAGGGCTGGTTTACGGGTGGCTTCGGGTAAACTACCCAGCCGACTTCCAGGCGCTATATGATGTAAGGTATGGCGGGCGTAGCAACCGGCTTGACGAAGGGTTTCTTTCTAACCCCCTGGCTTCCTGGTCGGGCATATTGTTTATACTCGCCTTCTCGCTGTCACTGGCCTTGCTGATAGCTGCCATCCATACGAACGTGCAGCACATACGCCTGTTTAACCGCCTTTTCCCGGTTTCTGAAGCCGACATAACCACCAAGATAGCCGTTTATACATTAGCCATATTCCTGTTTATTGTGTTTAAGTACCTCTTTCTTAGAATTATGGCTTTTATCTTTGGCTTGGAGGAGATGGTGCTGTTACAGTACCGGGAGTTTATTAAAACACTTCTGTTCCTGGGCATTTTTCTGCCATTTGTAATGCTTTTGTACCTTTCCATGAACACCTACATCCCGGAAATTATTGTAATGGTGTCTAATGTTTTGGTTTCCCTGTTGCTTTTACTGGCCGTGCTGCGGGTGTTTGTAACTGTAAATAAGAAAGCTACTGTACTAAATTTGCATTTATTTTCATACCTTTGCGCCACAGAAGTAATTCCATTGGCAATAGTGTTGAAATTAATCGTTTTTAATTTCTAAAAAACACAGCCTCTGGTAATTAAGCAGGTGGAAGTTAAATAACCGCATTAATTTATATGGCTGAGAGTAAAGCAAAGGGAAGTGCTAACCCTGAAAGACACAAAATTCCTATAAAGAGTATTCTGGTTACCCAACCACAGCCTACCACAGATAACTCGCCATACTTGTCAATCGCTGAAAAGTATGGGATTAAAGTAGATTTCAGAGCCTTTATTGAGGTTGAGCCTGTTCCTTACAAAGAGTTTAGAAAGGACAAGGTGGATATCCTGTCGCATACAGCTGTTATTTTTACTAGCCGTAACGCAGTAGATCATTTCTTCAGAATCTGTCAGGAAAGCAAGATCGAGATGCCTGCGGATATGAAGTACTTCTGTATATCTGACCAAACGGCTTACTACCTGCAAAAGTATATCACGCTGCGCAAGCGTAAGTTGTTTGTAGGCGAAAAAACAGCGAAAGACCTGTTTGAGGTGATCAAGAAGCATAAGAACGAGAAGTTTTTGTTCCCGTGCTCTAACATCAGAAAAGACGACATCCCAGAGTTCCTGCAGGCAAACAAGATCAAGCACTCAGAGGCGATCATCTACAAAACCGTGGCTGCCGACCTGTCTGACCTGGATGACGTAACGTATGACTGCCTGGCTTTTTTCAGCCCTTCAGGAATCACGTCGTTGTTCATCAACTTCCCGGATTTTAAGCAGAACAACACACGGATCGCAGCCTTTGGCCCAACTACTGCAAAAGCAGTAAGAGATGCCGGCTTAGAACTGGATATTGAGGCGCCTATGCCGAATGCGCCATCCATGACGGGAGCTATCGAAGTATATATACAGAATCAGCAAAAGCAGCAGGAAGCTAAAAAGTAGAAAATTAACGTAACTTTTATTCCTGTTTTACTTACTATTAAAACGCAAAAGCTAGTATTGAGCAAAAACATACTAGCTTTTGCGTTTTATCGTTTTATCATTATATTTGATAGTCTGCTTATCTGTACCGTGTTATATAAATTCTTGCCATCTTTCTACTGCTTATGAGAAAGCTTTTACCCTTTTTGTTGCTGATGCTTTTATGCCAGACAAAAGTTTGGGGGCAACAGCAGCCACAGTTCACACATTATGGCTTTAATGGCATGCAGATAAGCCCTGCTTATGCAGGTATAACGAACCGTCCGGAGTTTATGTCTATCTACCGGTATCAGTGGCTGGGGTATAATGCGACATTCGATGACGGTGGCTCGCCTCAGACGCTTTTACTGACAGCACATACCCCGGTAAGGCTACTGCATGGCGGGGTGGGATTAAACCTTATGAGGGACAAGATCGCCAATACGACCATACTTACAGCAGCTCTTTCCTATTCATTCCACATCAACATCGGAGAGAACAAGCTTGGGTTGGGCGTGCAGGGCAATTTAAATAATATAAAAAAGGGAAGATACAGGGCTATTGATGACAATGACCCGAGTGTGCCTTACAATTCATCAGATACCAAGTATGACCTTGGGGCCGGAGTGTGGTATCAGTCAGAAACATTTTATGCTGGCGGCGGAGTTACAAATTTGCTGAACTCGGAATATCAGTTTGCGGACTCCACGAGAACGGGGGCGGGTACATTGCTGAGTGAGAATCATATTTATGTTACTGCGGGTTATACATTGCCGCTGACTGCTGCTTTGGAAGTGACGCCAACCGTATTACTAAAGCATGACACCGAGACGATCTCATTTGATGCCGGCACCAGATTTACTTATAACGAGAAATATTGGCTCGGTGTGAATTATAGACATAAAGAAGCTGTTAGTGCGCTAATAGGATTATCCTTGTTCCAGGAGAACGCCCTGAGGGTTGGATATGCGTTTGATTTTACCACATTCAATCGTGAGGCTAAAGCACCTACTTCACACGAAGTTATGGTAAATTACAGGTTGCCAGAGCCTGTGATACGCTTTAAGCCCCCTGTCAGAACCCCGCGTTATAATTTCTCCAGATAAAAAAACGGAGATTATGTGCCCGTAAGGCCTTTTCTTGGAAAAGTACAGTAAAAAAATAATTTATAGTATAATAATAATCAGTTTCTTAAGGCGTTAAAAAATAATAAAAAGCAGTCATGGCGAATTGTTTTTTTATTATTGTTAATCCTTTTATATTTGCTACATTCGAAAAAGTGTACTAAATTAAGTTAGCTGGAAAAAAATTACTTTTTGATTACTTCATATGAACAAACTACTTAAGCTGTCTTCCTTTGCTTTGGCGGTAGTGCTGCTTGCAAGCTGCGGACTTAGAAGGGGTCCACAAGGTGACCTTGTGGGTGTGGATGACCGACCAGAGTATAATGCTCAGGAGATACCTTATGGCATGGTGCCATGCCCTGGAGGTACTTTCCATATGGGACAAGCCGATCAGGATATAGCAGCTTCGATGGCCAACCTGAATAAGCAGGTAACTATCAGTGGCTTTTACATGGATGAGACAGAGATAACCAATAACGAGTATCGTCAGTTTATCCAGGTAATGATGCAGGACTCTATCGATGTGTTAGGAGAAGAGTACGTGATGTCAAAGCTTTATCCGGATACAACGGTTTGGAAAAAAGACTTCACTTACCACATGGGTGACCCATTGATGGAGTATTACTTTTCGCATCCTGCGTTTGACGACTATCCGGTGGTAGGCGTGAACTGGTGGGCAGCCCAGCGTTTCAGTGAGTGGCGTACCAAGTTAAAAAACCAGGCAAATGCAGAGGATGGCCGTGCGCCAATGCCTAAATTCCGACTACCAACAGAGGCAGAGTGGGAGTATGCAGCACGTGGTGGCAGAGATATGTCAGTGTTCCCGTGGGGTGGCCCATACCTGCGTAATGCAAAAGGGTGTTTGTTAGCTAACTTTAAGCCTGGCCGTGGTGACTACTACAGCGACGGCTTCTCTTATACAGCTCCGGTGGCTCAGTACTTCCCGAACGATTTTGGCTTATATGATATGGCCGGCAACGTGGCAGAGTGGTGCGAAGACGCATACTTTGATGCTTCAGTTCCGGTTGTTTGGGACCTTAACCCACTTTATGTAGATGACAATGAGCCAAGAAAAGTAGTAAGAGGCGGTTCATGGAAAGATATCGCCTACTTCCTGGAGACAGGAACTAGAAATTTCGAGTTCCAGGATTCAGCCCGCTCGTTCATCGGCTTCCGTAACGCTATGATCTACTTAGGAAGATCATCAGGAAGAGAATTCAGATAGTATATTACCCTTTTCAAAACCCAATAATCCATTCGTTCACTTATTAATTAGAAAACAAAATGAGCAAAGCAAAAGGTCGCAGCTTTATGTACGACGTGTTGATGCCAAAAATTTACGGTATTGGTGCAGCAGTCGTAATTGTCGGAGCATTGTTTAAGATCCAGCACTGGGATGGTGCGGATATAATGCTAATTGTGGGTCTAGGTACTGAGGCTGTTATCTTCTTCCTGAGTGCTTTCCAACCACAGCCACATGATCCGGATTGGGCAAGAGTTTACCCTCAGTTAGCAGATGACTACACTGGAGAGGCTTTGATCCCGGCTACTGCAGCAACTTCCGGTGGATCTTCTTTAACAAAGAAACTGGATGACATGATGCGTGATGCTGACATTACGCCAGATACGATCAACAACCTGGGCTTAGGCTTAAACAGACTTAGCGAAACAACTGCACAGCTGGCTGACATTAGCCAAGCTACTGCAGCTACGCAGGAGTACACAGTACGTGTTAGAGCCGCTGCCGACCAGCTTGACAACATGAACAAAGCATATGCAACTACAGCCGAGGCACTTTCTCACATGGCAGGCTCTACTGTAGATGCGAAAGAATACCATAACCAGATCCAGAACATGACCAGGAACCTGGGTGCTCTTAACGCTGTTTATGAGATGGAACTTCAGGATGCCAACAACCACCTGAAAGCAATGAATAAATTCTATGGCAACTTAACGATGGCCATGGAAAATCTTACTGATGCCAGCAAGGATACAGAACAGTTCAAAGAAGAAGTTTCCCGCTTAACACAGAACCTGCACTCCCTGAATACAGTGTACGGTAACATGTTAACTGCAATGCGTGGTTAATTCTTTCTGAAGTTCTAAATCAAGAAAACAACTGTTAAAAAAGTAAGAAATGGCTGGAGGAAAAGAGACACCACGGCAGAAGATGATCGGTATGATGTACCTCGTACTGACCGCTCTTCTTGCCCTACAAGTGAACTCCGCGATCCTGTTGAAATTCCAGTTCCTCGACGAAAGTTTGATGGGCGTGAATAGTAAAACAGTGACTGACAACGCGGATGTGCTATCCAACATAAAATCTGCGGTAGATAAAGGTGGTAACCGTTCTGCAGATAATCGTGTTCTGAACAATGCACAGGAGATTCGTACTAAAACGTCTGAACTTGTTACCTATATCAGAGGCCTGAGAGATGGACTGATCGCGAAGACAGGCGGTAGAAGCCAGGATGATCCAAACCAGTATGCTAACCCAAGCGGTGAGGACCATGTGGCGATGATGATGATCGGTGCTGCAAACAAAAGAAACGGCGAAGCATATGTACTGAAGGATAAGCTGAACGAGTATGCCAAGTTTCTGAAGCAGGTTAACCCGAACATGCCAGATCAACTGGCTTACGATGGTAAGGAAGACCCTGTGGCAAAGAACGATAAAACGCAGCGTAACAAAGACTTCGCAGAGTTAAACTTCGGTGAAACGCCACTTGTTGCAGCGCTTGCAGTACTTGCTCAAAAAGAGAACGAAGTTCTGAAGTATGAGGCTGATGCTTTACAAAAACTGGCGCAGCAGGTAGGTGCAGATATCATCAAGTTTGAGAAGATATTTGCCATGGCCAGAGCCGAGTCTAAAGTAGTGGCGGCTGGTACAAAGTATAAAGCAGACATGTTTATTGCCGCTTCCTCTGATGCGATAACCCCAAAAATGAGTTTCCAGGGTAAGCCGATCAAAGTAGTGAACGGTATGGGGCAGGTTGAGTTTACTGCAGCTGCTTCTAACTATGATGCAGAGGGTAACTCAAAGCAAAGCTGGAAAGGCCAGGTAACAATTAACCAGAATGGCCGCGATACTACATTCACAGTTCAGGAAGAGTATATCGTTGCTAAGCCGGTAATTCAGGTACAGTCTGCTGCAGTGCAGGCGCTATACTTCCAGTGTGCCAATGAGTTGAATATCCAGGTGCCAGCTCTTGGTGCTATCTATGATCCTAGCTTCAGTGCCAGTGGTGGCTCCGCTATTAAAGGTGCTAAGAAAGGTCTTGTAACGATTATTCCTAACTCAACTGAGGTAACTGTAAGTGTAAGCAGCGGAGGTAATGCAATCGGTTCTGAAAGATTTAAAGTAAGGCCAATACCTAAGCCGGAACTTGTGCCTTTAGTAAATGGCCGTCCAATTGATGTGAAGCGTGGTGTTCCAGCTCAGTCAATCAGGGCTGTAGAAATTCAGGCTGTTGCAGATGAGGGCTTTAAACAATTATTACCTAACGAAGCACGTTATAGAGTTACTAAGTGGAAAGCATACTTAGTAAGAAATAACGCTCCGATAGATCAGGGAGATTACAACGGGCCAAGTGCAAACTTGTCTAATTTCGCGGCCAAGGCCAGCAAAGGTGACCGAGTTGTGATTGAGGTTCTAGAAGTAAAACGACTGAACTACAGAGGTGAAGCAGTTGATGCCAAAACTGGTGGCGATAACAGCTGGATAGTTCCGCTAAATTAATATTGAGATTACAGGAGTATGAAATTAATAAAAGTAATAGGTGTAGCAGCAGGTATATTATTATCTGCTAACGCGATGGCACAGCAGGTTTCGACCACTGCATCAAGCAATCCTTCGGCAAGGCCTATTCCAGAGCACGACGTGCTGTTCAAGAAAACAGTATGGCGCAAAATCGACCTGCGTGAAAAGCAGAATAAGCCGATGTTCTCTGAAAACAGAGAGATCACCAAGATAATTATCAACGCTGTAAAAAGTGGTGAGCTGGTTGCTTATAAGAGTGACTCAGTAAACACTCCGATTACACGCGAAGAGTTTATTGCTAACATGACTCCAAAAGAGTCTGGTGATCAGCTGAGTGATGAAGAGATTGCAGCTGGATTTGGAAAGCAGAAGGAAGAAGACGACCCATGGGGTAAAGCCCTGGGTGGGAAAGCTACACAAGCTGCCGCTCCTGTAAGCAATGAGTATTTCCCTAAGCAGTTATACTTACTGGAACTAAAAGAAAATGTCGTGTTCGATAAAAAGCGTTCGCGCATGTACCACGACATACAGACAATAAGCCTTAAGGTACCATCCACACTAAACCCTCTGGGTTTCGAGCAGAACATTGCCAGCTTTAAGATGAGTGATCTTGTGCGCGTTTTCCGTAACAACCCAGACTTGGCGATATGGTATAACGCACAGAATGATGCACAGCATAAAAATCTGGCAGATGCATTTGACCTGTGGTTATTCAGCTCATACATCACGAAGATCTCTAACCCAGGCGACAGAGGCTTGGCAGATATTTATGGTGGTGGCAAGAAAGGCCTGTTAGCTGCCCAGGAAGCTGCGGAAGCTTTGATTGAGTATGAATACAGCTTGTGGAGCTACTAAGAATACAAAGCAAAAGAAAAGGCGACTCAAATGGGTCGCCTTTTTTATTTTACTCAGGTTGTGATACCCACTCCTAAAGAGCTATGCTCTCCAGCTCAAAACGCTCGTATTGGCTGGTCCAGAGGAGGAGAGTTAAACTCGTGCATGTCAAACCTCTCTTGAGAAAGGCGTAGGTGTGTATTTACACCTGCCTGGCTTAACAAACGCAACTTGAGTTGTTTAATGGATTTGAGAAGATCTAAGCTTGATGGAAATGAGCATAAAGAATGTCAGCCTTAGCTTTGCCAACCTCCTGTGTAAGCTCCTGATGTGAAAGCTCACGCAGTTTTTTTACGGATTTATACTTTAACAAAAGCGCCTGGGCAGTTGTTGGACCAATGCCTTTCAGGTCTGTAAGCTCAGTTTTAAGAGTGCCGGCATCGCGTTTACTTCTATGGAAAGTGATGGCAAAGCGATGCGCCTCATTACGTAATCGCTGGATCAATTTAAGCGACTCAGACTTCTTATCAATATAAAGAGGAAGCGAATCGCCAGGATAGAAGATCTCTTCAAGCCGTTTAGCGATTCCGACAACAGCAATCTTTCCGTAGATATTTAAATCTTTAAGCGCCTTTACAGCCATGCTCAGCTGCCCCTTGCCACCATCTATGATGATTAACTGTGGTAATGGCTGATTCTCATTTAAGAGCCGCTTGTACCTTCTGGTAACAATCTCATACATCGACTCAAAGTCGTTAGGGCCAACAACAGTTTTTATGTTGAAATGCCTGTAATCTTTCTTGCTGGGCCTGCCATTTTTAAAGCAAACCATAGAAGCCACCGGATTATCACCCTGGAAATTGGAGTTGTCGAAGCATTCTATCTGGCGCGGTAATTCGGTGAGGCGCAGGTCTTTTTTAAGGGTTTCCAGCACCCTGATCTCACGCTGATCGCTGAGTTCTTTGTTCTTCTCCTGTCTACCCTCCCGCTCTTTGCGCAAATACATCGCATTTTTGAGGGAAAGATTGATAAGCTTTTTCTTGTCTCCTATCTGAGGCTGAGCAACAGAAATATTATCTAAGGGCAGGTTAACTTCAATGTTAGTAATGACCTCTTTGGAAGTGCTTTCAAAATCCTGGCGCAATTGAACGATAACGGAGGCAAGCAGATCAGCATCCTCTTCCTCCAGCTTCTTGTGTATCTCCAGAGACTGTGTTTGAATGATAGAGCCGTTCATAACTTTCAGGTAGTTTATAAACGCACACTCCTCATTACTTGTGATCGTGAAGACATCAATATTGCTAAGCGTATTGCTCACAACAGTAGACTTCGCCTGAAAATCCTCTAAAAGGTCTAGTTTCTGTTTAAACTGATGCGCCAACTCATACTGATAATCGGCTGCTGCAGCAGTCATCTGTTCTTTAAAATAATTTTTAGCTACAGACAGGTTGCCGGAAAGTATGTTTTTTATCTGAGAAATGTAGTGGTTGTAGGCTGTTTCATCTTCTAAGCCTTCACAAGGGCCTTTGCAATTACCAATATGGTATTCAAGGCAAACTTTAAACTTGCCAGCAGCAATGTTCTCCGGAGATAAATTATAGGTACAAGTACGAAGAGGGTATAGAGTTCGGATCAAATCGAGTACCACGTACATGGTAGTACCGCTAGGGTAAGGGCCAAAATAGCGTGAGCCATCATTAACCTTGTTACGTGTGCTAATTACCCTCGGAAAACGCTCGTTAAGGATGCAGATATAAGGGTATGTTTTGCCATCCTTTAGCAGGATGTTATACTTTGGCTGATACTGCTTGATGAGATTGTTTTCGAGCAGGAAAGCATCTGCCTCAGTATCAACAATGGTAAATTCGATGTGCCTAATCTGGGAAACCAGCTTCAGAGTTTTTTTATTGTGTTGCGCAGAGCGGTTGAAATAAGAGCTGACACGCTTTCTTATGTCAACCGCTTTGCCAACGTAGATAATGCCTTTGTCGTCGAAGAACTTATAAATACCAGGTTTATGTGGCAGGTGTAAAATCTGCTCTTTCAGTTTCTCGTTTGCAGGCATTGAGTGTTATGGAATTAGAAGTCAGCGTCTAAGTCAATTTCAGTAGGCATGTTCAGAAACTCGTCTTGTTGAGAGGAGTCTACAGGCATGCCCTGATGGTACCTAGCACAATCTAATTCTACCGATAAAGGCGCTAAAGGTTTAGGGAAAGGATCTTTAGAGAGCCCCAAGGTTTTATCGGCATATACTTTCTGCATGAATGCACCATAAACCGGCATAGCTAATTTGTTACCCTGCCCTAAAGCAATTGTCCGGAAGTGGATCGATCTGTCTTCGCCACCAACCCAGGTGCCAACCACCAGGTCCGGGGTAAGGCCCATAAACCAGGCATCCGATTGATTTTGAGTAGTACCTGTTTTGGCGCCAATTTCGTTTTTCAGGCCGTTTCTGTGGCGCAGACCATAGTATGCCGTACCTCCTGGCTCTGCTGCGGCTTTAAGCATATGCACCATCAGGTAGGCTGTTTCTTCGCTAAGAGCCTCTACTGTTTTAGGGGCAAACTCAGCGATCACGTTACCATGCTTGTCTTCGATGCGGGTGATAAAGTTAGGCTCTACCCATGTGCCTCCATTCACAAAAGTGCCATAAGCCCCTACCATGTCATACAACGATACGTCGCTGGTTCCAAGTGCCAGGGAGGGCGTAGGGTCCAATGGTGTAGAGATACCTAAACGTTTAGCCGTTTGCACCAGCGTTTCAGGACCTAGCTTGTTTACTAAGTAAGCCGACACGGAGTTAACAGATTCTGCCAGTGCATTACGTAGCGTATACTTCTTGCCGCTATACTTGTTGTCGGAGTTGTTAGGGCACCACATGTTACCATCAGGCAGAGGCACACATACTTTCGTGTCGATAACCTCGTAGCATGGGTAATAACCATTCTCGATGGCGGCAGTGTACAGGAAAGGCTTGAAAGTAGAGCCTGGCTGGCGTACACCTTGTTTCACGTGGTCATACTTAAAATGCTTGTAGTTGATGCCACCAACCCAGGCCTTAATGTGGCCGGTTTGCGGCTCCATCGCCATAAACCCTGACTGAAGGAAATGCTTGTAGTGCTTCAGGGAGTCCATTGGGCTCATAACAACCTCTTTCTCACCATCCCAGGTAAAGATCGTCATCGGGATCTTTTTGTTCAGGTAATAATTGATAGAGTCCTGGTTGCCATCAAAACGTTCGTTCAATCTGCGGTAACGGTCAGTGCGTTTAATAGCTGTTTCCGGGAAGTTCTTTATCTCCTTATTGTCACGGTCCACCCACGGGTTACGACCTTTCCAGTGCTCAAAGAAAAGCTTTTGCTGCCCTTTCATGTGCTCTGCCATGGCCTGTTCCGCATACTTCTGCATACGAGAGTCAATGGTAGTATAAATCCTCAGGCCATCGGCGTACAGGTCATAACCGTTCTCGCGGCACCACTGCAATAGAAACTTGCTGGCCTCTGTGCGGAAATATGGTGCAAGACCAACGTTCTGGCTTTCCACACGGTAATCAAGGTCAATCTCTTTCTCTTTTAAAGCGTTGTACTCATCTTCAGTCATAAAGTCATACTTCACCATCTGAGACATGACCACATTACGTCGGCGCTTTGAGTTTTCAGGGTTGAACTTAGGGCTGAACGCTGTAGGGGCCTTAAGCAAACCTACCAGCACGGCAGACTCCTCTACTTTAAGGTCCTGGGGCTTTTTGTTGAAAAACGTTTTAGCCGCTACCTTAATGCCAAAAGCGTTAGAGCCGAAATCCACGGTATTCAGGTACATGGTCAGGATCTCACGCTTTGTATAAGAGCGTTCCAGCTTAACAGCCATGATCCATTCTTTCGTTTTAAGGATCAGCATACCTAAACCAGGCACGTCATTTAAAAGGCCGTTGTTCAGCTCGTCGCTTCGCGTATCGAACAGGTTTTTGGCAACCTGCTGCGTAAGGGTACTACCACCGCCTTTGCGGCTGCCGGTAAGTATACCACCTGCCACACGAACCATTGCCTGCGGGTCAATGCCGGCGTGGTCTTCGAAACGTATGTCCTCTGTTGCAACAAGGGCGTTTACAAGGTTCTCAGGGAGGTCCTCGTAATCAACCGGCGAGCGGTTCTCTCTGAAATATTTTCCAAGCAGCTCGTTATCGGCGGAGTACAGCTCAGATGCCAGTTCACTCTTAGGGTTTTCGAGCGTGCGTAAGTTTGGCATTTCACCAAACAGGTTCAGGAAATTTATACTTACTGCATACACATAAAGTATAAAAGCCACGAAGCCGCCAGCAAAAAGCAACCAAAGCGTGGATGCTAATTTAGGGTAAATTGGTTTCGGCTGTGGTTCAGCAGTTTTTTGACGCGTAGTCATGTATTAATAGTTGTTTTTATAAAAGGTCAGATACGTTTCCAGGTCTTTTTTCTGCAAAAGCTTTTCATAGTTTGCAGAAGAGATGACAAAGGTAACGAATTCTACGCCTCTAATTCTACCTACCGGCGACTGAGGCGCTTTTTGATTGATGCTATAAGATTTTGCCAGCTTTAAGTTCGGGAAAGTCCGCATTACCAGCATAGCCTTATCGGCGGCATAGGCCACCGAGTCAATGGTTAACTTTTGGTTTTTATAATATGTGCTGTTATACTTTTCATACTTAGATAACACATCTTTAAAGGCCTCAGTTTCTGTTGGGTAAAGCAAAACCACATAAAAAGCTGTGTCGGCGTTAGCATCGTAAGCCAGGGGATCAACCTCAGGCGCAGAGGGCTCCGGCAATGCGATCAGATCATCAGCTGATTCTTTTCTTTCTGTGCTCACTGGCTGTTTTGCCGGTTCTGTTTCAGTTTTAGGCTGTTCAGTTTTGACAATATCAGTCTTAGCAGGCTCAGGCGTTGCCACTACTGGGTTTGCCGGCTGTACGTCTTTTGCTGCAGATGCAACAGCCGAAGAAGCAATTTCTGTGCTAACTTTCTCTTCAGGTTTAAGCGCCGTTGCGGTCTTCAGCTTAGGCACGCCAGGTTCTGGTGCATCTTTGCGCAGCATATTTTTCTGTTCCAGCTCCTGATATGTTTTAAGCAATTGATCTGCCTGCTGCACAAGAGGGCTACCCGGATACTCCCTTTTAAAGCCATTGAGCTGGGCGTAAAGTTCCTCTGGCTTTTTAGTGCGGGCCGTGATCATGAGCTGCAAGTAGGCAATCTTGTCTTTTATGTCGTTTAGAGGATATTGGCTTACAAGTTGGTTGATTATCGTGGTAGCCTTTACATATTCATACTCCTCATATAAAGTATAAGCAGAGTCGTAGAGGGCATGCGCTTTTAGGTTGTCAAGGGCATTCTTAGACATAAAATCAGCGTCATCCACTAAGCGGGCATAAGTTGTATTCGGGTACTGCTGCTTAATTTTGGCATAGTATGCCTGTTGCAATTCTTTGTTATCGGCTTTGCCGTGCAGCAAGTATAAATTATAGTATACTTCAGCTGTGTGCTCAGAATTTGGGAAGCGTTTTACAAACGCCTCAAAAGTTTCAGTGGCCTTGGTCGGGTTGCGCAGCTTTTGGCTGTAAATAGTGCCAAGCCTGAAGTATGCGTCCTCTGATTCTTTTTCGGAGCGCAACAGGTCGGCAGTGGACAAAGGGATATCTTTCAGGTACTGCTGCATTTGCATGTTAGCCCTTTCCTCGGCACTCATTTGCTGCTCCAGCGGCACGACAGGCGCACGCGATATTTCTGCCTGGTTGGTGCTGCCTATCTCGCCACGTGACCGAATACGCCAAAAATCCTGCAAAGGCCTGTCGCCCCAGCGCCGAATGAACTCCGACCTGGCGGATGCCATTGCCGATGGGTTATCGAAATACCATACCCCACCTGCCGTGTTGTTGCCCTGGAAACCGCTGTTGTTTCGGCGGCTCCGTTCCACGCTCTGCTGTTCGCTTTTCGTGGCAACTACCTGCCTTGCCGAGTCACGCTGCCTTTGCTCTTCCCTTTGTTTTATAAGGTTTCGCAGGTAATCGTTGCGTTCTGTTTCACCCATACGTGCCAAACGCTGCAGGCTATCCTGCCTCTGGATTGTTGCATACTGTTTTGCAAAATCAGCCAGTATGTCGCGGCGTTCTGCTACTGCCTCGTATTCCGGTGCCGTTCTGGGGTAAGCGGTGGTGGCACTATCGTAGTATGCGGCTGCCAGGTTATACTTGCTCAGGTTGTCAAAGTATATTTCTCCGGCCAGCACATAGCTGTATGCCTTCTGGTTTTTTAGTGTGCCCGGCGTGCGCAGCGATTGCTCCAGGTAAGCCAGCGCCTTGTCGTAGTTTTGCCTGCGCAGCTCAAACTGCGCCATCTCATAATAGATCTTGTCGCGGTACTCGGTGTTTTTATCGTCCTTAAGCAGTTTTTTGTAGTAGTTGGCAATGCGCTCCGTATCCTGTTTGTTGTCGAGTTTGGAAACCTGCCCGATATAAAGCCTGCTAAAAAAGCCTATATCGTATGGTGGGTTGCGACGCAAGATCTTGCTGTACTGCTTATATGCCTCTTTGTCCTGGTCGGTTAGCTGGTAAAGCTGGGCCAGTGTAAAGCGGATCCGGGACTGATCGTCCTTATCCTCGAAGTTGGGCAGGGAAAGGGCCAGATTTTTAATAACGGCAGCAGTATCGCTTTGCATGCGGTTATACTGTGCACGCGCCAGGTATAACTCGCGGGCATTGTCCTTGTTTAAGCGCTCTTTGCGCAAGAACTCTGAAACCTGCTGCGCATAGTCCAACTCGCCGGTTTGCAAAAAAGTACGCATTAGCCAAACCAGCGCTTTGTGCCTGTCATCAGCGTCTTTGCTGGTGGCGTTTACATATTTAAAAGTGCGCGTAGCCTCTCCGAAGTTAAGCTGGTAGTAATTGGCCTGGCCGATCAGAATGTAGCAATTGTCTATCCATTTGCTGTTTTTATGATACTGTATCGGAAAAGAGGCCTTCTTGATCACATCCTCCAGCTCAGGGCTAAGCGCCTTTGCGGTAGCGGAGTCAATTCTGGGGTAAATGGGCAATACCTGGTTGTAATCATACTGCATATTGTCCACCAGCCCCTGCTCAATGGCATTCATTTTCTCTTTTGCCAGAAAATAGCCGTTATAGCGGGCAGTGGTGTTATGGTACGTCTTGCTGATGGGGTTTTTACGCTCCACAGAGCAGGCGGCCAACAAGAGGCTTACCAGAACAATATATAAATGCAGATAGCGCTTATCCAAGGTGATTTTAGGGCAAAGGTTTAGATACGGTATAATAAAGTATAAACGTAAAGCGGAGGCACTAAAGTATAGCTTAGCAAAAGCTACAGGTTATGAAGGTTGCCTCTTTAATTATAGAAAGTTATTTATACAAAAATACAATAATATGGCAATAGTAAAACAAGGTGCCAAATGCAGCCTGCTATTGAACTATGCAAAAGCAGTTTTGGTTTCAGGCGAAGCTGTTGCCGTTTGGGTAACAAAAGATAAGGCGCTGGGGTGCACTGAGCTCGAAAAAAAGAAGTAATTTTGCATCCGGTTCTAAATCAGCACTAAATATTGCGTTCTATGCCATCAGAAAAACAAAAAGGTGATAATGTAAAGCCATACCTGAAATACTCCGGACTGGCTTTTCAGATGATTGGGGCAATGGTGCTGGCCGCCTTTGCAGGCATGAAACTCGACGATTATTTTCAAACACAGAACCCGTGGTTCACAATAAGCCTTTTGGTGGTGGCTGTTGTGGCCTCTATGGTCCTGGTTATACTTTCTCTTAACAAAAAATAAATCACGTGAACTTTATCAAAAATCTGTTGATCTTCTCGGGTGTGGTTGGCATACTGACGGGAGCCCTGGCTTATTTTACAGGTGATCAGCTGCTGCACCCGCTGGTGTGGTACATAATTGGTTTCTTTATACTTGTAACGGTTCTCACGTTTTATGTAACACGCCTCGGCATAAACTATGACAACGATAACTTTCAGTTATACTACTTTGGCTCGATGGGCTTCAGGATGATACTGAGCATTGCGGTTGTCTTTATTTATGTTTACCTCTTCTCAGAGAACGAGTTACAGTTCGTTTTTAACTTCTTTGTATTTTATTTTCTATTTACCGGGTTTGAAATTTACAGCTTATTGGCTAACTTGCGCCCGAATTTGAAAAGGCAGGATAAGGTATAAGGCAAAGCTTTATAAAATCTGTTTCTAAATCTCTCTTAATGAAGAAGTTATTAGTTTTACTGTTTTCCTTTTTGACGCTTACGGCCTCTGCTGCCGGATCGGCTGAAGGTGGCGAATTTAAGCCAGGCGACATGATCACACATCACATCGCGGATGATTATACTTGGCATTTCGCAGATGGGGTGGTTCTTTATTTGCCAGTTATTCTGGTAGATAACGGAGAGGTTAGTGTTTTTTCTTCGAGCAACTTCTACAACGAAGCGCATGAGGTAGTTCCTTATAAGGGCTACGTTATGGAGCATGGTCATATCTACAAGGCCAACGAGGAAGGCGAGCCAATTGAGGGATATCAAGGTTTGTTTGACATCTCTATCACAAAGAACGTAGCGTCTATGTTTGTTAGTGTGGCCCTGTTATTCTTTGTGTTCTTTAGCATCGCTGCATCTTACAAAAGAAATCCGGGTAAGGCGCCAAAGGGCATGCAGTCTTTCTTTGAGCCGATCATCATCTTTATCCGTGATGAGATTGCCAAAGCGAACATTGGCCCTAAGTATGAGCGTTACATGCCATACCTGCTTACCATTTTCTTCTTTATCTGGTTTAACAACCTGCTTGGCCTGATGCCAGGTGGTGCGAACTTAACAGGTAACATCGCGGTTACGCTTATTCTTGCCTTGTTTACCTTGTTGATCACTGTGTTCAGCGGTAACAAGAGCTACTGGGGTCACATTTTCGCGACGCCAGGTGTACCAAAGTGGTTGGCTCCGATCATGATCCCTGTAGAATTGATCGGTATTTTCACGAAGCCATTCTCATTGATGGTTCGTCTTTTTGCCAACATCACGGCAGGTCACATCATCATTCTTTCCCTGTTCAGCTTGATCTTTATCTTCCAGAGTATTGCAGTAGGTCCTTTGAGTGTGGCGTTTGCTACCTTCATGAACTTCCTGGAGTTGTTCGTGGCGCTATTGCAGGCGTATATTTTCACGCTTCTTTCAGCGATGTACTTTGGAGGTGCAGTTGAGGAACATGATCACCACGGTGAAGAAGCGCATCATTAATTCTGAATTTTTATTTTTTAACTCTATATAACTACAATTATGTTAGCAATTTTGCTTCAAGCAGTAGCAGCTACAACTGATTTCGGTTTAGCTATCATGGGTGCCGGTATCGGTGCTGGTCTGGTTGCCCTTGGCGCTGGTTTGGGTATCGGTAGAATCGGTGGCTCTGCCATGGAATCTATTGCTCGTCAGCCAGAGGCTGGTGGTAAGATCCAGACTGCCATGATTATCGCTTCTGCCCTTATCGAAGGTGTTGCACTTTTCGGTGTGGTAGTTTGCTTGTTAATTTCTTTCAAAGGCTAGTAAGTCTTTTGATGATCTCACGTCCGGACGCATGGTCCGGACGATGAGGTCTAAAGTAGTTTAAAGCAGTTGACGGTACTCGTCTGTAAGAGTAGAATCGAGGCCACTTAATAGGAATAATTTCTCTAACAAAATAAACAATGCAGTTAGTAACCCCAGGTATCGGTCTAATTTTCTGGCAGCTAGTAACATTTCTGATTGTTCTGTACTTGCTTGCTAAGTTTGCTTGGAAGCCAATAATGAAAGCGCTTCATGAGCGTGAGGCTTCTATTGAAGATGCCTTAAGCGCTGCCGAGAGAGCAAAGCTTGAGATCCAGTCTTTGAAAGCAGACAACGAAAAGTTATTGGCAGAGGCTCGTTTAGAGCGTGACAGAATCTTGAAAGAGGCCTCAGAAGCTGGTAATGCACTTGTAGAGTCTGCCAGAGCTAAGGCAAATGAAGAAGGTGCCCGCATGATCGCTCAGGCGCGTGAGGCGATTGAGAACGAGAAGCGTGCTGCACTTACAGAAGTGAAAAACATGGCTGCAACACTTTCTCTAGAAATCGCAGAGCGCATCTTGAGAAAAGAACTTAGCAACCCGGATGCTCAGCAAGCGCTGGCAGCAGACTATATCCGCGAAGTAACGCTTAACTAAAAGAAAAATAGCGGTAGTTTATACTTCCGCTGTATCATAAACTAGCATTATGTCAGAATTTAGAGTTGCTTCCAGATATGCGAAGTCACTGATTGAGCTGGCGAATGAGAAAGGTTTGCTGGAGCAGGTGCATGAAGACATGCAGCTGTTTGCGCAGGTAGTATCTCAGAGCCGTGACTTCCAGTTGTTGCTTCGTAACCCGATTGTGAAGCCAGAGAAGAAGTTAGCTGTACTGAACAGTGTGTTTAAAGGCAAAGTGCAGGAGTTGACACTGGCTTTTTTCATGCTGATCGCGCGCAAGCAGCGTGAGTCTCTGTTAGAGTACGTTGCTACTTCATTTGAAGAGCAGTACAATCAATACAAAGGTATCGTAAAGGCCCAGGTAACATCAGCTCTGCCGTTAACACCGGCACTTCGCGAGCAACTGGGACTGAAGATAGCTGCAGAATATGGCCAGCAAATACAGCTGGAGGAAATAATTGACCCATCGCTTATTGGTGGCTTCGTGCTTAAAGTAGGTGATAAACAAATAGACAGCTCCGTGAAGAACAGTCTTCGCAAGCTGAGAAATGAATTCAAAGACAACCCATACATTAATAAACTATAATCATGGCAGAAGTAAGACCTGACGAAGTATCAGCCATATTAAGAGAGCAGCTATCAAACTTCCGCTCTGAGGCAGAACTGGAAGAAGTTGGTACTGTACTACAAGTGGGTGACGGTGTCGCTCGTATCTATGGCCTTTCCAAAGCACAGTCTGGTGAGCTATTAGAGTTTGAGAACGGACTTCAGGCACTCGTTCTGAACCTGGAAGAGGACAACGTAGGTGCCGTATTGCTTGGCGACTACAGCGAGATCAAAGAAGGAGCTACCGTAAAAAGAACAAATCGCATTGCCTCTATTAAAGTAGGTGATGGCGTTATTGGCCGTGTGGTAAACACACTAGGTCAGCCTATCGACGGTAAAGGACCAATCTCTGGCGAACTATATGAGATGCCATTGGAGCGTAAAGCACCAGGCGTAATCTATCGTCAGCCAGTAAACGAGCCTTTACAGACTGGTATCAAAGCGATCGACTCGATGATTCCGATTGGCCGTGGCCAGCGTGAGCTTATCATCGGTGACCGCCAGACAGGTAAGACTGCCGTTGCAATCGATACAATCCTGAACCAGCGTGAGTACTTCGAAAGAGGCGAGCCTGTATTCTGTATCTATGTAGCAATTGGTCAGAAAGCATCAACAGTTGCGCAGGTAGTAATGGCACTTGAGAAAGGTGGTGCTATGGATTATACAGTAGTAGTATCTGCTTCTGCTTCTGATCCGGCTCCAATGCAGTTCTTCGCTCCATTTACAGGTGCTGCTATCGGTGAGTTCTTCCGTGATACTGGCCGTCCTGCACTGGTTGTTTATGATGACCTTTCTAAGCAGGCTGTAGCATACCGTGAGGTGTCTCTTCTTCTTAGAAGACCTCCAGGGCGTGAGGCTTACCCAGGTGACGTATTCTATCTGCACTCTCGTTTATTAGAGCGTGCCGCTAAGATCAACGCATCTGACGAGATCGCTAAAAACATGAACGATCTTCCGGATTCTCTTCGTCCGTTGGTAAAAGGCGGTGGTTCTTTAACTGCCCTTCCAATTATCGAAACTCAGGCTGGTGACGTTTCTGCTTATATCCCGACTAACGTAATCTCAATTACTGACGGTCAGATCTTCCTTGAGACAAACCTGTTCAACTCAGGTATCCGTCCTGCGATCAACGTAGGTATATCGGTATCTCGAGTGGGTGGTTCTGCTCAGATCAAGTCAATGAAGAAAGTTGCGGGTACGCTTAAGCTTGATCAGGCACAGTTCCGTGAGCTTGAGGCGTTCGCTAAATTCGGTTCTGACCTTGACGCGGCAACTAAGCTTACAATTGAGCGTGGTCGTCGTAACCTTGAGATCCTGAAGCAGCCGCAGTACTCTCCAGTATCAGTAGAAGAGCAGGTGGCTATCATCTACTGCGCTACAAACGGTCTGATGGACAATGTTCCGGTTTCAGAAGTTAAGAACTTCGAGAAAGACTTCCTGCGTACAATGCGTGCTCAGCACAACGACGTGCTAAACGCTCTGAAAGCTGGTAAGTTGGACGACGAAACAACGAACACCATTAAGCAAGTAGCCAGAGAAGTATCGGCTAAGTATAAAAAATAGTTGATTTAAAAGTCAGGGGTTGGTAGAAAACTACTAACCCCTGGTTTATGCTCATAGCAACAACAATATGGCAAGTTTAAAAGAGGTAAGAGGCCGCATCGTTTCCATTTCATCTACTCAGCAGATCACTAAAGCCATGAAAATGGTGGCAGCTGCTAAGTTAAGACGTGCCCAGGATAACATCCTGCGTATGCGCCCCTACGCTCAGCGCCTAAGCGGAATTCTGGCTAACCTGTCGTCAATGACGGAGGGTTCTGTGACAAACCTGTACTCAGAGAAGCGTGAAGTTAAAAACGTGCTAATAATTGCCGTTTCTTCTGACCGTGGTCTGGCTGGTGCCTTTAACTCCAACATTTTAAAAGGAGTTGTTAATTTAATTAACACAAAGTATAGCGCACAGTATGCAGCTGGTAACGTTACTGTTCTAACGATCGGGCGTAAAGTTTTTGAAGCTCTGAAGAAAAGAGGCTACAACGTAAATGGTGACTTTACAGGCGTTCTATCTAACCTTTCTTTTGATATGGTAAGAGGAGCTGCTGAGTATGCGATGAAAGGCTTCGTAAAAGGAGAATTTGATCAGGTTCACTTAGTTTACAACGAGTTTAAGAACGTTGCCACCCAGGTTGTACAGGTAGAGCAATTCCTGCCAATAGAAGAAAAGCCGGTTGAGGAGAATGCTTCTGCTTTGCTGATCGACTATACTTTTGAGCCTTCAAAGGAGGAAATCATTCAGGAGTTGATCCCTAAATCTCTGAAAATTCAGGTTTACAAAGCAGTGCTCGAATCGAATGCTTCTGAACACGGTGCCCGAATGACAGCGATGGATAAGGCAACAGAAAATGCTGGTGAGCTTTTAAAAGAGTTGAAGCTGACCTACAACAGGACGCGCCAGGCAGCGATTACCAAGGAAATTTTGGAAATTGTGGGTGGTGCAGAGGCTCTGGCTTCAAAATAAGAAGAAAAGATACTCCATATAGCAGCGCCCATCAAAAGTGGGCGCTGCTTTCTTTTTTATACTTACACAATGGCACCGCATGTTATCAAATTGAAAAATTTGAGTTGCAACAACTTTTACATGAGTTAAAAGAAATGAGGCTGTTATATTTGTAGAAAGTATAAACTATACATTATGAAGAGTAAAGGAATCGCAAAGGTTGGAATATGGGCAAAAGCTGCTGTCGCGCTGATGGTAGTGATAAGCGCCTGTACAAAACCTGCGCAGACAACAACTTCTGCAAATAACAGTACTGCTGCTTTCACTGAATTAAACAGGCCCAAACTGATCGTAGGTTTAGTGATAGACCAGATGCGCTATGATTACCTGTACCGCTACTGGGAAAAGTATGGCGACAATGGATTTAAGAAGCTGCTGCGCAATGGCTTTAACTTCAAGAACACACAGTATAGCTACGTACCTACCTATACAGCCCCGGGCCATGCATGTATTTACACAGGCAGCGAGCCGGCGCTAAATGGCATTGTGGGCAATAACTGGTACGACAGAAAATCGGGCAGGGTAGTATACTGCACGGAAGACAATACGGTTAAAACAGTTGGAAGTACATCCAATGCTGGTCAGCAGTCGCCGGCCAACCTACTTACAACAACCATTACTGACGAGCTGAGACTGGCAACAGGGATGGGCTCTAAAGTAATCGGCATATCGCTTAAGGACAGAGGCTCCATACTACCGGCAGGGCATTTAGGAAACGGCGCCTACTGGTTCGACTCCGAAAGCGGCAACTGGATAACAAGTACCTTTTATAGAAACGATCTTCCGGAGTGGGTACAGAGCTTTAACAAGCAGCAATACCCGGACCAGTACCTGAGCCAGGTATGGAATACATTGCTGCCAATTGTGCAGTATACTGAAAGCACTGCCGACGATATGCCGTGGGAGGGAACACTTGCAGGTGAAGCAAAGCCTGTATTCCCGCATAACCTGCCCGCTATTCGCAAAAAGGATTTTGAGTTGCTTCGGTCAACGCCAGGTGGTAATACAATTACAAAGGATTTTGCGCTGGCTGCCTTGAAAGGTGAGAGCCTAGGCAAGGGCAAGCATACCGACTTTTTGGCCGTAAGTTTCTCAACGCCTGATTATGTGGGCCATACTTTTGGACCTAACTCGATAGAGGCTGAGGATATATTTCTAAGGCTGGACCGGGAAATAGGCGAGCTTGTTGCAGAAATAGAGAAAGAGGTTGGTGCTGGCAATGTGCTGTTCTTCTTAACCGCAGACCACGGCGCAGCACATGTTCCGGCTTTCTTATCAGAAAACAAAGTACCGGCAGGCGTGTCCAGCTCAACAGCTGTCCGCGATTCTGTAGAAAACTACCTGAGCAAGCTGTATGGTAAAGGCCCTTGGGTAGAGCGTTATATAAACCAGAACATCTACCTGAACAGAAAGCTGATCTTAAGTAAGAAACTAATGCTTAGCGACGTGCAGCAGCGAGTGGCAGAGTATGTGGTTGGACTGGAGCCTGTGCAAAGAGCTGTTACGGCATACACTTTGGCAACCAACAGTTGGGCAGGTGGCATGATGGGGCGCGTAGAGAATGGTTTTTATCCATCGAGAAGCGGTGATGTGGTGCTGTTGCTGAGCCCGGCATGGTTTGAAGGATATGGATCAGGACCGCAGCGTGGCACAACGCATGGCTCATACTCAAACTACGATACACATGTGCCCCTGATCTGGTACGGCTGGAACGTGAAGCCGGGAGAGTCGTCGGTAGAAACTAAAGTTGCAGATATCGCCCCAACAATTGCGTCGTGGCTATACATACAAGAGCCTAACGGAAGCGTAGGCGAACCATTACAACAATACATGAAATAAATCAGCGCCGGAGAAAGAGAAAAGACGGCGCACTTAAAATTTTTTTAAAATGGAGAATATGGAGAACAACAACCCATGGCATAGCGTGAGCTACGGCGATGAAGCTCCCGAAGTAGTAACTGCGATCATTGAGATACCGAAGGGCTCGAAGGCAAAGTATGAGTTGGATAAAGAAAGCGGTATGCTGAAGCTTGACCGAGTGCTTTTCTCATCAGTGAACTACCCGGCTAACTATGGCTTTATACCACAAACTTACTGCGACGACAAGGACCCGCTGGATATCCTGGTGATCTGCTCGATTGACGTACAGCCGATGTGCCTGATCGACGCGAAAGTGATCGGGGTAATGCAGATGATCGACAACAACGAAGAAGACGACAAAATTATAGCAGTGGCTTATAACGATATGTCGGTACGTCATATCAATGATATTTCTGAGCTGCCTCCGCACACACTTCTGGAGATGCGCCGTTTCTTTGAGGATTACAAGAAACTGGAGCACAAAGAAGTAGTAGTAGAGCAGTTCTTAGGCCGTGAGCACGCTTACAAGATCATCAACGAGAGCATTGAGCTTTACAATGCTACATTTGGTGAGCCGAAGAAAGTGCAGACACTGTAAAAGCTTTACTTTTCCTGTTAAGCCTGGCATGGAGATTTTCTCTGCGTCAGGCTTTTTGTTTTTGCAGAGAGGTTTGACATGGGCCACAATAGTTGCGTAATTGCAGGTAATGGCACAGCACCCGGACATAAGTATGATCGGCAAGTATAAACAGATGCCCCAGCTAGCCGAGCAGCTACTGGGTGTACTGGTGTATAGCAGTGTGTTCATTTCCTGCTGTGCTTTTAGCCTGACCATAGAAACCTATAAACTTGCCAAGGTGCCTGTTTCGTTGCCGATGGCTGTTTTTGTGTTACTGGCCACGCTGTTTACCTATAACCTGAGCAGTGTGTACAGCTTTATGCGCAGGCCGCACCAACAGCGGTACAAGGAAGGCAGCGAGTGGTGGCAGCGCAACAAAAAGGCATTGGCGATTGCCGGTGCCATCAGCATAGCCGCGGCAGTAGGCGTGTACTTATACTTTGGGCTCCGCATCAATGCCTGGATCATATTGCACCTGGCAGTTATTTCGATAGGGTATACAGTGCCGGTCATTTACAAAAAGGATAGAATAAGGCCATTACGAAGTATACCGCTGCTAAAAGTATTCCTGATTGCGTATGTCTGGGCGGTGGTAACGGCTGGTTTTCCGTTACTGGATGCCGGCAGCGCTGCCTGGGAGGCGCAGGGCTTATTGCTGGTGCTACGCCGCTTCCTTTTCATACTTGCCCTTGCCCTGCTGTTCGATATCCGGGATTATATTTATGACAGAAGCAAGAACACGCTGACAGTACCCGGTTTGATCGGGGTGCGAAATACAAAACTGGTTTCGCTGGTGCTGCTGGCAGTTTACGTAAGTGTTGCTTATTTATCTGAAAGCGGGGAGGTGCTGGTTGCTTTGGTAGCCAGTGCCATGATAGCAGCTGTAGTAGTGCTGTTTTCGGATGAACACAAGCCCAGAATATACTATGCCCTGCTAGCCGATGGCGCTATGTTGCTGCATGCCGGCCTGGTGTACCTTGCTTTTAGTTAGGCCGCTGCAGGTGAAGGAAAGCCTGCGGTAAAAACTTGATGACATCGGAAGCCGTTAGGGCGATGGCCCCAACTTCCTTAAGAGCCAGGTCACCAGCCAAGCCATGAACGTACACACCCAGTATACAAGCCTCTTCTAAAGTATAGTGCTGTGCTACAAGTGCTGTGATAATCCCGGTTAAAACATCTCCGGTGCCGCCGGTTGCCATGCCCGGGTTGCCTGTGGTATTAAAGTATAATTTGCCGTCAGGGGTGCCAATAGCCGTGTTGTTTCCTTTTAGTGTAATGTAGCATTTGTATTCTTTGCAAAACTCCAGCATATCCTGTAGTCTGTCGTAATTATTGTTGCTTTTGCCCACCAGCCTTTCAAACTCCTTAGGATGTGGTGTAAAGATAACCTTGTTTTTAGGGAGCTGCCCTTTCAGTTTTTCGCTGCTTGCTATAATGTTTATGGCGTCAGCATCTATAACAAGCGCATGAGTGGAGGTGGCCAGCAACTGGCCTACAGTTGTTTTAGTAGCACGCTCAGTTCCTAAACCCGGCCCAATGCCAATAGCGTTAAACTTGCTGATTTCCTGAGGTAATTCCGAAAGATGTTTCCGGTTTTTGTCGGCCAGTGTCATGGCTTCCGGAACGGCTGTTTGGAGCAACGTGTACCCGGCCGATGGCACCTGAACTGTTAGCAAGCCCACGCCGCTGCGCAAACAGGCACGAGCCGCAAGCACAGCAGCCCCCATCTTCCCGAAGCCGCCGCACAGCAGCAAGGCATGACCATAAAGCCCCTTATGCGAAAATTGTTTGCGTGGCTTTAGCAGGCTTTGCGCATAATCGTGGGTAACAAAGTATAGATCTGTTTTAGCGCTTGCTATAAATTTTTCGCTGAGGCCGATAGGCACCACATGCCACTCACCTACATAGTCCTCGTGCTGGGGCATAAAGAAGGCAAGCTTGGGCAACTGGAAACTGATCGTGTAATCTGCTTTTACAAGTGCTCCATCTGCAGGCGTCTGGCTGTCAGCATACAGGCCGGAGGGCATGTCAATCGCCGTGATACAGGCTGTGCTAGTATTCATCTTTTCGATTACCTCAGCAAAAAAACCGGTTACAGGTCTGTTCAGGCCAGTGCCAAACAGGGCGTCAATTATATTTATACTTTTGCCCAGCTCCGGAATTTCCTCAGTGGCTAGAACTTTTGTAGGGGCCAGTTCATCAGACAACCGCTCCAGGTTTATCTTGAAATCGGGGCTTGCCTTGGCGGTGTCGCCTACCAAAAACACACGCACTCTGTATTGGCGCTGGTGCAATAGCCTGGCCACCACCAAGCCGTCTCCACCGTTATTGCCCGGCCCGCAAAACACATAAACCTCCTCCGACGGCTGAAATTTATTTTCGAACCAGCTTGTAAATGCCTTTGCGGCACGCTCCATTAAATCCGCGGAAGTAATACCTTCTTCTTTGATCGTAAAAGCATCTGCTTCCCTGGTTTGTGCTGCCGTCAGTATCTTCATGTTTGCTTGGGCTTTTTTTGTGGATATACTCTTGCCGGCCTGATGTGGTTTAGGCTGTATGGAGGCGATCCCGGAGCAATTTAATGCTTTTGAAAGTATAACGTGTTTCCGCTCAGTCTGTGACTAAAATGGCTGGTTACCCGGTAAAGGAAGAAGTATGTTTTAAAAAGCCAGGGTTAGGGTAAGCTTTATGCGGAGGTTGTCTTTAGTTTCAGTTAGTGCATAAGGCCCGTAGCGGTAAAAAGCACCAATGCCAATACCCGAGAAGGTAGAACTGATAACATTGTTCAAGATCAGCCCCGACTCGTAGAAGCCTTTTCGCATGGTACCCAGCTCGGCCGCAGTTACCCCAATAACGTCCTGCTTCAGGTCCCCGAAGCCAACGTTTGTTACTGCCACCACATCCGGTTTAAAGAAACTGGTGCGCAGTAAACGCTTCCCAAAGTTCTGTGAAAAGAACATGGCCGCAAACCTATCGGAGAAAAACTCATAGGGGCGCATGGTTTCGAAGCCGTCGCCGGAGTATACTTTGTAGCTAGGGTTAAAGCTGCCATAGCCGTTAAACAATGTAAAGAATGGCGCGCTGCCATCAATATAGCCACCTACCAGCTTAAAACTGCTCAGGCCAAAAGTGCGGTGCCTGAAATCAGCCTCTACTTTTGCCTCGTATTTGTTGTAGGTAAAATCTCCGTTCAGCAATCCGTCTAAACCATGGGTATACTGCAGCCACAGTGTAGGGTACTCTGAGGCAACCGGCAACAGCTGGTTAAACTGTTGCATGTATTTTTCGCCGTAGGCATAGCGCAAACTTACCACAGCCTCAGTCAGGTTATAGGTTGACAAAGGAGAATTTTCGGGAGTAAACAAGGTTGGCTGGTGCTGCTCCTGCCGCAGTTGGGTTTGTGCCTGCAGGTAGCGCGTTAGCCTGCCAGCCAGGGCTATACTTTTGTGCGTAGCGTAGGTGCGTTTGGTAAGCAGGTTAGGCCGGATATCTGTAAACAGGCTGCGCTGCTGGAAAGGCAATCTTATCCCACCGGGCTCCAGTACATCTTTAAAGTAATTAGCCTTAAGTTGCAGCTCGGATGGCTTATGAAGTATAAATGCGGCATCTGCGCCATACTTTGCCTTCTCATCTTTAAAGCCATAGCCCCAGTAACCACCAAGTATAAACCGCTCCGACAACAGATCGTTTGTGTGGGCCCCAATACCCAGGCGCACTCCCTCAAAGGCACTCACCTTAAACAGGCGGTTAATATCCAGGCTGATCGGCCCGAGCGGGATTTGCTTGGCTACCAGGTACTCCATCAGCCGGATAGTGCGGTCCAGTTTGTCGGCCCGGCCCACACTGTCCATGCGGGTGTAGGTCAGCTGCTCTTTGGCTGTAAGCGAATCGGGGCGGTGCTGTTGATAGAGACTCTCAGGCTGCAGGTGGGCATTGGCTTTTTGCTGCAAAGCAATTACCCCAAAATCTGACTTGCGCAAGTCGGGGTTCAGGTTGATGTTGGTGACGTAGGTGCGCAGGCGGCCGTAAGGCTGGTGCCCTTTCAAGGATAGCTGCGGAATCGTGATCTCTACATCCAGCTCCGTAAGGAACCACCTGTTTTGGGGGCCGGTCTGCTCGAAGCGCTGCTGTAGCTTAATGCCGCGCTTTTCGTCTCCGGCCGCCGACTGTGCCAGCACATTCTGCACAGCCCAACCATTGCTGTTGATGTAAAGCAGCCCTTGCAGGCCTTCAAAGTTCTTACCCTGCTCTGGCTTAAAGGAAATCACAAACACGGTGTCCTGGCCTACAACGTTGGTTTCCTGCAGCACAAAATCATACTTGCGGGTACTGCCACGGCTTAGGGGGCTAAGGTAGCGTTTGCCGAAAAACACCGACATATCCTCGTACACTGAAAAATCGCGGCTTTCGGCGGCCACTATCCCAAAGCTGGGCTGTTGTAACCCCGATACGCGAGTGGCAAGTATGGTCTCTTTCACTTTATCCGGCTTCAGGTAAGCGTAGTCGGTTATACTTTCCATCAGGAAGAGGTGCTGCCTGGCTAGCAGCTTGCGCATGCGCAGGTACGAAGAGTCTTGCTGCGAAAGGCGCAGTGTGTCCCCGAGGTCTATTTCCTTGGCATCTACGGCCGTGATTATAAATTTATTGTAGGTGCGGTAAGTATAGGCCGGCAGGTTGTCAATGGAGTTTCGGTCGCGGTTTTGTGTTGCCAGCCGGATGATGCGGTGCGCCGGGTTCTCGCCTGTGCCCATTACCACCACCTCCTGCAGTTGTGCCGCCGAGGGCTGCAGGTATACATGTATTGTTTGTTGTGAGTCGGGGTAAATAACCTGTGGCTCGTAGCCCACATAGCTGAAGCGCAGTGATTTGATAGGTTTGCTGTGGCGTAGCTGGTACTGCCCCTCCAGGTTAGTGGTTGTTCCTGTTTCTCCGTTGTTGGCGGCTATACTTACAAAGGCCAGTTTCTCGTTGGTTTTGGCATCGCGGACCACACCCTGCACGCTGCGCACCTGGGCCAGGGCAGCCGTGGCTACAAGTATAAAGTATAAAAAGGGTATCAGGAACTTAGGCATCCGGCAAAGATAAAAAGAAAAGGGCGCTTACACTGCAATAGAATAAGCGCCCTAGGCTGTTTTAACTTTTAAAACGCTACGGTTAAGGCCATGCCCGGCGATCCGTTTGGCAGCATTACCGGCACAACTGTGGTTTTAAGGCCTCCGCCCTTCGTCAGCTTTGCGTGTACCCAGTACACAGTGTTGGTGGAGATGATGCCTACCCCCGCCCCAGCCAGCACATCAGCCATCCAGTGGGCATTGTTGAGTACACGCAGCACACCTGTGGCACCGGCAATGGAATAGCTGACTACGCTCACCCACGGGCTTTTATGACGGAACTCCTTATCCATAAACGTGGCAATGGTGAATGCATAGGCTGTGTGCCCCGATGGGAAGGCAAAGGGTTTGCCGTTCGGCCTTTCAATGTCAGTAAGCTTTTTGGTAGGCCACACCAGCGCAGAGGCAATGGTTCCGGATGTTAGAAGTAACAGGGTCTGGCGGCCAAGCTCATGTCGGTTTTGGGATGAGATGATGTTAAAGCCGTACAATCCCACCAGAGGTCCCAGCATCAGAAAATCGTCTGCGTTGGTGGCGAACTCGGGCAGTACCTTATTGCGGGCGTCGCGGGCATCAAAGCTGCTGATCACCCCCCTGTCCTGTATAGTATAAATTCCGGCTCCGATCAGTGCAACTGATGGCACTACAGCTCTTAGCAGGTAACGTTTGTTGTCTCCTTCCAGTCGCTGCGACTCCGTGAAAGGCTTTTTCTGGCCGGGGAGCACCGTATCGCCAGGGACGAAGATCTTCGGCTGTGCGAGTATGGTTTTGAGCGTGTCTGTTTGTGGTTGCTTCTTTGGTTTAACCTGTGCCACCGCTGTCGCAGGGCTCAAAATTATACTAATCCAAAGGAAGTGAAGTAGAATAAGTTTGTTGAATTGCATAGATTTCATGGTTTAGCCACTGTGGAAATGTCAGAATAGTATCTACAGTATCAACATTTTTTAACGGCTATGCGCAGAGTGGGTTTACCTGTCTACCTCGCCCAATACAAAATCGATAGAGCCAACAATGGCAATCAAATCGGCTACCATACAACCCCGGCTTATTTCGGGCAGCACCGAAAGGTTTGTGAAGCAGGCAGAGCGTCCATGGCAACGGAAAGGCACATCGCTTTTGTCGGTGGTCCGGAAGAAAAAGCCTACCTCGCCGCGTGGTGTCTCGCCCCGGAAGTATAGCTCTTGTGTGCCGGTCATGCGTATTTTTTTGGGGCAGGCAGCCTGAGGGTCAAAGTCGGGGGTGCGCTTGTAATCGCCGGTTAGCCTGTCCAGGCACTGTCGGATGATCTTTACCGATTCGCGGCATTCCTGGGCACGTACGTAATTACGGTCCCAGCAATCGCCCACGGTGCCAGCCAAGCCTTTGCCCACCGGCACATCAAAGTCTAGCTCAGGGTATACACTATAGCCATCTACCCGGCGCAGGTCAAACTTTAAGCCCGAGCCACGCAGCATTGGTCCGGAGCAGCCATAGTTAATGGCCACATCCAGCGGCAGTACGCCCACGTTAGCCGTACGGTCTATAAAGATCTTATTATCTAGCAGTATGGTGTCCAGTTCGTCGAGCTTTGGAACCAGGTAATCTATAAACTCGCGGCAGCGCTCCTCAAAACCTATTGGCAAATCATAGTATAAACCGCCTACCCAAATGTAGTTGTAAAGCATACGAGCCCCGCTTACCCACTCCAGCAGGCGCAGGATGTGCTCACGGTCACGGAGCAGCCACAGAAACGGCGTAAAGGCCCCTATGTCGATGGCGTAGGTGCCAATGGCCACAAAGTGTGATGCGATGCGGTTTAGCTCGGCTACCAGCACCCGGATGTACTCAACGCGCTTCGGTATCTGGTCGGTAATGCCCATCAGTTTTTCCACGCCCATGCACCATACATGCTCCGAGTTAATGGCCGCCACATAGTCCATGCGGTCTACGTAGGGTATGGTCTGGTTATAAGCCATACTTTCGGCGTGCTTCTCGAAACAACGGTGCAGGTAACCAATGTGCGGCTCCACCTCCTGCACTATCTCCCCATCTGTAACCACCTCCAGGCGCAATACACCGTGCGTGCTCGGGTGCTGCGGACCCATGTTCACAATCATCTCGCCAGCCTTCAGGTTATCAAGGCTAAACTTGTTCGGCTCTGATTGCAGCAGGTAGTTTTTATAGATGGTGGACAAAGTGGGTTAGAGAGTTAAAAAGTTAGTGAGTTAGAAAGTTAAGCAAAGTTCGGAAAAAAGAGGGACTTTATACAGCCAGTAATAGGCTGAAAGAATAGTATTGCCTGGCTATTGTAAAATGGCTATATTTGATAAGATTTATACTTGTAGCGGTTTTATATATACCGCCAACCTAACACCTACTACCTCATGAAATTCGGTTATATCCTGCTGCTCGGTCTGCTGCTCCTGATCGATATCCTTACTTTTACTGAGATCGCCTCTTTGGTGCGCCAGCCATCCGATCTGTCGGTAACCATAGGCTTGGGCCTATTGGTTGTATTAGTTATTGCCAATTACTTCCTGATCCGATTTTCCATTAACAAGCTGAAAGCATAACCATGAATAATGCCCGTCAAATACTAACCTGGAGCCTTAGCTTCATACTTATACTTGTGTTCTCTATTACGGCCATGAAGTCGTGTACCCGCATCGATGCCGGCCACGAAGGTATACTCGTAAAACTGTACGGTACCGATAAAGGAGTGCAGGATGTGAGCCTGGTAACAGGGCGTGTGTGGTACAATCCGTTTACAGAAGAAGTATTCCAGTTCCCGACCTTCGTGCAGACCGTGGACTACAGTGCTTTTACCGTGAATGCTAAAGACGGCTCGGTGTTTACCGTAGACCCTACCATGTCGTTCAGGGTGATTCCGGGGGAGAGTCCGCGCATCTTTGCCAAGTACAGAAAAGACATCGACCAGATAACGCAAACCACGCTCTACAACTATACCCGCGACGCGTTCCGGATCCAGTTTAACCTGTACACTACCGACAGCATCATCTCGAACCGCCAAAGCTTCGAAGACAAAGTACAGCTTGCTTTAGATAATGCCTTACGCAAAGAAGGTTTTGAGTTGGAGCAGATGACCAGCGGCCTGCAGTACCCCGACGAGATCGTGCGTGCCGTAAACCTGAAGAACCGTGCGGTGCAGCAGGCTCTACAGGTAGAGAACGAGTTAAAAGTTGCCGAAGCACAGGCCCGTAAAAAAATAGTAGAAGCCGAAGCAGAGGCCAAGGCCAACGAACTGCGCCAGCGCACCCTTACCCCTTTGCTTATTCAGCAGCAGTTTATTGAGCGGTGGGATGGCAAAACCCCGTTGTACGGCAATTCGCCTACGTTTTTCAAGAATGTGCAGTAGCGTATAGCTATTAAAAGTATAAACAGAGGCCACTGGAAGTGTTTTTCGGTGGCTTTTGTTTTATGGCTGCCGTTGTCCAACCACCCCTAGCCCCTCAGAGCTACGCTCGCAATCTTCGAGCTCTCGTTCTCGATTGTCCAAGGCGGGGAGTTTTCCTGTAAACGATTAACACACCCCTGCCCCTCTCGAGAGGGGAATCTCTGCTATTGCTAAGATAAGATGTAGGTTTCATTGCTTCTGCTATTCCTTGGACAGGTGACCCTACGAATCAGGATTTATACTTGCTTGCCAGTTGCGTCAGCCGTTTACCAAGAAGTGTCCATCCCAGCCTTTGCGTTGAGCGCCTTAGCGGGTTCCGGTGACGAACGGAGTGAGGCAGCCCGAGGCACGATAAAGAGGGCCCCTACCCCCGGCAGGAAGACGGTGCAACGCGATGCGAAAAGGCGAGGCCGCCCGGCCTTGAGGGCACCAAAGCCAGAGGTAAAACTGGTATTAAATAAAACTGAGGAATATCAGTAACCCGATAGAAAGTCAGGAAATCTTTAAAGAGAAAAAGAGTAACCTACTCCGGCTTCTCTCGCTTATCAGAAAAAGGCGTTGGCTGACTTACAAACTCATTGGGCTCTCCTTTAAAGCCATTCAACTCATTATGCTGGTCGAAAGGCACTTTGATGCCGTGGTAGTAGTCCTGTAATTTATAATCTTTGCGAAGCGGGTGGCCCTCCCAGTCGGCGGCGCAAAGTATGCGGCGCATGTCGGGGTGGCCTTTAAAGTAGATTCCCAGCAGATCGAAGACCTCACGCTCGTGCCAGTCGGCAGTGCGCCAGATGTGGCTAACAGTAGGAACCTCGGGTATACTTTGTTCGGGAGTGTTGTTGCGGGGCACGCGCACCTTCAGCATCAGGTGGTGGTTAAATGGGATAGAGTACAGATTGTATACTACCTCTATGGTACCAGCCCCCGGGCCATTGTCGATGCCGGTGAGGCAAGACAGGAAATCGAAGTAGGTAAGTGGGTTATCGTGGAGCTCCAGGCAAACTTCTGGCAAGCGTTCTGGCTGTAGCACTAGGTATGGCTGCAGCGCATCGGCCTTGGCCTCAAGTATAACCTCAGGGCCAAATTTCTCCAGTATAAAATCTCTTAACTCTCCGAAATTCATAATTTTAAATTAATAATGATTAATGATTAATTAGAAGCATTCACTCCATTATGCATTATTCACTACTTCATTATTCATTTTTTTTGCCATGATCTGCTGCACTGCCCTTGGGGCACGTATCGTTTCCTTTCGGATGATCTCCTGAAGTTTTAAAAAGCCACCTATCAGTGCCTCTGGCCGCGGAGGGCAGCCCGGCACATACACATCCACAGGTATAATGCGGTCTACGCCTTTAACAACATGGTAGCCGTGCTCCCAGTAAGGGCCACCGCAGTTAGAGCAGCTCCCCATCGAAACCACATAACGCGGCTCAGGCATTTGCTCGTACAGGCGGCGAATTCGGTCAGCCATTTTAAAGGTAACAGTGCCTGCCACGATCATCACATCCGACTGCCTTGGAGATGCCCTGGGTATAATGCCGAAGCGGTCCATGTCGTAACCTGACGAGTAAGCACCCATCATCTCAATGGCGCAGCAAGCCAAACCAAAACCCATTGGGAACAGCGACATAAGCCGAGCCCAGTTAAGCAGATCGTCTAGCTTGGTAATGATCACACCGCCTTCTCCAGTTTTGTCCAAAGCAACTATGAGTTATGAATTATAAATTATGAATGGCAAAAAGCAAAGTTTAATCTCTACCATTTATACTTTGTTTACTTTATACTTTGGGCTTTAATTCCTGCTGCGCATTAAACTGCTGATACACGTCCATTGGTATTTTAGAGCGGCTCTGCGGAATTACAGGCTTTGGTTTTATCCAATCCAAATGTCCTTTGGCCCAGGCATAGGCTAATCCCAGCACCAGCACACCAATAAAAATAAACATCTCTATCAGAGAAAACCATCCCCAGGCGCCATCGGTAGCTTCTATCAGTTCTCTGCGGCCAAAAACAGTTGCCCACGGAAACAGGAACGCCAGTTCTACATCAAAAATGATGAAGATAAGCGCCACCACATAAAAGCGAGGGTTAAATTGAACCCACGCATTACCAATTGGTTCCTCGCCGCTTTCATAGGTCGTCAGCTTTTCGGGGTTAGGCCGTTTTGGCCTAATCAGCTTGCTTGTTAACATGCCAATCACCACGAAAATTGCGCCACCTATCAGGAAGAGCAGGATAGTGCCGAAATCTGAAGTATAATTTTCTGCCATTGCTTTCAGCTATTTACACAAATTTACGACAAAATATGGGATTTGCTTTAACGCAGGGTTTTTGCCGGGGGAGGTTTGCTTTTGTGTAGTGGTGGGGTCGAGCCATTCGTGACTCTCCCGAATCAAGTCCGGGATCCGAGACTTGTCCAAGGCGGGGAGTTTTCGGTATATGATTACACACCTCTGCACCCCTCTCTAGAGGGGAATTTCCGCTTTTACTTTTTTACATTTGCTTGCCAGTTGCGACAGCCGCTGCGAAGAAGTGTCAATCCCAGTTTCTCTGTTGAGCCGCCTTGTGAGATCCGGTGCCGCGGATGCGGCAGCGCGCAAGCGCAGGAGGGAACACAGCGGCGATGCAGAGAAACGAGGCCACCCGGCCTTGAGGGCACCAAAGCAAGAAGTGAAACTTTAGGCAAGTAAAACTGAGGATAAACAGTAGTTCGATAAAAAGGCAAAATATTACCTACGAACTAGTTATAAACAAAAATCGCCTGAGCCAGCAACTGACTCAGGCGATTTTTTATACTTTAAAATCAATTACCACTTATAATACCCATTCTCCTCACCGTCGTTTAGGATATCGGCTGCGGTATTAGGGCTGCGGCTTATGTCGTTTAACTTTCGTTCTTTCCAAACAGCGGCAGACTCACGTACAACCTCCAGGTGCGCATCGGACTTAATGCGTTCTTCCTCACGTTTAGCCTCTATTTCATACTCTGTACGGGCAAAGAATTTGGCTTCGGCAACAGCCTGGCGTGTGTCGTACTGCTTTTGGCGCTCAGAAACGCGCTGCATTTCCTGGGTGGTGCGTTCATGCTCTACACCTTTCAGAATATCATCATAAGGGCCTTTGCTGGAAATAAGCTTCGTGAAAATCGGGGCTGTTTCGAGGCAAATAAACAAAAGAGTTATAAAGAACACCGGAAGCCATGGCAGTTCGTCCAGGGCATTGATCCGTGCCATCAGTCCATCGTAGTTTGAAAAACTCTCCTGGCCTTCGGCTACTGTTTCGTCATACTTAGACATCAGCTCGGCAATACGCTTTTCTTTAACCAAAATCCTGTCGGCGGCGCTTGCCTGCAGCAGTTTCAGTTCCTCGTCAACCTTGTCGTACTGTTGTTTCTTCTCTTCATAAATGGGACCCTTGCCCACTTTGCCAGTACCACCGGTACCATCGGCCTCAGCGGCAACTAGTTCGTACAGTTTATTACGCTCCTGCACTTTGGCATCTATTTCCTGCCGGATGCCTGCGATCTCAGACTTAATAGAGTCGACTTCGGCAAACTGCTTGCCAACAAGCGCTTTGTGCTGTATGGCAAGCTCAGCCTGTTTCTCTTTAAGTATGGCCTGAATCTCTTTGTCAAAAATCTTTAGTTCCAGGGGCTTCGAAATAACCACGGCCAGTACCAGTGCCAGCAAGATACGCGGTGTTACCTGCAGCAGCTCTTTCCAGAACTTGCCCTCTTTGCGCAGCGTGGAAACAATAAAACGGTCGAGGTTAAAAATTACGGCGCCCCAAAGCAAACCAAAAACAATGGCCAGCCCGATAGTGTCGAAAACAGTGTGGAGGGCATATGCACCGGAGATACCGGCCAGCAATCCTGTGAAGAACACAGTGGCACCAATACCCGCATACTTTACGTGCTCCGACTTAGAGCATTTCTCAAGTATCGTGTCATCGGCACCGGCGCACCACCAAAATAATCTTTTCATGTAAAAAGCTATCTGTACAGAGTAAAACCGGCGCAAGTAATGCCGGGTAAATTATTAACGCGCAACTTATTGGTTTTTATACTTTTAAAAACTAAAATGTGATGAATAGTGCTTTAAAAGTGATGAAACTGAAGTTAAATTTGCAACAGAAGCGGCAGATGTTAAAGTTCAAAGTTTTCAGTGGACTCATTCAATTTTTCATACAACAGCAAAGATGCCATGGCACTGGCTAAAACCATACGCGTATCGGCATCAGCCTCGGGTTTCATCCATACTTTCCCATTGTTCACAACCTGCACAGCCGCCATGGTTTCATCTCCTTTTTTAAACTCATAGCCAACAATATCCGACATAGGCAGGCCTTTGCCCTCAAACTTGTATACTGGTGCTATAGTAAACGTTGTTTTACCGTTTGAAAGCTCCCCTTCAAACTTTTTGCGCCGTATATAGTCACCCGGATCTACGGTTAGTAAATGCCACTGCCCGCTTTCCGGAGAAGTAAACTGGCTGGCATAATACTCCATATTGGGTGCTATGCGTATGGTAAGGCCAGTAGTTGATTTAAGGGATTTTTCCTGAAGCTTACTGGCTCCGAAAACATACCATTCATGTCCCTGCTCGTTCTGAAGGCTGAACTGGTGTTGCTGGCGGGCCTTTACGTTGTTGTAGCTGAGTATGGAAAAGCCTCCCATATTGCGCCAGCCACGGTGCACGTTGGCTACAGTATAATCCCCGATCTTAAAGTTGCCATTTGGCTTAAATGTTTTGCGGCCCTCAACAGGCATTTCCTGCGCCTGAGACTTAAAGTTTGACTCAAGGGCCATGTGAGGAACAGAGCAGGCAGAGAGTGACAGCATCAGTGCTACCACTGCAAATGATAGGTACTTTTTCATAGTTTTTGGGTTGGTTTGTAGTTAGTTATGCAATTTAATAATTGCAAGTATAGGCTTAGCATATATAATGCCAGAAGTTATTGAAATTTTCCCTAAAGCTTTCTTGCTTCTTCTAAACGGCCATTAGTTACACTTTAGGGTTGGACACTTCTTAGCTACAGGATGTCACAACTGGTTAGCAAGCACAAATTTGTAATAGAGGAGATTCCCCTCTTGAGAGGGGTGCAGGGGTGTGTAATCGTATACCGATAACTCCCCACCTTGGACAATCGAGAACGAGGGTTTTGAGCTAGTGAGCGGAGTTTACAGGGGTGTGTTTAGGTCCTTAAAGGTACAGGGCCGTTGTTTAATACTAAGAACATAAGCAGTCATACTCTCAAACTTATTTTTGACCCTCCGGGCCAGTTGATGAGGCCTGTCCCGAGCGCAGACTCGGGAAGACTCAACCTTATTCGTAAGTCACGAATCTGGAGATTCGCGCCAGAAATGTAGAAGCAAAAAAGCCCCCTCTTGTAGATAGCAGTTAAACAAAAAAGGTGAAAAGCCTATGCAGCCTTCCACCTCTCTAACTCTTAAAATCTTTAACTCCGAGACTCTCTAACTACTCATTGTCTTCATCTGGAAGGATCTCCACGTCCTGCACCAGCACAAAGCTTTCGATTTCGCGGGCTTTTGGTGTGTTGGCAAGGCCTCCTTCGGCAGTTTCTTTATACTTGCGTTCCATACTTTCGCCTACCTCGCCCAGGGCAGCCACGCATTGGTCTACAGGTATTACAGGGTCTACGCCGGCAATAGCCAGTTGTGAAGATGAGTAGGCGATAGCTGCCGCACTGGCATTACGCACAATGCAAGGCACCTCTACCAGCCCGGCCACAGGGTCGCATACCAGGCCAAGCATGCACTGAATTGTAATGGCAACCGCGTTAAACACCTGCTGCACATCGCCGCCAAGGCAATAAACGATAGCGCCTGCAGCCATGGCGGCGGCGCTTCCTGTTTCGGCCTGGCAGCCACCCACGGCACCTGCCAGCGACGCATTCTGCTCAATGATCAGGGCAATGCCGGCGGCAACCAGCAGGCCCTCATGTATCTTTCTGTCTTCTAAACCATGCAGCTCCTGCAAAGTGGTAAGTGTACCCGGCAGTATACCGGAAGCGCCAGCCGTAGGCGCTGCTACCACACGGCCCATGCACGAGTTTACCTCCTTGGCACCCAGGGCACGCGACACCAGCATCTGGAACTCCGGCGACAACACAGTTACCGGCGATTTGGCAACTTTTTTAGCGCTGTTGTTCACCATGCCAGACCGGGAGGTCATGTTCTCGGTAAGGCCGGTTTGCACGGCATCCTTCATCACCTCAAAAGCCTTGGCTATGTTTTCCCAGATAAACTCTTCTGTGCGGCCCTTCTGCTCTATTTCATATTCCAGTACAGGCTGGTAAAGCGGCTCTCCGGTTTCGGCGCAATGCTTTTCCCAGCTCTTAAAATCATTGAATAATAACGACATTGTAAATTCTCCTAATAATCAGATCCGGTGCCCCTGGCAAAGGGGCGACCAATATAGCCACAAATTCTGTATACAACTACAAGATAACAAATTAGGTAGCGGCAAACGTTCTGTTTAATGTACACCGGGGTAAAATTAACTGCTTAATTTATAGTGCGTTCAATCAAAATAATGTCTTATGGCCAAATTATCCGACGACCTGAAGCAAAAGCTGCTAAGTATACTTGACGAGCTTGAGAGCAACGTATCGCAGGTGAAGTTTGCAGCGAAAAGAAAACTGAACGTGCTGGAGCCTGTCAAGATCATGCCTTACTATGGGTTTGCCAGCGAGAACTATATATACCTAAAAGGGCGGGTGCTGGAGCGTGAGAAAATCAAAAAACCTAAAGAAGTAGATACCATGCCCGAGCAGTGGCTAAACATGTGGAAACGCATGGAGTCTGACGAGATACCGGGTGCAAAACTTAAAGCCTGGTTCGGGGATAAGGAAATAGACATTGAAACGGATGAAGAAGGATACTTTCAGGTGGAGATTCATGCCGATGGAAAGATAGACTTTGAGAAGCATGGCCGCAGTATAAAACTGCAGTTGCAGGACCAGTACACCGATAATGATGAAATGGATGCTGAAGGCTATTTGTTTGTGCCCGGCGAGAATGCAGAATTCGGTGTGATCTCTGATATGGACGATACGGTGTTGGTATCACATGTGAATGATTTTATTGGCAGAATGCGCTTAATGCTGAAAAAGAATGCCACAGAGCGGAGTCCTTTTCCGGGTATAGCTGGTTTCCTAAGGGCACTGCAGAAAGGGAAAGATGGCAAAGGCCACAACCCTGTCTTTTTTGTGTCCGGAAGCGAGTGGAACCTGTACGATCTGCTTGTAAGCTTTCTGAAGTACCACAAAATACCGGAGGGCCCTTTGCTGCTCCGCGACCGGGGCACCACCTGGGACCGGGGTAAGTATGAAACCAGCGAGGAAGAGTATAAACGCGAAAAGATCCGCCATATCCTGGACACATACCCTGACCTTAAGTTTATCTGCATCGGCGACAGCGGCCAGCGCGACCCAGAAACATACCAGAAGATCGTTGAAGAGTATCCGGGCCGCATACTTGGCATCTACATACGGGATGTAACCCCGGACAAGCGTGACAAGGAAGTTAAAGAGATAGCCCGCAAAGTAAAAGAGCAGGGTACTGAAATGTTACTGGCTGAAGAAACTTATGCCGCTGCCAAGCACGCCGCCAAAATGGGTTGGATCAACGAGAACCGACTGGAAGACGTTAAACGTACCCGCGACGAAGATGAAAAGCAGGATGAAAGTTAACCTCCTTATACTATACATATACTATGGCAAAAGATAAGAAGCATGTGGCAATACGTGTGCATGGCAAGGTGCAGGGTGTGTTTTTCAGGGCCAGTACCGAAGAAAAAGCAAAAGAACTCGGGCTGAACGGCTTTGTTCAGAATGAGGCTGACGGAACAGTATACTTAGAAGCCGAAGGCGATGCGGAAACACTGCGAAAACTGGAGCAATGGGTACACGAGGGCCCTAAAGCGGCAAGGGTTGATCGGGTGGATATTAAAACCCTGAATGAGTTGAAAGGCTTTAAAGGTTTTGAGCAGAGGAGGTGAGAATGAAGTTTATTTGAATACGTGTTCATTTTATTGATAAAATATTATATTGTATAGGTTTTACTAAAATTCTAAGATGGCTAAACCTAGGATATTTATCAGTTCCACATATTACGATCTAAAACATATTAGGTCTTCTATTGAAATTTTTATAGAAAGACTTGGGTATGAACCTGTTTTATCTGAGAAGGGCGTTATTGCTTATAACCCTGACATCCCACTAGATGAATCATGCTACAAGGAAGTAACCCTATGTGATATTTTTGTATTAATTATTGGCGGTAGATATGGTAATCCTTCGTCGGCGAATAAGAAAATACCAACTGATTTCTTTTATCGGTATGAGAGCATCACAAAGATGGAGTATGAAACTGCAATACAAAAAGATATTCCGACTTATATAGTAGTTGAGAAGTCAGTTTTTGCAGAATATGATACATATAAAAATAATAGAGATAATGATACTATAAAGTATGCTCATGTTGATTCAATCAACATCTTTTATATGATAGAACGCATACTTGCTCAGCCTAGAAACAATCCAGTATTCGCATTTGAGAAACATAGTGAGATTGAGCTTTGGCTAAGGGAACAATGGGCAGGACTGTTCAAAGAAATGATTTCGGCTAGAAGTGAGATGTTACAGATTAAGTCATTAACTGAACAAGTAAGTGAACTTGCTAACATCAATACCACTCTTAAAAGATACTTAGAAGAAGTGGTAACTAAAGTGTCAATGGAAGACGCTTCTACGATTATCGAAGATGAGGAGCAAAGACTAAGAGAAGCTAGAGAGGCAAGAAAACTTAAAGCTTTTGAGAATGCCACTGTACCAGATTTCTTTATTAAAAGCAGAAATCAAAGTCCGGAGGTTATTAGAACTCTTATTGAAAAAGCTAAGAGTATTGAAGATTTTGTTGCAAAATATGTTGCTGTTGATGATGATTATAAATTTCATGAATTGCTTTCTAATTTTAAGAATAGCTATTCTCTAGTAAATGGTTTAAATGACGCAAGAAAAATATTAGAACTCCCAAATCTAGAGTGGATAGAAACAAGCAATTAGCTCTATTTATACCCCATGCTCCGCACCTTACTACAGCAAGTGCCATACTTTACCCCGGAAGACATTGAGGCTTTTTTGCCGCTTTGGAAAAAGCAGGTACAGCTAAACCGATATGATTTTCTGATACAGCAGGGGCAGGTAGAGCAGGGTTTATACTTTGTAACAGCTGGTGCGCTGCGCATTTATTACCCCCTCCCCGACGAAGAGATTTGTGTAGGATTTGGCTACCCCGGCACGTTGTTGGTCTCTTTTCCATCGTTTGTAGATGGCAAGCCCTCGGCTTATTACATACAGGCACTTAAAAAAAGCGAACTGACAGGCATTAGTAAGTATGATTTTGTACAGTTGATGGAGCAGCGCCCCAATATAAAGCGGTTCTGGTACGAGCAGCTAGAGAAAGCACTGGTGGGTAAAATAGAGCGGGAAGTAGACCTGTTGCTACCGGAGCCTGAGCAGCGCCTGCAGCGTGTTATGCAGCGCAGCCCGCACCTGTTTCAGCACATCCCTAAAAAGTATATTGCCTCTTACCTGCGCATGACCCCGGAAACCCTAAGCCGGCTTAAAGTATAACCTACACTACAGCGTGTTGTAATACAATACCAGCTCGGCAAGGTGCGCGTCGTTTTTCAGGTCAGGCTTGTTTGCCTTGATGTAAGCGGCTATTTCGGCTTCTTTGTTGTGCAGCGCCTGTAGCACAGATTTCTTGTCGTTTCTGATCTTCGTCAGCTTTTCGTTGCGGGCAATGTAGTAGTATACATCAGTTTTAAAAGCTTTGGTTTTAGTGGCAGAGCCATAGGGCAATTCTTCAAAAATCCTTTTAGAGACCCGTTTTAGCAATTGTGTCTCTCCATCGGCCAGCACCTCGTAAAAAGTATTCGGGTTTGCTCCGTCAACAGGTACAAAGCCTCTCCGGAAAACACGTTCCTGCAAAAGCAACTCTTTCTGGTTAGCCTTTATCGTGAACTCTACGAGTGGCTGCGTAGAGGTTTTCGCTTCGCCTTTCTCGCCTTTAAATACAAGTTCGTCGGCCACCTGGTCATACATCAATTCCACGCCATCAAAGGTAACGCCACTGGTTGTCGTCATGCTGCCCTTCATCCATTTGTCGTAGAGGTAAGCAGAACCCTGCACGTCGGTGTAGTTCTTAGTGAGAAAAGGCTGCCCCATCTGGTCTACTATGGCAAACTGTGCAGTAGCATCAAAAGTATAAACCAAGGCTACCGAAAGTATAAAAGTATAAATTACCTTTCTCATCTTTTTTGGCTTAGGGGTTTGTTTTCGTTTTACGAATTATTTGTAAGTATAGTGATGTGTGTGTTAACACTTTATAGTCAGGTGTTTAAAAAAAACAGCCGGCAAGTTGTCATAAACAATCTGCCGGCTGTGGTATTGTTAAACCCGGTATAACTTACAGTGTGTTATAGTATGCGATAAGCTTAACCAGGTGACTGTCATTTTTCAGGTCCAGTTTCTGGGCTTTGATGTATGCCTCCAGCTGGGTGCTTTTCTCTGGTAGTGCGGCCAGCACAGATTTCTTGTCGTTTTTGATCTTGGTAAGCTTGCTGTCTTTGGCCAGGTAAAAACTGGTTTTAGTCTGGAAGCTCTTCACTTGAGTAGCTGAGCTATACCCCACTTCTTCATGAATTATTCTTACCGTTCTTTTCAGAAGCGCTGTTTTCTCATCTACCAGCACTTCATAGAATGTAATGGGTTTAGCATCATCAATAGGAGAAAAACCATTACGGAACACGTGCGCAATGCCTTTTTCATCTTTAAGGGAAAATTCTCTTACCTGATCAGCAAAATTTTTTGACTCACCTTTCTCACTCTTGAAAATAAGCTCGTCAGTTACAAGATCGTACATCAGGTCCATGCCATCAAAGTGTGAGCCCTTCGTCATGGTTACGCTTCCTTTAACCCAGTCTTCAAAAAGATAAGGAGAGCCGTTAACATCTGTGTACGCTTTTGCACGAACCGCCACACCCATGTGGTCTACAAGTGCTACATACTGCGCTGATGCGCCTGCCACAGCTGCTATTGTGAAAACAGCAGACAATAAAAGTGTTTTAAATAATGTCTTCATTTGAGATTAAGGGTATAAATACCGAACAATTTATACCTTTTTTTGAATATGATTTATGTAAGCAAAAAAAATATTTTTAACAGATTGATCCGATGTTATGACAAGAATTTAAATATTGATTTGAATCAAGGATTGGCAGTAAGGTGCAGGTTACCTTTGTGATGTACAAAATAAAACTATGAAACACATGAACAAGCTGGAGCAACTCTCTCAAATCAACAAAACAATTACCCAAACGGTGGCCACCGAGTTTGCCAGAATGGACCTGGATGCCCTGAATTTTAAGCCTGGCACGGAGAGCTGGAGCATACTGGAATGCCTGGAGCACCTGAACCTTTACAGCCGCTACTACAACCCAGTGCTAGCTAAGGCCATTGCCAAGAACGCCGACGGCGCTTTTCTGCAAAGTATAAGCTATAGCTGGTTAGGTAAAAAATCACTAGAAATGGTGCGGCCTCAGAACAACAAAAAGCACAAGACCGTGAAGCACATGAACCCTAACAACAGTAAGCTGGGTTGCGGTACCATAGAGGAGTTCCTGAAGCACCAGGAAAAGCTGCAAACTTTGCTGCAAAATGCCAAAGGCACAAACCTGAACAAAAAAGCCGTACCTGTTGAGTTTTTCAAGCTACTGAAGCTGCGCATCGGGGAAACGCTTGAGTTTGTTGTAACGCACCAGGACCGGCATGTACAGCAGGCGCTAAGCGTAAAAAAGCAGCAGGAAAGCCATATGGCGGCGTAAGTATAAAGCTGGAACTGGTGGTTTGCTAGCCACTAGAATGTTACCACCACTTCCTGCTTTTCGCCGGTATTAAGGTCTACTTTATATAACTGGTGGCTATTGGTGCTGGTAACCCAAAGCTTGCCGTTTAAAAAGATAAGATCGTTTGGTTCGCTAAAGCCGCTGCTGAGGGTATACACTCTGTTTCTGGAAACATCCAGTACTTTTATCTTGCCATTATAGGTGTCGGCAATGTAGATGTCCTGGTCTATTACCTCCAAACCAACGCAGTGCTGTAGCAGTGCATCGTCCACATGTCCTTCGGCATCCCCGAAATCGAAAAGGCCTCTGCCAAGTGGTGTCAATACCATGCCTGTTTTAAGGTTTATACTTCTGATGGCGCTGGCCTCGGCGTCAGCCACAAAGAGTACATGCTTGTTAAGGGCAAGTCCGCTGGGCTGGTTAAAGGCGGCTTCGCGCAATGGTCCGTCAGTCAGGGCCTCGCGTCCGGTTCCGGCAAAGCGGTATACTTTCCCGGTCTTCAGGTCCATGCGCAAGATCTGGTGGTTGCCAGCGCTGGCTACAAACATGCTGTCGCCATAGATCAGCAGGTCCCAGGGACTATTAGGGTTAACAGGCTCGTTAAGTTTATCATCCAGAAAGTAATACTCAAGTTGCCCCGTGCCTGCTGCGGTGCTCACCATTTTGTGTTTCAAGTCTACTTTCCGGATGGCGTTGTTCTTGGCGTCGGCAATGTATAAGGTATCGCCATGTAGCGCCATGCCATGCGGCTCGTAAAAAGTAGCATCCGCATAGCCACCGTTGTTAAAGCCCTGTTCACCGCTGCCAACCACTTCCAGTACCTGACCTTGCTGGTCCAGCTTCAGAATCCGGTTATTACCGCTATCCGAGAGGTATATGTTTTGCGCTTCATCAAACACAAGTTTAGATGGGAAGTATAAACCTGCTGCCTTCGTAGCCGGTGCCCTGAACTGGAAAGGCTCACGGTTCAACTGGTCTTTAAACTCCTCCTTCAGTTTCTGAATGTAAGGACGCACGGTGTCGTACACTCCCTCACCGGCATGCTGCCCTATCACTTTCCCGTTGGGGTCTATCAATACTATTGTGGGCCAGGCACGCACGCCATAGTAGTTCCATATCTTATAGTCGGCATCGTTTACCACAGGGTGCTCAATACCAAACTTCCGGATGGCCTGCTCTATGGTGCTGTTGCTTTTTTCGGCATCAAACTTAGCCGAGTGTACCCCGATCACCACCAATATGTCTGCGTATTCTTCCTCCAGCTTCTTCAGGTCCGGTACGATGTGCTGGCAGTTGATGCAGCCAAACGTCCAGAAGTCCAGCAACACAATCTTATCCTTAAAGTCTTTGATAGACCATTCCCGATCGGTGTTAAGCCAACCGAATTCGGTGTTGATTTCTGGTGCATTTACGCGGCCTGTAAGCATGATAAAGTATGGTAAGGAGAAGCGTTGCTTTTAATGGGTACAGTTTTAAACAAGTAAATGTTGTTGCTTTTTGCAAAGCCTTTTAAAGTATACTACTGTTCTATAGTTGGCTGTAACCGCAAGCAAAAGTATAAAATGTTTATGGCTGGATTTTACAACAGAACGTTTATATAGTTTGTTGTAAATTTTTAACTTGTAGGACACATAAATGCTTCCTCCTCATGACAGTCTCTAAAATGGCGCAGAACCTGATCGGCTCCGAAATAATTCGTGTGGCCGGAGAGGTAAACGCAATGATCGCGAAAGGCGAGCCAATCTGTAACCTAACCATCGGCGACTTTAATCCGAGTATCTACCCTATACCAACTGCGTTGCAAAAAGGTATAAGCAAGGCTTATGAACAGGGCCATACAAACTACCCGCCTGCCAATGGCGTGGCCGTGCTTCGGAAGGCTGTGGTGCAGTTTACAAAAGAAAGACTTGGGCTTGAGTACCCTGAGAATGACATATTAGTGGCAGGCGGTTCACGCCCCCTGATCTATGCCACCTACATGGCCCTGATCGATCCTGGTGATAAGGTAGTGTACCCAACTCCATCCTGGAACAATAACCATTATTGCCATTTGTCGGGGGCTACGCCAGTGGAGGTAAAAACCAGACCGGAGCATAAGTTTATGCCAACTGCCGGGGATGTAAAGCCACATCTGAAAGGGGCTACTATGCTGGCGCTTTGCTCACCGCTTAATCCAACAGGCACCATGTTCTCTAAAAAAGACCTGGAAGAGATCTGTGACCTGGTGTTGGAAGAAAACCGTAGCAGGGCAGAAGGCGAAAAGCCATTATACATCCTCTACGACCAGATCTACTGGATGCTAACCTTTGGCAACGCCGAACACTACGACCCGGTAAGTCTGCGCCCCGAGATCAGGGAGTATGTGATTTACATCGACGGTACTTCCAAGTGCTTTGCCGCCACCGGTGTGCGGGTTGGGTATGCTTTCGGACCTGCAATAGTGATGGATAAAATGAAATCTATACTTGGGCATGTTGGCGCCTGGGCTCCCAAGGCAGAACAAATGGCCATGGCCGGTTTCCTGCAACAGCCACAGGAAGTGGATGGCTTTATGAGCGAGTTCAAACCAAAGATCCAGGCCAGCCTGGAGGCACTGTACAGGGCGTTTCAGGATCTGAAAAATGATGGCTATCCTGTGGATGCTATTGAGCCAATGGGTGCCATTTACCTTTCTGTGAAAATAGACCTGTCGGGTAGAATTACTCCTGAAGGTAAAACGCTGCAAACAAGCCAGGACGTTACCTTTTACGTGCTGCACGAGGCCAAGCTGGCGGTTGTGCCCTTCTCCGCCTTCGGTTCCAGTCACGATCTTAACTGGTTCAGACTATCGGTTGGCGGCGCTTCTCTGGAGGAAATAAAAGATTCATTGGGGAGATTAAGAACAGCTTTGGAGAGGTTGAAGTAGATCTATACTTTCTGAGAGGCTAATTTAAAGCAGTATATACCTGATGGTATGTACTGCTTTTTTATTTATACTAAAGTTCTTTTGTCGGGCTGCTGTTCGCCCTCAGTTTTATCAACCTAGCGTTTTAAAGTTTGCTTTGGTGCGTGCAAGGCCCTTAAAAATTTGGGGTAAACTATAAGCCCCTTCCCCCCCCAAAGGCTGAAACCGGTACCTCTTAGCCAACGACTGTCACTACTAGAGAGAAAGTTTAAAGCAGTAATAGCAGAAAAGTCCCCTTTTGAAGGGGGCGTAGAGGGATGTTTACATCTGTGATCTAAAACCCACGCAGGAATCCCCCTCTTGCAAACTAGCCAAAACGACCGTTTTGAGCTAGCGAGCGGAGCTCTTAAGGGTGTGTTTACATGTTCGTAGGGACAGGCCGCTACACAATGCTGTCAGCTTTAGGAAATAGCTCTTACGGACTTCTCAGTCCGGAAGCTTTCTGACGGGGATTTCCTAATCCCCGTGTTACTGTAATGCGCGGACAAGGAAGTCCGCAGCAGAAAAAGATTCGGACAAGGATGTCCGAATCAGCATTACAAAACTCTTAAATTGACGGTATTGGGTCGCGACTAGTCCGAGGAATGACCGTAGCCATGAAACTTATACTTTGATTAAAACGACGGCCCTACCCTTTGAATGGACGTAGGTAATCATTCACATAACCCACCTCCCTGGTTTCTATGAAGAGTTGGATCTGGTACTGAAGAAAAATCCTTTCAATCTATCGAATCCCCTTAATCACCGGTCCCTGCTCAGGTAATAGAAATCTGCCTGTTTATACTTTCCTCCAGCGAGATAAACGTTTCGGTGCGCTGTACACCTTTTACCGGTTGTATCTTCTCATTTAATACCTCACGCAGATGGTTAGTGTCGCGGCAAATAATTTTGATGAACATACTGTAGGAGCCGGTAGTATAATGCAACTCCACGATTTCCGGTACCTGCTGCATTTGCTTAACTGCATCTTTGTAAACTGAGCCCTTCTCCAGAAACACCCCTATAAAAGCGCAGATATCAAACCCGATGGCAGAAGGATTAATGATAAGCTGAGAGCCTTTCACTACGCCCATGTCCGTTAGCTTTTTCATGCGAACATGAATAGTGCCTCCAGAAACCCCAAGTTCCTTTGCAATATCTGTATATGCCCGGGTTACATTATGCATCAGCAGGTTCAGAATCTGCTTATCCAGATTGTCAATTTCATAATTCATATGCCGCTATACTTCTAGTTTTTTGCAAAGTTTCAATGAAAGTGCCTATGTGTTAAAATATTTTCAAATATAAAAAATAATAATTAATAATTTGTTAAAATATAGAATCATTTTTTAGATTTGTTAAGTATAAATCTTCAAAATTTTAACAAATTATTAAAGTATGGAAGTACAAGTATTAACTGAGCCAACGCTGCTGGAGGCAACGTTGCAACACTTAAGCCGGCCCCAGCTGCCTAAAGTGCTTAAAGTACAGCAAGGCATCATACGGGCAACGCATGAGTTTATGTTTAAAAAGGGCCTGACGCAACTGATGCCGCTCATGCTCTCTCCGATCACGGACCCGCTGAATCATGGAGTGGTGGATGCCAGCATTAGTTATGCAGACCGCCGCTGGAGCCTGACCAAATCGATGATCTTTCATAAGCAACTGGCCTTGCTAAGCCCTGCCCTGGACAGCCTGTATATTGTGTCGCCGAACGTTAGACTGGAGTTTGCTGACCGTGCTGACACTGGCCGCCACTTGTTTGAGTTTACGCAGGTAGACTTTGAGTTTAAAGGCAAAGACAGATTTTTTGTGATGGAGTTTATGGAGGAGCTCGTAAACTTTGTATTTGATAAACTGAACAGGGAAATTCCGGAGATCCTGATCGAGTTTCGTGGGGAATTGCTGCCGGTGTTTGAGAAGTGGCCGGTATACCGAACCGACAAACTTGAAGAGGAACTTGGGCCTGATTACGAAAAGATCAAATCAGAAGAGGCTATCGCACCTTTCTGGCTGCTAAACCACAAGCGAGAGTTTTACGACAAAGAAGACCCTGCCAAGCCAGGCACTTATCTGAATTATGATGTTATCTGGCCCGAAGGATTTGGAGAGGGCTTATCAGGAGCGGAGCGTGAGCATGAGTATAAGCAGATACTGAAGCGCATGGAGGAAACAGGTACAGAAAAAGAGGCCTTTGAGTTTTACCTGGAAGCGGCAAGGGAAACCGGTTTGCCTAAAACTGCTGGTGGCGGCTTTGGCGTAGAACGCATGACTCGCTTTATCTGCCGCTTAAAGGATGTGGATGAGGCAACAGTTTTCTCTCGTAAACCATTTACTCAAGCAGTATTTTAAATGAAAAAAGAAGTATGGATGACAATAGCGATAATGCAGACAATCCTGCGAATTATAAGGTAACGTAAACGGCCTGCACCAATTAAGATGCAGGCCGTTTATCGTTATTCGTTGTTGGTTATTCGTTATTCGAGGATTTGTAGGAGCGCAATACGTTGCGTCTTCATGGCTAACCCTTAAAGCTTGCCCCAGAAACACCAACAATCAACAATTAAACCATTCAACAATCAAACTACCCCCGCCTCTCTTTCCAGAGCTGGTTAAATGATTTCTTAGGCACTTGCAGGGGCTCCCGTCTTTTACTCCAGGTGTCTTTTTGTACATAACGCAGGGCAAAGTTCTTGATGCTGGCAGGTGCCATATCCATGAGTTTGCGGCTCTTCATGGCCTTTACCCAAAGCTTAAAGGCGGTCCTTTCCTGACTGTCGGCCATGCCCTCTTCGACGCTCTGTTTGCGGTTTAACAGCAACAGATTATGAATATTGATCTTAACAGGGCAAACGGAAGTGCAGGCGCCACAAAGAGAACTGGCAAAGCTCAAATGTTTGTTCTCGGCCATGCCGCTGTAATGTGGTGTGATAACAGAGCCTATTGGTCCGCTGTAGGTGCTTTCGTAAGTATGGCCGCCAATGTTTTTATATACCGGGCAAATGTTAAGGCAGGCGCCACACCGGATGCAGTTCAGGGCCTCGCGCTTCTCTGGTAATGCCAGAAGTTCTGTGCGGCCATTATCCAGCAGGATCACGTACATTTCTTCCGGGCCATCCATCTCTTTTGGCTGGCGCGGCCCCGTCATGATGGTGTTGTAGATCGTTACGTTCTGACCTGTACCGCTGGTACTTAGCAGTGGCCAGAACAGATCAAGGTCCATCACCGAAGGAATCATTTTCTCTATACCTACTATGGCGATATGCGTTTTTGGGAATGTAGTGGAAAGCCTTGCGTTGCCTTCGTTCTCTGTTACGGCCACCCCGCCAATATCTGCAATCAGAAAGTTGCCCCCTGTTATGCCTACCTCCGCAGAAGTATACTTTTCGCGCAGCAGCCTGCGTGCCACACCCACCAGTTCCTCAGCATTATCGGTAGGAGGTATGCCCAGTTTGCGCACAAACAGCTCAGCTATGTCTTTTTTAGACATGTGCATGGCCGGTGTTACGATATGGTAAGGGCGTTGCTCTGCCAGCTGCACTATATATTCACCCAGGTCGGTTTCCACTGTCTCGATACCGTTTTTCTCCAGGTATTCATTTAAATGAATTTCCTCGGTGATCATAGACTTGGACTTTACCACAGAGCGGGCGCGTTTGCGCTTCATGATCTCGCCAATTTCCTTCAAGGCCTCCTGCGCATCGCGTGCCCAGATCACCTTGCCGCCACGGGCAGTAAAGTTAGACTCAAACTCCATCAGGTACTTGTCCAGGTTATTGATGGTGTTTGTTTTTATAAAGGAGCCGCGCTCGCGGGCTAGTTCGTGGTCGCTGTATTGGGTAAGGCCACGCTGCACAGCGGCGTTATACTTGCCGATGTTAAACTTGATGGTCGCGCGGTGGCCCTGGTCAAATGCTTTTGTCTCTGCATCCAGCAGAAACTGTTTCAGTTTACTCATACTGTATGTACCCTACGGTTTTCTGGTGCAAAGGCTACACCTACACAGTGTTTCTGTTAAAAGAAAAACACCCTTAAAGGTATAAAGAGTTTGGGAGTTTAAGGGTTAGAAAGTTAAAGAGTTTAAGAATCCGTAACAATTATACTTTGCCACTTACCCTTATTAACCCTTTCTTCTCTAACTCCTAAACTCCCAAACTCTCTAAATCAGAAGTCTTACTTCTTATTGCTGTCTACTACAATGCGGTTGTCGCGGTTGGCTAGCTCCCAGGTTACATGGAAAGCCAGGCGGGCCACTTTCTCGGCGCTGTCAAACAGGATCTTGTCTACCTCGTCGGATGGCTGGTGATAATCTTTGTGCACGCCATTAAAGTAGAAGATGATCGGAATACCGTGCTTGGCGAAGTTGTAGTGATCTGAACGATAGTAAAAACGGTTCGGGTCGTTCTCGTCGTTGTACTTGTAGTCCAGTTTCAGGTTTACGTGTTTCTGGTTTGCCTCCTCGTTAATCTGGTGCAACTCCGAAGAAAGTTTATCAGCGCCAATTACATAAATGTAGTTGCTGTCGTTAGTCTTCTCGTGCTCGGTGTCCATGCGGCCGATCATGTCAATGTTCACGTTGGCAACCGTATTCTCCAGTGGGAAAATCGGGTTCTCAGAATAGTACTCAGAGCCCAATAAGCCCTTTTCTTCCGCAGTTACCGTCATGAACAGGATGCTGCGGCGCGGGCCATAGCCGTCTTTTTTAGCCTGTGCAAACGCCTCGGCCAACTCAATAACAGCTACAGTGCCAGAGCCATCGTCGTTGGCGCCGTTATAGATCTTATCTCCTGTCTTCGATTCGTCTACGCCTACGTGGTCATAGTGAGCCGTCACCACAATAACTTCATCCTTTTTGTCTGAGCCCTCGATAAAGCCCAAAACGTTTTCTGTAGGCAGTGGCTCAGAGATGCGTGAAGCCTGTATCTTGATATCCTTTGCAGCTGTGAAAGTGCTTGCTACCGGCTTCCCTGCCTTGGCAACCTGGTCTGCATAGCCTGTCAGCTTCTCGGTTGTTGTGCCCAGCAAAGCGGCTCCTGCCACCGGCGAAATGAACACAGCGGCTGCTGTTGGCTGGTTATTGTTGCTCTTAAGGCCCAGAGATGGACGGGAAGCAAATGTTTTGTAACGCTGGGTAAGGCTGTTAAATTCGCTGGCAGTTGTGCCAGTAACAATTAGTACCGCCTTAGCGCCGCGTTTAGTGGCTGCGTTGCGCTTGGTACGATAGTCGTTGCCCCAGTCAGAGGCTTTTGTTGTGCCGCTGATGAAATAGGTGCCATCTGCTTTTTTAGGCTCGCCGGCCAACACGACCACTACCTTGTCTTTTACATCAAGGTTGGTGTAATCGGAGTAAGTGTCGCTGTCGATGCCAAAGCCTGCAAACACTACATTTACAGCCTGCTCCGTCTGGAACGGCGAGCTGCTGCCCAGCACGAAGAAATCCTGCCCCATCAGGTACTTTTCAGTGCCCACGGTCATGTATCCTTCACCCCACTGGCTCTTTTCCAGGTCAAAGGTTTGGTAGTATGGGTTGGTGCTGTTTTTCACGGGGCCAATCAGGCCATCTTCCCTGAACTCACGGGCAATGTACTCGGCTGCCATTTTCTGGCCTTTTTCGCCGGTGTTGCGTCCTTCATACTCATCCGATGCAATAATGTGCAGGTGTTTGGAAAGGTCGGCAGCCGTTACGGTCTGTGCATACTTTGGTGCGGCTTCGCGCAGCTTGGCAGCATCCATGGTAGGGTTGCTGGCACTAGGGCCCTTGGTGCAGCCAAAGCCGATGGCGGCCAGTAGCAGGGCTGTATAGACATTATGTCTCATAGTTTGTGATAAGGTGTTAGTAAAGTTTAGTTTTTGTGGTGTTTAGACTCTTGTTCAAGCCGCTGGTTTAATTTATACTTTCAGATTGGCTAAAAGCTATTGCTTTGCGATAAGAACGGTTGCAAATGCGGCTACTCCTTCTTTCTTGCCCACAAAACCCAGGTGCTCGGTGGTAGTGGCTTTTATGGAGATATCCTGCTCCGGAATGCCCATTACCTCAGCCAGGCAAGTTTTCATGGCCGGGATATGCGGGTTAACCTTAGGCTCCTGCAAACAGATAGTAGAGTCGATGTTGCCGACTTCGTAACCTTCCCGTGCAAGCAACTCCATCACTTCCTTTAAAAGTATTTTGCTGTCGATGCCTTTATACTTTGGGTCTTTATCAGAGAAGTGGAAGCCGATGTCGCGCATGTTTGCCGCACCCAACAGGGCATCACAGATCACGTGTATCAGCACATCGGCGTCGGAATGGCCCAGGGCGCCGTGGGTGTGCGGAATCTTGATGCCGCCCAGCCAGAAATCCAGTCCCTCTTGTAGTTGGTGCACATCGTAGCCAAACCCGGTTCTTATCTTCAGTTTCATCTTTGTGTTCTTTAAGTATAAACCTTGCAGGTATAAAAGGTAAATCTAACCGAAAATTACGATTACGCACCAGTATAGATACCATTTTTTGAATTTAGTGGAACAAAGCAAGTATAAAAGCAAAAGCCAGCTACTGTTGCAGCTGGCTTTGCGGTTATATATAAAAGCGCCTCAGGCTTAGGCCTCTACCTCCGCAAGCGAAGGATAATCGATATAGCCTTTGGCACCAGGAACGTAAAATGTTTTGCTATCTGCTTCCTGCAGCTCGGCATCTTGCGCGAAACGCTCCGGCAGGTCAGGGTTTGAGATAAACGGTACGCCGTAAGCCACCATGTCGGCATTGCCCTCCTCTATCACTTTATTGCCGCTCTCTTGTGTAAAGCCTCCGTTAATGATCAGGTTGCCTTTGTAGATTGGGCGATAGCGTTTAGAAATGTGTTTTTCAATATGCGGCACATCGTAGTTGGACGGCGACGCCTCCGTTAAGTGCAGATAAGACAGCTTATACTTGTTTAGGTTCTCGATGATGTAGTCAAAAGTTGGGATCGTGTCTTCGTTCAGCGTCATCCCGAAAGTGCCGTGCAGGCTTGGGTTAAGCCTTACGCCTATGCGCTCTACCGGCATTACTTCTTTTATGGCATCGATCACTTCGAAAAGTATACGCGCGCGGTTCTCTTTTGACCCACCGTACGCATCGGTGCGGATATTGGAAGTTGAGGCGAAGAACTGGTGCAGAAGGTAACCGTTAGAGGCATGTATTTCCACCCCATCAAAACCGGCTTCCATTGCGTTAGCTGCGGCTGCTTTATAATCCTGCACGATCTGCTGGATATCTTCTATGGTTAAGGCACGCGGTGTAGCTGTATCTTTGAATCCTTCTGGTGTAAAAGACTTCGACTCCGGATTAATAGCCGACGGCGCCACAGGCAATTCTCCGTTATGGAAGTCGGGGTGCGACATGCGGCCAACATGCCATAGTTGAATGAATATTTTGCCACCCTCTTCGTGAACGGCATCCGTTATTTTCTTCCAGCCCTGCACCTGCTTCTCTGTGTAAATACCGGGAGTGTTAATGTAGCCTACAGCCTGCTTCGAAATCTGTGAGCCTTCTGTTATGATCAATCCTGCCCCGGCGCGTTGCGTGTAATACGTTACCATCATGTCGTTCGGAGCATTCTCTGCATTGTCGGCACGACTGCGCGTCATGGGTGCCATAATTACCCGGTTTCTCAGTTCCAGGTCGTGTAGTTTTATAGGTTTTAAAAGTGGTTGAGACATAGTTTGGATTGTTAAATTGTTGATTGTTGAATTGTTGAGCGGAGTGTGATTCAGTTTTCCAAATTCACTCATTCACTCACACACTCATTCAAAATTGATTTTAATCCCAGTCTGGGGCGAAAGAAGGGTTGACAACGCGGATGTTATCCTTCTTCAGCTGGTCTATCTGGTTTATCTCCTCCTGCGTCAACTCGAAGTCAAATACATCGATGTTGGATTTCAGGTGGCTGGTTTTTGATGTTCTCGGAATAGCCAGCACACTGTCCTGCTGCATCAACCAGCGCAGCGATACCTGCACTTCGTTTTTGCCATACTTTCCGGCTATACTTTTTAAGGTAGGGTTGCCCATTACTTTGCCTTGTGCGATAGGGCTGTAGGCAGTAAGTGTCAGGGTATGCTCCTGCAGGTAAGTATATAGCTTCTCCTGGTTGATGAGCGGGTGATACTCTACCTGATTTGTAATGATGTCTGCACCTGTAGCTAATACCTCATCCAGTAGTTTAGTAGTATGGTTGCTCACTCCGATATACTTTGTGTAGCCTTTCTCATGCGCCTTCATCAACTCCTCCATATACTCAGCTACAGGTACACTGGCATTTGGCCAATGGATCAGCAGCAGGTCCACGTAATCTGTCTTCAGCTTTTTAAGGCTTTGCTCCACCGATGGCAGAAAATCCTTCTTAGCCAGGCTCTCACGCCATACTTTGGTGGTAAGGAAAACATCTTCGCGTGCTACATCTGACGCTTGAATGGCTCTGCCAACACCGTCCTCGTTTCTGTAGATTTGGGCCGTATCAATATGGCGGTAGCCTTCTGCCAAGGCTGCTTTCGTAATCTCAAAAGCCTTGTCATCATCCAGTTGAAAAGTGCCCAGGCCTAAAGCTGGTATTGTTGCTCCTTTTATTTTTACTTCCTTCATAAATTAGGTTTGTACATTACTTGTATATACAAATATTTGGCTAAAAAAATAGCCTATCCTCTAAGCTTGTCTAACAGGTTACTAGCTACAACAGCCTCCTCCTTCGAAAGGTTATGGAATTGTTTAAAAAGCTCCGGAAACTTCTCATCCACCTGCTCCAGCTTTTTAAGTCCTTTCTCGGTTATGCGCACCTCAATCATGCGCCGGTTGGCAGCGCAAATATCACGGGTAACGTAGCCTTTCTCAATCAGCTTATCGATCAGGCGTGTTACATTGGAGTTGCGGTCCACCATGCGGTTCTGGATATCGCCAAAGCAAACCGGCTCGGGGTGCTGCCCCCGAAGTATACCCAGCACGTTATGCTGCTGCAACGTTAAACCCAGTTGCTTAAAAAACGGCATCACCTGTTGGTTAACCCAGTTGTTCGTAAACAATAGGTTTACCAGCAAACGACGGTAATCGTCTTTAAAGTCCTTCTGATGTATTTCGTCCTCTATGCGCATGGTGCTTTTTGCGATTGCTGTGCAAAGTTATAAGCTATTGTTTGTATATACAAATGTGGGACGGGAAAGGTTTGGAAAGACACAAGATGTTAGACACAAGACGCAAGACTTTCGGATTAAACGAAAAACTAAACATGATTCACATAACACGATGTCCTGTGTCTTATGTCTTACGTCTTGTGTCTATTTTAAGCTTCCACCACCTCCTGCTTCTTCTCCGCCTTGTACAGCAAAGTAGAGCAGTTATTCGGGTTTAGTACCTCTTTGGCGCAGCGCTGGATATCGGCTGGGGTTACGGCTTGTATCTTTTCGCCTTCGGTGTTTACGAAATTAGCATCACCCAGCAGTTTACCATAAGCCAGGTTCATAGCGCGGTTCAGCAGCTCTATCTCAGAAAACACTAAGCTGGTTTCAGCCTGGTTCTTCACCTTGTTCAACTCATGCTCATCCACCAAAGTATCCATCAGCTCCTGGTTAATAGCCTCGATGGCAGCATTGGCTTCCTCTATGTTAACGCCTTCGTTTAGTTTGCCCTGTATGATCAGTAGACCTTCTTCAATAGAGCCTGTAACCGACGCTGCAATAGAGTTAAACAGCTTCTGCTCTTTTACCAACTTGTCGTATAGCCTGCTCGATTTGCCACGGCCAAGTATGTCGCTGATCAGGTCGATGGCATAATAGTCTGGGTGAGTGCGGTGCGGCATGTGGTAGGCCTTGTAGATGGCGCTTAGCGGCACATCGGCGGTTGCCTCCAGCACGCGCGGCTCCGTTTGCTTTGGCTCTGGCTTTATGTTACGCTCATACTTCTGGCCGGCAGGTATAGGGCCAAACCATTTCTCGGTAAGCTCCCTGGCTTTATCAAAAGTAACATTGCCGGCTACCACAAGTATGGCATTGCTCGGTGAGTAGTGCTTCTTGAAGAAAGCCTTCACGATATCCATGGTAGCATCCTCGATGTGCGCGATCTCTTTACCAATCGTGGCCCATTTGTAAGGGTGCTCCTGGTAAGCCAGTGGACGCAGTTTCAACCACACGTCGCCATAAGGCTGGTTTAGGTAGTTCTGCTTAAACTCCTCTACCACCACCTTGCGCTGCACCTCTAGGCCATGCTCGTTAAAGAGCAGCTCCATCATGCGGTCCGACTCCAGCCAGAAACCTGTTTCAATGTTCTGAGCCGGCACTGACAAATAGTAGTTAGTAATGTCGGGACTGGTGAAAGCATTATTCTCTCCGCCTACACGCTGCAAAGGTTCGTCGTAGCTGTGGATGTTAATGGATCCGCTAAACATCAGGTGCTCAAACAGATGGGCAAATCCCGTGTGTGCCTCGTCCTCGTCCCTGGAGCCTACATCGTACAGCACATTCAAAACCGCCATCGGCGAAGTATGATCCTCATGCACGATCACGCGCAAGCCATTATCTAAAGTGAACTCTTTAAAGTGTATCATATTTTTGAGACGTTAGATGTAAGATACAAGACGTTAGACTTTTTATTTGTTATACTACAAAGCAATCTGTTAATTCGTGCAGAGGCAAAGTCTTGCGTCCTGCGTCTTACATCTTGTATCTATTGTAAGAACAAAAGTATAAATTAGCAGCAACTTTTGTTGCTATGCCTAATATAGTAACTTGCCCAACTATAACGAGGTTTTCCTTTTTCAAGATGAATTACAATCGCAAAGAATACTCCGACGACGAACTTTTAAACTTATACAAAGCCATACTTAAGCCCCGCATGATAGAAGAACGCATGCTTGTGCTGCTGCGGCAGGGGAAAATAAGCAAATGGTTCTCGGGTATCGGGCAGGAGGCAATCTCTGTGGGTTCTGCACTGGCGCTGGATAAGGATGAGTACATTCTGCCGCTGCACCGTAACCTGGGGGTTTTTACCAGCCGCGAAATGCCACTGGACAGGTTGTTCGCTCAGTTTCAGGGCAAGATGACAGGCTTTACTAAAGGCCGCGACCGTTCATTCCACTTTGGCTCAAACGAACACCATATTGTGGGCATGATTTCACACCTGGGGCCTCAGTTAGCCGTGGCAGACGGTATCGCCCTTGCGGATTTGCTGGAAAAGAAAGAAAAGGTAACACTGGTGTTTAGCGGTGACGGTGGAGCATCGGAAGGTGATTTTCATGAGGCCTTGAACGTGGCCGCTGTATGGGAGCTGCCGGTTATTTTTATGATCGAGAATAACGGGTACGGTTTGTCTACACCGAATAGTGAGCAGTTCAAGTTCAATCATTTTATAGACAAGGGCCCAGCCTATGGCATTGATGCGCTGCAGGTAGACGGTAATAATGTTTTAGAAGTATACGACACGGTGCGGCAGGCTGCGGCAAGTATACGCAAGAACCCGCGCCCTATGCTGATAGAGGCGATCACTTTTAGAATGCGCGGTCACGAAGAGGCCAGTGGTACCAAGTATGTGCCACAGGAGCTGTTCGAGAAATGGGCTAAAAAAGACCCTGTAGAAAATTTTGAGCGCTACCTGCTGGACGAACTGGTGCTGACGCAAAAGGCGATGGAAAGTATAAAAGAAGAGTTAAAGGCCGAGATCGAACAAGGCCTGCAGACTGCTTTTGCCACGCCAATGCCGGTAGCCAATCGTCAGGAAGAACTGGACGATATGTACAAGCCGTTTGATCAGGAAGTTATCAAGCCTGCCTCGGATGCGAAAACAGAACGACGGTTTGTAGATGCGATTTCGGATGGCCTGCGCCAAAGTATGGAGCGTTTTCCGGAACTGGTGCTGATGGGGCAGGATATTGCAGAGTATGGCGGTGTGTTCAAGATCACAGAAGGCTTTGTAGATAAATTCGGGAAAGACCGTGTGCGTAATACTCCGCTGTGCGAATCGGCTATACTTGGCATTGGCCTGGGTATGTCGGTGCGTGGCCAGAAAAGTATGGTGGAGATGCAGTTTGCCGATTTTGTGAGCGCAGGCTTTAGCCAGATCGTGAATAACCTGGCCAAGAGCCATTACCGCTGGGGGCAGCATGCCGATGTGGTGGTGCGTATGCCTACAGGTGCTGGTACCGCGGCAGGCCCTTTCCATTCGCAGAGCAACGAGGCCTGGTTCTTCCATACGCCTGGTCTTAAAGTAGTGTACCCATCATCGCCATACGATGCCAAAGGCTTGCTAAACGCTGCCTTAGAAGACCCTAATCCTGTCATGTATTTTGAGCACAAGCTGTTGTACCGTTCTATTTCCCAGGAGATACCTGACGATTACTATACCGTAGAAATTGGAAAGGCCAGAACTGTGTCCGAAGGAACAGACCTGACCATCATTACGTACGGAATGGGAGTGCACTGGGCCAAGCAGTTGCAGCAGGAGCTTGCAGATGCCAGCCTGGAGATACTGGACCTGCGTACACTATTGCCTTGGGATAAAGAAGCTGTGCGTGCTGCTGTAGAAAAAACAGGCAGGGTACTTATACTTCACGAAGACACACTGACAGGTGGTATTGGTGGTGAGATTGCCGCCTGGATTGGTGAAAACTGTTTTGAGCTGCTGGATGCCCCAGTGGCACGCGTGGCCAGCCTTGATACTGCCGTGCCGTTTGCGCCGCCTCTGGAGCAGGAGTTTTTACCAAAGCAGCGCCTGCGCGAAAAAGTGGAAGCAATGCTTTCCTATTAGAAACTTAATCATCTGTTATGCCAAATCCGCTAAAATCTGTGCGCTTCCTTTTGCTTTGCCTCTTAAGTATGACCATGCTTTTGGGTAGCTGCCAGCACAAAGGTATTTTGCGTTGCCCCAAGCCTCCCGGCAAAAGCAGTATTATCAAAATAAAGGGACCCAACAGCCAAAGTATGGAAGGAGTAAAAGTGCCAATGGATAAAAATGGCAGAGTACAGAAGAAGAAAGGCCTTTTTAACAAATAAAACCAGCCTGCTTTAAAACAGTATAAACACTAAACAGCGGGATGATGATGTGTGATGTGAAACCTGTTTTTGTAAAAGTTGCCAACCTGTTAGCCTGCACTGTAATTGTGCTTCTGCTTACGGCAGCACCCGCTGTTGCCCAGATAGACCAGAAGTCGCACGACGACCATAAGCAGCAACGCAAAAAGTTTATAAAAGAGGCCGGCGAAACAGAAGCGCAGTATAAAAACACGCATCTCAACATTAATTCCTATACTTTTAAAATAGGCGAGTCTGGGCGCAAGCGTGCCAAACGCGACGAACGGGCTCAGTTTCAGTTTAACGAAGCCGGAGAGCCTGTGAAAAAGAAAGGCCTGTTTGGCAAAAAAAAGAAGAAAAAGCGAAGCAATTAAGCAAGTATAAATAATAAGATACAGTAATATATGAATTGGCATCCGCTAACCAGCGTAGAACAACTGGATGAAGTGCTGCAGGAGTCTAAAGGAACTCCTGTTGTTATTTTTAAGCATAGTACTGCCTGCTCGATCAGCTCTACAGCCAAAAGTCGTTTAGAGCGCCAGTGGCAAGGGGCTGGCCTGGATCACGTAAAACCCTACTACCTGGATCTGCTTAGCTACAGACCGGTTTCAAATGAAATAGCGGACCTGTTGCATGTAAGACACGAGTCGCCACAATTGCTGCTTGTGCAGGATGGCGTGTGCACGTACGATGCCTCGCACCTAAGTATAAGCGTGGATGCCCTGAAGAAAAAAATAACGGCATAGCTTTTATCCTTTTTGCTATGCCGCTGTTATAGTTATACTAGTACGTAAAGCTGATCGTTTGCTTAATGTCCGGGTGCAGGCTCAGGGCCACCGGGCAGGTACGGGCCGCATTCTCAAGTATGGCCTTGTCTTTATCAGAATAGCCGTTTGAGGGCATTTTGAAATCAAGCACTATCTCAGCGATCCGGCGTGGTTCTGCGGCCATTATTTTTTTGGTTTCAATCTCCATGCCTTCAATGTTGATACCGCAGCGGTTGGCTGCAATGCCCATAATGGTCATCATACAACTGCCCAGCGCAGCACATACAAGGTCGGTTGGCGAAAATGCCTCTCCTTTTCCGTTGTTGTCTACGGGTGCATCGGTAATGATAGTGTTGGCGGAGGCAACGTGCGTTGCGCAGGTGCGCAGATCGCCTTTATATGAGCTTTTGATGGTTGTCATGGGGTGTGAACTATAGTTTTGAATACCGCGTAAATTTAGTTACTTTTATCTAACTATAAATTATTAATCGGGTGGTAAGATATCTTGCACTTACACTGGTACTTGTTTTTGGGCTGACGTTCTCAGCATCCGCACAAACCGAAGAAGACGAAAGCTTTCAGAATGAACTGAGCTACGGCGTTAACATTAACTCCAATGGCGGGTTGATCGGCGGTGTTTTTGCCAGGTCGGCCTATTTCATGAACAATCGTATGTACCAGTTCGGTGCCCTCGAGATAGTTGAAGTAAAGCACCCCAAAGAAAATCCACTTTTCAGTGCAACCGGAGACCAGTTTATCGCCGGCAAACAGAACTACTTCTTCTCTGTGAGGCCACAATACGGGCGCGAGTTTGTGCTGTTCAGAAAGGCCGCAGAGTCTGGGGTACAGGTAAATGCCATTGTCGGCGGAGGGCCGTCGCTTGGCTTATTAGTGCCTTATTACATCCGTTACAACTATGGCGGGCCTACCTCACAGGACATCCGCACCGAGCAATACGACCCGCAAAAGCACCGTAGCCTGGAGAATGTTTTAGGAAATGCGTCCGTTTTTCAGGGCCTGGGCGAAACTAACATTAACATAGGCGCCCATGTAAAAGGAGGCCTTAGCTTTGAGTATGGGCGTTACCGTGAAAGTATTGCCGGTATCGAGGTTGGTTTTATGGTTGAGGCCTTCCCCAAAGAAATGGTGATCATCCCGCAGGCAGACAATGAGCAACTGTTTACCTCTGTCTATCTTAACCTGTACTACGGACGCCGAAAATAAGCTCCCTTCACGAACAAATCCTGTTCACGTCCTGTTATGGAAGGGTGTCGCCGCGCTCAGTGGCTGCACAAATCTTGGCCAATGGCTAAACTCTTAAAGCATAACTTCCTATCTTTGCGCCATGGACGATTTGATTACACTTCCGGTTATACAGCCCAACGCGACACCCGAGGGGCTGAATGCTTTAGGTAAACCGCGTAAGCCCAACTGGCTGCGTGTAAAGCTGCCGGTCGGGAAGGAGTATGCTAAAGTTAGAAGTATAGTAGACGAGTATAAGCTGCACACCATTTGCGAAAGCGGCAATTGCCCGAACATGGGTGAGTGCTGGGGGGCAGGTACCGCTACATTTATGATACTGGGCAATGTGTGCACGCGCAGCTGCTCTTTTTGTGCCGTGGCAACAGGCCGCCCTAACGAGTACGACGAGGACGAGCCGCGCCGTGTGGCAGAAGCCATACAACTAATGGGCGTTAAGCACGCTGTGATTACCTCTGTAAACCGCGACGAACTGAAGGACCGTGGCGCTGCTATCTGGCATGAGACCGTACGTATGGTAAAAGAGCTCTCCCCGGCTACTACCATCGAAACCCTTATACCTGACGTTAAGGCAAACTGGGATGCCCTGATCACGATGATATCGCCGGGGCAGGAGGTAGTTTCGCATAATATGGAAACTGTAAAAGAGCTGTACCGACAGGTGCGCCCACAGGCTAAGTATGACCGCAGCCTGGAGCAAATAAAGCGCACTAAGGAGTATGGCAAGCGAACCAAAACCGGCATCATGCTAGGATTGGGCGAAACCCGTGAGCAAGTATACCAGGCAATGGACGACCTCGCTGCGCATGGCTGCGACATCCTGACTTTAGGGCAGTACCTGCAGCCAACCAAAATGCACTTGGAGGTGGCAGAGTTTATACACCCGGACCTATTCGATCACTACCGAGAAGAGGGATTGAAGCGAGGACTTAAGTATGTGGAATCGGGTCCGCTGGTGCGTTCATCTTACCACGCCGAAAGACACGTGCACGTATAATTGTGCTTTAGAAAGATAAGGGAGCCCCGCTGTATCACTGCAGCGGGGCTCTTTTTTTGTAATTGTACTATTTTGCCGGAGTTTCCTGTTGGGTTGGCCTCGCTGTCTCAGTGATTGACGTTAAAACATGGAAAAACGCCTTGTTTTAGCGCTTAATCAAAGGCTCTTTACAAGCTTTATATACTCTAATAAATAAAAAATTGCACATGTTGTAAATTGTAGTTATAAAATAATGTTTTAATGGGTGGTTGTTGCAAATATTAATAATCAAATATATTTGGCTAATTAAATAAATACTTATATGATTTTTTGAATTTGGTATAACTAATTCATGTGATTTAAGTAAATGGAAATGTTCAATAACTATAGTCGAATCTATATATATTAGACATATGCTATATTTTATTTTACTTAAGCTATATGAATAGAATTTTACTGCTACTAACCCTTTTTCTGATTGGCAGCACCACCCTTAGCAGAGCGCAATCAGAACCAAGCCTCGGAAAATCTAACACTTTTGCAGTTTTAGGTTCAGGCTATGTGAGCAACACAGGTACCACCGGCGTTACAGGAGACGTGGGTATGGCGCCAACAGGTGTTTTCACAGACGATGGCGAGCTACTTGTTAAAGGTACCAGACACCTGGGTGTGCAATTGGCAACAGATGCCTTGCAAGACGCCCAGGCCGTTTACACATATTGGCGCAACGCGCCATCTGTGCCTTTTACAGATGCTGGCCTTAAAGCAAATGGCACCATGCCGGGTGTGTACCGCAGCAGCGGTAACGTAAACCTGGATGGTATCATTGTTTTAGATGGCAACGGAGATGTCAACTCTAAGTTTATCTTCATAATTGATGGCGACCTGACCACGCCGGCACCAAATCCGCCGGCTCCTGGTACAGGTCTTTTGCTGCAGAACGGTGCACAGCCCAAAAACATCTTCTGGATTGTTAAAGGCAACGTGAACCTTGGCGTGTCTACCAGCTTTCAGGGCACCATCATTTCAGAAGGAAATATCTTTCTGGACACTGGCGTGAACCTGATAGGCAGGGCCATTTCTCTGAAAGGCGGTGTCAGCCTGAACACAAACAATATTTTCCTTCCGAACATTATCATTGCTGACCTGAGCATAGGCAAAGTTGCAGCAGAGAAAGAGTATAAAGTTGGCGATGAGGTAACTTATACTATCACTGTGCAAAATGCCGGCCCTGGAGCCGCAACCAATGTGGTTGTAAGCGAAATCATACCTTCTGAGCTGGAATTTGTACGCGTTGAGAGTGCCACTGCCGGCAGCTACGACCCTGTAAGACATGAGTGGGTGATAAGCGAACTGGGCATAAACGAGTCGGCGGTGCTTAAAATAACCTTCAAGATTCTGGCCCCAGGCGAGATCGTGAACAAGGTTAAAGTGGGAGCCAACAACCCCGACCCTAAGCCAGGAAACAACGAAGGCGAAGACCCGATCATAGTTCCTGTTATCTCAGCAGACCTGAGTATTGTAAAAACAGCCAGCGGCGCACCTTATGTGGTGGGCGGAACTGTAACTTATACTATTGTAACAACCAACAACGGCCCTTATGCAGCCGAGAATGTGGTAGTAGACGAAATGCTGCCAAACTCTCTGGAACTGCTAAGCTATACTGTAAGCAAAGGAGCCTACGACCCGGTAACTGGCAAGTATACTGTTGGCACACTGGCAAAAGACGAGAAAGCCACGCTGACCATTGTAGCTAAAATATTAAAAGCCGGAGAGATTCTGAACACGGCAAGCGTGGGCACCACCACTCCGGACCCGAACCCAGGCAACAACATCGATCCGGAGCCGATTGAGGTGACATGCCCGGTGCCAACCCTGGCTATAGACGGCGGCGCAGCGCAGTGTGCTGAAACAGCCAATGTGACTTATACTGTTACCTCAATCCTGGGGGCTACCTACAACTTTGAGCTGACAGGTGGTTTAACAGAAGTATCCAGATCCGGAAACTCCATTACGGTTAATATAGGAACTGCTTCGGGCAAAGTGATTGCCAGTGTAACTGACCAGTGCGGAAAGACCTACACAGCAGAGAAAGAGGTTGTGGTAACTGCCACACCATCAGCGCCAACCATTGCAGGCAGTGCAAGTGTGTGCGCCAATACCAACGGCGTAACATACACAGCAGAGGGCACAGGAGACTCCTATGAGTGGGCATCTACAGGTGATGTGCAGATAGTTGGTGGCCAGAATGGCAAGACCGTAACGGTGAACATTGGTGCCAATGGCGGTACATTATCCGTGAAAACAAGCAACCAATGCTTTACCAGCGAGGCAACTACCATAACTATAACAACCAAAGTGCCACCGGTTGCTCCAACAGCTATAACAGGCGACCAGGAAGTATGCGTAGGCTCTGAGGTTAGTTACACAATACCAGAAGTTAGCGGTGCCACAACGTATAACTGGACAGTGCCTGCAGGATGGGTAATTGTGAGCGGCGGCGGAACTACCACGATCAAGGTAACGGCCGGAACTGCAGGAGGAACGATTGGGGTAGCTGCTAAGAATGAATGTGGTGAGAGTGCCAGCACAAGCCTTGCAGTTAATGTAAAAGACAAGCCGGTTGCCCCTACGGCTATAAGCGGAGGCGGCAGCGCCTGCGCCGGACAGAGCGGATTTACATATACCATTGACCCGGTTAATGGAGCAACAAAGTATAACTGGAACGTGCCGGAAGGCTGGACTATCGTTAGCGGACAGGGCACTACAAGTATAACAGTAACGGCAGGCACAGCGGGTGGCAACATTACGGTAACAGCTGAAAACGAGTGCGGAACCAGTTCGCCAGCCACCATGCCGCTAACTGTAAGTAAAACCCCGGATGCACCGGCAAGTATAACTGGCGGAGCCAATGTATGTCTCGGCTCAACACAAACTTATACTGTAAGTGGCGTAGCAGGTGCATCTGAGTACAACTGGACTGTGCCGGAAGGATGGACGATCGTAAGCGGGCAAGGTACGGGCACGATCACGGTAACCGTAGGTAGCAATGCAGGCAATGTTTCGGTAACAGCTTCTAATGCCTGCGGTACAAGCTCTGCGGCAACCAAAGCTGTAACAATTAAAACACCACCAACTAAGCCTGGTGCCATCTCTGGCCCATCTGCTTCATGCGGAAACACCGGCGACCTGACTTATACCATAGATCCTGTGAACGGAGCCACTGGCTATACCTGGTCTGTGCCGCAGGGCTGGGTGATCGAGAGTGGTCAGGGCACTACTACCATCAAGGTAAAGGCCGGCACCAACTCAGGCGATGTGACTGTAACAGCTGAGAACGAGTGTGGCGCAAGCGAAGCCAGCGTTTATACTACAACTGTAAACAACGTGCCGCAAGCTCCATTAACCATCAACGGCAGCCACGGCTCCTGCCTGGGTTCTACCCTGACCTACAGCGTGGATGGCGTAGCAGGCGCAACAGGTTATACCTGGACAGTGCCAGCAGGATGGACAATTAACAGCGGCCAGGGCAGCAGCACCATTGAAGTAACGGTAGGCAACGGTTCCGGACAGATAACAGTAGCTGGTACAAATGCCTGTGGCCAGGGTGCAACTGCAAAACTTGACGTAGCGCCGGCACCTGTTCCGGCAGCGCCAGGCGCAATAGAAGGACCAAACGCAACCTGTACCAACACTCAGAACCTGACTTACAGCATTGCAGTGTTAACAGGTGGCGACAAGTATAACTGGACTGTGCCGGAAGGCTGGACGATCGTAAGTGGCCAGGGTACCATAAGCATTACGGTGAACGCAGGTACAAACGGAGGTGAGGTAAGCGTAACAGCCACAAATGATTGCGGCACCAGCGCAGCCAGCAAGCTTACGGTAAACGTAACGGCACCGCCAACCGCACCAGTGGCTATCAAAGACCAGAGCATCCTGTGTGGAGGCCTTGAGTATGCCATAGACGGTGTAGCAGGCGCCACAGACTATACCTGGACTGTACCGGCTGGATTCACCATCGTGTCAGGCCAGGGTACCACCACCATCAAGGTGAAAATGGATGACCCGAATGCCTTTGGCCAGGTAAGTGTGATGGCAAACAACGGCACCTGCTCGGGGCCTGCCGCCAGCCTGCCAATCGACAAGACCAAGATACAGGGCGACCTAAACTTCCCGAAAGCCTTTAGCCCGAACGGCGATGGCAAAAACGACACCTGGGTAATTGAGAACCTGCTGAAATACCCTAAGAATCAGGTGGTGATCTTCAACCGCTGGGGTTCAGAAGTATACAAAAAGGACAATTATCAGAACGACTGGAACGGTAATAAACTGGAGGCCGGCACCTACTTCTACAGAGTAAGCGTGACCATGTGCGACGGAGCAGACAAAGTATTTACCGGGTACGTGACCATATTCCGCTAACAGTATTCTTATCAAACAGATAAAGAAAAGACAATGAGATTATTTTACACCCTGCTGGCCCTACTGCTTGCCTATGGAGCTAGTGCCCAGCAAAACCCACAGTACTCGCAGTACATCTTTAACAGCATGAACATTAACCCGGCCTACACGGGCAGCAAAGGCGTGCTTAACCTCAACGCGTTCCACCGCTCGCAGTGGACGGGCATTGAGGGGGCACCAGCCACACAGTCGCTGGCTGTGGATGGCATTGCGGCCAATAACAGGCTGGGCATAGGCCTTGGCCTGACCCGGGACAAGATCGGTGCGCAGTCGCAGCTTTCGGCTTATGCAAACCTGGCAGTAAAGCTGCAGGTAAGCGAGAAAGGCATCTTTAGCCTGGGCCTTGCCCCTGGCCTTGTACAGCACACACTGGATGGCACCGCTTTAGGCATAGACGATGACCCTACCATACCGTCTGGGAAAGAGACAAGTATAAAGCCTGACGTAAAAGTTGGAGCCTACTTTCACACAGAGCGTTTCTATGCGGGCCTTTCTGCCTCGGACCTGTTGCAGTTTAAGGATATGCAGTACATAGAGCCGGAGCGCCACTACTACTTTACCACTGGCTATGTATTTGACCTGGGCAGCTTTGTAAAGGTAAAGCCTAGCGTACTGGTAAAAGAAGACTTTAAAGCACCTGCCAACGTAGACTTTAATGCCTTTATCTTACTAGGTAACAAGCTTTGGCTGGGCAGCTCGTACCGCACCAGCATAAACATCTTCAATAACAAGTCTGATCTGGAGTATGCCAATAAGCGCACAGCGGTGGCCCTGATCGCAGAGCTGCAAATACACAGATCGCTGCGCCTGGGATATGCCTACGACAAAATGCTGAATGACCTGAACGGGTTTAACACGCACGAGATCTCTGTTGGCTATTACTTCTTCAAAAAGCAGGACACAAGAATTATCACGCCGCAGTATTTTTAATCATAAGCCCTATATACGATGAACTATAAATCTACACCCTTATACTTTGTAATAGCGGCCATGATGGGCCTGAGCGTAAATGCCCAGGCGCAAACAGAGCTGAAGAAGGCGAACAAGCAGTACGAGAACTATGAGTTTGCCCTTGCCCTGGATAATTACCAACTGGCCATCCAGAAAAAAGAACCGAACCTGGCAACCATGCAGCGCATTGCAGATGCCTTCCGGCTAACACGCCAGAACCAGAAAGCTGAAGAATGGTATGCCAAAGTAGTGCAGCAGGAAGGCCACGACGCCATGAGTTTATACTATTATGCGGAGGCGCTGCGCAGCAACGGCAAGTACGAAGAGGCCAAAAACAACTATGACCTTTGGGCTAAGGCAATGCCAGAAAAAAATGAAAAGGCACAGGAACTGATCGCCGCCTGCGACAGAGCCATGGTATGGGCCAGCAAACCTGCAGCAGCCACTGTGGAACCTGTAGAAAGTATAAACATGCCTGGCTTCTCTGAGTTTAGCCCTATGCAGTATGGCAAGCAGATCATCTTCACCTCTGACCGAGGGTTGCAGAATAGCAAAAAAGCCGATGTATATGGCTGGACAGGCCGTCCATACCTGCAGTTGTTTACAGCACAGCAGGACGAGGCCGGTAACTGGGGCTCTCCAAAAGCCCTCGAAGAGGTGATAAACACGGATTACCATAACGCCACCGCCTCTGCCACAGAAGACGGCAAGACTTTATACTTTACCAGAACACACATGGTGCCCAAGCGTAAGCCAGGCAATCCTGATCCTACCAGTTGGGTGAAAGAACCTGAAGTAAAGGAGTTTGTGAACCGCCTGGAGATATTCACCGCTGAAAAACAGGGCAATACCTGGACAAATATTAAACCTTTTGCATATAATAAGGTAGAAGAGTATTCAGTGGGCCACCCGGCCATTTCACCGGATGGTAAGGTGCTATACTTTGCCTCCGATATGGAAGGCACTTTAGGGGATACTGACATCTTTTACAGCGTAAAGCAGGCCGATGGCAGCTGGGGAAAACCGGTAAATGCCGGGCCAACCATCAATACCCCTGCCCGCGAAAGCTTCCCGTATGTAGATGCAGAAGGCAGGCTATACTTTTCATCAGACGGGCACATGGGCTTTGGTGGCCTGGATGTGTTTGAGGCAGAGGGAGCTCACGGCAACTGGGTAAAAGTAAGGAATGTGGGTGCGCCTATAAACTCATCGAAGAACGACTACGGCATTATGTTTACCAAAGCCGGCGAAGAGGGCCTTTTCTCCTCCAACCGCGACTCTGAGAATGGCACCGAGGATATTTATTCCTTTAAAATGCTGAAGCGGCCTGTTGTGATAAAGCTTATCTCGCTGGAGCGTAAACAAAACGACCAGAAGCGAAATATGGAGGTTCCGCTGCCGAATGCAAAAATAGTGGTGGCCCAAAAGAACCTAAACGATTCGGCTGTGGTTATCACAAATGAGAGGGGGCAGTATTTTATGGATGCCCGCCGTGGCGATGAGTTCACGCTGCTGGGCACCAAGGACGGATACCTGACGCAAAAGGTATCGGCCCAAATACCGGCCACCGCCGGAGACACGGTGCAAATAGCAATGCTGTTCGATAAAAATGAGCTTGACAGGGCTATTGTACTGGAAAACATCTACTACGATCTGGATAAATGGGATATCAGGCAGGATGCCGCCACTGAGCTGGATAAGCTGGTAACGGTGCTCAAGAATAACCCTAAGGTGAAGATAGAGATGAGCTCACACACCGATAGCCGCGAAAGCGTACAGTATAACATAGCGTTATCGGAGCGCAGGGCAAAAGCAGCCGTGGACTACCTGGTATCGCAGGGGATAGACAGAAACAGGCTTAAGGCCAAAGGCTACGGCAAATCGAGGTTGGTTAATGGCTGCGCCGATGGCGTAGAGTGTTCAGAAGAAGAGCACCAGCTAAACCGCCGAACTGAATTCAGGATTATCAAATAATTGATATAAAGATTCTCATTAGCTTTCATAGTTTGGAAAGGCTCCGCAGGTTCTGTCGGAGCTTTTTTTCTTTTATACCCTTAGCAACGTATACTTGCTGCTGCACACAACCATGAATTGGTAAAACAAGCAGGAACGTTTGTGTGAACAATAGGCCGCCAGGTACGTTTTCTGTAAGCAATACCACCCTTACCATGAAGCTAAAACTACTGACCTTTACCCTCTTTTTACTGCTGCCACAGTTGGTCTGTGCCCAAAATATACTTAGAGGCCTTGTGCTTGATGCTGAAACGGCCTTGCCTCTGGAGGGTGTGACTATCACAGCCAACACCGGTGAGCAGGCTTATACTTCATCAGATGGTGCATTCAGCTTGGCAATATCACCTGCTGCCAACCTGATTGTTTTTAATTTGATCGGCTACAAGTCGCAAAGTATAGAATTACCGCTTGATGAACGGGAACTGAAGGTGTTGCTAATGCCTGATGCCGCAAAGCTACAGGAGGTGACTATAACAGGCTACGAAACCAACAGGCCGCTGCTGCAAACTGCCGGGGCCATCAGCATCGTGGACAGGGAAAGTATAACACGCTTCGACGAAAGCTCGGTGGTAAGGGCAGTAAACACCGTACCCGGCGTGCGCATGGAAGAAAGGGCACCTGCAAGTTACAGGCTGTCTGTCAGGGGGAGCACCTTGCGTTCACCGTATGGCATCCGTAACGTGAAAGTATACTTTGACGGCATTCCGTTTACCGAGGCCAACGGCACCACTGCACTTAACCTCTTGGATGCGGCCAACATCGGCAGCATCGAGATACTGAAAGGACCTGCAGGCAGCATTTATGGGGCGGGTACAGGAGGAACAGTTTTGCTGGAGCCACGCAGGGCCGCCCCCGGCGAAAGGTCTTTGCAGGTAGGCACTATTACAGGCTCGTATGGTTTCCGGAAGTATAACGCAACAGCAAGTATAGGCGCAGAGAACAGCAGTTTACTAGTGCAGTACACCAGGCAGAAGTATGACGGATACCGGGAACATTCGGCTATGGACCGCGATGTGTTGCTGGTCTCATCTGAATTCAGGCCTTCTACGAAACGAACGATCAACGCAAACCTTCTTTACACAGATCTATACTATGAGTTACCCGGCGGACTCACGCTGGAACAGTACAACCAGAACCCCAGGCAGGCCCGTGGTGGACAGTTTGGTAGTGTTAGACAAAACGCCTTCATCGATCTGGAAGGAATAAACATTGGCCTGAAGCAGGAATACAGGTTCAATGAAAAGCTACGCAATACCACAGCCGTGTATGGACTGCACAAGTTCAAGGATAACCCATTTAACACCGATTATGAACGCAACACAAACCAGGAGATCGGGGGGCGTAGCAGCTTTACTTATACCACTCGTATCGGAAGTATAGGCTCAAGTTTTACCTTAGGCGCAGAGTTTCAGAGGGGCTTTGAGGCGGCCCGCACTTATGATAATATTGGTGGCGTGCCCGGTAATTTACGCACCGATGACGAAGTAACGGCCACAACCGGGTTTGCCTTTGCCCAGGCAGTACTGGAGCTGCCTGCCGATATAATTGCCACAGCTGCCCTTAGCCTGAATGATACAAAGTATAAAATTGTTCGTCTGCAGCAGGTAAGCAGCGGTGATTACAGGTTTAACAGAAATTTTGAGGCTGTGCTATCTCCCAGGCTCTCGTTGCTAAAACAACTCTCAAACCGGGTTTCTGCACACGCAAGTTTAAGCTCAGGCTTCTCTCCTCCTACCGAAGAGGAGATTCTGACATCTGATGGTGCCTTAAACAATGATCTAGAGGCTGAAAAAGGCACTAACTATGAGGCCGGAATCAGGGGCTTTGCCGGAAAACTAAGCTTTGACGTGGTGGGTTTTTACTTCCGTTTAAAGGAAACCATCGTGAGCAGGCAGGATGTGTCGAGTGTGGCGGTTTTTGGGAATGTGGGGGCCACCAGCCAGAAAGGGTTGGAGGTACAAACGGCTTATACTTTGCTAGAGCAGCCAACACAACAAGTAAGCTCGGTTAAAGTATGGAGCAGCTATACTTACAGCCATTTCAGGTTCAAAGATTATCAGAAAAATGAAGAAGACCTGTCTGGGAACAAGTTAACCGGCGTGGCGCCGCATGTTGTGGCGGCTGGGCTTGATGCGGTAACTAAAATGGGCCTGTACTTAAACCTTACCTCTAATTATGTAAGTAAACTACCCCTAAACGATGCAAACACCGTTTTTGCAGACAACTACTTTATACTTGGGGCCAGGGCAGGTATTAAGCGCTCCTTGGGTAAAAACATAGAATTGGAGGTGTTTGGCGGAGCGGATAACCTTACAGACAAAAAGTATAGTTTGGGGAATGACTTAAATGCTTTCGGGGGACGTTTCTTTCAGCCTGCACCTAACCGCAACTACTATGGTGGACTTACCCTTAAGTATAAACTATAAGTATGCTTAGCGCCAGGTGCTCGGTACAGGCGGAAACTGCGACATTACCCGCGCCACCGATTTATTGATGCGGTCAATGTCTATCGTTACCGGGTCTAATTCTGCATCCAGAGCACCTCTCCACACAACCCGGTTCGTATTCGCATCTATCAGGTCTATCACCAGTGAGCCGGGCCTGAACTGGGCAATGTTTTTAAATTCCTGCAACGTATCGCCGTTGTAGCGGAAACGGTAACCATACCAATAGCTGTATCCATAGCCAAAATTCGGATTTACAAAGTTGATGCCGGCAAGATCTTGTGGAGCGGTCACGGCAATGTCATAGGCTACGATCAAACCCGGGTTGCTTACATCCGGGGTAATGCCGTTTTTTACAAGCTCACTGGCAATGGCTTCTTTCACGCGTTGGTCTACCAGGGTGCTGTACAGCAGGCCACCGCTACCTTGTTTCGGGGCGGGTACTTCGGCGGGGTGCCAGGCAAAGGTCTGGTATACTTTAAAATTGGCAGACGGATCAAAGGTTGACTGCACAGCTACGGTTGGGGCACAGGCTGTGCAGAAAAGTATAGCCAGAAGTGTAACAGTTGCTTTAAAACCGATTAAGGCAATCTTTGAAAGTGACGTCATTGGTTTAGCTGTAGAATGCTCTTTGGGTAACTATACGCTACCAAAGGGTTTACGGCTAAACAACGGGTATTGGGGAATGTTTAGTATAGCCTGGAGAGACCCGTGGTTACTGCTTTCCGCGTTTTTTGGGTTGTTGCAGGGCAAGTTCTTTGTTCATCCAGTTTTCCAGTGCCGCTGTCATTGGTTCGGCATCCACGGCAGGGGCTGCCAGTATGTCCGCCGGGTTTTCCTGTGTGTTGTCTCCGAACAGGTAGCCGGTAGCAGGTAGTGCCGTCAAGTGCTGCTTGGTAAGTGCATTGCTCTCTTCTGCAAGCTGTTTGTTCGGATTTTTCCCTTCCAGCACCTGATTGTATTGGGCCGTGGTCAGGATAGTATTAGAAAAATGAAGTGAAAGGCTGTTGAAAGCAGCAACCTGTGCCGATGCCTGCGAGGATATTACTAGTAGGATTACCAGAGTAAGTACCGCAGTTAGCATTTTCTTCATAACTAATATTGTTTTTGTTCAGGGTTTTTGTTTTGACGGCACAAAGGTATAAAACCAAATTATATTTACATAGCCCTTTTTATATATTTTGTTAAATGTATACTTTAGAAAATGCTATGGTTTGATATGTAAATGGTATTTTATCTTGTGGTGTTTGCTATGTTACGGGTTTAAACAATTTTAGATGCTATAAAAGTATAACTTTTACTGTTTAAACTTTTTTGCTGGTTTTTTTGAGATAATTGCTAGAGTGATAAGGAATTAATGTAAGAACAGGCAACATGTGCAAAAAAAAGCCTGACCACATGGGTCAGGCTTTCTTAAAATATAATGTTGGAGCTGGATTAGCCGATAGCTACCATCTCGTTCTCATTCTCATTGTATGCCTCGATCGGTGCGCAAGAGCAAACCAGGTTACGGTCGCCGTAGGCGCTGTCGATGCGGCTAACGGTTGGCCATACTTTGTTATCGCGCAGGAAAGCCATCGGGAACACAGCCTTCTCACGGGAGTAAGGTCTCTCCCAGTTCTCAACAAGCGCTACGCGTTGCGTATGCGGCGCATTCTTTAGCACGTTGTCTTTCTGGTCAGCTTTGCCCGCTTCAATCTCACGTATCTCCTCACGGATAGAGATCATCACATCGCAGAATCTGTCCAGTTCTTCCTGTGCTTCAGATTCGGTTGGCTCTACCATCAGCGTACCCGCAACCGGGAACGATACAGTTGGCGCATGGAAACCATAGTCCATTAAACGTTTCGCGATATCCTCTACCTCTACGCCATACTTCTTGAACTCACGGCAATCCAGGATCATCTCGTGCGCACAACGGCCCTTAGAGCCAACGTAAAGTACAGGGTAGTGCTGCTCCAGGCGAGCTTTGATATAATTGGCGTTAAGTATGGCAATCTTAGTAGCTTCTGTCAAACCTTCGCCGCCCATCATGGCAATGTAAGCATAAGAAATCGGCAGAATCGAAGCAGAACCCCAAGGCGCTGCCGAAACCGCATTAATGGCATCCTTACGACCCAGATCTACCACAGCGTGGCCCGGCAGGAACGGAGCCAGGTCTTTTACCACACCGATCGGGCCCATGCCAGGACCACCGCCACCGTGAGGTATACAGAACGTCTTGTGCAGGTTCAAGTGGCAAACGTCGGCACCAATGTGCGCCGGAGAAGTCAAACCTACCTGGGCGTTCATGTTGGCACCGTCCATGTATACACGGCCACCGTTGTCATGTATGATCTGGCAGATCTCGATGATAGACTCCTCATAAACACCGTGTGTAGATGGGTAGGTCACCATTAAGCAAGACAGCTCATTCTTATACTGCTCTGCTTTTGCGCGCAGGTCAGCTACGTCAATGTTACCTTTCTCGTCGCACTTCACGATCACCACTTTCATACCGGCCATTACAGCAGAGGCTGGGTTAGTGCCGTGTGCAGAAGATGGGATGAGTGAAATGTTACGGTGATGATCGCCACGCGACTCGTGGTACGCACGGATAACCATCAGGCCGGCATACTCGCCCTGAGCACCAGAGTTCGGCTGCAACGATACCGCATCGAAACGGGTGATCTCGCAAAGCCATGCTTCCAGGTCTTTAAAGATCTGCGCATAACCTTTTGTCTGGTCTGCCGGAGCAAACGGGTGTAACTGCCCGATCTCTGGCCATGTAACCGGGATCATCTCGGCAGTTGCATTCAGCTTCATGGTGCAAGAGCCCAAAGAGATCATCGAGTGAACCAGAGAAATATCCTTGTTCTCCAGGTGCTTCATGTAGCGCAGGATCTCGTGCTCAGAGTGGTGCTTGTTAAACACTTCGTGCGTCAGGTACTCACTTGTACGAATCAGCTTATCTGACCAGGTGATTTCAGTCTCTTCTGGTAAAGCATCTATACTTAACACATCAGCAGACTTGCCAGCCACTTTCGCAAACACGGCAAGTATAGCTTTCACATCTGCCAGGTTGGTGTTCTGGTGAAGCGAAATACCGATGTTGTTCTCTCCGAAGTAACGGAAGTTGATACCTGCCGCCTCAGCCTCTGTACGGATAGCATTTACAAGCTCAGCACTCTCAACAGCGATCTTCAGCGTATCGAAATACTGCTCGTTCTGCTGCTCAAAGCCCAGGGCTTTCAATCCGTTCTCCAACTGCTGCGCTAAGGCGTGTGTGTTAAGGCCGATATACTTCAGGCGACGTGGGCCGTGATAAACGGCATACATACCTGCGATAACAGCCAACAGTACCTGTGCCGTACAGATGTTAGAAGTTGCTTTCTCGCGGCGGATGTGCTGCTCACGTGTCTGCAGGGCCATGCGGTACGCTTTGTTACCGGCAGCATCCACAGAAATACCAATGATACGACCCGGGATCACACGCTTGAAGGCGTCTTTTGTAGCAAAGTAACCTGCGTGCGGACCACCGTAACCCATTGGCACACCAAAGCGCTGCGTAGTACCTACTACAGCGTCAGCGCCCATCTCACCTGGAGGTGTTAATAATGTAAGCGAAAGGATATCAGCTGCAACAGCTACTAAAGCCTCGTTCGCATGCGCCTTCGCTATAAAGTCAGTATAATCAAATATGGCACCGTCGGCGGCAGGGTACTGCACCAGGGCACCAAACAATGTATCGTCAGAGAAATCAACCTCACGGTGGTCTCCGATTACCAGCTCAATACCGATTGGTGTAGCGCGCGATGCCAGTACATCGATCGTCTGTGGCAACACCTGCTCCGATACAAAGAAACGGTTGGCGTTCTTACAAGTGCCTTTACGGTTTGCATAGAACATACCCATGGCCTCAGCGGCAGCAGTACCTTCGTCCAGCAACGATGCGTTGGCGATCTCCATACCTGTCAGGTCCATCACCATCGTCTGGTAATTGATCAGTGCCTCTAGGCGGCCCTGCGCGATCTCAGCCTGATAAGGCGTATAAGCGGTATACCAACCCGGGTTCTCCATAATATTGCGAAGTATAACCGGAGGAAGTATGGTATCGTTGTAGCCCAGGCCAATGTAAGACTTGTATACTTTGTTCTGCTTCGCGATCTGGGAGAACTGGTTCAGGAACTCAGTCTCTGTCAGGGCTGCTGGCAGGTCAAGTGGTCTTTTCAGTCGGATGGCGGCCGGTACGGTCTCATCAATCAGTTGGTCCAGCGAGTCTACCCCGATGGTTTTAAGCATATCCTGCATTTGCTCTTTGTCAGGGCCGTTGTGGCGCTCCTTAAACACGTCTGCAGGTTTAGTTTTAAATATCATAACAATGATTTATAGACTGGGAATAATGGGTTTAGCTACTCAATGGATTGGCGAAGCGCTGCTTTGCCTCTTATTTTCTGCAAAGTAATAGTAAATGTTTCTTATATTGAAGCATCAAGGCCAAATAGTTAGGTCTTAATCATCTATACTTATATATAATAGGTGTAAGAGGAGAAAGCCCGATAACTATAATATAAAGCCACAGATGTCCCTTTTTGTTTATTCAGCCTAACAAAAAAATCAGCTTAACAATTCAAGCGTATCCCATCCATGAGCAAGCTTAGAATCGGAATCATAAAAGAAGGAAAGATACCTGTAGATAAACGTGTGCCCTTAACGCCTAAAAAATGCGTGGAGGCTATTCAGGAGTTTCCCGAACTTGAGATAGTGGTGCAGCCTAGTGATATCCGCTGCTTTACTGATGAAGAGTATACAGAGCTGGGTATTCCTTTGCAACAAGACCTAAGCGACTGCGATGTGCTGATGGGGGTTAAGGAAGTGCCCGTTGATCAACTTATTCCTGATAAGACATACTTCTTCTTTTCTCATACTATAAAGAAGCAACCCCACAACGCAAAACTATTGCGTGCCATACTCGAAAAGAACATCACTTTAATAGATTACGAAACCCTGACATCGGCCAACGGGCAGCGCTTAGTTGCATTTGGCTATTATGCTGGGGTGGTGGGTGCTTATAATGGTATATTGACTTATGGTAAAAAGCACAGGCTGTTTAATCTGAAGCCGGCATACCAATGTCTTGAAAAGGAAGACATGCAGGAAGAGTATTTTAAAGTAAAGCTTCCGCCTATTAAAATAGCAATAACCGGAGGCGGGCGTGTGGCAAGCGGCGCGATGGAGGTGCTGGATAAAATGGGTATCCGGAAGGTTAGCGTGTTCGACTATTTATATAAGCAGTTCACGGAGCCAGTGTATGCCCAACTCCGCTCCGGCGATTATAATGCACGGCCAGACGTAGAAGTATGGGACTCGCCGGATTTTTACGCAAATCCACACTTATATAAGAGTACCTTCCGGAAATTTACTAAAGTAACGGATCTGTTGTTGGCCTGTGCATACTGGGACCCGCGTGCGCCAAAGCTCTTTACGGAAGAGGAAACGCGTCAGCCGGGTTTTAAAATTGATACCATAGCCGATATTACCTGCGATGTGGATGGATCTATACCTACAACCAAGCGTGCTACAACAATTCCGGAACCAGCCTACGACTATAACCCTGAAACAGGAGAAATAGAGCCGCCTTATAGCCGAAAAGAGAATATAACTATAATGGCTGTAGACAACCTGCCTTGTGAGCTTCCAAGAAATGCCTCACGCGAATTCGGTAGGCATTTAATAGATCACGTATTCCCACAGTTCTTTAATGGAGACAAAGAAGGAATACTGGAGAGAGCTACTATAGCAAAAGCCGGCAAGCTTACAGAAAGGTACAGTTACCTACAGGATTATGCAGATGGGGCTAAGGCCGACAGTGCAGTAACTAATGAAGAGAGGCAAAGAATACTATGAAGCTATTAAAGATAAATAGGGAGCATTATTGATAATAACTGATAAGTATAAGGCCAATAAACTGAAATTCGAAGGCTAGAAGATAAGTGCATAAACAACAATGAAAATAATTGGCTTAATTGTCAGATAGTTGACGTTTATTAGTTGCGTTTTTATTCCATACCCCTTGCGTCATCGGAAACTCTTCTTACCTTTGCATCCCGGTTCGGCAGGGACGGGGCGAAAGAGAGAATGAGAGGGGAGGCCGGAAAGCGCCGCCGCATGGCCATGAGGGCTGTTTTTTAGGCTGGGACGGCCGAAAAAAAAGTTTCGAAAAAAGCTTGCGGATCGGGAAACGCTTCTTACCTTTGCATCCCGGTTCCGAAAGAGGGCCGAGGGCGGAAATCGGGAAGAAAAGCTTTCCGAAAAAAACACTGAAAAAAGTTGCTGCGAAACGGAAAATGTTTCCTACCTTTGCAGCCCGCCCCGGAAGGAAGTTCCGGTTGGAGAGAGTGAAAAAAAAGATTGAAAAAAGTTTTGGATATCAAGTAAAAGATTCCGAACTTTGCACCCCGCAAACGAGCGGGGTTAAATAAAAGAGACAGCGCACAACGGTGGCGCTCAGGCGAAGAGGGAAGCTCTTCGGCAAGTTCTTTGAGAGATTGCAAGAGACAGATAGCACAAGAAAAGAAAAGTTGATTCGCCCTCTTCTTTATGGGGGAGGGCAGCAAGAGGCCGGGGTCTGACAGACACATTGAAGCATTTTGCTTCGCAAATTCTTTTACAATGGAGAGTTTGATCCTGGCTCAGGATGAACGCTAGCGGCAGGCCTAATACATGCAAGTCGAACGGGTCAAGGGGCTTCGGTCCCTTGGCTAGTGGCGCACGGGTGCGTAACGCGTATGCAACCTACCTTCCACAGGGGGATAGCCCGGGGAAACCCGGATTAATACCGCATGACACAACGGGGTGGCATCACCTTTTTGTCAAAGCTGAGGCGGTGGAAGATGGGCATGCGTGCCATTAGCTAGATGGCGGGGTAACGGCCCACCATGGCGACGATGGCTAGGGGTTCTGAGAGGATGGTCCCCCACACTGGTACTGAGA